>NZ_CP060298.1:670000-1340000 GCF_014303395.1 Nakamurella sp. PAMC28650
CCTGTCAGCTGCACTTTCGGGACCGCGCCCCCGAAGAGGCCGATCCGGGCTACGCCGATCGGAATCCGGGTCTGCAGATCGAGATCCGCGCGGCCGCGGCCTACTCCGTCGATCTCACCGCTCTGGCCGACACGGCTCGCGCCGCCGCCGCCGCCGCGCTGTCGCTCCAGTACGGGCTGCAAGCCGACGCGATCGACATCGCCTTCGTCGACGTCTACGGCACGGAAGGCTCCGGTCGATGACGCAGCCCGAACCGGCCCTGAGCGTCAGCGACCTGGTGGTGGCCAAGATCGCCGCCCAGGCCGCCGCCGACACCCCCGGCGTGGCACGCCTGGCTCCCAGCCTGACCACGGTCATCAAGTCCACCCTCACCAAAGCAGCCAGAAGCCTCATCAACCAGCCCGAGGCGGAGGCGGGTCGAGCCGACCCCGGGGCGGCGGAAATCACCCACACCGAGGGTGAGCTCACCCAGATCACGATCAGAATCATCGCCAGCGGGACCCCACCGGTCCTGCCGACCGTCAACGCGGTACAACTCGCCATCCACCATGCCGTGCAGGCCATCGCCCCCATGCCCGTCGATGTCACCGTCCTGGTCGTCGACACCGAACCGGTACGTGAGGCAGACCACAGCGATTCTCTGTGACGTGCCGACCGCGGCCGGTGTCTAACTAACGAAGGCCCGCACCAGCGAAGCCGGTCTACCTGTCACGATGCCGGTCTACCTGTCACCGTGAGGCCGTGCACCGGGAGCGAGGGTCGCGGTTGGACGGAGCGTTCGTCTGGACCCGCCTGGATCGACCGGAGTCGGCCAGGCGCGGCCGACCCGGCGCCGACCCTCGAACTGTTGTTGCTGGCCAGATCCGGGACCGCGAGCCTGGACCGCTGGCCCGGTCTGGTCACCCGGATGCTCCGAGGTGGCTCCGGTGTCGGCGAGGTCGCCGCCGAGTTGGGGTGGGGTCCGCGGCTGCGGTACCGCCGATCGCTGGAGACCTTCGGGTACTCCCTGCAACTTCTCCGCCGCGTCCAGCGTCTGCAGCGCGCGGTGGCCATGGCCCGCAGCGGCGGCGCATGTCGCCGGTCGCTGCGGCTACGCCGACCAAGCCCATCCGTCCAGGGAGACCAGATCTCTCGCCGGGGTCGACATGGGCCGGCTCCTCTGATCGGGGCCGTGCGTCAGGGACCGCGACCTACTGCGGAAGCTGGGCGAACAGGTCGACCGTCACACCGTCGGGGTCGTGCCCCACGGCATACCGCTGACCCCAGAATGCATCCCATGGCGCAAGATGGCCGTGATGGCCGGCTGCGACCAGATCGGCGTAGCCGCTGTCGATCTCGGCCGGTGACGCCGCGGCGAACCCGATGGACGACCGGCCGGCTTTCGTGACGGCCGCGAACTCCGGGTCGAAGGAGGCCATGACTTCCTCTGTGTCCCAACACAAGCGGATCCCGCCCGGAAGCCCGAACTCCACATGGGGCGAGATGTCGGCCTCGGCAGGAATCGCCGGCCCCAGCCTGCGGTAGAAGGCGAGGCCGGCCGCCATGTCGGAGCCGACCAGCCCGATGACGTCGAGGGTGAGTTCCATATCGGCACCGTAATCCGCACCGCACGCTGCTGTCTTGGACGCATCGGACACGCCTACCTCACCGGAGCGCCGGACAGCAATGCAGCCCTGTTGTTCACCAGCCTCATCGCATATGCCGGCCAAAAGACCCCCGACGGTGGCGCACTCGCGTCCGGGGTGCCGTTTCCGCTGCAGGCTCCGTCTGACTCCCCGGGGTACTTCACCCACAGGAAGGCGTCGTTCAGCGGATGCCTCGTCACCGATGTCGGGTTGGCCCCGAGGGCCAGTCCAGGAAGATTGCAGAACCCGCCGGTATTGGGCCCCGGGCCGTTGCCGTTGCGGGAAGTGTCGATGACGTAGTGCTTTCCGGGCATTCCGGCGGCCGCCAATCGCGCTGACACCCTGTCCCCGAAAGCCTGTTCGTCCTTGGTGGTCAGCACCCCGCTGGTGTCCAGTGCGAAACCAGCCACCTTGTCGATACCGACATAGGGCAGCGCGTACATCAGATACGCAAGAGATTGCTGCGGTGTGCCTTTGGAGTTCCAGTTCCCTGCGTCGAGATAGACGCTGGTCCCCGGCCGGGAAAGAGTATTCGCCGCGTACCGCAGGAGGGCGGCCCGTTCCATCATCTGACCGGAATCGAGGCATGTCGGGGCGGCCACGATGGCGTCGGGCTCGACGATGACCACGGCCCTTCGCCCGGCGATACCCGCCCGGACGTAGTTGACCAGGGAACGGTAGGCCCCGGCGTTGGGTTCTCCGCCGCTGGAGTAGGACCCGCAGTCACGGTTCGTGATCGCGTACAGGGTGAACACCGGGACCTGACCGGCTGCGGTGGCGGCTGTCTGGATCGCGTTGACGTAGCGCTGGTTCAGGTAGTCGGGCTTCTGCGGAACGATCCAGTAGGCCGTCGGCTGGGCTGCGATCTGGTTCAGCGTCGATGAGTAGGCGCGAGTCGTTGCCGCCGCCCGCTGTGCGGGATTGCCGGGCATCACGAAGAATCTGGCGCCGGCGAGGGAATTGACCCCGGCCGAAGAGTTGGCGGTGACCGGCGTCGCAGCGCGGGCGGGCGGTGTCACGGCCACCGTCGCGGCGATCACGGCACACAGCACCGCCAGCCTTCGCCATGAGCGTCTTCTGCTGGACATGTGATGCTCCAATCCCGGAGGGCGGGGCTGTCTCGGACATCGGCGGAGAAATTCAGCCCGTCTGCACTGCGGGTTCCACCCACCCACAGGTTTTCACAGCAACGCTCGATCACCCCTTCCCTTTGCGGTGGAGTTTCGCGCACGGAGAGTGTGCGGAAGCCACCGGCTCGGGCCTGCGGAGTGACGCTGGCTCTCGAGACCGCACCACCTGTGGTGACCGAGGGTCATGGATCCGTTGGTCACGACGTACCGCCCCACCATGTGACGGCCGCTGCGTGGATCAACTTCGCCGTTTTGGGACGGATGGGACAGAAGTCATCACTTTCGCCCATGCCTGGGAAGTTGATCCACGCCGGACCGGGGGTGATCCACGCCGGGCGGGGGAGTCAGGTCGGCGGAGTCGGTCCGTGCCGGCGAAGCGACCCCAGACTGTGGCCCCTGTTCCGCAGTATGGGACCGTGCCCTCCTGACGCGAGCAATCACGGCGGGATCAGACACGACGATCAGACACGACGAACAGGGATGACGGACAGTCATCACGGACAGAGAGGTCTCCATGACCAGCGCAGTGGAACCCATGCTGCCGGCGACGATGCGGGTGAGCGTGCTCCGCGGCATCGGTGACGTGGCAGTCGAGATGCGGGCCGTCCCGACGCCCGAACCCGGCGAGGTCCTGATCAGGGTCGGATCCGTCGGCATCTGCGGTTCGGACATCCACTACTTCCGGCACGGCCGGATCGCCGACTACGTGGTCCGTGAGCCGATGATCCTGGGTCACGAGGGGGGCGGCCACATCGTTGCGGTGGGCGAGGGGGTCGATCCCGCTCGCATCGGGGAGGCCGTCGCGATGGAACCGGGGGTGCCCTGTCGGGTCTGCCGGGAGTGCAAGGCCGGCCGTTACAACCTGTGCCCCGACGTGCGCTTCTTCGCGACCCCACCGATCGACGGATGCTTCGCCGAGTACGTGACGCTCGCCGCCGACTTCGCGCACACGGTGCCCGACTCGATGTCGGAAGATGCGGCCGGTCTGATCGAGCCGCTGTCCGTCGGCGTCTGGGCCTGCGCGAAGGTCCAGGTGGGCGCAGGTAGCCGGGTGCTGATCTCCGGCGCCGGACCGATCGGACTCATGAACGTCCAGGTCGCGAAAGCTCTGGGCGCCACCGAGATCGTGGTCTCCGACATCTCCCCCGACCGTCTCGAGGTGGCCGGCCGATTCGGAGCCACCCGGGTCCTGGATGCCCGGACCGAGAATGCGGCCGACCTCGACATCGAGGTGGACGCCTTCATCGACTGCTCCGGTGCCGAGATCGCCGTCCAGCAGGGCATTCGGGCGGTGCGGCCTGCCGGCCACGTGGCCCTGGTCGGGATGGGCGCCGACGAGATCTCGTTGCCCGTCGGGCTCGTGCAAGGTCGTGAACTGACCGTCACCGGTACGTTCCGGTACGCCAACGTGTACCCGACGGCCATCGCGCTCGCCGCCTCGGGGTCGATCGACCTCGACGGAATGGTCACCGGCCATTTCGGTCTCGACGATGTCGCAGAGGCCCTTTCGCAGGACAGGATTCCCGGCACCATGAAGGTCATCGTCAGACCAGGAGGTCTCGCATGATTCTGGACAGTTTCGACCTGACCGGCCGGGTCGCCGTGGTGACCGGCGGAAACCAGGGGCTGGGCAGGGCGTTCGCCCGCGGTCTCGGCGAGGCGGGCGCCTTGGTCGCGGTCCTCGGGCGCACGGCCGCACACAACGAGGCAGCGGTCGCCGAACTGGTGCAGGACGGCATCCGGGCCGCCGCCTTCACCGCGGACGTCACCGACAAGGCCAGTCTGGAGGCAGCGGCCGACGCGATCGAGGCCACCCTCGGACCCGTCGACATCCTGATCAACAACGCCGGGACCTGCATCCACCGGCCGGCTTTCGAGGTGACCGACGACGAGTTCGCCGAGGTGATGAACGTCAACGTCACCGGCGTCTGGAACGGCAGCCAGGTGTTCGGCAGACGGATGGCCGCAGCCGAGCGCGGCGTCATCGTCAACGTCGGGTCCATCTCGGCCCAGATCGTCAACCGCCCGCAGTGGCAACCGGCCTACAACGCCTCGAAGGCCGCCGTCCATCAACTGACGAAGTCGCTGGCCGCCGAGTGGGCGCCGCTGGGCATCAGGGTCAATGCGGTCGCACCGGGTTACGTGCGGACCGAGATGGCCCCGGTCGACAAGCCCGAGTTCCGGCGCTTCTGGATCGAGGACGCGCCGCAGCAGCGGGCCGCGACCCCCGAGGAAATCGCGCCGAGTGTGGTGTTCCTGGCCTCCGACGCCTCCGCCTTCATGACGGGCTCGGTCCTGGTGATCGACGGTGGCTATACGGTGTACTGACAGGTCCCGGTACTGATCCGACCCGGTACTCGGCGACGGGAGCGATGTGGCGACAACAGTTCTGGTGACCGGCGGCACCGGTCACCTGGGTCGGCACGTGGTGCGACAGCTGATCGAGGCCGGGCGCACGGTGCGGGTGGCCAGCCGCAACAAGCCCCCCGCCGAGAAGATCCTCGACCACGAGTGGGCGACGGTCGACTACCGGAGCCGGGCCGGTCTCGACGCCGCACTGCTCGGGGTGGAGGTGGTGATCCACTGCGCCAGCGGGTCACCCCGGGGTGAGGCCGAGTCGATCGCTGCGCTGCTGTCCTCCGGGAAGCGGGCCGCCATCAAGCATCTCGTCTACATCTCGATCGTGGGGGTCGACCGGCTGCCGCTGGGCTACTACCGCGCCAAGTTCGCGACCGAGAAGGCACTGATCGCCTCGGGGATCCCATGGACGATCCTGCGCACGACCCAGTTCCACGACCTGGCACTGACGATGGTCCGACTCGGTTGCCGACTGCCGATCGGCTTCGTCCCGCGCGGTGTCAGGCTGCAGCCGATCGCCGTCGGCGAGGTTGCGCTGCGGCTCGTGCAGATCGCGATGGAACCGCCCGCCGGACGGGTGACGGAGCTGGGTGGCCCGGAGATCAGGACCATGTGCGAACTGGCCACGATGTACCTGACCTCGGCCGGGCGGACCAGGAGGGTCGTCAGGATCCCGTTCCCCGGCCGGTTCGCGAGGGGCCTGCGCAAGGGCTACGGGATGACGCCGGACCACGGCGACGGCCTGCAGACCTTCGCCGAGTTCCTGGAGCTCGGACCTGCTCAGCAGTAGGCGGCGTCAGCGGTACGAGTCTGCGTACGGGTCGCTGTAGCGCAGCATCGGCGTGCCCTCCTGACGCCGGACGCGCCACGGCGAGAAGATCAGGGTGCCCAGGAATCCGATCACCAGCGCGACCAGCACCCCGATGTTCGCACCGGCCCAGGAGCCGGTCTTGCCGCCGAGGTCGAAGGCCTCGAGGAGGTAGCCCTGCCAGGTGAGCCAGGGCGCGTAGGTGTTGGTCACCAGACCCCAGCCGAGCGCGGTCCCGACCACCACGAGCGAGACCGGAACCCATTGCACGTCGCCGTAGCGGCCTTGGCGATCGAACAGCTCGGGCTCGGCGTAATCCTGTCTCCGTAGAAGGATGTCAGCCAGCATGACCCCGGCCCAGGCGGCCACCGGCACTCCGAGAGTGATGAGGAAGCCCTGGAACTGGAAGAAGAAGTTATCGGCGAAGAAGATGACGGCGATGGCCCCGGCCAGCAGGATGGTTCCGTCGATGAGGGCGGCGACGTACCGCTGCACCTTGAGTCCCAGGCTGAGCAGCGCCAGCCCGGACGAGTAGATGTCGAGCACGGCTCCGCCGACGAGCCCCAGCACTGCGACGACCACGAACGGCACGAGGAACCAGGTCGGCAACAACCCGGCGAGTGCACCGATCGGATCGTTGTAGATCGCGGTGTTCAGATCCGCCGACGAGCCGGCCAGGAGCAGCCCGAAGATCAGGAGGATGATCGGGGCGACGGCAGCACCGAATGTCGTCCAGCCGACCACACCCCTGCTGGACGCACCGCGGGGCAGGTACCGGGAATAGTCCGCGGCGGCGTTGACCCACCCGAGGCCGTACCCGGTCAGCACCAGGATGAATGCCCCGATCACGGCGGTGGACGAGGCGGCCGGCGTCGAGCTGACGATCGACCAGTGGATGTGTCCGGCCGACAACACGAGGTAGACCACCGTCAGGATCCCGGTGACGATGGTGATCCACTTCTGCATCTTCATGATCACGTCGAAGCCGGCCACGCCGCCGAGGATGGTCAGGGCGGTGACCACCAGCATCGCGATGATCTTGACGACATTTCCACTGCCCCAGCCCAGCCGTTCGAAAACCGTTGCGGTGGCCAGCGTCGCCAGGATCACCAGGACGGTTTCCCAGCCGACGGTCAACACCCAGGAGATGAGTGACGGCAACTTGTTTCCGCGGACTCCGAACGCCGCCCGCGAGAGCACCATCGTGGGGGCCGAACCCCGCTTGCCGGCAATGGCGACGAACCCGCAGAACAGGAACGAGACGACGATGCCGATCACCCCGGCGATCAGCGCCTGCCAGAACGACAGCTTGAACGCGAGCACGAACGCCCCGTAGCCCAGGCCGAGCACCGAGACGTTCGCGCCGAACCAGGGCCAGAACAGGTCACGAGGTCGACCCTTGCGCTCGCCGTCGGCGATGACGTTGATGCCGTTGGTCTCCAGGGCGACCGTGCGTGTTTCACCGAACTGGGTGGTCATCCCGGAATTGTCTCACCAGGGAATGATCTCCGTCCCGCGGACTTGTTCTCCGCCCCGTCACACCGACGACACACCACCCGCCCACGCTTGGACCCATGACCACCACGGTTGCGCTCGGCACCGACCTGAAGGTCTCGAACCTCGGTGAATGCCGTTTCGACTCACCGCTCGCAAAATACATCGGCGGCCGCCGGACCAACGAGCACTATGTCGACGAGGACGACCGCGTCCTGTTCGACGACACCATCAGCCTGGTGCGCGAGCGGGCCGTCCCGGTGGACCGGCTGCCGAGTTTCGAACCGGGTGGACCGCGCCGGCAGGTCTTCTTCGCACCCGGTACCGCCCGGGTCGGGGTGGTCACCTGCGGTGGGTTGTGTCCAGGATTGAACGACGTCATCCGCGGCCTGGTCCTGGAGTTGTGCACGCACTACGGGGTCGGTGAGGTGACCGGGTTCCGCTACGGCTATGCGGGCCTGGTCCCGGGAAACGGCCACCGCGTCACCCGTCTGACGCCGGACAAGGTCGACAAGATCAACGAGCAGGGCGGGACCATCCTCGGAACATCGAGGGGCGCACAGGATCCGGAGGTCATGGCCGACACCCTCGTCGAGCACGGGATCGACATCCTCTTCGTCATCGGCGGTGACGGCTCGATGCGCGGGGCGGCCGGTATCGCCCAGGTCCTGACCCGGCGTGGTCTGCCCATCGGCGTGATCGGGATTCCCAAGACGATCGACAACGACATCCCCTACATCGGCCAGAGTTTCGGATTCCAGACCTCGTTCACCGTTGCGGCCCAATCGATCCAGGCCGCACGGGTGGAGGCGCAGTCCGCGATCGGCGGGGTGGGCCTTGTCCGTGTGATGGGCCGCCATTCCGGCTTCATCGCCTGCTACGCGGCCCTGGCCAATCACGACGCCGATTTCGTCCTGATCCCGGAGGTACCGTTCGCGCTCGACGGCGACGGCGGGTTCCTGGCCTGCCTGCGCCGACGAGTGACCGACCGGGGAAGTGCAGTGGTGGTCGTCGCCGAGGGCGCTGGACAGGAATTGCTGACCTCCTCCGGATCGGACGCATCTGGTAACGCCGCCCTGGCCGACGTCGGCGTGTTCATGAAAGAGCGGATCACCTCCGACTTCGAGGCCGCCGGACAGCCGTTGACACTCAAGTACATCGACCCCGGTTACGCCATCCGCTCGGTTCCGGCGCAGGCCTCCGACTCGGTCTACTGCGTCCGACTCGCCCAGGCGGCGGTGCACGCCGCCATGGCCGGACGGACGGACATGGTCGTCGGCCGCCGGCACAACCGATTCATCCACGTGCCGATCTCGTTGGCCGTGTCGATGCGCAACCGGGTCGCCCCCGACGGCGATCTGTGGCTGTCCATCCTGGAGTCGACGGCCCAGCCGTTCGAGATGCGGTAGCCGGTCGGGGCTGTTCACGCGACCGGCACGGGATTGGCTGTCGGTGCGGCGGGGCACCATGGGCACATGCTGCTCTCCAGGCTCGTCGAGACCTCGGCCGAGGTCGCCGCCACCCGTTCCCGGCTGGCCAAGCGCAAGGCGCTCGCCGGCTGCATCGCCGAGGCCGGCGGCGAGGCACGCAGCGAGGCCGGCGGCCAGGAGATCGAACTCGTCGTCACCTTTTTGTCCGGGACGCTGCGGCAACGCCGGACCGGAGTGGGGTGGGCCTCGATGGCGGCGCTGCCGCCGCCCGCCCCCGAGGCGACCCTGACGGTGAGCGACGTCGACGCGGTGTTCGAAAAGGTGGCGGCCATCGCCGGCGCCGGGTCGACAGCACTGCGAAGCGCAGAGGTCGAGGGCCTCTTCGCGCTCGCCACCTTGCCCGAGCAGGCGTTTCTCCGTGGTCTGGTCTTCGAGGATCTACGGCAGGGCGCCCTCGACTCCCTGGTGCAGGACGGTCTCGCGGCCGCGTTCGACGTCCCGACGGCCACCGTGCAGCGGGCCGCGATGCTGCTCGGCTCCACCGCGACGGCCGCGGGGCTGCTCGCCCGGATCGGCGTCGCGGCGTTGGAGCAGGTCGGCCTGCAGGTCGGCATCCCGGTCCGGCCCATGCTGGCGGCCAGCGCGCCGAACGCCGACGCTGCCGTCCCGAAGTCCGGCCTACCTGCCCTCGTCGACGCCAAGCTGGACGGCATCCGGATCCAGGTGCACCGCGACGGCGACCTCGTCCGCCTGTACACGCGGAGCCTGGACGACGTCACGGATCGACTGCCCGAGATCGTCGAAGCCGTTGCGGCGCTGCCGGTCTCCAGGTTGGTGCTGGACGGCGAGGTGGTCGGTCTGGGTTCGGACGGGAGGCCGCTGCCGTTCCAGGTGATCGCCTCGCGGACCGGCAGCAGCATCGATGTCGCCGCCGGGCGGGAGAAGACGCCGCTGTCGCTGTTCGTCTTCGACCTGCTGCACGTCGACGGTCGTGATCTGCTGGACGAGCCGCTGTCCGTGCGCGCCGCCGTCATGCGGGAGGCACTACCACCGGAATTGCTGGTTCCGCGGATTCTGGCCGAGAGCGTCGAGCAGGTCACCGCCTTCTTCACCCAGGTCGTCCTCGACGGCTTCGAGGGCGTGGTCGTGAAGAACCTCGCCGCCCCCTACGCCGCCGGCCGGAGAGATTCCGGCTGGATCAAGATCAAGCCACGTCATACCTTCGACCTGGCCGTCATCGGTGCGGAGTGGGGGTCCGGTCGCCGTCAGGGCTGGCTGTCCAACCTGCATCTGGCCGCGAGGGACACCGCGACCGGTGATCTCGTCATGCTCGGCAAGACCTTCAAGGGCCTGACCGACCAGATGCTGACCTGGCAGACGGAACAGTTCCTGGGCAGGGAGGTCCGGCGGACGAAGTACGCCGTGTTCGTCGACCCGCCCCTGATCGCCGAGATCGCCATCGACGGTGTCCAACGGTCCAGCCGCTACCCCGGCGGTGTTGCGCTCCGCTTCGCCCGGGTCCTCCGCTACCGCGACGACAAGACGCTGGAGGAGGTCGACACCATCGACGCGGTCGTGGCGCTCAGCCCGCTGTGACCACCTGCATCGTCCGCTGACCTCCGGTTTCGCTTTACCGCCGCATTGCATAGTCCCGGACCGACGATATTTGCATAGGCTGTGGAATGACCCTGAGCAGACGTCTTCCTGTCCTTGCCCTGATCGGTGCCGCGATCGCAGCGGTCACCCTCACCTCTCCGGCTTCAGCGGCACCCCCAGGATCCGCAGCCACCAGCGCATCCGCAGTCGCCGCGTCATCCGCAGTCGCCGGCGGGTCGCCGTCGAGGGCTTCGGCCCCGACGAACTGCGTCAGGGGCAACACCATCGCGCTCCCGGCCGGCATCCAGCCCGAGGGCATCACGTCCGTCGGCTCCACCTACTACGTGGGCTCGCTGAACGACGGCCGCATCGTCACCGGCAACCTGCTGCGCACCGGTACGTCTAAGGTGCTGTTGCCGGGGGCGACCGGCCGGCAGTTGCGCGGCCTGCAGTACGACGCACGCACCCGGTTGCTCTGGGCCGTCGGCAACGTCGGGACGGTGGCGCACATCTGGGCCGTTGATGCCCGGACCGGCAGCATCGCCGTCGACACCGTCGTGGCCGGCGGCGGTTTCCTCAACGACCTGATCATCACCCCGACCGCCGTCTGGGTCACCGACTCGAACGTGGAGCGACTGACCCGCATCCCGCTGACCTCGTCCGGCCGTCCCGCCGGGGCGGCCCCAACGTTCCTGGCCCTGGGCGGTGACTGGCCCGGCGCGCGCGGTGGGCTCAGCGCCAACGGCATCCGATCACTGGACCCCACGCACGTGATCCTGGATCACAGCACTGCGGGCGGCCTCTGGTCGGTGGACCTGCGCACCGGGAAGGCCACCCGGATCCCGGTGACCGGCGGACCTACGATCACTGGTGGTGACGGACTGGAACGGCGCGGATCGACCCTGTGGGTGGTGCGCGGAACGTCGAACACCTCGGTCGCCCAGCTGACCCTCAGGGCCGGGCGCCACGGCTGGACGGCGTCCTGGGAGAAGCTGCTGACCGACCCGACACTGGACGTCCCGTCGACCGCCACGTTCGCCGCCGGCTCGCTGTACGCGGTGAATGCCCGCTTCGGCACGCCGTCCCCGGCGACCGCGGACTACTACATCACCCGCCTGCGGTGACCCTCGTCCGAGGCAGTGCCGGTGCTCGGCCGACGTCAGACGGTCTGCTCGGCCGAGCACCACCAGGTCGACCGTCCACCGACGGTGCCGTGCACCATCTCCGCACCGCATCGAGGGCAGTGGCCGCCGGCATGACGGGCCCGCGATCACCTCGCCCGTGTGCACGCCGCCCTTGGCGATGGCGGATTTCAAGGCAGCCCCCAGCGCCCGGAACAGGCGGTCGGAGTCTTCGGGCTGCAGGGTGTCGACCGGCGCGGACGGGGAGAGCTCGGCCTTCCAGAGCACCTCGTCCGCGAGCAGGTTCCCGATTCCGGCGATCTTGGACTGATCGAGCAGACGGGCCTTGATGGCGATCGTCCCCTTCGCCACCAGGGCGCGGAACTCGGCCGGGCCCACCTCCTCGGCATCCGGACCGAGAGCGCCGATGTCCGGATCCAGCCGGACCCGACCGAGCCGCCGCTTGTCGAACAGCACCAGGCTGCCGCCGTCGGCGAACTCGAGGGTGAACCGGTTCCACTCGGCCTTGCGTGGCTGGGCGTCCGGGCGGCTGGGCCCACCGCCCACCCCGGCCTTGGCCGACCCGGCCCCCTTGGCGGACGCTGCACCCTTGCCGGACGCCGCACCCTTGCCGGTGATCACGATCCGGCCGCCCATCCCGAGGTGGATGCCCAGGTCGGGACCGGGTGTCACGGACCTGCCGACACCGGAGGTCTCGCACCACATCGTCTTTCCGCGCCGACGGGCCGCGGTGAGCATCCGGCCGACCAGGGCGTCACGCAATTGACCGGGGGAATGTGGGCGGCAGACGAACGTGTCGGCGTCGTCGACGGCCACGATGCGCCGCTTCAGCGCACCTTCGGCAATCACACTGCGAGCGTCCTCGACCTCGGGAAGTTCTGGCATGACCCATGATTACCCAGCCGGCAGCCGGGCCACACCGTCGTCCGGGGGCAACGGCGTCCGGAGGGCCGGCCGGATCTCCACCCGTCAGGCGAGCATGTCCCTGACCATCGGGGCCACCTTGGTGCCGTACAGCTCGATCGAACGCATCATCTGCTCGTGCGGCAGGGTGCCGTTGCTGTACTTCAGATCGAAGCGATCTGCGCCGAGAACCTTGACGGTGGAGGCGATCTTCGTCGCCACGGTTTCCGGGGAGCCCACGTAGATGGAACCCTGCACCGCGTCTGCTTCGAAGCGGGCACGGGTCGGCGCGGGCCAGCCGCGCTCGCGGCCGATGCGTGTCGTCATGTCGCGGTAGTGCGGCCACAGTTCGTCCCTGGCCTGCTCATCGGTGTCGGAGATGTGGCCGGGCGAGTGCACACCGATCGGGGCGGGGCCGGTGCCGAACTGGTCCAGCGCGCGGTGGAACAGGTCGGAGTACGGCGCGAACCGCTCCGGTTCACCGCCGATGATCGCCAGCAGCAGCCCGAATCCGTACCGGGCCGCCCGGACGACCGACTCCGGGCTGCCACCGACGCCGAGCCAGGTCTTGACGGCACCGGAGGCGGTGTGCGGGAACACCGACTGGTGGTCGAGGCCGGACCGGGTGGTGCCCGACCAGGTGACCGGCTGCTCGGCGCGCAACGCCGCGAACAGTTCCACCTTCTCCTCGAAAAGCTTGTCGTAGTCGGAGAGTTCGTAGCCGAACAGCGGGAACGACTCGGTGAACGACCCGCGTCCCAGGATGACCTCCGCCCGGCCGTCGGACACGGCGTCCAGGGTGGCGAAACGCTGGAAGACCCGGACCGGATCATCGGAGCTCAGCACGGTGACCGCAGAACCGAGGTGGATGCGTTCGGTCCGCCCGGCGATCGCCGCCAGGACGACATCAGGGGCGGTCACCGCGAAGTCGGCGCGGTGGTGCTCGCCGATCCCGATGAAGTCGAGACCGACCTGGTCGGCCAGGACGGCCTGCTCGACGAGATTGCGGATGACCAGAGGCTGAGGAAGGGGCTGACCGTCTCCCCCGACCGTGACGTCGCCGAAGGTGTCGAGGCCGAGTTCGAGCTGGGTGGTCATGTGGGAGTCCTCCAGAAGTTGCCGTTCGGGTCAGTCTATGACATGTCAACAAACTGGCGCGCCCGGCATTCCCACCGATCACGCCGACGACGGAGCGGTAGTCTCACCGGACCTCAACGCACCTCACCGAACGACCGACGAACCGCTGGGAGACCACACCGTGAAGATCGCGCCTTTTCTCTGGTACGACCGGGATCTCGCCGAGGTCCTGAGCTTCTACCGGGCGATCTTCGATGATTTCCGGGTGATCAACTCGACCCCTGGGGCCGAGGGGTCGGTGATGATGGCCACCTTCGAGATGGCCGGTCAGGAGATCATGGCCCTCAACGGGGGGCCGATGTACACGTTCACCGAGGCGGTCTCGCTGTTCGTCTCCGTCGGATCGCAGGAGGAGGTGGACGTCCTCTGGTCGGCGCTGACCGCCGACGGTGGCGCCGAGTCCCGGTGCGGGTGGTTGAGGGACCGGTTCGGCCTTTCCTGGCAGATCATCCCGACGGCCCTCGGGCAGTTGATGGGCGACCCCGACCAGGAGAAATCCGCACGGGTGAGGCAGACCATGATGACGATGAACAAGATCGACGTGGCCGCCCTGGAGGCCGCGCACCGCGGCGAGTGACCGTCCGGTGGCGCATGGCCGGTGATCGGGCCGTCCTGGCCGAGCTCGACGACCTCCGGCAGGTCATCCGACTGCACCAGCGGTTGGCCTCGGGCCGACCGACGGGGGTCGTCGACGTCATCCCCGCCGCACGCACGGTTCTGGTCGCCTTCGATCCGGGACTTGTGTCACCTGAGGTCGTCTCGGAATGGATCGGTGGAACCGTGGATCTTCCCGGTACCACCGCCGAGCCGGCGGCGGTCGGGGCCGCCGCCCTCGGTGGGGCTGTCGTGGAGATACCGGTGCACTATGCGGGGGAGGACCTCGCCGAGGTGTGCGCCCTGCTGGACTGCACCGAGCCGGAACTCGTCGCGCTGCACACCGGCACCGAGTTCACCGTGGCCTTCTGCGGTTTCGCTCCCGGGTTCGCGTATCTGACGGGTCTGCCGTCCGGTCTTCGGGTGCCGCGCCGAAGGTCGCCACGCACCACGGTGCCGGCCGGATCGGTCGCCCTCGCCGACGAGTTCAGTGGCGTCTACCCCCGCGAATCTCCTGGTGGATGGCAGTTGATCGGCCGGACCGACACCGTCGTCTTCGATCTCGACCGTGACCCGCCGGCCCTGCTCCCACCGGGGACCCGCGTTCGGTTCGTCCAGGTGAGCCCGTGATCACCGTTGTCTCGCCCGGCCCGATGAGCACCGTCCAGGATCTGGGCCGACCGGGGTTCGGGCATCTCGGCATCGGTCGGTCCGGCGCGGCGGATCGTCCGGCGCACCTGATGGCCAACCGGATCGTCGGGAACGAGGCCGGCGATGCCACGATCGAGATGACCCTCGGGCGACTGCGGGTGCGCTTCGCCGACCACGCCGTCATCGCCCTGACCGGAGCTGCGGTCGGGGCCACGTGCGGGGCGGCGCGCGGCGCGGCGGCCGCCGGCGCCACGGTGCCGATGGAGACCGCGTTCACAGTGCCTGCGGGGCAGGAACTTCGGGTCGGAGCCCCCCGGACCGGCCTGCGCACCTACCTCGCCGTACGGGGTGGGATCACCGTCCCCCCGGTACTCGGTTCCCGCTCGACCGACACCCTGTCCGGCATCGGACCGGCGAGGCTGGCGGCGGGGATGACGCTCCCGGTCGGGTCCGCGGTCGCGCGAGGGGGCCCCTTACGTCCTGCGGAACGACGCCTATTGCCCGCACTTCGCAGGACGTCCGGGGAGTTGCGCGTGATTCCCGGCCCACGCGAGGACTGGTTCACCCCGCAGGCACTGCGCCTGCTGTGCGACTCGACCTGGACCGTGACGCCCGATGCCGACCGGGTCGGCGTCCGGCTGGCCGGGCCGACACTCGAACGCGCCCGAACGGACGAGTTGCCTTCCGAGCCGATGGTCACCGGGGCGTTGCAGGTCCCGGCCAGTGGGCAGCCCATCATCTTTCTCGCCGATCACCCGGTGACCGGCGGCTATCCGGTGATCGCCGTCATCACCGACGCCGATCTCGCCCTGGCGGCGCAGTTGCGACCGGGTCACGGTGTCCGGTTCCGTCTGCCCTGAGCGTGGAGCCCTCACTCGCTCCGGCCGGCCAGTGCTGCGAGTCGCCGCGCCTGCACGGCATCCAGCACGGTGTAAACGGCCTTCGTCGGCACCGGCAGGTGGATCTCCTCGCCACCGATGGTGGCGGTCTCGTCCCAGCGGAGGTCCACGGAGATCCTGACGCCGCCGACGACGACCGCGCCGCTGACGGTCAGCATTCCCGGTCGCCCCTGGGTGGAGCCGGGCAGCGCGTCATAGGAGAGTGTCACCGGCATCAGGGTCCGGTCCAGATCGGCCGCCGGAATCCGGCCGGCCAGCGATGCACCGGCGGTTCGCAGACGCCAGACATCAAGGGCCAGCAGTTGTCTGAGCGTGATGGCCGAGGAGATGGCGTCCGTCCCGGCGGATGTCGTGGAGGTGTTCGTCGGCAGGGACGGATCGAGCGCCTGGTTGGCCAGCAGATCGGCGGTCACCTGGCAGAGCACCTGTCGTCCCGGGACAACGCAACCGAGCCCGTTCCCGAACCGTGCCGGAACGGTGACCCACGCCGTGGGGGCCACCGATCGCAGGGCCCCTCCGGTCAGCAGGTAGTCATGACGGGGATTGCCGGAGCGGTGCAGGACGTCGACGAGTGTGCCGGGATCGGTGGATCCCGAGCGCGTCGTCATCTCGAAGGTCGCGGGATCACCGATCCCTGTGGCCACCACCGATTGGGTGCGGCTGTAGGACGCCCCGTCGACCGACTCCGAGTAGGCGAGCCGCCCGGTCAGGTTCCCGGCCTCGGAGTCGACGGCCAGTGCTGCGGTCGCACCGGGGACCTGCCCGTGGTTCCAGACCGCACCGGTCACGTAGTCGCGCACCTGGGCGATCGCAGCGGTGATGTCGGTGCGCTTCGCCGGGACCACGGACGTCCGGGTGACGGTAACCGTGACGGTCGCGGACGCGGACGCGGACGACGGCGCAACTCCGGACGAGACAGGTTGCGGGGCAACGCACCCACTCACCAGCAGCAGGCCGACCAGCAGCAGCCCGACCAACGCTCCCGGCCGGAGGGCGAGGCGACCGGACCGCCCGCTCCGCCCCACCGTTCTCACCCTGCCGACCCGAGGTAGAGCGGGTAGTCGTCGGCCAGGCTCAGCAGACCGACCGTCAGGCGCGAATCGCCACCACGCGAGGTGACGCCGTACACGTATCCCACGCCGAGGACGTTGTCGAAGCCGGTGAACCAGGCCCCGCCGGAGGACCCGGGCGTCAACCCGCAGGAGATCTCGGCGGTCTGCACCACGGCATCCCCCTCGAAGGTGTCCGGGAGTCGCTGCGCGCAGTAGCGCTGGGCGCTGCCGTCGAAGGGCGCTGCCGTGGGATAGCCGAGAACGAGTGTCGGATAGCTGATCTGCGTGGCGGCATTGGAGGTGTCGGAGAACATCAGGCCCTGGGCGCCGGTCACCGTTTCGATCTCCCGACCGTTCAGCGCCTGCACCCTGGCGAAGGCGATGTCGTCGTACGAACCGGCTCCGTGCATCAACTCGGTCTGCTGGAGTCCACGTCCGGACTCGGTGACCCAGGTGTTCTTCAACCAGCGGTCATTGGTCCGGGCGCCGTCCACCTTCCAGATCCCGTACGGTGCCTGTACATCCGGCTGCCCCTGGGCATCCAGCGTCAGCGGGTTGGAGAGCTGGGAGGCTCCCGGCACGAACCAGATCGTGTCCAACAGCGTCATCGCCGGCCCGGATCTGCCCGCAGGCTTGCCCACAGGAATGTTCCAGACGCAATGACCGGCCGTCAAAACCACATTCTTTGCCGCAGAATGGACCACCGTCCCGGAACACGTATAGGCCTGACGACCGACGATTCCGATCACCTGACCATTTGTCCGCCCGGTCAGGCCCACCCCCGACCAAACATTCCCGCCCGCGGAATTCGGCTGATTCGCCGCATTCCCGGGCTGCACCGGCAGGGTCGGCGGGATGTAGACACTGGCCGCATCGTCGCGAGCGCGGTCGATGGTGAGCGAGCTGGTGTGGTTCGTATCGACCGCGACACCCCACCAGGGGAGCGCGGCCAGTTTCGGAGCCGCTGTGCGCCCGACCGGCGGAGCCACCCGGTAGACGACCGCGGGGGTGGCCGCGACCTTCCGCACGGTCGTGACGGTGACGGTCGGCGTCGCACGGGACGGTGCAACCGACGAGGACGCCGACGCCGTGGCTGCCACCGTCAGGCCGGCCTGGGCTCCGGGCGTGGCGCGGGTCGCCTGACCCGCGGTGCTCACCGTGCAGGCCGTGATCAGCAGCAGCCCGACGACAGCCAGCAGCATCGATCGGCCCGGCCGCAACCGTCCGATGGACCTGTGGGCGCCCATGCGCATCCCCTCGCGACTCCCCGATCCAACTACACCGGCGCCGATTCGGGAAGAGACAAGACATTGGCACCACTATTCGCACCAGGTTTCGCACCACTGCGAAGTGAAGTGAAGGTGAAGGATGATGACCGGCTCGTGCCTGGTCGATCCGTAGGTAGGCTGACCCAGCCCAGATCGGGCCTTGACTTTGACGTACCGGGTGGGTTATTCGTGGGCTCTTCCTTTCTTGTCCGTTCGCGCGCCCTGCGCGTCCTGATCGCCGCGAGCCTCGGCGCCGCCGCCCTCGTCGCGGTCCCCGCGGCGGCCTCGGCCGCACCCGCGGCACCGATCACCCCGTCGGCGGCGGCCGGCCCGGCTGCAGTGGTGACGGCGCCGGCCGGGGTCAGGACGACCATCACGCCGGGCTTGAAGGGCTTCGACAACGGCGGCGTCGTCTCGGCCGGTTCGATCAACTGCCTGAGCAGGCTCAACGGCTACTCGCTCGCCATGGTCAACGTCAACGAGACCACCTACGCGACGTACAACAACGCCGCGGCTGCGGGCATGAACATCGTCTTGTTCCAGGGCTACTACCCGGACTACTGGGCGTCTGCGAAGTACGGTGCGAGCCAGGGCAGCAAAGCTGCCAAGACCGCTGCCTCCCTCGGCTACCCCAAGGGGGCGATGATCTTCCTCAATCTGGAGGCGACCTCCGGCAGCAAGGTCGTCCTGGCATGGGTCCAGAACTGGATCGCCGCAGTCAGGGCCGGTGGGTACCTGGCCGGGATCTACGTCGGCATCGATCCCGGGCTGACGAAGGCCCAGCTGGACACGCTGGGTGGCGTGAGCGGGTTCTGGAAGTCGGCGTCGACCTCTGGCGTACCGGTGGTGGCGCGGGGATACGTCCTGCAACAGCCCACCCCGCTGGACATACCCTTCTGCAACACCAAGATCGACAACAACTTCGCGCGTACCGACAACAACGGAGCGCAGTTGATCGGGGCAGCGTTCCCGAAGACGGTGAGCAAGGGGACCGCATCCGGCGCATTCGTCCCTCTCACGCCGGCCCGGCTGCTCGACACACGCACCGGCGGTACAGGTCCGGTGAGCGCCAGGAAGTCCGTGACCCTGCAGGTCACCGGCCGGGGAGGCGTGCCCGGCACCGGGGTGAGCGCCGTGGTGATGAACGTGACGGCGACCGCCCCGACCGCAAAGGGTTACGTGAGCGTCTACCCCACCGGCCGGTCCGTGCCGACGGTGTCGAACCTGAATCTCGTGCCCGGCCAGACCGTCCCGAACCTCGTGACGGTGCAACTTGGCACCAATGGCCGCGTCACCATCGTCGCCGGCGGGGCCGGAACCGTCCAGGTGATCGCGGACGTCGCGGGCTACTACCTGTCGGGCGCCGCTTCTGAACCCGGAACTTTCGTCTCGCTCACGCCGACCCGACTGCTGGACACCCGGAACACAGGCACCGCGGTCAAGAACTCCGGGACCACGGTGCAGGTGGCCGGACAACCGGTCGGCAGCAGCAGGATCCCGCCGACGATCTCCGCCGCCGTGCTGAACCTGACGGCGGTCGGCCCGACCCAGCGGGGCTACCTGACGGCCTACGCGACGACCAACGGCGCCCCACTGTCTCGAACCTCAACTTCCTGGCCGGCCAGACCGTGCCGAACCTGGCCGCGGTTCCCCTCGACCCGAACGAGGGATCACTGCAGATCTACAACGGCTCGCTCGGAACCACGGATCTGCTGGCCGACATCGCCGGCTACTACCTGTCCGGATCGCCGACGGCCACTGGCTCCTACACCGCCACCACGCCCACCCGGGTCCTGGACACCAGGTCCAATGCCGCCTCCAGGGTCGGGGCCGACAGCGCGATCGCGCTGCAAGTGGCCGGGGTGGCGGGGGTCCCGGCCACCGCCACCTCGGTCGTCCTCAACGTGACGGTGACCAACCCGGCCACCATCGGCTATCTGAGCGTCTTCCCTTCGGACACCTCGGCTCCGCTGGCCTCGAACCTCAACTTCGTGAAGGGCCAGACTGTCGCCAACCTCGTGATGGTGCCGATCGGAGCGGACGGGAAGATCGTCCTGGACAACCAGTCCCTCGGGGCGGCCGACCTGATCGCGGACATCGCCGGCTACTTCAGGGGCTGATCAGGAGGTCGGGACCACGCTGCTGGTGGTCGGAGCCACCGGGGCGGTCGGGGAAGCCGGGGCGGTCCCGGTCGTCGCCGGACCCCTTCCGTCCGGCGCACCGGCCGGGAAACCCCCGTGCCAGCCGCGACCCGGTCCACCCATCGGACCGCCGTCACCGCGACCCGGTCCACCCATCGGGCCCTTGTCCGCACCGACCGTGACCGCGTCCAGCGAGGTCCCGTTGGCATCGACCGTGCCCTCCGCGTGGATCTTGGTGCCGATCGCCAGCGCCGCCTTCAGCCCGTCGGTGTAGGTGGTCTTGCTGCTGAGGACGATCGTCCGGGTGAAGCCTTCGCGGTCCTTGATCAGCACGGTGCTACCGCTGACCGAGGTGACGGTGCCCGCCAGGTGCGGCTTCGGCGCCGGTCGGGTGGGCGCGGCCGGCGCACCCGCAGCACCGGTGGTGGGCGCGGTCGTCGAGCCGGCCCCTGAGCCGTCCTTGACGGTGCTCGTCGTGCTGGGCAGCACGGTCGACGTGGTCGGCGTGCCGGCGGTCGGCTGCTCGGCAGAGGCGACCGCGCCGATCCCGCCGCCGATGATGGCGATCGCGGCGATACCACCGATCGCGGCCAGCCGCAGCCGGCGACGCGGCTTCTGCTCGGGGGTGGGGAGTGCGGAGGAAGGCGTTGTCACGTTCTCGTTCATGATCGGGTGAGGCCTTTCGGGTTGCTCGGCGGGGCGTTCCCGTCGGATGACACCACTGTGTGCGACCAGCCTGAATGCGCGCTGAATCAGCCAGGATCCGGGCGGCACACTCAGGCATCCCTCAGGAACGGCGCGCACGCTCGACCACATGGATTCCGATGCGGCACGCGTACTGGTGGTCGAGGACGACATGGTGCTGCGCACCTGCATCGAGGACGGTCTGGTCGATGCCGGCTACCAGGTCATGACGGCGGCCGACGGTGCCGGATTCTCCGCACTCGTCGAGGCCTTCCGGCCTGACGTGGCCCTGCTGGACGTCATGCTGCCGGGCGCCTCCGGGCTCCAACTGGCCCGTCACCTGCGTGAACACACCCAGGCCTCGGTCCTGTTCCTGACCGCTCGCGATGCCGTCGCCGACCGGCTGGCCGGGTTCGACGCCGGCGCCGACGACTACATCGTCAAACCGTTCGTGATGGCCGAACTGCTGGCGCGCACCCGCGCGGTGCTGCGCCGCAGCGGCAAGACCAGATCGAGGCGGCTGCAGGTGGCCGACCTGCTGGTGGACGAGGACGCGGGCGAGGTGATCAGGGACGGCGTGGTGATACCGGTGACGGCCACCGAGATGCGACTGCTGGCCTATCTCGCCCGCAACCGGGGGCGGGTGCTGAGCAAGACCCAGATCCTGACGCAGGTCTGGGGCTACGAGGCGTACGACCCGAACCTGGTGGAGGCGTACGTCTCCGGGATCCGCCGCAAGCTCGAGGCCAACGGTGGCCGCCTCATCCACACGGTCCGCGGCGTCGGTTACCGGATGAGCGAGACGGAACCGCGGATGCGGGCTTCGTGATCACCCTGGGGCGACGTACCGCACCGCCGGTCGACCGCCCGCTCCGGACGGTTTCGCTCCGCCGCCGGGTGGCCGTCTGGGTGCTGTTGTTGCTGGTCGTCGTCCTGACGGTGATGGGTCTGGTGGTCAACTGGTTGCTCGGGGACGCACTGAAGTCCGATCTGACCCACCGCCTGCAGGACAAGGCGAGCTACGCGGCCGTCCTGCAGGAGCAGGGGGTGGCCGGTCAGACCCTGGCCGACCAGATGACCGGCAACGGCGTCCTCGGCCTGTTCAACTCCGGCGGTAGGGCCTACATCGGCCATGACGAGGGTCCGCCGTTCTCCGGCTCGGCCGGATCGGGCGGACCGGTCGGCCAGGGCGGACCCGGTGGGGTGGGCCGCGTCAGGCCCCCGAGGCCAATACCCGCGGTCGCTCCGACGGTTTCGGTCACCGAGGCCAACGGCCAGATGATCGCGACGGTGACCCTGCCCAACGGCACGCTGACCCTGTCGGCCGGTGAGGGCGAGATCACCAACACGCTCGACCGGCTGCAGCAGGTCGAACTCCTGGCCGGCGGCGGGACCCTGTTGGTCGCCGGGCTCCTGCTGATCACCGTCGTGCGTGCGGCTCTGCGACCCCTGGAACGGATGACCGCCCTCGCCCAGCGGATCCGGGACGGCACCCGGGGCCGGCGCCTGCGGCCGACCAGACCGAACACCGATCTCGGCCGGACCGCCACCGCCTTCGACGACATGCTCGACGCGCTGGAGACCGCCGAGACGCAGGCCAGATCGGCCGAGGAGAAGATGCGTCAGTTCCTCGGCGACGCCTCGCACGATCTGCGGACGCCCCTGGCCGGCGTCATCGCCGGAGCCGAACAGCTGCTCAGAACGCCCACCGCCCGGGCCGAAAGGGAGGAACGGCTGGTGCAGGTCGTTCGTCAGGCCCGGCGGGCGGCCCGACTGGTCGACGACCTTCTGCTGATGACCAGGCTGGACACCGCGGCCCAGTCGGGCGAGCAGGCCGGGCCGGCCGGGCAGTGGCAGCCGACCGACCCGATCCGGCTGATCCGCCGCGAGATCTGCCTGCTGGAGCTCCGACGCCCGGACCTGACCGTGGCGGTGGGTGACGGCCCGGAGGCGCTGGTGCCGGCCGATTCCGACCAGCTGCAGCGCGCCCTCGGCAATTTGATCGAGAATGCCGCCACTGCAACACCTCTGGGCGGCGTCATCTCGATCGGTCGGTCGTTCGCGGACGGCCGGCTGTCGATCAGGGTGATCGATACCGGCGCCGGTGTGCCGCCGGAGCATCGCGAACGGATCTTCGACCGGTTCGTCCGGCTGAGCAGCTCCCGCAGCAGTGCGGGGTCCGGTCTGGGACTGCCCATCTCCCGGGCCATCGCCCGGGCGGCGGGCGGCGACCTGCAGTGCCTGCCGAGCTCGCGCGGCGCCTGCTTCGAGTTGACGTTGCCGGCCGTGATCGCCGCTCGACCAGCCGTGCCCGCTGATCGACAGCTCACCACCGCCGGCTGAGCTCGCCCTACCGGTCCGGCATCGCCCTACCGGTCCAGCATGGCCTCCTCCAGATCGAGCTCGCGCTGGACGCGGCGGAGCACTTCGTCGTCGATCCGGCCGGTGTCGCGCTCGTGGATGTAGACCGTGCGCTCCTCGTGCAGCATGCTGCGGCGCAGACGGCGGTACAACTCCGACGGTGTCTCGAGTCTGGTTTCGTCCTGCGGTCCGAGCCGTTCCCAGGCCGCGTTGGCCCTGGACTCGGCCGACGTGCGCAATTCGCTGACCACCGGCGCACTGTCCGGCAGCTCGGCGTCGGCGATCTCCTCCAGCCGCTCGACCGCGGCCTGCGCGGCCTGCTGGGCGGCCTGGGCCTCGGCGAGTGCGTCCGCCTGGTCCTCGTCGAACGGCAGCCGCACCCGGCGGATCAGCCACGGCAACGTCAGGCCCTGCAGCAGCAGGGTGGCCAACACCACCACAAAACTGCACAGCAGCACCAGATCTCGTCCGGCCAGCGGCCGGCCGTCGGTCATCGTCAGAGGCAGGGCGTACGCGGCAGCGAGGGTCACCACCCCACGCATGCCGGCCCAGGCGAGCACGCCGATCAGCGCTCTGGACGGTGCGGGTTCCCGTTCGCGGATCGTTCTGGATACCCACCGGGGCCCATAGGTGGCCGGGAACATCCAGACGATCCTGGCCAGCAGGACGGCCAGCGTCACCGCGACCACCAGCAGGGTGACCTGGCCGGCGGACCGGTCGTGCAGGGAGCTGATCACCGACGGCAGCTGCAGCCCGATCAACCCGAAGACCAGGGTCTCGAGCACGAAGTCGACGGTGGCCGTCACCGAACTGCCCTGCAACCGGGTCGCGTAGTGCATCTTGGGCATCTTGCGGCCGATCAGGATACCGGCCGTCACGACCGCCAGCACGCCCGATCCGTGGAACTGCTCGGCCAGCGCGTAGGCGCCGAACGGCAGCAGCAGGAAGATCGCGACCTCGACGAGCGAGTCCGACAACCTGCACAGGAACCAGGACCCGATGACGCCCAGCACCAACCCGACCGCGACACCGACGCCGACCGCCTCGGCGAACAGACCGATCCCGTGCCAGATCGAGAACCCGTCACCGACCGCGGCGATCAGCGCGATCCGGTAGACCGTCAGCGCCGTCGCGTCGTTGAGCAGGCTTTCGCCACCCAGGATGGTGAGACTCCGGCGCGGGAGCTTCAGATTGCGGGCGATGGCCGTCGTCGCGACCGCGTCGGGCGGCGACACCACCGCGCCGAGCACCAACGCCACCGGCCAGCCAAGCTCCGGTCCCATGACCAGATAGGCCACCACGCCCACCACCACCGTGGTGAAGAGCACCAGCCCGATCGACAGCAGTGCGACCGGGCGGATGTTCGCCCGCAGGTTCAGGTACGAGCTGTCCAGCGAGGCGTTGAACAGCAGCGGTGGGAGCACGCCGAACAGGACGATGTCCGGGTTGAGCTCGATGTTCGGGATCGCCGGCACGAACGACAACGCCAGACCCGCCACCACCAACACCAACGGCGAGGGCAGGTTCCATCTCCGGGCGACCGCGGCGATGGCGACCGCTCCGACCACTAACATCAATATGGTGGTGCCTGACATGTTCCGGCCTCCTGTAGCTGACGGGTCCGAGCTGCTCGAGCGGGCACCGTTGCCACCGCAGGCGGCAACTTCTCGGCTGCTGACGCGTCTGTGCAGAGCATTACCTACCAGGAGTGAAGACGCCATGGACCCGCCGTTCATTCGGTGGTTCCCCGACTGACCGAGCCCCGACCACCACCGAGCCGCCAACCCACCCGCCGACCCACCCACCGACCCACCCGATGGAGCTGCCAGATGGCCTGTGGCCATGTCAAGGACCTCGGCCCGGAGCCGACCTACCTTTCACCCGCGGCCTGCGCCGAATGCCATCAGCAGGACGTCGCCACCTGGGCTCACCTGCGGATGTGCCTGACCTGTGGACACGTCGGGTGCTGCGATTCCTCCCAGTACCGCCATGCCCGTGCCCACTTCACCGAGACCGGCCACGTGCTGATGCGTTCGATCGAGCCGGGCGAGGACTGGAAGTGGTGCTACGTGGACAAGACCATCGCGACCTGATCGACCGGGGCCGCCGGCCGGCCTGGGACACTGGGGGTATGTGCGCCTCCCGCCGCCCTCGCGGCCTGTCCCCCCTGCTCACCGTGGTGAGCGTCGCCGCGGCCACCGGCCTGTTCCGGCTCGGTCGCGCGACCAGGGGTCTGCCGACCGCCATGGGCGCGCCGCCCCGGAGGATCGAGCCCGAGGTCATCGGTGCACCGCACTACGACGACGGGGTCTTCCACAACGTCTTGCCCAGCAGCACCCTGGCTCCCGGCGCGGCACCCAGCCTGATCAAGGGATTGATGTCCCGTCGCGACAAGGGCAAGCCGCGCGGGGAGATCCCGCTCGCCCAGGTCACCCCCCGGGCCGAAGCCTCCGAACTCGCGGTCACCTGGCTCGGCCATGCCAGCGCACTGATCGAGCTGGACGGGCACTGGATCCTGGCCGACCCGGTCTGGGGCGACCGGGTCTCGCCGTCGCCGACCGTCGGGCCGCTCCGTCTGCACCCCGTCCCGATGACGCTGGAGGAGGTGCCGCAGCTGGACGCGATCGTCATCTCGCACGACCACTACGACCATCTGGACCTCCCCACCGTGCAGTCGCTCCTCCAGTCGCAGACCGCCCCCTTCTTCGTGCCCCGCGGAATCGGCGCCCACCTCCGCAAATGGGGCGTACCAGAGGACCGGATCGTCGAGCTGGACTGGAACGACCAGGCCAAGGCCGGCGGCATCACGCTGACCTGCACCGAGGCCCGGCACTTCTCCGGACGTGGTCTCAAGCGCAACGTCACCCTGTGGTCGTCGTGGGCGCTGGCCGGCCCGACGCACAAGGTCTACTTCGGTGGAGACACCGGCTACACCCCGGCGTTCGCCGAGATCGGTGCCCGGCTAGGACCTTTCGACCTCACGATCCTGCCGATCGGTGCCTACGGCGAGCAGTGGCCCGACATCCACATGAACCCGGAGCAGGCCTGGCGGGCGCACGGCGACCTCGGCGGCCGGCTCATGATGCCGATCCACTGGGCCACCTTCGACCTGGCCCTGCACACCTGGGCCGAGCCCATCGAGCGACTGCTGGCTGCGGCCGATGTCGGGGCGGTCGTCGTCCCCCAGCCGGGTGGTCGGGTGGTCGTCGCCGAACCCGCCGCGATCGAGCGCTGGTGGGACGGGCTGTAGTCGTGGCCGGCGGGCCGGTGCCCGTCGGGAGGTAGGTGCCCGCCCGGACGTCGGCGCTCAGGTGAGCTCGGCCACGAGTAGTTCCATCAGCAACCCGTCGTGCCAACCGGTGCCGTCCGGATTGCGCTCGTATTCGCGCAGGACCCCCACCGTCCGGAAGCCCACCGCCGCATAGGCGCTGATCGCGCGGTGGTTCTGGGCCGCCGGGTCGATGACGATGCGGTGGTGCCGCCGCACCTTGAACAGGTAGGCGGCCAACGTCCGGACGGCCTCCCGACCGAGACCGCGACGTTGCAGTTTCGGATCGAGGAAGATGTCGATGCCCGCGTGCCGGTACATCGGGTCCAGTTCCTCGCTGTACTGGACCAGCCCGGCGACCGCCCCGTCCACCTCGATGACGAACTTCACCGTGTCCGGGTCGCTCTCGTCGGTCCAGCCGTGTTCGTCGACGTCGTCACCCCACCACCTGGCCACCTCCGGGGTGCGAAGGATGGCGACCAGGGCCGGGCCGTCGGCCGCGGTCACCGGCCGCAGTAGCAGGCCGTGACCCTTCAGATGCGGTGCGTCGTTCACACCCCCACCGTAGGGCCTCAGACGGCCAGTTTTGCCTGTACCTGGGCCAATGGCGGGTTGGTCATCGAAGAACCATCGGCGAAGACGACGGTCGGCACCGTGCGGTTGCCGTTGTTCAGGCTCTGCACGACCGCCGCGGCGGCCGCATCCTCGTCGACGTCGATGGAGGTGAAATCGATGCCGGCGCGGTCGAGATCGGTCACCAACCGGCGACTGAAGGGACACCAGGAGGTCGTGTAGACGGTCAATTCGCTCATGGTGTAGCCAACCACGTGCGCCCGCCGGGCATTCCTGGACCGGCCACGGGCGACCGAGCTCCGGCCGACTCACGACTCACGACCACGCCGGCGATCCGGTCCGGGAGGGTCTGGCACGCTGGGGCGCATGGTTTCCGGCGAACCCACCGAGACGGTCGAGATCCCCGCCGCCGTCCGGGCCGTCGCCGCCGGCGACCCGATCCGCCCGGTCTGGCGCAACGAGGCGGGCGGCGTGACGTTCCAGCTGGGAAGCGGTGACACCCGCAGATTCGCCAAGTTCTCGCCTCCCGGCGGCATCGACCTGCAGCCCGAGGTGGCCCGTCTGTCGTGGGCGGCCCGCTGGGTCGTGGTGCCGCAGGTGCTCTCCAGTGGATCGGACGAGAACGGGAGCTGGATGATCACCGCCGGACTGCCGGGCGAGAACGCGGTCACCCCGAAGTGGAGGACGGATCCGGCGTCAGCAGTCGCAGCCATCGGTCGCGGGTTGCGCCAGCTGCACGACACCGCCCCGGTGGGGGACTGCCCTTTCGACTGGTCCCAGCCGATGCGGCTGGACGACGTGCACGTGCGGGCAACGACTCTGACCCCGGCGACCTGGCACCCCGAACACCAGGGGCTGACGGTCCGGGATGCGTTGACGATGCTGTCGGTGCCACCTCCGGTCGACCGCCTCGTCGTCTGCCACGGGGACGCCTGCGCGCCCAACACCCTGCTGACCGACGACGGCGACTGCAGCGGCCGCGTCGATCTCGGCAGTCTGGGGGTGGCCGACCGATGGGCCGACCTGGCCGTGGCCACCTGGAGCACGGGATGGAACTACGGTCCAGGCTGGGAGGAGCAGCTGCTGGCGGCCTACGGGGTCGGCCCCGACCCGCAGCGCACGGCCTACTACCGGCTGCTGTGGGACCTCGGCCCGTGACCCGAGGCCGGCGCGTCTAAGGTCGATCCGGGAGCATTGAGTCCAGGAAGTATCACCATTCATGAGAGGTTAGGTGCAGCAGGAGATGTCAGATGTGATGACCGCCGGTACGGTGATGATCGCGGGCGATGGCGGCGACGAGGTCGAGGCCTACTCGGCGCGACCGGAATCACCCGAGCGGCGCGGCGGGGTCGTCGTCATCCACCACATGCCCGGTTACGACCGGCAGTCCAAGGAGATCACCCGGCGCTTCGCCGAGATGGGCTACAACGCGGTCTGCGTCAATCTCTACCACCGGGAGGCCCCCGGCGCCGCACCCGATGACGCCGCCGCAACGGCCCGTGCCAACGGTGGAGTTCCGGATGCCCGGTTGGTCGGTGACGTCGCCGGCGCCGCCGCCTACCTGCGGTCGCTACCCAACAGCAACGGCAAGGTCGGTGACATCGGCTACTGCCCCGGCGGCCGCCAGAGTGTGCTGGCCGCCTGCCATCTCGACCTCGATGCGAGTGTCGACTGCTACGGCGCGTTCGTCACCGGGACCCCGCCGGAGGGATTCCCGCTGCAGGTCGGCAACCTGGTGGACCAGTTGCCCGACCTGAACGCTCCGCTGCTGGGGCTGTTCGGTGCGGAGGATTCCTACCCGAGCCCGGAGGCGGTGGCCGAGTTGGAGCAGATCCTCACGGCGAACGGCAAGGACTTCCGGTTCAAGACCTATCCGGACGCGGGACACGCCTTCTTCGCGGTCGACCGTCCGTCCTACCGGGTGGCAGCCGCCAACGACGGGTGGGAGCAGATCGCCGCGTTCTACGGCCAGTACCTCTCGACCGCAACCGCGTCCGACCCGGAGAACTGACGTGTGCACCTACGCCACCGTGAAGACCGCGATCGAGGGCAGCGCAAAAGGCCCTGGCGGCAGGTGGTTTGCCGTCACCGACGGGGTGGTCTACTTCGATCACCCGGTACACGCGATGGCTGAGCACACGCTCAACATCGACTTCACCGCGCCGGGCGACGGCCCGTCGGCGCGCGTCGCGGTCGAGCTCACCGCAGCCTCGGCGCGCACTCTGATCGCCGCGATCCAGGCCGCCCTGGACTCGGCGCCCGCGGTCCTCACCGTCTGATCGACGCCGTCCGCTCCACGCCACCCGGGGCCCCAAGGCTCCCCACCCGACCCACCACCCCAGGAGTACCGGCATGACCGAACGGGTATGTTTCCTGCTGCAGATCCGGCCCGACAAACTCGAGGAGTACCTGACTGCCCACCAGGTCGTCTGGCCGGAGATGCTGGAGGCGTTGAGCCGGACCGGCTGGCGCAACTACTCCCTGTTCGTCCGCAAGCCCGACGGCCTGGTGGTCGGGTACCTGGAGACCGACGACTACGCGGCGGCGCAGCAGGCGATGGAGGCGCAGGAGGTCAACCTGAAGTGGCAGACGATCATGGGCCAGTACTTCACGTTGCCCGACGGTGCCCGCCCCGATGACGGATCCGTCCGCCTCACCGAGTACTTCCACCTCGCCTGAACCGGGTCAGAGACTCGGCGGCCAGGACTCGAGGCGCCGCTTCGACTCGAAGCGGCGGGCGGCACCGGTGACCGGATCGGTGAACGAGATCGAGGACGCCAGGAGCTGCAGCGGCTTGGCGTAGTCGTCGTGCGGGATGTCGAGCAGGCGCGGGTAGAACGGGTCGTTCAGGATCGGGATGCCCAGCGAATTGAGGTGGACCCGCAGCTGATGGGTCTTCCCGGTCGTCGGGTCGAGACGGTAGAGCGCTCGATCGCCGCGCGTCTGGACCAGTTCGATCCGCGTTTCACTGTTGGCCTCCCCCTCGGTCTCGTAGGCGGTCGGGGTACCGCGGTCCTTGACGATCCGGCTCCGGACCGTCAAGGGAAGCTCCAGATCCGGACGGAACCCGGCGACCGCCAGATAGGACTTGCGAACCTCCCGGCGGGCGAACATCGTCTGGTAGGCACCACGTTCGGCCGGCTGGAGGCTGAACAGCAGCACACCCGCGGTGATCCGGTCCAGGCGGTGCATCGGTGACAGGTCGGGCAGGTCGAACTGCCGACGCAGCCGCACCACGGCCGACTCCACGATGTACGACCCGTTCGGCAGACTCGACAGGAAGTGCGGTTTGTCCGCCACCAGCAGGTGCTCGTCGCGGAAGAGGACGTCGATCTCGAACGGCACGCGGGGCTCTGGGGCCGGGTCACGATAGAGATAGACGAACGAGTTCGCCCGGAACGGCATCGCACCGTCCACCGGGACGCCGTCCTCGTCCACCACCTCACGCCCGGCGATCTTCTCGATCAACCGCACCCGGTCGACGTGGAACCGGGCCATCAGGAACTCCAGGGTGGTGCTCCACGGTCCACTCTCCGGCAACCGCACCCGGCTCGGATTCAACCCGTCCCGTACCGGCAGCGGCGGCCGGCGTCGGCCCGTCCGCTCCTGCCGTCGACCCATCTTCCCAGGCTGTCACAGCCGCGCCCCGGGAGAAACCTGCGACTCCGCGTTACCATTTAGGCGCACACGGTGCGCAGGGGCTGATCGGCCCCGAGGTCGTCGTGGGCAAGCGCATCCATCGGGGCGGTGACAGTGCGGATGAGCAGAAGCGGTGATGCCGTGCGCATGACGGTCATCATCGTGACGGGAGCTCTGCTGGCCGCGTCGTGCACGGCCCCCGTCACCACTCCCACGTCAGCAATGAGCACCCCCTCGGGGGGCGGCGGGTCGACCATTTCCAGCGCCGGCAGCACGACGGAGCAGAGCAGCCCGTTGCAGTCCGCCATCTCGCCGGCGATGCCCACCCCGGCCCAGGACCGTCCGCACCCCTCCCTACCGGTATCGAACCTTCCCCCACCGCCGGATCCGACCGGTCCGGACGCCCTGCAGCGGCGGCACGATACCGCTTTCGCGTCGTTGCTGACCACACTGAGCACTTCACTGCAGGCCGGGAACCGAACCCAGTTCCTGGCTTCCTTCACACCGGCTCTCGCCGGCCGGGTCGGTCTCTGGTTCGGCAACACCAGAGCATTGGGGGTCTCCGGCGCCCGGTTCGCCCGGTCGGACGACTACTTTTCCGGTGCAACGGATTCCATGTCCTCCTTCAGCCGAACGGTCGTGCTCGGTATCCGCACGCCGTACGACGACGACGGTTCGATGCCCGGGATCCCGTACCTCGTCACCGTGTCGATGACGACCGCCAAGGGCCGGCCGTCGATGTCGATCACCACCTGGGAACCCAGATTCCTCGGTGATCCGATGAACTGCGAGTGCGGACTGTCGGTCGTGCATTCGCCGACCGTGGCGGTGGTCTTCGATTCCGCGGACCCCGACCTCGCCTTCTGGTCGACGGCAGCGCTGGCCGCTGCCGGCGGCGGGATCGCGTGGTCGCACCTGCAGATGCTCGGCTCCGGCCTCGTCGCCCCGAAGGGTCAGGTGATCTTCCTGGCGGACCGGCCCTTCCACTGGTTCCTGACGGCCACCGCACCGGCCCAGACGTCCAACGTCACGGTGGGCCTCATCGACGCGCTCGCACCCCATCCCGGCGCCACCTACTCCGACCAGTCCCGCATCGTGGTCATGCTGCAGTCGCCGGACGGCGCGGTCATCCCGAACGACCAGCAGGGGCGTGAATACGCCGCGGACGTCATCACGCACGAGTCCACCCACCAGTTGATGAACCGGAACTCCCACCTGGCGGTCCGCAGCGAGGGATCGCCACCGACCTGGGCCCTGGAGGGCATCGCGGTAGCGGTCGAAACCCTGTACCGCGACTCCCTCGGGGACTCGGCGAACATCGGATATCCGGAGCCCAACGATCCCAAGAACATCGATCCCGGTTGGTTCAGAGCACATCTGACCGATCAGATGCCGACCAGGAACCAGCTGTACTCGGCGTCGACCGACGGGGCCGGCTACTACGCCATCGCGGGATCGGTGTTCCGGTTCCTCGATCAGCACTACGGCTACCCGACGATGATGCGGGTCGCCGCCGCGATGTATGCCCGGCCAGATCAGGACCCGTTCGCCTACTTCCCCGACCCGCTCGACCCCGCCGACCCGGGGCACTACCTCCCGACTGCGACGGCCCGGAACCTCTGGAAGAACTGGTTCGTGCTCACCTACGAAAACTGACCCTCGGTTCGACCCGCGCTGATCGCCCGGTCCGGTCGATGACGCACAGCGCACGGGATAGCCTGCGTCATGCGGACGATGCGAGCACTGGTCGTCGACGGTCCCCGTCGGGCGTCCATCCAGGACGTGGCCGTCCCGATTGCCGGCACCGGTCAGGTCGTCGTAGACGTCGAACGTTCCGGTGTCTGTGGTACGGACGGTGCGATCTACACGGGCGACATGCTCTACCTCGGTACCGGTCAGGCAAAGTACGCCATGCGCCCGGGCCACGAGTGGTGCGGGACGGTGGCTTCCATCGGCGAAGGAGTCGACCCGTCCTGGCTCGGCACCAGGGTCACCGGCGATACGATGCTGGGCTGCAGGCAGTGCGAGAGGTGCCGGCGTGGACGCCAGCACCTGTGCCGGAACCGTTATGAGGTAGGCGTTCTCGGTGGCTGGCACGGAGCCGTCGCCGAACAGGTCCTGGTGCCCGCGGCCAGCCTGTACGCCCTTCCGGACTCCGTCGACGACACCGCGGGCGCCATGGTCGAACCCGGTGGCAACTCCCGCCGCGCGGCACAGGTGGCCGTCCTGGCGCCCGGCGACCGGGTGGCCGTCTTCGGGCCGGGCACCATCGGCCTGCTCGCCGCCGGGTTCGCGAGAAGCCTTGGCGCGGAGGTACACGTCATCGGACGTTCACCGGCCGGGGTGGCACTGGCCCGCAGTCTCGGCCTGCCGGCCTGGCTCACCGACGAGGTGCCGGACCTGCGGTTCGACGCTGCGATCGACGCCACCGACGGCGCCGGGATCCCCGCTGCTGCGGTGGATCTGGTCGAGCCGGGCGGCCGGATCGTCTGCGTCGGTCTGGCCGGCGAGCCGAGCGTGATCGATTCCCGACAGCTGGTGCTCAAGGATCTCACCGTCGTCGGTCACCTCTCCGGGTCACCGGCGATGGCCGCGACGATCGCCGCCTACGCGGACGGCCGGGTCGATCCCGCGCCACTGGTCGCGGCGACCGTCGGTCTGGATCGGGCCGCCGACGTGCTGGCCGGATGGCGACCGGAGCATGCCGGTCCCGGCCCGAAGATCCACATCGACCCGCGGCGGTAGCGGTCCCCGGGAGGCGGACGTCGATCAGGACGGCGTCAGCGGCGCAGTCCTGAGGGGTGGCTCCGGCGCGGCGATGTATCAGCGGGCGGCGGACGGGTCTCTGGAGGCGCAGGGGCAAGAGCTCCCGGCCTTCGACACCGGCCGTCCGGACTGCGAAAGAAGTGCATCACCATGACCACGTTGCTGACCCGCATGCGTCCGCTCACCTTGCAGGCCGCGCGGATCCGCCTGCCACACCGTTCCCGCCGCCCGATGCTGCAGCCTTCATCGACGCTGCCGGCCACCGAGGAACGTCTGGCCACTGCGGCCGAGGTCGACGACCTCCGGTCGATCTGCGACCCGCGGCGGCCCTGACGCTGCTGCGATGTCCGGGCTACCCGATGTTCCGGCTACCGGCGTTCCGGCTACCGGCGTTCCGGCTACCGGCGGACGCGACGGATCAGCCTTCGCAGCACCGGACCGGCGGCCAGTCCCGTCCCCACCGCCGAGATGGTGCTGATCCCGAGGTCGATCGAGACCCGGCCCTCCTCGGCCCAGTACACGTCCTTCAGGTCCAGCAGCAGTGCGAACTCGTCCACGATCAGGGCCAGGCCGGCGCCGTAGGCGAGCGGTACCACGGCATGAGGCTTGAGGGTGTTCCCCCGGACGGCCATCCCCCCGACACCGGCGAGCAGACCGATACCCCAGAGGTAGTGGTGGATGTGCGTGCCACGGATGGAGACATTGCGGAACGGACCGCGGCCGTTCTTGATGCTGTAGGTGATCCCCCGCACTGCGGCGAAGGTGGCGGTGAAGCTCGACCAGCCGAGCACGACACCCCGCCGCGCCGGGTTCAGCTCCTCCCGGAAGGCGGCCTGGACCTCTTCGGCCGCTCCGGTGATCGTTGCGCTCATGCCCTGACAATAGGTCGGCCGCGGACCCAGAGGATGCGATGGGCCCGGAAGTAGCAGGCCTGTGCTGCTGATTCAGGCGTCGATGACGACCGTCAGTCGGGCAGAGGTGCCCCCGCTTCCATCGTCCAGGCCGATCATCTGCGTCCCCGGTCCCGCACCCACCAGAGTGATCACCGACCCTTCATGTTCCGGAAGGCTGCCCAGCGCACCGTCCAGGGTGATGCCGGCGTCGTCGGAGGAGTAAGTGGACATCCGGACGCCCGCCGGAAGATCGAGTTGCTGACCGACCGCGAGGTGGACCGTGCGGTCACGTCCGATCGAGGTCGACGACAACGGCGCCGCAATGACGGGCGCGGAGGCGGGGCCGGCCAGCACGGTGACGGTCGTGGACAGCGGGGGATTCAGGTGGGCGCAGGGACCATTGGGGCAGTCGATGTGTTTGTCGTAGTTCGGGATGGTCAGGGTGGTGGTACCGGGCCTGAGCCCGACGAACGTGAGATCGCTGCCGTACCAGGTCATCACGCGTAGATCGGCCGGCTGGACGGAGAAGAACACGCTGTCGGAGTCACGCGCGGTGAACTGCAGGCGCTCACCGACGTGGATCGTCGCGGTGCTCCGGTGGATGTCGGCGGCGACCGTCTTCCGGTGCTGGGGATTCCAGTCCGCGGCCACCGTTGTCGTGGTCTTCGTCGTCGGGGTGGTGGTCGTCTGCCCGGTCGTGGTCGGGTGGGAGGTGGTGACCGCCGCGCCGGTGACGTCTGCGGCGCATCCACCGGTCAGCACGGCGACGGCCGCCGCCAGCGAGACCCAGGCCAACTTCCAGGCCGTGCCGCCTCGGATTGCTCTGGAAGTCAACATGCGATTCGGACGAAACGCCTCGCCGTTCGGTTCCCGGCACGTCCGTCTGATTCGATGGGGTCACCCAGCGGACCCGTGGGCTCTGCACAAGGACGGCGATGACCACCCCCGACCTGCCGCTCGACAAGATCGCCGCCGCGGCAGCCACCGAGGCCGGCGGGGTCGACGCATGCCTGCTGGGGGACTTCCTGCCGGTGCTGGTCGCGGCCGTCGGCACCGGCACCCGGCTCCGGCGTGTCGAGCTGGCCGGCTACCGGGACGCCGGGCGGCAGGCCGCGGGTCGCGGCGTCGCACTCCGGGCGCTGGTCGACCTGTACCTGTCGGCGGCCTGGCGACTGTGGCGTCATCTCCCCCAGGTCGTGCACGCGGCCGACGATCCGGCAGCCGTCGTGCTGGCCGGCGAGGTGATGCTGCGCGGCGCCGACGACGCCGTCGCGGTACTGACCGAGGGCTACCAGCTGGCCCGGCGGGATCTGGTGCGGGCGCAGGCGGCGGCCCGAAGGGAATTCGTCGACGACCTGCTGCTGGGCGGAGCCCAGGCCCTGGCCACCCTGGTCGATCGGGCCGCCCTGTTCGGCCTGAGCCTGGCGGCCCCCCACGCGGTGGTCGTGGTCGAGGCCGAGAGGCCCTTCACCGACTCCTCCCCTCTGACCGGCATCCTGGAGCGCTCCATCCAGGGCACCAAGGCCGACGCCGACGCCCTCGTCACGACGAAGGACGGTGCGCTGGTGGTGATCTTCGCCGCGCCCGACCGTTCGGCGATCGACGAGGTCATCCGCGGACTGACCAGCGGACTGCCCAGGACCGCGGACGAGAAGGAGGTCAAGCTCCGCCGCACGGCCGCGGTCGGTGACTGGCGGATCGGCGTCGGCCAGGCCCACCAGGGACCCAGTGGCGTCCGGTTCTCGTTCGAGCAGGCCCAGGAGGCACTGGATCTCGGGCTCCGCCTCGGTGGCGACGAGCGGGTGCTGAACTCCGCCGACCTGCTCGTGCAGCGGGTGATGGTGCGTGACGAAGCCGCGATGCGCGACCTCGTCGAAGCCGTCCTGACGCCGTTGCTCACGGCCCGGGGAGGTGCAGAGCCTCTGCTCCGGACGCTCGAGGCCTACTTCGACGCCGGCGGCAACGCCTCGCTCAGCGCGCGGTCGATGCACCTTTCGGTCCGGGCGCTGACCTATCGCCTGGAGAAGATCGCCGACCTCACCGGGCGGGATCCGGCCGCACCGGGGCCTCGGTTCGAGCTGCAGACGGCCGTTGTCGGTGCCAGACTGCTCGGGTGGCCCGGCGCCCATGGGTGAGTCCTCCCCGCCCGGCGCGGTGCAACCGCCGAACGCGACGCCCGCGCCCCTGCGCCTGCCCCTGCGGGTCGTGCAGTTGGTGGTGTCCTGCGTCGTACTCGGAACCGGTGTCGCTCTGCTGCTCGCTCCGGCGCTGGGTTCGGACGGCTACTCGACGCTGATCAACGGCCTGTCCAGGACCTCCGGCCTGTCGTTCGCGACGGTGAACGTCTGCGTCGGCGTCATCCTGGTCCTGCTGGCCTGGGCGAAGGGTCGGCGACCGGCGCTGGGCACGATCGTCCAGCCCGTCGTCACCGGCTACACCGTCTCGTTCGCGCTCGACGTCATCGACGCACCCGGAACGCTGCCGGCGCGAATCCTGATGGTGCTGCTGGCTTTCGTGATCCTGGCCGTGGGGGTCGCGGGATACCTGGGGAGCAACACGGGGGTCGGCCCCTCCGAAGCACTTTCCCTGGCCTGGGACCCGCCGGTGCCGTTCCGTTGGAGCTACACCGTCTTCCAGGCGACGGGCGCGATCATCGGGTGGCTGCTCGGCGCCGCGATCGGGCCGGGGACGCTGCTCGTCGTGCTCGGGCTCGGTCCGCTCGTCGACCTGCTCGGCCGACGGGTCCGGATCTTCGCGATCGCGCCCGTCGCCCGCGGTTGAGCGACGCTGCCCGGTGCGGTGCGATGTCAGATCCGATCGACCACGAGGGCGGTCAGCGGCACCGAGCAGCAGGGCAGGAACCTTCCCTGGGCGATCTCCTTCGGGCGGATGCCGCCGGCGTGCTCCATGTCCACCTCGCCGGAGACCAACCTGCTCTTGCACGTCCCGCACAGGCCCTGCGAGCAGGATGACGGCAGGGTGATGCCGGCCGCGGCGGCGGCCTGCAGCACGGTGCTGCCCGGTGGGCTGTGCACGGTCCGGCCCAGATGCACGAACTCCACCGGAAAGCCGGCATCGGCCAGGTGTTCGGCCGGATCGGCGTCCTGGAGCTGCAGCGAGACCGCCGGGTCCGCGAAGGTGAAACTCTCCCGGTGCAGGTGCCCGGGGTCGCACCCGAGCGCGACCAACTGGTGCTGCAGGTCCGACATGAACGATTCGGGGCCGCAGGTGAGCACCACCCGCCCGGCCAGGTCGGGGGCGATGAGCTCCAGCATCGCGCCCGACAGCCGCCCTTGGTAGCCGGGCCAGTTGTCGTCATCGGCACTGGGCACGAGGACGGTCCGCAGGCCTTCGGTCTCCGCGGTCAGCATTCCGAGTTCGGCGCGTTGGACGAAATCGGCCGGGGTGTGTGCGGCGTGGACCAGCACGACGTCGGGGCTTCGGCCCTCGTCATGCAGCCGGCGGAGCATCGACAGGAAGGGGGTGATGCCGCTGCCGCCGGCCAACATCAGGTACCTCGGAGCCGGGTGATCCTCCAACGTGAACTCGCCCAACGGTTCCGAGATGGCGCGGACCCTCTGGCCGGGGTGCAGGTGATCGTGCAGCCAGGTCGAGACCACTCCACCCGGCCGGCGCCGCACGGTGATCGAGATGGTGTCCGGCCGGGTCGGCGGGGAGGACAAGGTGTAGCTGCGCAGCACTTCCGCGCCGTCGATGTGGAAGGCGAAGACCAGGTGCTGCCCGCTGCGGAAGGAGAATCTCTGCGGGGTCCGAGCGGCGAACACGAAGGTCTTGACCGTGGCGGTGACGGTACGCACGGCTCGGCAGAGCAGTACGTCGTCCAGATCGGGATTCCAGACCGGCAGGCTCACAGAATTTCCCGCACCCGCTGGACGTACCAGTTGCAGAAGGCCTCGACCTGGTATTCCGGCGGGAGGTACGGCCCAGGGACATACGCCGGGTCACCGACGCCGGCGTGTGCCCTGGCCACGAAAGCCCGGTCCTGGTCGTTGGTCTGCCGCCAGACGTAGGTCAGTTTGTCGACGTCGTAGTCGACTCCCTCCACCGCGTCGGCGGCCACCAGCCAGGTGGTCCGCAGCAGTGAGCTGTCGGCCGTCAGTGGCAGCACCGAGAACGTCACGATGTGGTCGGACAGGAAGTGGAACCAGGCGTTGGGCTGCAGGTGCATCGACAGCCGGCCGAGGCGCGGTTCGGTGAAGTCCGCCATCAGTTTCCGGCTGGCCAGGGTGCCGTCGATGGTGAAGGACTCACCGGCCATGTCCAGCGGCTCGCGTTCGATCCGGAATCCGGTCCGACGGGTGTCGAGCTCCTCGATCGCCTTCCACGGCAGGTCGTTGCGCGTGCAGATTTCCTCGAACGCGGCCTTGGCGGCCAGATATCGGTCCCACGCCGGCCGCAGCCGCGGACCGATGTCGGACTCCCGGTAGCCGTAGACCGGGAACAGCGAGCACAGCAACTCGGGGTGCCCGCCGCAGTGGGTGCACTCCCGATTGTTCTCCATCACCAGCTTCCAGTTGCCGTTCTCCACGATGTCGACCTGACGGGCGATCCGGGCCGTGCGCAACCGGTGGGGGGCGAGGTAGGGCGCGACACGGGCGGCGAAGTCGTCGAAGTCCTCCGGCGGGTCGTCGGACAGGCAGACGAAGAGGAGCCCGGAAACGTTGCGCAGGGCCACTTTCCGCAGCGAGAACAGGCTCCGGTCGAAATCTGCCGGTGTGGACTCCGCGTGCAGCAGGCGACCCTGCTGGTCGTAGGTCCACTGGTGGTAGGGACAGACGATGTTCCCGGTGGAGCCACACTTGTCGTCCAGCAGCCGCGATCCGCGGTGCCGGCAGACGTTGTGGAACGCGCGGATCTCCTCGTCGTCGTCCCTGGTGATGATCACCGAATGGCGCCCGACCGCGACGGTGACGTAGTCGCCGGCCTCCGGTACGTCCGGCTCCACCGCGACGAAGATCCAGGAACGGTAGAAGACCGCGTCCAGGTCGAGGTCGAACGCCTCCGTTGATGCGTACAGGTCGCCCGGGAGGGAGCGACCGGGAATGCGGGTGGCGATCAATCCGGCGATGTCGTCCCGGATCAGGCTGGTGGTCACGTTGCTGCCTCTTCCAATGCTGGCTCTTGACTGGGTGCGGTGGTCAGGGTTGGCGCGGGGTGCCGGACGGGCCGGGAGCCAGCCGCCTGGCCACGTAGTCGTGCAGCAGCACCCTGGCCCGCCCCGGCCCGATCGGCCCGCCGGGCAGGAACGCCTGGGCCGCCCAGCCGTCGAAGACGGCCATGAACTCCATTGCGGCCACGTCGATGTCGTCGAACAGGAGAGTCCCGGCCGACCGGCCGCGCTGCAGGACCTCCACGACGTCCGCTCGCCATTGGACGTACACCTGCACCTGCCAGTCCGCGTACAGCTTGTCGTGGGCCGACAGGGTCCAGAAGTCCAGCCAGAGCCGCCAGTGCTCGACCGTGCGTTCTCCGTCGGCGAAGAAGCCGTCGATGATCGTTCGCAGGGCTGCTGCCCCATCGGGTTCCAGTGCAGCCCTGGCCGAGATCGGGCGGTAGAAGTCGTCCATCTCGGCGTGCAGCACCTCCGACAGCAACTCCGCGATGCCGGTGAAGTGATAGCTGACCGTTCCGAGCGAAACCCCGGCACCGTGGGCGATGTCGCGCATCGTGGCGGCGAACAGACCCCGTTCGGCGATCAGCACCCTGGCCGCCTCGACGATCAACTGACGACGGATCTCGGTCGGCTGCCGCACCCGGTCGCCCTCCCGCCTGCCGCGCGCCGCGCTCCCTCGCCTCCCGCTACCGCCGCCGCTGCCGCCGGCGCTGCCGCCGGCCCGGTCGGACGGAGGCCGGCCGGTCAGCACGAGGTCCTCGGAATGCGCTGCCGCCAGGTCTTCACCAGGACATTGTCGCCGTTGTAGGTGCAGGCCAAACGGTGTTCGGTGACGAAGTGCGTCGCGTCTGCCGTCATCGTCGCGGCCGCATCGATACGTACGTCCCAGTCCTCGCGGACCAGGCCGATCTGCCAGCGGGCGGTGGCCACCGCCGAGAGCGGATCATCGGCGACGATCGAATACGTCTCGCGAGCCTGCTCGTGGTAGTCCAGTCCATCCGGATAGGTGCGGCTGCCGCCGTAGTTCGGGTCCACCGACAGGGTCCACCGTCCGCTCGCCGGCTCGTGGCACACCTCGCGCTCGGGCCCGCCGCTTCCCTTTCCGTGCCGCACCACCGCCAGTGGCTCGGACTGTTCCGGGGGCTCGAACGCCACCGGCTCGCCCGGTTGGTCGAGAGCCCGGCAGGGCAGCTGCAGCATGCCGGCAGCCGGCTCCAGGGAGAGTTCGGAGCCGACCCCGTGCGGCCAGACCCAGGGCCAGTAGCTGTTGCTGATCGCCACCCTGAGCCGGTGCCCGACCGGGAAGGCCCGGGCCATCGCCGCCAGCGGGACCTCGACATCCATTGCCTCACCGGGGATCACCGGCGTCGCAGTGTCCATCCCGGCCCGGCTCAGCAGGTCGAGGCAGCCGCGGGTGACCAGGGTGGAACTCCCGTCGGGGGCGACGTCGCAGATCCTGACGATCACATTGGCGGCCGCGGTCGCGGTCAGCCGGAGCGTCAGCGTCGCGACGCCGAGCATCTCCACGGCGGAATCCAGGGGCACGGTATCGAAACAGACAGATCGACCGTCCTCGGCCCGTTGGTCGGGCGGCAGGTCGGACGGGTTGCCGAACGGGAAGTAGCGGCCGGCGTCGATCCCGGTGTGCTGCGGCGCCGCCACCGTGACCCTTCCGGCAACCACTGCGGCGCAGATCATCTCGACGAGCGGATAACGGTCGGTGCGCACGTCGGGACTCGGCCAGGTCCGCTCGCCGATCCAGCGGCCGGGACGTTGCGCGTACCGGGTGGCGGGCCGGACCGAGTCCTGCATCCAGACCCGGAGGGCCGGGTCGTCCTCGACACCGTTGGGATCACCCTTGAGCCATCGGTCCCACCAGCGCAGCGTCTCCTGCAGGAATCCGATGGCCGGCCCCGGTTCCAGGTCGCGGTCCGGGTACTGGTGCGACCACGGCCCGACGATTCCCTTCACCGGTGCGGAGAGGTTCTCCAGGAGCCGGAAGACCGTGTTCCGATAAGGATCGGCCCAGCCACCGACGGCCAGCACCGCCGCACCGATCGACGCGTAGTCCTCGCAGACGCTGCCGCGCCGCCAGTAGCTGTCGCGTTCCTGGTGGGCGAGCCACTTGTCGAGGTAGGGCTCCGCGGAATCCAACCGCTGCTGCCACATCTCGCGCCAGGCGGGTCCGACCCTGGTCGGATCCGGCGGCCGCGCGGTGAACGCGAGCATCGTCGTGGCCCAGGCCGCCATGTCGATGCCCAGCACGGCTCCGCCGAAGTAGTGCACGTCGTCGGCGTAGCGGTCATCCGTCGAGCAGACCGTGACGATGGCCTTCAGCGGCTCCGGCGCCAGGGCGGCCAGCTGGAGGGAATTGAATCCACCCCAGGAGATGCCGAACATCCCGACGGCGCCCGTGCACCATTCCTGACGGGCAAGCCAGTTGATGACCTCGACGCCGTCCGCCAGTTCGGTGACGCTGTACTCGTCCGTCATCACCCCCTCGGAGTCGCCGGACCCGCGGAGGTCGACCCGGACGGAACCATAGCCGTGCGCGGCGTACCAGGGATGGCGCTGTGCATCTCGCGGAGCGGTCCAGTCGCCCTTGCGGTAGGGCAGGTACTCGAGCAGGGCGGGCACGGGTCTGGTGGCGGCGTCGGCCGGCAGCCAGATCCGGGCGGAGAGCTTGGTGCCGTCGGTCATCTCGATGAGGACGTGGTCGAGAACCTCCACTCGGTCGGAGGTTCGGAGGATCGCCGTCACCGGACACCGATCGGATCGTCAGCATCGTCCAGCTCGACGAGCGGGAGGTGACAACGGATCCGGTGGCCGTCGGCGGGCTGACGGACGGGGGGCGCCTGGGTGCTGCAGGTCCCCTCGATCCGCTGCTCGCAGCGGCGGTAGAACGGGCAGCCGGCTGGTGGCGGGGCCGACTCCGGTTCGTCGGACCTGGTGCGGGGCGGCGTGATCCGTCCGGTCGATCCCGGCATCGGATCCGTCACCGAATCCAGCAGCAACCTGGTGTACGGATGGTTCACCCCGCCGGCTCCGTGCGCGCCGAAGACGTCTTCGACCGTGCCCTCCTCGCAGATCCGCCCGAGGTAGAGGACCACCACCCGATCGGCCAGGCCCCGCACCACCGCGAGGTCGTGACCGATGAACAGGTACCCCAACCGGTGTTCGGCGCGCAGGTCGTCCAGCAATCCCAGGACCGACGCCTGCACCGAGACGTCCAGCGCGGAGACGACTTCGTCGGCCAGCAGCAACGCCGGGTCGGCCGCCAGCGCTCTGGCGATACCGGCCCGTTGACGCTGCCCGCCGGACAGCTGGGCCGGCAGCCGGTCGGCGAAGGAGATCGGCAGACCGACGTCGGCGAACACCTCGTCCCGCCGGACTGTGGCCTGCTTGCCCCGCAGGCCGAGCAACCGCAGCGGCCGGGCGACCGCGTCACCCACCGTCCGCCGCGGATTCAGCGAGGTGTCGGCGTTCTGGAACACCAACTGGATCTGCCGCCGCCACCGGGGAGCACGCTTCGCGGCCGGGAGGGTCAGATCCGCCGCTCTGCCGACCTTCTCGGGATCGCGCGGATGCAGGGTGAGCTCACCGGCCGTCGACCGGCGGAGGCCGGCGAGAGTCCAGGCGATGGTGGACTTCCCGCTGCCGCTCTCCCCGACGAGGGCCACCACCTCGCCCTGGCGTACCTCGAGGTCGATGCCGTCGACGGTCGGTCCGCTGGAGGGATCCGGCTTGGACCGGTAGTCCACCTGGAGCCCGGTGACGCTCAGTAGAACGGGGCCGATCTCCCGCTTCGCCCGCGGACGGACCTGGGCGGTCCAGACCGGTTGCGCAAGAACGTGTTCGGTGCGCAGACAGGCCGAGACCCGCCCGTCGGTGAGGGTGGGGCGCCTGGTCGGTTCCGGCACCGGATCGTGAGTGCAGGCGTCCTGCGCAAAGCCGCAGCGCGGGGCGAACGCGCAGCCGGGGAGGGCGCCGGGACCGAGTGGCGAGCCACCCGTCATCCCCACCGGCAGACCGGGGGCGGTGATCCGCGGAACACTCGCCAACAGGCCGCGGGTGTACGGATGAGCCGGCGCGGCAAACAGTTCGGCCGTCGGGCCGGCCTCGACGACCCGGCCCGAGTACATCACCAGCATCCGGTCGCAGAGCCGGGCGACCGCACCGAGGTCATGGCTGATCAGGACGATCGCCAGATCCAGCGTGGAGCGCAGGTCGGCCAGCAGGGCCAGGATGCCGGCCTGGGTGACGACGTCCAGGCCGGTGGTCGGCTCGTCCATCACCAGGAGCCGCGGGGCGCCGGCGATGCCGATCGCGATGGCCACCCGCTGCAGTTGGCCCCCCGAGAGCTGATGCGGGTAGCGGGACAGCAGCTGTTCGGGTTGCGGGAGGCGGACCAACCCGAACAACCGGGTGGCCTCGGCCCGCGCGGCCGCCCGGTCCATTCCGCGGCCGAACCGGAGGACCTCGCCGATCTGGTCGCCGACCCGCATCGACGGCGTCAGCGCGTGCCCGGCGTTCTGCGGGACGAAAGCGACGGTGCCGCTGCGGATCCGGCGGAGCTCGGCACTCGAACTGCGGAAAAGGTCGTGCCCGCCGATCAGCACCCGGCCCTGCGCGATCCCTGATCCGGCGCGCAGGTGGCCGACCAGGGCGCCGGCCAGGGTGGACTTCCCGCAACCGGATTCGCCCACCACCGCCACGGTCTCGCCCGGTGCGACGGTCAGGTCCAGGTCGGCCAGCACCGGGATCAATTTCTTCCCGGAGCGGTAGGAGACGGTCAGCTTCTCGACGAGGGCGACCGGTACCTCGATCTCGGCATCCGACACCTTCTCCACTTTGGTTGTTGTCGTCAGATCCATCAGGCACCACCGGTGATGCGGTCGATGCCGCGGGCCTTGGCCAAACCGTCGGCGGCCAGGTTGAGCCCGACGATCAGGGTGGCCAGGGCGATGATCGGCCCGACCGCCGCCCAGGGGGTGACGGTGAGAAGGCTACGGCTCTCGGAGACCATCAGCCCCCAGTCCGGCGTCGGCGGATTCGCCCCGAAACCCAGGAACGACAGCGAACTGACCAGCAACACGATCCAGGACGCCCGCATCGCGAACTCGACCAGGACGACGTCCAGCACATTGGGCAGGATCTCCCGCACCATGGTGGCCCAGGGGTTCTCGCCCCTGGCCCGCGCAGCGGTCACGTAGTCCAGACCGACCACCGACTGCGCACCGGCTCTGATCACCCTGATCACCGCCGGGCAGTAGACGACGGTGGCGGCCAGCACGATCACCGGTGCCCCGGCTCCGAGGACCGAGACCACCACCAGCAGTGCGAGAATTGCCGGCACCGAGAGTACGGCGTCCAGGACGCGCATCAGGATCTCGTCGAACCAGCCGCGGAAATAGGCGGCGGCGCAGCCGAGTGCCGTTCCGATCCCCACCGACAGCATCGCTGCGACCACACTGATCAACATCGCGTTGCGGCCGCCGTAGATGACCCGGGACAGCACATCCCGGCCGAGCTGGTCCGTGCCGAGCCAGTGCGCGGACGATGGGTTGACGATGGCATCCAGTGGACTGGTCGCGATCGGCGAGTACGGTGCCAACCACGGCGCGGCGACCGCCATCACCACGTGCAGCAGGACCAGGACGACGCCCGTCATCGCGACCGGGGACCCCAGCAGAGACCGAAACGTACCGTTGCCGCTGGGTTTTTCGTCCTTGGCGGTATCGACTGGTGCACCGGAGACGATCTCGCTCATGACGCACGCGCCGGGGTGCGCAACCGCGGATTCAGCGCGGTGGCCGCCAGGTCGGCCAGCAGGTTGGACACCACGTAGACCAGCGCGCCGATGACGGCGATGTACTGCAGCACCGGCACATCTCGATTGTGCACCGCCGTGAGCATCAGGGTCCCGATGCCGGGATAGTTGAAGACGGCCTCGACCACCACCACGCCGCCGACCAGCCAGGCGATGTTGATCGCAATGACGTTCAGCGCCGGCAGCAGGGCGTTGGGCAGCGCATGGTGCAGCAGCACGCGCCGCCGGGGCAGGCCGCGGAGCGTGGCCATCGCGACGTATTCACTGGCCATCACGTCGATGACACTCGTCCGCATCATCCGCACGATGTACGCCGCCATGACGATCGACAGAGCGGCGGCCGGCAGCGGCACGTTGTGCAGGATGGTGCCGAGCGAGGCATCGGGCCCGTCCGTCACGACGGCCGGGAACCACGCCAGTTTCACGGCGCACACCAGCACGAGCAGGGTGGCCAGGGTGAACTCCGGGACGCTCATCGCGATCAGCGAGAGACCCGAGATCAGCACGTCCGGCAGCCGGTCACGCGTGAGACCGGCCACCACACCGAGGATCACAGCGAGCGTGATCCCCACGACGATGGTGATCCCGGCCAGTACCGCGGTGTTGCGGAGGTAGTCCCCGGCCAGGCTCACCACCCGTTGCTGGGTGGCCAGCGAGGTACCGAAGTCGCCGTGCACTGCGCCGCCCAGCCAGGTCAGGTACCGCAGCCAGCCGGGGCGGTCCAGGTGCAGCTGCGCGGTCAGCTGGGCGACCGCGTCCGGAGGGGCGTCCTTGCCCAGGATCTGGGTGGCCAGATTGCCCGGCAGCGCCTGCAGCGCAACGAAGACGAGCACGGTGGCCAGCACGATCGTCAGCAGCGCGAGGGCCAGCCGCCGGGCCATCAGCTTTCCGAGCATGCCTATGCGCCGAACCCGATGTTGACGTAGTCGAACTCGAAGCCGAACTCCTTGTAGTTCACCACCTTCTTCGACAGACCGATGATGCGATCGGCGAAGAAGGGCACGATCGAAGCGCTGGAATCGACAAGGATCTTCTGGGCGTCCTGGTAGTACTGCTTGCGCTTGGCCGCATCGGCCTCCTTGCGGGCGCTGTCCAGGATCTTGTCGAAAGAGGTGTCGGCCCAGAGAGACTCGTTGTAGGAGGAACCGGTGCGGAAGATCTGGTTCAGCAGCTGGTCGACCGGACGCCCGGTGTACCAGTAGGAAACGCAGAACGGCTTCTTGATCCAGACATCGGTGTAGTAGGAGTCGGCCGAGGCGGTCTGGATGCTGATGTCCAGCCCCGAGCTCTTCACCGAACTCTGGTAGGCCTGCGCCAGGATCGACATCACCGGCTCGTAGCTGGAGGTGTAGATCTGCTGACCACCGGAGAACCCGGCCGATGCGAGCAGCGACTTCGCCTTGTCCGGATCGTGGGGAACCGAGTAGTTCAGGTAGTTCGGGTCGGTCGGCGGGACCGGGTTGTTGTGGGCGACGGTACCCAGCCCGTGGATCGACAGATCGATGACCTCCTGCGGGTCGTAGGCCATCTTGAACGCCTGGCGGACCTTCAGATCGGTAAAAGGCTTTGCGTTGTATAGCATCGGCATGACGTACCAGGCCGCGTTCTTGACGGTCGCCGTGGTCGCCGTGCTGGAGGCGGTCACCGTCTTCGCCGTCGCGAAGTCCAGGTTCGTCTGGGCCACGAGGTCGACCTGCTGCGCCAGCAGTGCGTTGACCCTGGCCTGCACGTCGGCGATGGCGGTGAATTCGATGCTGTCCACCTTCGGCGCCCCGCCGAAGTAGTTCGGGTTGGCCTTCACGGTGCCCTTGCCGGCGGCCTTGAACGAGACGAGGCTGAACGGCCCGGTGCCGATTCCGGAGGCACCGATGGTCGCCGCCGATCCAGCGGGGATCACGTAGCAGTTGTAGTTCATCAACAGGCTGACGAATTCAGCATTCGGCGACTTCAGTTTCACCATTAGGGTTTTGGCGTCCTTGGCGGTGATTCCGGAGCTGTCCAGGAACGGGGACAGCACGCCGGCCTGGGGTGACTTCGTCTTCGGGTCCAGGATGTGCTGCAGGGTGTAGACGGCGTCGGCCGAGGTGAAGGCCTTGCCGTTGTGGAACGTCACACCCTCGCGGAGGACGAACGTCCACGTCATCTGATCGGGCGAGACCGACCAGCTGACCGCGAGATCCGGCGCGACGCCACCGGACGCATCCTGCTTGACGAGACGGCTGTAGAGCGCTCCCAGGTACTCGTAGGCCGAGAGCGAGCTGGCCGGGTCGAGGGTTTCGACCGTCGAGGCCGGCGGGCGTGCGATGCGCAGGGTGCCGCCGGACTTCGCCGCGCCGGACGCGCCGCTGGTGACCGCCGTACTGCCGGGGGCACCGGCGGCCGCACTCGTGGTGGCGCCTCCCGCAGCTCCCGACGAAGCGCTCGAAGTAGCACTGGAAGCCGTCGACGAACTGCTCCCGCAGGCCGCGAGGATCCACGGGGCCACCACAAGGCCGGCCCCTCCGAAGAGCATCGAGCGCCGCGAGATCCCCTGCGGCAGAGCCGGTATCGCGCTCCGGAATGATTCAGGACCTACGCTCGGCGCCGGTTCGGGGGCATTGCTGGGCGTGGCATCCATTTAAAGGACCTCTCGGCTGGTGGCTGGATTCTGGGAAGGTCTGGGTCTTGGGGCGACTGGATCCTGGGACCACTGGGTCTCGACTCCCGGCGGCTCTGCGCGATACTCTGACAACCGTACGATTAAACCGTACAACCGTGCGATACGGGAAGATCAATGTCCTGTTTCCGGCAGGTAAATCGCCGCACGCCCCGCAGTTCAGGGGCGGCCCCCCATGAGTGACGTTCGACGAGAGACGAGTCAACCGATGTCATCGCTGCTCACCGATCCTCTGCTCGAGCCCTTCCAGCTCGGCCCGCTGACGCTGCGCAACCGGGTGGTGAGCACCTCGCACGAGCCGGCTTTCTCGCAGGACGGCATGCCCAAGGAGCGCTATGCGGCCTATCACGTCGAGAAGGCGAAGGGCGGGGTGGCACTCACCATGATCGGCGGCTCCGCGGTCGTGTCGCCGGACAGCCCGCCGGCCTTCGGGAACCTGCTGATGTACAAGGACGAGATCGTCCCGTGGCTCGCGCAGCTCACCGAGCAGGTGCACGAGCAGGGGGCAGCGGTGATGTGCCAGATCACCCACCTCGGTCGGCGCACGAGCAACTACGCCGGCGACTGGTTGCCCGTCATTGCCCCGTCCCCGCTCCGGGAACCGGCGCACCGGGCGTTCCCCAAGCAGGCCGAGGAGTGGGACCTGGACCGGGTGGTCGCGGACTACGCCAGTGCTGCCGAGCGCGCGGTCGCGGGCGGCCTGGACGGCATCGAACTCGAGGCCTACGGGCACCTGCTGGACGGATTCCTGTCCCCCGCCACCAATCGGCGCACCGACGGTTGGGGTGGCTCGCCGGAGGCCAGGCTACGGCTGGCACTGGCGGTGGTGCGGGCCATCCGGGATGCGGTCGGGCCGGTCTTCCCGATCGGCATGCGCCTCGTGATCGACGAGGACATGTCCGGCGGCATCGACGCCGACTCCGGCATCGCGGCGGCGCGCAGCCTGGTCGCCGAGGGCGTCGACTTCATCAGCGTCATCCGCGGCCACATCGACACCGACGCCGGGCTGGCCCGGGTGATCCCCCCGATGGGCACGCCGTCGGCGCCGCACCTGGAGTTCGCCGGCTGGGTGAAGAAGGAGCTCGGGGTACCGGTGATGCACGCGTCCCGGATCGCCGATGTCGCCACCGCCCGCCATGCCATCCGGGACGGACTGCTCGATCTGGTCGGGATGACCAGGGCCCAGATCGCCGATCCCTACCTGGTGGCCAAGATCGCCGCCGGGCAGGAGGACCGGATCCGGCCGTGCGTCGGCGCCGGTTACTGCCTGGACGCGATCTACCAGGCCAGCGACACCAAGTGCATCCACAATGCCGCCACCGGTCGCGAACTGCTGCTACCGCATCATGTGCCGCCTTCCACCGGGCCGAGCCGGAAGGTCGTGGTGATCGGCGCCGGCGCGGCCGGCCTGGAAGCAGCGCGGGTGCTCGGCGAACGTGGACATCGGGTGGTCGTGATGGAGGCGGCCCCGGAGGCCGGCGGTCAGTTGCTGCTGGCCGCCCGTTCTGCCGCACGCAGGGACCTGCTCGGGATCATCGGCTGGCGCCTGACCGAATCTGCACGGTGCGACGTCCGGATCCGCTACAACACCTACGCGGACGTCGCAGCGGTGATGGCCGAGGCACCGGATGTCGTCGTGGTCGCGACCGGCGGTCTGCCCAACACGGGTTTCCTCGAGTCGGGATCGGATCTGGTCCTGGACACCTGGGACGTGCTCGCCGGCTCGGTGCCGCCGGCCGGCGACGTGCTGCTCTACGACGACCACGGCGGGCACAGCGCCATGGACGCGGCGGCGACCATCGCCGAGGCGGGAGCGCGGCTGCACATCGTCACGCCCGAGCGCACGCTGGCCATGGACGTCGGTGGGGTGAACTATCCGCGGTACTTCGGGATCCTGGCTCGGGCTGGGGCCAGAACTACTCTGCTGCAACAGCTTCGTTCGGTCCGACGGGGCACTGGTGGGCGCCTGGTCGCCGGTCTGTACAGCGAGTACGGCGGATTCGAGACCGAGCTGACCGTCGACCAGGTGGTCGTCGAGCACGGCACCCTGCCGAACGACGAGCTGTATCGGTCACTGGTGCCCGGCTCCAGCAATCTGGGGGCCGTCGACCACCAGGCGCTGCTGGCCACATCACCGCAGCAGATGACGCCCCATCCGGCCGGCACCTACCAGCTGTTCCGGATCGGCGACGCCGTGTCCAGCCGGAATGTCCACGCTGCGGTGCTGGACGCCTACCGTCTCTGCCTGGCGATCTGATCGATCATCGCTCCCGACTCGACTGCCGAATGTCGGCAACCCAATGGGTAGTTGACGGTGCAACTCTGCCGTAGCTCCGCAGGGAGAGCGCAGGCAAGCTAGGGATATCGAAGCAAGCAACACCTAGCCATCCGGGAGTACAACGTGACCGTCCCCTTCTGGGCCTGGGCCGCATTCGGCGCCGTGGTCCTGACCATGCTGACCATCGACCTGCTCGCCCATCGCGGGGCGCACGTCATCAAGTTCAAGGAAGCCGCGATCTGGAGTGCCGTGTGGGTGGGCCTGTCGCTGGTGTTCGCCGGCGTCATCTGGGCCACCATGGGCAGCGGCTCCGCAGTCGAGTTCACCACGGCCTGGTTGCTCGAGAAGTCGCTCAGCGTCGACAATCTCTTCGTCTTCGCGTTGATCTTCGGCTACTTCAAGGTTCCCCGCGAGTACCAGCACCGAGTGCTGTTCTACGGCGTCATCGGCGCGCTGCTGTTCCGCGGCATCTTCTTGGCGGCGGGCGTCGCCATCGTCAACCAGTTCACCGCCATCCTGTTCGTGTTCGGCGCCATCCTGATCTACAGCGCGATCAAGCTGCTCAAGGACGACGACGATTCGATGGACCCGGGCAAGAGCGTCGCCGTTCGCCTGCTGCGCAAGGTCGTCCCGGTGTCCGACGAGTACCGCGGCACCAAATTCTTCTTCAAGGAGGCCGGAAAGCGAATTGCCACACCACTTCTCGCGGTCGTCGTGGCCATCGAGGCAGCTGACCTGGTGTTCGCCGTCGACAGCGTCCCCGCTGTGCTCGCCGTCAGTGACAACACCTTCATCATTTACTCCAGCAACGCCTTTGCCATCCTTGGGCTGCGGGCCCTGTACTTCCTGCTGGCCGGCATGCTCAAGAAGTTCCACCACCTCGGCAAGGGACTCTCGTTCATCCTCGCCTTCATCGGTGTGAAGCTCTTCCTGCAGGCCGGGCACAAGGTCATCTCCAACTCCATCCCGGAGATCCCGTCCCTGGTGTCGCTCGCCGTCATCATCGTGGCTCTGACCATCTCGATCGTCGCCTCGCTCAAGTTCCCGCTGCCCGAGGAGGACTCGGAAGGGGACGCCCTCGAGGGTGCGGATCTGTCGGAGCCGGCCCACCCGGCGGGTCCGGACGGGCTGCCCGAACTTTCGGAGGGTCCGGATCTGGTGAAGCGGGCCGATCTGGTGACTCATTCGGATGGAACACGCGCAGGCTGATCTGGTCGGTTGAATAGTTCAGCCGGCGCCCAATAGCTCAGCACTGCCAAACCATTCAGCAGTGGCAGGTCGCTCAGCAGTGGCACGTCGCTCGGTAGCGTCACGCAGGTCAGCAAGGCATCAGCCGCGTCACTTCTGGAGGTCCAGGGGTGACGCGGCTTTGCTGTTCGGGAGTCCTGCAACGCACTGACTCCAAGTTCCTGAGTCAGAAGGGAGCGTCGCCGCTGTCCGGCGAAGCATCGACGGGTCGGTCGTCGCCCCTGACCGGCCCTGACTCCTGCACTACTTTTGTGGGTCGTCGGGATCGTTCGAGTAGGGCGGCGATCTGGAAGGTTTCGGTGAGGTCGGCTTTTTCGCGGGTGGCGGCGTCGAAGTCGGCCGGGTCGAATTGGTGGCCGTCGGTGTCGAACTGTCTGCCGGCGATGAAGTCCCGTTTGCGTTGCTCGACGGGGTCCAGCGCGGTGCGCAGGGTGGCCAGCCTGCGCAGGGAATGTTCCCGGGCCTGTCGGCGCAGGATCCGGTAGGTGGTGATCTCGACGCTGCCGGGGTGCGGGATGGTGACGGGGTCCTCCAGTTCGGTGTTCGGCTCGATCCAGTCGACGCCGGCCGGGACCACCGGGATCGTCGGTCCGAAGACGGTCGGGCCGATGATCACCCTCGTCTCGTCCGGTTCGGTGTCCGCCGGGCCTGTTGCCCGGCCCGGGGCAGTCTTCTCCCCAGGGTCGGTGATATTCGTTTCGGCGGTGGGTCTCTGATCGGTCGCGACCTGATCGGTCGCGACCTGGGCGGTGGTGGCGGCTGGTCGGAGCCACTCCCCGGGCAGGGTGAACTCCCGCGGATGGGAGATGGCGTGGTGGCCGGTGTTGGTGGTCCACCGGATCGACAGGTCCGGTTGCAGCTGCGGCGTCCAATCCGTGTGGTGCTTCAACAGATGATGCCACGTGCACAACGAAATACTGTTGCACAACAACGTCTTCCCACCTCGGGTGGGATCCTGGTGGTCGAACGGGTCCAGGTGGTCGATGTCGCACTTCCACGCCGGCATCGCACACCCGGCCATCCGGCACGTCCCGGACAACACCACCACCTGATCGCACAGTTGCTGCCCGGGCCGATAGGTCAACGCCCCGACCGCAGTGGCCGTCCCGGTCACCGGATCCACCCCGACGGCGGTCAACGTCCCCCACGACACGGCGATCTGGCGCAGCAGCTGCGCGGTGATCACCCCATGCCCATCCAGCTGCCCGGGCAGATCATCCCACCCGATCACCGTCGACCACGCCCCCGTCACATTCAGGTGCGGCCGGCGGCCGTGCCGTGACAACGCCCGCGCCCACCGCCCCGCCCGATCAGCGAGATCCACCCCGCCGGAGACAGACCCGACCGGGCGCGTGCCATTCTCGGCCGCGGCGCCGTTTTCCGCACCGCCGGGGGCTCCGTCGCGGGGCGCACCGCCCGCGGCGGCCCCGTCGCGGGGACCGGCGTCGTCCGGGTCGCGGGGATCAGCGTGCGCCGGGTCGGTCCGTTCAGCCGGTGCGGGCTCAGCCGGACCGGCGGGACCGGCGGGACCGGCGGGCTCAGCGGTGGCGTGTTCGGCGCGGGCGATCAGGCCGTGCAGATCCACGAACCCGAACGTCAACAACTCCCGGGCGATGTCGGCGACCGCATCAGCGCGACGCTGATCCACGCTCCGGGCATCAAGTCCCTTGTTCGCATCGGCGATCAGATCGATCAACGTGAACACCATCACCGCCGCCTCCGCCGGCAACAGGGCGTTGATGATCCCCATCCCGTCCGGATCCCGCCGGTGCGTCACACCCCGGTCGGCCACCGCTTTGACCCGCCGGTACTCCGCCGCCGCCGGGTCGGCCAGGATCACCTCCCGGTCCACGATCGTCTCCAACCGCGCCTTGGACCGGCCCTTCACACACCGCAAAATCCGCCGCTCCACCTGGCGGCACACCTGCGGCGACAGCACCGCGGTCCGGTCCACGATCATCCGGACCCGCCCCACATCCACCCGCCCCGCCCACAACGCATCCAACGTCCCGGGGCAGCGCCGTTTCCAGCCGCATCGACTGCCCGATCAGGATCTTCGCCGTCACCGGCGACCAGTCCAACACCGCCGCCACCTCCGTGGCGGCCACCCCGATGCTGCGGTCGCAGGTCAACTCCGCCACCACTACCGGATCCACCAGCCCGTCCGGTCCGCGGCCCTGCCCGGCCTTGTCCACCAGAGCGGCCACCAACGCGGTGACATCCCCGCAGCGGTGCGGGCGCCCCAACTCCGCCAACAACCGGGTCTGCAACGCATTCACATACGCCAACAACCGTTCAGCGGTGATCACCGCATCGACCAGATCAGAAGGGGACAACGCAGCCGGATCAACAGCAGCCAACACCGCCAACGACCCGACCCCGGGCAGGCCGGCTGCAGCGACCGCCGCCGCAGAACCACCGCCCGCCACCCGCACCACCACCGCCCACACCCCCCAGCAATCCAGCAATTCCCCGAACATCTGTACCGGGTAGCTGTTCACCACAGAGGTCAGGCGGCCGCGGCACCCCCGCGCGACACCCCACGCGCCCCCGCGCGACACCCCACGCGCTACCGCGCGGCACCACCCGGCCACCCCAGGCGCTCGGCGATCTCCGAACCCCGGCCGGCGCTGCACCCAAGGCCCATTTTTCTCTACCCTGGTCCGCTGTTGACCGCCGATGAACTGATGTTGCTGATGCTCGACGGCCACACGGGCAAACTTGTCACCGACGGCGTGACACCCGTCGATCCGATGCTGGCCGGAGCGGTCCTGGTCGATCTGGCGCTCGGCGCGTTCGTGGACATCGCACGTGGGGAGGAGGACGCGAAGGCGGGGCGAGTGTTCATCCGAAAGACCGGTCCCACAACGGATCCGCTCCTCGACGAGGCATTGGCCACGGCGGCCGTCCATCAGTGCCTGTCGCCCTCGAAGCTGATCGGCGCCCTGGGCAAAGGTGTGCGCGCACGGGTTCTCGACCGTCCGGTGGCCATGGGGCAGGTCCGTGTCGAGAGGCGCCGAATTCTGCACATCCTCCCCCGGACCCGATGGAACGAGAGCGACCCACGCGCAGAAAATGAGGTGCGCGAACGGATCTGGAGAACGCTGTTCCAGGACCGACCGCCGGATGACCGGACCTCCGCCACGATCTCCCTGCTGCTGACGGCCAACGTGCTGACCAAGATCTTCCCGACCGAACCGTCGGGTGCGGACGTCGACAAGAAGGCGCTCACCGCACGGTCCGAGGAAGTGGCGGACAGCGAATGGGGCCCCGGCGGCCGCCCGGAAGGTTGTCGAGGACATCCGGGCGGCCATGCTGGTCGCCACGATGATCCCGGTCATCACCACCACGACTTGATCCGGCTTACCCGGGTACCCCCAGATCGTGATCGCAGGATCCGTCGTCGCTCAGGATCGGCAAGACGCTGCAAACGGGCAGCCCGGGATTCGCCGCCAGAGCATCGGGGTATCGAGCGGACATGGACAGCAGGATGATGAACACCCGGGAATATCGCTTCGCTTTCGACCGCAGCTACCGGTGGCCCGCCCGGCTGTTCGGCGTCACCGACCAGAACGCAATCGTGACGATCGATCAGGACGGCCTGCACGCCCGGTTCGGTCCTTGGCTCGTCGAAACGCCGCTGTCCAACATCTTGAACGCCAGCCTGACCGGCCCCTACCACTTCCTCAAGACCGCAGGGCCGGCACACCTCTCGTTCGACGATCGAGGAATCACGTTCGCCTCCAACGGTCAGCAGGGTGTGTTCATCGAATTCGCCGATCCGGTAGCGGGTATCGAACCAACGGGGCAGCTCAAACATCCGAACCTCACGGTCACCGTCCGGGACTGCAAGGGGCTGGCCGAATTTCTCCGACGTTCGGTCGGCCTCGCCACGACCCGCACGGCCGGCTGAGCCCGCCGACCGTCCGCACCTGCTCATCCCCTGGATCACCGCACCGGACCACCGGCCCCGCTGCCGTTGACGTTCGGATTCGAGACCATCGTCTGCTGCGTGCTCTGCCCGTCACGGCCCGATCCGTCTCTGGTTTGGTTGCCACCCGCCAGGATGAGCACCACAGTGACGACCACCACGATGACGACCAGTGCGCCACCGGCCAGCAGCAGGCCAAGCCTCCGGGTCAGACGTGGCTTCTTCGCAGGATGTTGGTTGGCGGTCATGCCGAGCTCCGCTTCGCATACTTTTCGCAGCGATGGAATCGCTGCGTTGAACAGGCCGCGCCCCTGCTGCGCTGTTGAACCGAGGCCGGCCCGCCGGCACGGGGTTCGAGCTTCGAACTCCCGGCCTGTCTTGACGGTTACCAACGGGACGGGGGCTCAACCGTCCCAGGGAGATCCGGCCCCGCAGAAAGCGACTCGCGCGCTCCCCAACCGGCACCGACACACCGGCACCGGCACCGGCTGAACTGTCGGCGCCCCGGGCCCGGGTGGTCGAACGGACGTCAATAGCCTGTCCGCATGCCAGATATTGCGCCCCCTCGCCCTGACGAACTCGACGGTCTGCTCGGCTTCCTGGAATGGCAACGTCACGGAGTCCGCGCGGCGCTGGCGGGTCTCACCGATGCGCAGGCCCGATCACGGCCGGTCCCGTCGACCACCCTCAGCCTCGGCGGCATTCTCAAGCACCTGGTGGGCGTCGAACGATCGTGGATCCGCACCGATGTCCTTCGAGGTCCGGAGGAACCGAGCGAACGGTCCGACGACTTCACCCTCCGTGAGGACGAGACGGTCCGTGAGTACCTGGACAAGTGGGCCGACGAAGCAGCTCACACCGAGAAGGTGCTGCGGTCCGGCCTCGATCTCTACCAGTCGGTTCCCGACCCGGGCGGTGCCCCTGACAACAACGTGCGCTGGGTGATGCTTCATTTCATCGAGGAGACCGCCCGACATGCAGGTCATGCGGACATCCTCCGCGAGGCGATCGATGGACAGCAGTACCACCGTTGACCGTCCACCACTGTTGGGACCGTCGGAGACCGGTGCGGTGGACCGCGGGGGAACCGGCCTGCACCGACGGGCGGGAGACCGTCCGTCAGGGAATCAGAACGATCTTCCCACGGGTGTGGCGCTTCTCGAGTTCGGTGTAGGCCAGCCGGACGTCCTCGAGCGGGAAGGTGGCGGCGATCGGGAGGTCGATCCGGCCGGTGGCGACGTATCCGGCCATCTCGGCCAGAACCTCCGTGGTGGTGGCGTCGCCACTGCCCTCCGCCTTCGTCCCGTACTTCTGGGCCGCCTCGAAGGAGATGATCGTCTCGATGCGGTCGCGAGCCACCCCGAGCTCGACGGCCAGGTCGAGGTACTCCGGCCCGAAAAGATCGACGAAAGCATCGATCCCGCTCGGTGCGGCCGCCCGGAGCCGGTCGGCAAGGCCGTCGCCGTAGGCCACCGGGAGCACTCCGTGCGACTTCAACCAGGAGTGGTGGGACTCCGAGGCGATCCCCAGGACCCGCGCGCCCTTCAACCGCAGCAATTGCACGACGACCACCCCGACACCGCCCGCGGCGGCCGGGACCACCACGGTCTCACCAGGCTTGGCGTCGATGGCGCGCACGGCGGCGAACGCGGTGACCCCGACGACGTAGAGGGACCCTGCGGCCGACCAGGAGAGCTCGGCCGGCTTCGGGATCAACTGGGCCGCCGGGACGGCCACGTACTCCGCCTGGCTCGAACGGCGCCACGACCAACCCAGGACCTCGTCACCGACAGCGAAATGACCGACACCGTCGCCGATCTCGCTGATCACGCCGGCGAGGTCACTGCCCTGCCCGGACGGGAAGGTGGCTGGGACCACAGCGTCGAAAAAACCTTGCCGGATGGTCGCCTCGCCCGGATTGATGCCGGCCGCCTTCACCTGCACGATCACTTCACCGGGAGCCGCCGTGGGTTTCTCCACCTCGACCACCTGCAGCACATCGATCCCGCCGTACTGGTCGAACCGCACTGCTTTCGTCATGGCCGGCACTCCTTCAGGTCGTCGAGGTGAAAACGTCTCCCTGGAGGTCCAGCAGCGCGCACCGGCCCGGATATTCCCGGCGATCAGCGCCAGTACGGCTCGCGGAGCTTGAACTTCTGCAGTTTCCCGGTCGCCGTCCGAGGAAGTTCAGCCACGAACTCCACCTTCTTGGGGCACTTGAACCCGGCCAGCGAGATCCGGCAGTGCGCGATCAGGTCACGTTCGGTCAGGGCCGAGGATTCGTCACGGACCACCAGCGCGGTGACCAGCTCACCCCACTTCTCGTCCGGGATGCCGATGACGGCCACCTCCCGCACCTCGGGGTGGGACATCACCGCGTCCTCGACCTCGATCGAGCTGACGTTCTCGCCACCGGTGATGATCACGTCCTTCTTGCGGTCCGAGATCGTCAGGTAGCCGTCGACGAAAGTGCCGCCATCTCCGGTATGGAACCAGTTGTCCCGCTGGGCATCTGCCGTCGCATCCGGGTTCTGCCAGTAGGCGTCCAGGTTGTGGTTCGACTGTGCCAGGATCTCGCCGTCCTCGGAGATGTCGATCCGCACGCCGAGCGCCGGGGCGCCGGCGCGGCCGAGCAACCGGGCCTGATCGGTGGCCGGCAGGACCTCCCACTCGGACCGCATCCGGTTGACCGTCAGCAACGGCGACGTCTCGGTCAGCCCGTAGATCTGGATGAACTCCCAATTCAGATCCGCGCGTACTCGTTCGATGGTGCGGGTGGGCGGGGCGGCCCCTGCGCAGATCACCCGCACCGTTCCCCGCCCGGGGATGTCGCCCTCCCACGTCGGCAGGGCGTCGAGCACGGCGTTCAGCACGGCCGGGGCGGCGCACATCACCGTCACCCCGTATTCGGCCACCCGACGCAGGATCTCGGCGCCGTCGATCTTGCGGATCACCACCTGCTTGATACCCAGGCCGGTGGTGCCGAACGGCATGCCCCAGCCGTTGGCGTGGAACATCGGCAGCGTGTGCAGGTAGACGTCCCGGTCGGTCAACCCGGCGTGCAGGGCGAAGACCGTGGCGTTGAGCCACGTCGCCCGATGGGTCTGCTGCACGCCCTTGGGGCGCGCGGTGGTGCCGGAGGTGTAGTTGATGGTGGCGGTGGCCGCCTCGTCGGGCACCCACGGCCCGGGGGCGGCATCGCTGCCCGGGACGCCGAAGATCTCCGCGTCGTCCTCGCCGAGCACGCGGACGACGCGGGCCCGGATCGGATCGTCCTCGGACAGCAGACCGGCCTTCAGCTCCGGGTCGACGAGAAGGACGTCCGCTCCGGAATGTCCCACGATGTAACGGACTTCGGGCGCCGCCAGTCGGAAGTTGATCGGCACGAAGACCCGGCCGTACCCCGCGACGCCGTAGAACGACGTCAGCAGGCGTGAGCTGTTGTGGCTGACCATCGCGATCCGACTGCCTGGTTCCAGGGCGAGCGAGTCGAACCAGGCGGCCTGATGACGAGCACGCCTGGCCATTTCGCCGTAGGTGATGGCGCCCCAGGAGGTGGCCGGCTGGTCCGGCTCGTCCACCAACCCGACCCGGTCCGGGTAGACCGTGTCTGCGCGTTCGATGAAGTCACGAATGATCAAGGGGTAGAACACGAATGGCCTCCCGGCGGCGCTGCGGGCGAAGCTGTTGGACCATTATCGTATCCCCCGGTCGGATCGCCGCCGGGCCCGCAGTGGGTGTGCGGGCCAGGTGCAGCACGACCTCACCGTGAGCCGGCGGCCGTGCGGGCGACGAGGTCCTTCGCGATGTCCGCCAGCCGAACGTTGCGGGTCTGGGAGATCCCACGCAGCAGGGCGAAGGCGTCGGCGGCCGTGCAGTGCTCGGTGGCCATCACGATGCCCATCGCCTGGTCGATCACGGACCGGCTGCTCATCGTCGTCTGCAGTTGCTCCGCCAGCGTCACATCGCCGTAGTTGCGCAGCGTCGCCGTGATCGCCACGCAGGTGAGGGTGACGATCTGGGCGATCAACTCCACCCGATCCAGATCCTCGAAGGCGCCCACCTGCGCGGCGTAGAGGTTCAGGACGCCGAGCGCCTCGCCGCGGATGATCAGGGGCGACGAATACACGGCCGAGACGCCGTGCGCCATGGCCTGCCGGGGATATCCGTGCCACCGCGACTCCCGGGACATGTCGGGCGCCATGACGATCCGGGCGGTGTAGAGGGCCTCCAGGCATGGACCCTCGTCGATCTCGTACTGCTGCTCGTCCAGGAGCGCTCCCAGCGGGTCGGCAGACGCGACGGTGATCACCCGCCCGCCGTTGGCCATGGTGATGCCTCAGGTCAGGACGCCGTGCACGCTGCGAACGGACAGCTCGGCGATCCGTTGCATCAGGTCCTGGAACGAATCGGTGGCCAGCAGCAGCTCGGCCAGTTCCTGCAGCGCGAAGGCCAGGGGCGGGCCGGAACCCACGGGCAGGGCGGGCTCGGACATGCGCGTCCTTCCGGGGCAGCCCTGACGGGACACCGATCGGCACACGCCAAGAACGGTGTCCGGGTTCTCCCGGCCCTCGAAGACATCCTCAGTGTCGTCATGCTGTCACACCACGCGCAGGGGCTGTCACCCAGATCCGCTGTGCCGTCACCAAGGCGGGGCGCGCACCGGCCGACCTCCTGAGCGGGCTATCCTTCGGCCAGGGTTCGGAAAAGACGCCCCCCACCATCGCGACGTACCCGCAGCCGGGGTGGTGAGGCCTGACCGTCACTTTTCCCTGGAGCCGCATCGGTGTCGAAACAGTCTTCGCCCGCGGCTTCGCGGCCCGATTCGATCCCCGGGTCGTCCGCCGGGGGCCCGCGACAATGGTTGCCCGGCCGCGCTGATGTCGTGCTCCTGCACGCAGCGCTCTACCGACTCCGGTCGAGTCCCGATCCGAAGGTGGTCTTCACCGGTGCGGCCGACCTGATGATCCCGCTGTTGTGCGACGAGGCCTCGGTGGAGGTCTACCTCGGAGACCGGCTGGCGCGTTGGCAGGACAATCCGCCGGCGACCGACGGTATCCCCGCACCCCGCGCATCCGGGGGGCGTGACGGTCATCCGGCCGCCATGTCCGTGACCGTCCACACGAGCAGCCTTCCTGCCGAGCCCGACGGCTGGACCGGCGGCCTTGACTACGTCGCGGCGCTGACCTGCCGCTGGTACAGCGGGGAGGAACCCACCGCATCCGCGGTGGCGCTGATCAAGATCGTCGCGCGCTACGCGGCAGCCATGGTGCACCAGGGACAGCAGGCCGAGTTGATCCAGGCCCAGGACCTTCGGATCCAGCGGCTGGAACGAGACCGTCAGGCGTGATTCGAGCTGTCCGGCTCGACCCGGTCCAAGGTGTCATCGCGCGGAATCCTCGTCAGGACAGGTGATTCCGGGCCGCGGCAGCAGGCGGAACCGGGCACGGGGGCACGACCGGGACGCTGCCCGTCGACCCGGCGCCAGGTTAGCAAATGCCCCGGAACGGGTACTGGGCGAAGCATGCGAGAAGGAAGCCGGGGCGATCACCACCCCGCCCGGCGGCACTGATGCCCACGACCTCGGGGTCCGGCCATCGGGGAACGCTGTCCAAGGCTCTGATCGTCAGCCGTGCAGTGGATCTCGCCCGTGAGGAGGGTCTGACCGCGGTCACCATGCGCCGGATCGCAGGTGATCTCGGCGTGGAGGCGATGTCGCTCTACCACTACATCCCTACGAAGGCCACGCTCCTGGTGCTGATGGCCGACTGGTCGCTGTCCCGGGTTCCTTCGCCGGATCCGGATCTCCCGTGGTCCGGCCGTCTGGTCGAGTTGCTGGTCCACACCTATCTGGCCGGCGTGGAGAATCCTCTGCTGTTCGAGGTGATCGCCTGCGAACCCCATGCCGAGCAACAGGTACCGCCGGCAGATGCCGACACGGGCGCGGCCTCGGCGGCCTTCGTGGAGACGGTACTGGCCCTGCTGGAGGAGTCCGGTCTCCCCGTGGGCCAGCAGGTCGACGCCTACCGCGGTCTCATCGGGATCCTGATCGGCTTCATCGTCATGCGGGCCGGCGGTTTCCTGACATCGGCGGCGCAGTCCAGCCGCCGCAGGGCCCCCCAGGGCGCGGTCCCGGAAGTGGCGACGCCCTCCCTCAGGCTCGCGCGGATGGGGCGGTTGCTGAATCAGGCCGATCCGGTGGCCGCCCTGCGGACGAACCTGGGCTGGTTTCTCGAGGGTCTCGTGGGAACCGGTCCGGCCCAGATCTCAGGCGACACCGGCTGAAGCGTTGTGCAGCGCGACGTGTCGTGCTGCCACCTCGCGCAGTTTGACATTGGTGTGCTGCGACTCCCGCCTGAGCATCAGGTAGGCCTCGTCTGCGGTCACCCTTGCCTTGGCCATCAGGACGCCCTTGGCCTGTTCGATCACCGTCCTGGCGTGCACCACGGCGGCCAGTTCCTCGGCCTGGCCGATGATCTCGGCGGTACCCCGACCGTCGTCATCGACATCGGCCAGGTATCGGATGAAGGTCTCCAACCGCTCATCGGTGAACGGGGCAGCGCCGTCCAGGGTCGCTGCCAGCCCACCGAACGTGGCAGCCAGCAGACCGCGCGCCCCGGTCACGTCCTTCACCGTCATCGACAGGTGCTCGACGCTGCCGTCCGCAGACTTCATCGGTGAGGTGGTGATGCTCCAGAACCGTCTCTGCAGCTTCGATCCCGATCCGGTCGCCACGTCGTAGCGGTGGACCCGGGCCACGTCGGAACGTTGCGTGGAGATGACGCCGGCGACAAACGCTCGGAGGCGGGTGCGCCCGTCCGTGTCGTGCCCGGGCGCAGGGTCGGGAAAGACCTCGTCGAAGAGCTGGTGGTCGAGAAGGTCCTCCCGGGATACCCCGGTCGCCTCCAGGAACAGGTCGTTCGCAGCCCGTACCGTCAGATCCGGGGTTAGGAGAGGCAGGGATCGGGCAGGGACTGCAACAACAGTTCTACATCGGGCTGGTGCGTCACATCGTGTCTCCCGGAAGCCAGGAACCGACTCCCCACTTGTCTCGAGGGAGCACCGCCATTCAACCTTGGGGTGTAAGACGTGCGCAAGACTGCAAAACTGTGCAAACACCCGGCACGCGCTCCGGTCGGCTACCGGGCGGGGACGTCAGAGGACGTGCGAGCCGTCCTCGGCCTGCGGTACCGGGGCTTTGCGAACGTAGAGGTACCAGTAGGCTCCGGCGACGAAGAGCCCGGCTCCCACTGCGTTCCCGAGGAACGCGAAGATCAGGTTCTCGATCATGTTCACCCCGGTGACGCCGCCGGTGTGCAGGAACATGGCCGCCGGCAGGAAGAACATGTTGGCTACCACGTGGTCGAAACCCAGGGCGACGAAGGCGGTGATCGGGAAGACGATCGCCAGGATCTTGCCGGCCACGTCGGTGGCGGCCAGCGCCAGCCAGACGCCCAGGCAGACCAGCCAGTTGCAGCCGACGGCCCTGATGAACTGCTCGAGGTGGGTCTCGCTGACGGCCTTGCCCATCGCCAGCACGCCGAGCCTGGCGTAGCCCTCGGTGGCCGTCGCGGAACCGACCTTCGCGAGCACCCCCGACTTGAACGCGAAGAAGTAGGCCACGAACACCGATCCGGCGAAGTTGCCGATCGTCACCCACAGCCAGTTCATCAACATCCTGCCCACCGAGACCTTGCCGGCGAACACGGCCAACGGGACCAGCGCCATGTTGCCGGTCAGCAGCTCGGCGCCGCCCACCACCACCAGGATCAGGCCAAGACTGAACGTGAGCCCGGTGACCAGGGTGATCAGGCCGCCCCACTGGTCAGCCTTCAATCCGGCCGAGACGATGACGGCCAGCAGTCCCCCGAACGCGATGTACGCACCGGCGAGGAACCCACCCACCAAGGCCTTTCCTGGCCCGAGACCGGCCTTGGTGATACCGGACGCGACTCCGGCCTCTGCGGTTTCCTGCGGCGTGTGGTAGGACATCGGCTTCCTCCGGGCGAACGGCGACAACGACTCTGGGCCGCACACCCGATCAGCGGTCAGTACTGATCGGGTCTGCGCGCCCAGATATTTGCCATCCGCATCCGGTTTGAAACCTTCAGCACGGCGAAACGATGCCTTTGCACCGGTAGCGCGCTCCCCGGATCCGTGCCCCCCGGGGGTCCGTCCATCGGACAGGTCTATCCGAGCTGTGCGACTGCGGCCTGCGCCGCCGCGCGAACGGCCGGCGCGAGAACCTCGGCGATCAGCGCGTAGCCGGCGCTGGACGGATGGAACCGGTCGGCGCTGAACATGTTCGTGTCGCTCGCGAAAGCGGCGGCCGCGCCACCGTCGACGTCGGCCACCCTGGCCCCCTGCCCCTGGGCCGCGAGCACCTGGGCACTTCGCAGCAACTCGCTGCCGTTCTTCACCATGGCCTGCAGCTGGGGCGGGACCCAGGGCACGACGCTGAGGTCGGGTGCCGGCATCACCACCACCTGGGTTCCAGCTGCCCGCAGCGTGCGCACGGCGTCCCCCAACTGGCCGGCCGCCTGCGCCGTCGGGACGAAGTGGGTGAGATCGTTGGCGCCGATGACGATGAGGGCCAGCTTCGTACCCCAGGCGATCGCCTGCCGGACCTGACCGGCCAACGCATCGCTACGTGAGCGCGGCACCGCGAAGACGCGCAGCTCGGCGGCGATCCCGGCGGAGGCCAGATCGGCGACCAACCGCGGGCCGACAGTGTCCTGGGCCCGGGTCGCACCCTGGCCGTACGCGATGGAGTCGCCGAGAACGGCGAACTGAATTTTCATGTCGACTGATCAAACGTTCCGGCGGCACTTTCGTTCCCGGAACCGTTCGTCCCTGCACCGTCCTGGGTCGACGGCAGATCAGTTCTCCTCGAATCTGTGCCAGTGATACCGGGGGTCACCCCCGGTGGCCTCGAAGAGTCGGTAGACCGAGCCCATGGTCTCGACGTCGAACGGGAGCCGGCCCGGCGCGGTCTCCTCGACCAGATCCCAGAGCCCATCGGCGCTGCCGCCGACGAAATTGACCCGCCGGCTCACCTTCGCAGACCCACGAGCACGGTAGACGTCGGCGGCCCGCTCGGGATACAACCTCGGCCAACCGGCCGGCCAGGAGCTGGCGGTGGTCACCTCGCCGGTGGGGCCGTTGCCTCGTGCGCCGCCGGTGCCGGCGACCGCTTCCTCGTGAACTTCTGCCATGGAATCCACCGTTCTGATGGAAGAACCACTCCTGGGCGCAGGATCGTCCTGTCGCCTTTCAGGTGCGGCGGATTTTCGATCCACCATAGCCCTCTCTGGATGCGGGCGGCAGGGTCCGGGGACCTTGCCGTCCACCCCGACGGGCCGGAAGTAGGGTCGTGGACATGGCGGAACGTGCACTCTGGCTCAGGTTTCTCTCCGGAGGCGACGTCGACTCGCTGCAGATCACCCGTGCGTCGATCATCGAGGCGGTCGAGCACGTCGTCGCCGAGCACGGCCGCGGCCACACGGTCTTCGAGCCGCGCGTCCACCTGGTGCCGGACAACGGCGGCGCCGGACACTTCAACGTCCTGCGCGGCCACGTGTCGACCCTGGGCGAGCGCGGGATCAGCGGAATCAAGGTGGTCGGCGACTTCGTCCCCAATCACCTGCAGGGGCTGCCGAGCGAGCTCGGTCTGATCACCCTCTACGACCCGACCAACGGGGTGCCGCTGGCGATCATGGACGCGACGCTGATCACCGAGGCCCGGACCGGAGCCATGACTGCGGTCGGCGCGAAGTACCTGGCCCGCAGCGACTCCCGGGTCCTCGGTCACGTCGGGGCCCGCGGTACGGCGTTCTCGAACGTGACGATGCTCGACGAGCTGTTCGAGCTCGACGAGATCAGGGTGACCAGCAGGCGACCGGAGTCCAGGGCGGCGTTCGCGGAGCGGTTGCGTTCGGTGACCTCCACTCCGATCCGGGTGGTGGACACCGCAGACGAGGCCTTCGACGATGCGGACATCCTGATCGAGGCGTCCCGGCTGATCCATCCGGAACCGTTGCTGCACACCGGGATCGTCAAGCCGGGAGCGTTCGTGGTGCCCTACGGGACGATCAGCGCCGTCGAGCTGGATCTGCTCGACGTGATGGACAAGGTGGTGGTGGACGACTGGCGGGAGGCGCAGGCGGGGCGTTTCGGTGCGCTGCGGGCCCACGTCGACTCCGGCCGCCTGTCCGAGTCGACCCTGCACGCCCAGTTCGGCGAGATCGTCGCCGGACTCAGGCCGGGCCGCGAGGGCCCGCAGGAGCGGATCCTGCTGTGGCACCGTGGGTTGTCGATCCTGGACGTCGCAGTCGCCCACATGATCCTGAGCCGCGCCGAGGCCGCGAACGTCGGCACCATGTTGCACTACCGGTGAGCACGGTGAACACGGTGCTGATCTCCGGCGCGGCCGACCTGGACGCTGCCGCCATCCTGGCCGTGGCACGAGGCGCGCGAATCGAACTCGGCGCCGCACTGCTCGGGGTCGTGGGTGATCGGCGGGCCGAGGTTCTGGCGGCGCTGGACGGCCGGGCGGTCTACGGCGTCACGACGGGTATGGGCGCGCAGAGCAAGGTCGGACTGACCGAGGTCGAGCAGTCGCAGCACCAGAACAACCTGCTGCTCGCCCGGGCGGTCGGGGGCCCGCCGTGGCTGCCTGCCGAGGAGGTGCGGGCGCTGTTCGCCGTGCGGCTGCGGAATTTTCTGACCGGTGACGCCGGGGTGTCCCCGGAGTTGCTCTTGCTGCTCACCCGGTTCCTCGACGCCGGTGTGGTGCCGGCCGTCCCCACTTCGGGCTCCGGCAGCGCCGGGGAGATCATCCCGCTCGCGCACGCGTTCGGCCCGCTGACCGGGGCGGGTTCGGTGTTGACCGAGGCGGGACCGGGGCTGACCGGGGCGGGTTCGGGGCTGACCGGGGCGCGTTCGGGGCTGACCGGGGCGGGTTCGGGGCTGACCGGGACGGGACCGGGGACGGACCCGTCGGTGCGCGAGGCCGCCGACGTGCTTGTCGAGCAGGGGCTGACCGCGATGGAGCTGGGCCCCAAGGAGGGGGTCGCTCTGCTGCAGGGGGTCCCCGGCACCACGGCACAGGCGATCCTGATCGCCGACCGGACGCGACGGCTGATCCAGTGGTGGCAGGCGGTGCTGGCCATCGGAATCGTCGCCGCGTCGGCGCCGCAGGACGTCTACCTCCCGAGCCTGGCCCGTGGCGATCCGGAGCTGACGGCGGTACTCGCGGCGCTGCAGGTACTGCTGGCCGATTCGGACGCCTCGTCACGCTCGCTGCAGGCGCCCGTGTCCTTTCGCGTCGCCGGGCCCGTGCTCGCCCATCTGCAACGATCCGTCAGCGCGCTGTCGGCCGCGGTCGAGCGGGCTCTGGTGGGGGTGACGGACTCCCCGGCCTTCGTCGACGGCGATTTTCACGCCACGGCGGGATTTCACGGACTGGACCTCGCCGCCCATCTGGATGCCGTCAGCGTCGCGCTGGTCCATGCCGCGGAGGTCTCCGCCGCCCGCACCCATCGTCTGCTGGATACCGCCGTCACCGGATTGCCGCCCCAGCTGGCTTCCCGCTCCGGCCCGGACACCGGCCTGGTCGCGGTGCACAAGCGTGCGGCGGCGGCGGTTCACCAGCTGCGCCGTGCGGCCGCGCCCTCGATCGTGGGCTCGATGGAGACCTCCTTCGGCCAGGAGGACGTGCAGACCTTCAGCTGGGAGGCAGCCGCCAACGCCCGGACCGCACTGGACGGGGCCCTCGAGGTCATGGCCTGCGAGCTGCTGACCGCCTACCACGCAACGGTTCTCGGCGGTCGCAGCACCGGCCCCGCGCTGAGAGCGATCCTTGACTCGGTGGCGACGGTCGTTCCGCCGATCCATCGTGACCGGCCGTTCGGACGGGACATCGAGGCCCTCCGGTTGCTGCTCGGTGACCGACCCCGCCCCTGAACGGGATCGTCCGCTCAGCGGCAGCGCGGACACCGGGCGGGAAACCCACCCCACCCCAGGCCGACCAGAACTTCGGCGACCTCGGTCGCGACGCCGCAGGGGTCGCGCGTCACTTCCTGCCAACCGAACCTCAGCGTCCGCAGCCCCACGGACGTATGACTGTTGTCCCGCTGCCGGTCCCGGAAGGTGTCGAGCGAGCCGGCATGGCCGAGCCGACCGTCGAGCTCCACCACCAGCGCGAACTCCTCGTAGACGACATCAAGATAGCCGCCTCGGCCCGGTCGCCGACGCTGCCTGGTACCGGTGGCCAGGCTGTGTGCGCGCTCTACATCTCGCAGGTAGTGGTACTCCAGGGTGCTGTGCACTCCGGCGGCCACATCCGGGAGCAGAGCCTGGAGCAGCCGGCGGTGCGGTAGTCGGGTCCGTCGACGCATCGCCGACAGGAGTGCGTCGGGGCTGGTCAGCCGCCGCTGCACCGCAGTGGTCACCCAATCGATGCACGCGGCTGCCGATCCGCCGGCGCACAGATCGAGCACGGTGTCCTCGATACGGGTCCGCGGTGGCTCGGCCCGGCCGGACGGCGTTCGCACGAGTTCACGTTCCTGCCGGAAGGAGACCCAAGCGCGTTCGGCACGCTTCGTACCGTTGGGCACCAGGATCTCGACCGGCAATCGTTGCTCGTCCACCAGCCCGTGCAGGCAGGCCGCCGTCAGGTCCGCGGCCCTGGATCCAGGCCCCCCGACGAGGATCCCGGCCCACACGTGCGCAAGCCACGAGGGCGACGTGTTCGGAGTGAGATAGATCCCCGGCTCCACGGTCCCCCACTGACCGTCGGCCAGCAGACGCAGTAGAGCCTTGCGCTGCAGACCAAGACCGAACGCCTGCTCGCGTGACAGCACCCCTGACTGCTGCGCGGCCAGCCTCACCACGGCATCGGGAACTGGTTGTCGGGCGCGCATGGGAGCAATATGCAGGTTTTCGACCCGGTGGCCGCGGCGCTGTCCACAATTGGCGATCACCGCAGTAGTTCGGTGCCCGTACTCGGGCACCGAACTACTGCGGTCATGTCGATTTGGCGAGCGGCCGCCACCCCAGGGCCCGCCCGGGTACATCCCGACCATCCACCCCGGTCCGGCTGGCGCGGCAGGGGCGATCTCAGGGGTGATGAACTCCGAGAGCGGACAGCGCACCGGTCAGGATGCGCATGATCGACAGCGAATCCCGGTGCGGCATCACCGGGCTCTCGATGTCGCCGGCGCGCACCCTGGACTGCACCTCACGTAGTTGGGGGACGTATCCCGAGCCCTCGATCGAAGTGGTCAGCTCCTCCGGCTCCAGGTCGTCGCGGTAGAGCGTCATCCTCGTGGGCCGCAGCGCGTTGGCCTCGATCTCGACCCGGCCCAGGGTCCCCACGACACACGCGGTGTTGGGCCCTTCGGCGCGCATCGAGCAGGTCCCGACCCCGGTGATGCCATCGGCGTACCGGAACATCAGGGTGGCGCTGTCGTCCACCCGGTTGGCGGCCAGGCTGCCGGCCACGTCGACCGAATCCGGATCACCCAGCAGTGATTGGATGAAGGACACCGGATAGGGCCCGAGGTCGAGAAGTCCGCCGCCGCCCAGTGCCGGGTCGTAGAGCCGGTGACCCGGGTCGTACGGGAAACGGAAACTGAAGTCATCGCTCACACTGCGGATCTCGCCCAGCACTCCCTGGGCCACCAGCTCCCGGAGCCGGACGTGCAGAGGGTTGAAGCGGGTCCAGATCGCCTCCATCAGGAAGGCGCCGTTCGACCGGGCGGCGTCGACCATGGTCTGCGCCTGCCGGTAGTGGACGGTCAGCGCCTTCTCGGCCAGCACCGCAGTCCCGGACTCCAAGGCCGGAATGACCGCTTCGTGGTGCACCCCATGCGGTGTCGCCACGTAGAGCACGTCGATCTCGGGGAGCATGTCGGCCAGCCGTTCGAAGACGGCAACGGTCGGTCGCCGGGCACCTCGCGGAAGGTCGAGCCCACCGGCGAAGGCAGCTCCGCGGTCCGCCGACCGCGAGCAGACCGCCACCATCTCCGCGTCCGGCACCAGCAGCAGATCGGACATCACCGTGTGCGCAATGCTGCCGGTCCCGATCACTCCCCACCGCAGAGGGTGCTCCAGATCGGCAGAAAATGTCGCCGGTAGACCCCGATTCATCGCCACGTGGTGGCCCTCCTTCGCTCGGGACCCATCACACCACGCCCGGAACACCACGCGCGGACGTCCTGCACGTGGCGGCTATTGCCGCCACTGTGCAGGACGTCTGCTCAGCTGCCGGACCCGGGAACCACGCCGGCGGTACCGACACCACCGGCAGTGCCGACACCACCGGCTGCGATGATCTGGGCGAACTCCGGTAGCTGCGCCCCGTCGATGGTGTGGCCGCCGGCGTGCCCGAGCACCCGGACGTCGGCCTTCATCGCCCGGAGCTGACCGACGAGGGTGCTGGTCTGGGCGGCGGTGGCCATCGGGTCGCGCAGCCCGTTCGCGATGGCGATCCACTTCCCGCTCAGGTCGACACCGTGCGGCGGTGCGGCGAAGGGCACCATCGCGGCCAGCAGCAGTGCACCGGACAGCACCTCCGGTCGACGCATCAGCATCGCCGAAGCGATGTTGGCTCCATTGGAGAAGCCAACGGCGACAGAGCTTCCGGGTTCGATCCCGTGATCGTGCCCGACGGCCAGCACGAAATCGGCAAGCTCTTCGGCGCGAGCCGCAAGATCCTGCTCGTCGAAGACGCCCTCGGCGCGCCGCCGGAAGAACCGGAGCATCGACCCCTCCAGCACCCGCCCCCGTGGCGACAGCACCGGCGAGTGCGGCGACAGCCGATCGGCCAACGGCAGCAGGTCGTGCTCATCGCCCCCGGTGCCGTGCAGCATCAGCAGCGGGGGTCCACCCGCACCGTCCCGCCAGACGTGCGGCCAGGTCGTATCGGTCATGCTCGACTGCCGGCCAGGTCGGGCAGCGTTATCGGTGGTAGCGAGCGCGCGATCTGCTCGCGGTTCGGCTCGAGCCACGGCGGCAGTTTGAGCGATCGGCCCAGTTCGAGCAGTGGCTCGTCGATGTCGAAGCCCGGCGAATCGGTGGCGATCTCGAACAGCACCCCACCCGGCTCGCGGAAGTAGATGGACTTGAAGTACTGGCGGTCCAGGATCTCGGTGACGCTGATGCCGGCCCCGACGAGCTGCTGCTGCCAGGTCGTCATGGTGGCCAGGTCCGGGGCCCGGAACGCGACGTGATGCACGGTGCCGCCGGCCTGGTAGCCCCGCTCGCGGGCCCCACCCGTCAGGTCGACGAGAGCGCCGGCGGCGCCGTTCGCCATCTGGAAGCGAGAGCGACCTGCACTTTCGCCGGCAGCTCCCATACCGAGCAGCTCGGTCAGCATCGAGGCGGTCGGGTCCAGCACAGCCTCGTTCATCGTCACCGAGTGCAGTCCGCGGACCGCGTGCTGGGCCGGGATGCTGGCCACCCCGTCCCAGCCGGAGCGGTGGTCTCCGTCGGTGGCGACCAGATCGAGCACCATGCCGTCCGGGTCCCGGAGGGTCAGGACCTCCTCGGCCTCACGGGTGACCGGCGCGTCGACGTCGACCTGCAGCGACTTCAGCCGGTCGTACCACCAGCTCAGCGAGGTGCCGGGGACGCTGAACGCGGTGGCGGAGGTCATCCCGGCCCCCTGACGGCCCCGCGGAACATCCGGCCACGGGAAGAACGTCAGGATGCTCGACGGGGTGCCTTTCTCGTCGCCGTAGTACAGGTGCCAGGAATCGGGCGCGTCGAAGTTGACGGTGCGCTTGATCAGACGCAGACCCAGAACGGTGCTGTAGAAGTCGACGTTCTGCTGAGGCGCTGAGGCGATGGCGGTGACGTGATGCAGACCCTGTGGAGCGATGTTGGTCATGCGGTCCTCCTCGATAGGAACTGATTCATGCGTGTGCATCTACTGTAACCACGAAGACGCCATTTATCTTCCCAGCAAGATACTTCCGGTCACGTACATCGGACGTAGGATTCCCGGGAAAGAGGTGGGCGGATGTTGGCTGCTCCGGACGACCGGGATCTGGTGAGTTGGTGGGGCCACGTCATCGAGGGCTTCCACCGGACGCACACCGATGTCGTCCGCCCCGTGGAGCAGCGGTTCGGGCTGGCCGCGGCCCCGGCCGAAGTCGTCCTGCGACTGGGCCGCACCCCCGGGCACCGGTTGCCGATGTCCAAGATCGCCTCCGAGACCGCCTTGACCAGCGGAGGCTTCACCAAGCTCGCCGATCGGCTGATCGCGATGGGCCTCGTGCAGCGGGTCCGGCACGACACCGACCGCCGGGTCATCAACCTGGAGTTGACGACGCACGGCGTCGACGTCGCCGAGCAGGTCGAGGCGGCGACCGCCGAGGCCCTGCGCGCGCACCTGCTGGCCGTGATCGGGGTCGATGATGCCCGGGCCCTCAGCGCCACCATGCTCCGGCTGCGCGACGCGGAGTGAAAGGCCGGCCGGTCGAAGCGATATGACGGGCAGGTCGGATCAGGTCAGCCGCCCGGTTCCGGCAATCGCCGGCGGGCATCGCGCGTCAGACCGCTACGAAGAGACAGAACGGATGACCGGCCGGGTCGGCCAGCACGAAGAGCGGTTCCTCCGGGTCGTCGGAACGGTCGTACAGCTGTCTCGCACCCAGCTCGATGGCCCGCCCGACCTGGAGGGTCAGGTCCGCCGCGGTCGGAACGGTGGTATCGAGATGCAGCATCTGCGGTCGCGACCCGGTCGGCCAGGTCAGCGCCGGTAGGTCCGGGACCTGTTGGAAGGCAACGCCCATCGAGCCGCCGGGATCACGCAGTACGAGCCAGTCCCGCCCCCGCGGATCCGGCTCGCCGGCAGCCGGCGGTTCGTCGCCCTGGCGGTACCGCAGGCCGAACAGCTGACGGTAGAACTCCGCCAGTGCCCGGGCATCCGGGCAATCCAGCACGACCTGCCTGATGCTGGGCGCCGGCGATGGTGTCGTCACCAGCGGTGGAGGGGAATCTGTCATGGGTCGATGCTCGCAGGACCTGTGTCACCGACGACCAGGCAGGTCCCGGCAATCGCTCCTCAAGCCGGTCGGGAGCGACGGGTGATGCGGCGGGAAGAGCCGCGAACAGCCGGAGCCGGATCGAGCGGAAAACGTCATCCGGCCGAGGCCCACCCCTCGACATGTGGGCTTCGGCCGGATGACAGATCCCGGTTTCAACCGGTGGGAGTACCCATCGCGAAGGCGAAAACGTGCAGGGGACCCGCCGTGACGCTGGTCGGGAGGGTGATGCTCGCGACAGTCCTTCCGGCCGTCAACGGTGCCTTCGCCGTGAAGAGGTAGGCCTTGACGTTGTCCCGGCCACCGTTGCTGATGTCCCGGTAAGGCGTCGTCGCAGCGATCAGGTTGCCGTCGGCCGGCCCGGGGGCGCTGCCCCCGTTGAGGGTCCAGTCGCTGAAGCCCAGGTTCACTGTCTGAGTGGACCCGTCGGTGAAGGTCACCACGAAATCGCCTTCCGAGCCGGGGTTTCCGTTGGTCGAGCTGCCGAGGATGCCGATCTGGGTCGCACCCTCCGTGCCGGACAGCGGGATCACCTGACCACCGGCCTCGATGTTGTCCAGGCCGCCCGGCGTGACGTCCGGCCAGGTGTAGCTCAGCCCGCCCGAGGTGACCGGCGCACCCGGCGAGACACCGACGGCGGCCAGGGCCTGGGCCGAGTACGACCATCCCTCGCCGTCGAAGCTGGCCGAGGTGGACCGGCCGTCGTTCGCCACACCGGCGACGTCGTAGAACGGCCACAGCGAACCCGGCTTGGCCACGTCGACCTCGACGACCACATCGGGAAGCGCGTTCCCCATGCCATCGCGCAGCGAGAACCTCTGGTAGTAGCGGCCTTCCGCAGTCGGCGCCGCCACCGTGACGGCCTGCGTGCGCTGCCCGTTCTTCCCCAGGATCAACGAACCGGACGACGGGCCGCCAGTGGTCCCCGATCCGTTGGACACCGCCGACCAGGTCACCACCTGCTGCCTGCCGGACAGATCACGCGCACCCACCTGCACCGTGGCCGCCACTCCCGGAGAAGTGACCACCACGCTCTGACCGGTGAACCCGAGGGCGGACCTCAGTCCACGGGTGTCCGACGGCGGTGCGTCCGCCGCCGCCGCGGCAAACGAATTGTTCGCCGTGGTGCCGAGATTCACCGTCACCACGCCGCCGGTGGTGATCAGACCCGGCTGGAGGTAGGCGCGCGTCCAACTCGCTCCATTGCTCGTCACGCTCTGCACGTAGGGCGCGCCGACGGCCGCTTTCGGCGCGTTGACCATCAGGGTCTTCCCGGACGGCAGGTGGATGGCTGCCCTGGCGAACACCGGACTCCCCAGTGCGAGGTCGGGGGTACCTGGCGTTTCCGGGTAGAACCCGAGAGCGGACCAGACGTACCAGGCGCTCATCGTGCCGAGGTCGTCGTTGCCCGCGATACCGGCCGGGGTGTTCGAGAAGATCTGCTGCTGGATGGAGCGCACCGTCTCCTGTGTCTTCCATGGAGCACCGGCATAGTCGTACTCCCAGGGGATCTCGATGCTGGGCTCGTTGCCGAAGTCGGCATTCGCCGAGGTCGGATTCTTGATCTTCGCTGTCAGTGCATCGAGCTTGGTGATCCACGCGACGTTCCCTCCGGCGGCGGCGATCAGGCCTTTCAGGTCGAACGGCTCCATCGGCGTGTACTGCGCGCTGGACCCCTCGACGAAGCCCTGGGAGGAGGTCGGCGAGAAGCCGGACCCGAAGGCTCCTGACGCCAGTTTCGGCTCCATGTAGTTGGTCGCCGGGTTGAAGACGTTCTGCCAGTTGTTGGCCCGCTCCGCATACGTTGCAGCGACGGCGCTCTGGCCGAGCGCACCGGCGAAGGAGGAGATGGCGTGGTCGGCCGTGTTGTATTCCTGCTGGGTGGAGACCGAACCGTAGAAGTTGCAGCAGCCGTAGCTCCCGTCGAGCGGCAGATAGCCGTTGGCCAGGTAGTACGACAGACCGGGACGCACGTCGTTCGGGGCATTGGCTTCCGATTCCATCGCCGCCAGCGCCTTGGTGGTGTTGAAGTCGGTGGCACCGAAGGCGTAGGCGTCGGCGATGATGGCATCGGCGGGATCACCCACCATCACGTAGGACTCACCGTTGTTCAGTGCCCACTTCGGGAGCAGCCCGGTCTGGTCGTACTGGTTCAGCATCGACCGGACCGAGTCACTGGTCTCCTGCGGCGCGACCATGGCGGCCAGCTGGACCTGGCTGCGGTAGATGTCCCATCCCGAGTAGTTGGCGTACTCGACGTGGCCGGTGGCCGCCTTGTGCACCTGGTTGTCGAAGCCCATGTACTGCCCGTTGACGTCGCTGAAGATGTTCGGGTGCAGCAGGGCGTGATACATGGCTGTGTAGAACGTCTTGTGGGCGGTCGGGTCGCCACCGCCGATCTGGATCCTGGCGAGCATCGCATTCCAGTCCGCGGTGGCCGCGGCCCTGACGGAGTCGAGGGCGAAGGTCGGGTTCTCGGTGGTGCGGTTGCGCTTCGCGTTGGCTGTGCTGACGTAGGAGATCCCGACGTTGGCCTGCACGGCCGCAGTGGTGCTCGTGTCGAAAGTGACGTAGGCGCCATCACTCCCGACCACCGGGGGAGCCAGAGCCAGGGGGCTCGTCGCACCGGCCGTCGCGGGCGTCTTCCCCGTGACATCGGGGCGTGGGCGCTGACGGCCGTTGGAGGACCTGGGCTGCAGGGTGTCGGTCCGCTTCACCTTCGGGGCGATGTTCCTGGTGATCTGCGACTGCTTGTTGCCGGCCTGGACACTCTGGTTCTGATAGGTCCCGAAGCCGGTGACCGGCTGGTCGAAGGTCATGTCGAAGTAGACCGTGTAGGAATCGTTGGCACCGCAGAAGTTTCCACTCGTCACCGCGCCGGTGATCTCCTCCGGGCCGATCACCTGGAATCGGGTCGCCGAAGATCCGGCCGCACTGTCGGAGAGCTTCAGGATCAGGTTCGACTCGGTGGTCCGTGGAAATGTGAATCTGGCCGCCCCGGTACGCGGGGTCGCGGCGAGCTCGGTGGTGATGCCGCCGGCAGCAAGCTGATAGTCGCCCGCGCTCGCCCGTTCCGCGGCGTGGTCCAACGGGAGCGTCGCCGCACCGGGGTCGGCTCCGACCGCACCGGTGGTCGGCAGGATGGGGATGTCGCCGGAGGCCGCACACCCCGGACCCGAGACGTGGGTGAGACTGAAGCCGGTCACAGCGTTGTCGTTGTACTCGTAGCCGCCTCCCGATGGCCGGCTCGGTGTGTCCGGACTCCACTGCACCATGCCGAACGGGACGTCCGCACCAGGAAAGTCGTCGACCGCACCTGAAGTACCGATGATCGGATCGACGAACGAGACCGGATTCGCGACGAACGCGGGCGCCGCCGCGCCGGCATCGGAGAGCGGCAGCGCGACGGTGGTGAGGAGGAGAGAAGCAGTGACTGCGAGGACGAGTCGCAGTCGACGTGGCGCCATGGAAATCCTTTCGGGAGCGAGCTCATCTCGGTTCACCCCGACTTGGGACCGGACCGGACGACAGCGCTGTCTTGAACAGTTCACGGAGCATGCGCTCTTATTTTGCCGATGTAAAGACCAGAGCTAGGCCGATTGGAGCTCAAATGGACCATTGTATACGATTGACACACCATTTGTCCGTTACATCATTATTTCTCTGGACAAACCAATCTCATACCGGGGTCGCCGCGCAAGGGTCAGTGGCCGCCGTGGGAGACGTTCACTGTGTGGTGGCCTGGGCCCACACCGGCCACCGTGAGGTAGCCGCCCTCGAGGGTGACGTCCACGTGTGGGTGCCGCCCGTCCCAGACCAGACGTCCGTCTACCCGCACCTGATCCGTCGCAACAATCGGAATCGAGACCTTGCCCGCGGTCCCGCGCGGTACGTCGACGGCAAGATCGAAGGCGTGCCGACCCGACCCGACCGTCCAGCTGACGATCAGCGGGCCGTGCGGGGTCGGCAGCTGCCCCTTTGCCCAGGAAACGGTGCCCGGATGCGGCGCGACCGTCCAGGTGCTGAAGCCGGGACCCGTGGGGGTGGCGCCCAGCAGGTCGTTCGTCAGGGCCGGCAGCACGCCGGTCGACCAGCCGTGGGCCGCCGAGGTGTACGGACCCTCGTACATGGAGCCACCGGCGCCGACCCCCTCCCAATCGGTGATACCCGGGTCGTTGGTGGACATCCAGCCGTAGAGCCGCTTGATCTCGGCGATGGCAGAATTGGCCTGGCCATTGAGGAATCGGGCCTGGATCTCCGGATAGGACGTGAAGGCGTACACCCGGCTGAGGCCGTCGGAGACCAGGGTGTCGTTGTCCATGAAGGAGTTCCCGTAGGGGGTGGCGGTCGCCGCCTGGAGGTAGCCCAGTGCCGCCGTCGCCTTCTGTGGCCCTGCCACACCCGCGAGGATGGCGATACCGTTGCCGTCCTGGGCATGTCGGACGTCGCCGGTCGCCGAGTCGAGGTAGGCGTTGACGGTCGGGTCCCAGAGGTGGGCGTTGATCGCTGCCGACACGGTCTTCGCACGGCTGGACCAGGCCGCGGCGTCGGCGGGGTGTCCGAGCGACGTGGCCATCGCGCCCGCATCCTGCAGGGCCAGCACGTACAGCGCGTTGTAGTACGTCACCTCACCGGTGCGCGGCAGGAAAGCATAGTCACCGTAGCCGCCAGTTCCGTTGAGCCCCTTGGACAACAGGCCGTTGGTGTCCGTGACCGACGGGTACCAGATGTCGAGAACCCTCTGCAGGTTCGCGTAGTACGCCGCGCCGTAGGCGGTGTCGCCGCTGTAGAGGACGTAGTCCCAGCTGCTGGTGACCCACCACAGCGGATAGTCGAACAGCGGCAACGTGTAGTTGTTGATCGAGGCCGGCGGGATCCAGCCGTCGGCGCGTTGATGGTCGGCCAGGTCGGCCAGCACGTTCTTCGCCGCAGCCGGGACGGCGTGGGTGAGGTAGTCCGTCCGTCCGGATACAGCGATGTCACCGACGTACGGATCCCGGTCCCGCTTCGCCCCGTCCTGCAGGACGAGCTTCCCTTCGAGGCCGGGATTGTCGGCACCGCGCGGATCGACATCGGTGCTCCGGAAGGTGTCGGTGATCAGTTCGTTCGTGTAGGAAGCGTCGTACCAGTACCGGTTGAGCGCCGTGTCCGAGGACTCGAACCAGCCCTTGTAGGAGGCCGGCGTCCCGAGATAGGCAGTGAAGTCCAGGGAGACACCGCTGATCCTGACGGTGCCGTAGGCCTGCGTGTCCGGGGCGTCCGCGGCCAGCGCGTCGAGACTGATCTTCAGGTAGCGGAACCCGTGCAGGCCGTCCGCGCAGACCTTGTTGCCATCGACGCAACCATGGCTGTCGGTCCAGCTGGAGGAACCGGTGGGTACGGCGATCTGATCCGTTCCCGGGGTGATGGCATCGCCGTTGTCGGACCGGGTGAAATCGGAGGTATCAGTCAGGTACTGCTGGGTTTCGGAGAACGCCAACCGAATTCCGGGATGACCTGGAGAAGCGCCCGCGAAGGTGATCCGGGGATATCCGACCACCACCTTGCCGAAATCCACGGTGATGCTGGGTGGCACGTCGGCGGCCACGATTCCGGGATAGATCTCGTTGACGCGGGTGAACTCACCCTTGCCGGTCGACTGGTCCTTCGTCACGGTCACGCGGATGCTCGTCGTCGTGACCGGCGAGGCGAAGGCGATGGCGTGTTGCACGTCCGTGTTCCTGGTGACGGTCGCTGCGGTGACCCAGCCGGCTCCGTTCCAGGTGTCGACGGTGTAGTCCTGCGGAACGCCGTCGATGCTGGAGAGCAGCGTGATACCGGGCAGCAGGACGGGTGACGGGGAGGTGATGGTCAGGACATCCGGATAGGCAGCGATGGTGTCGTCGTTCCAGAACGTGGTCGGATCGGCATCGACAGCGTTGGACGCCGCGTAGGTCCTCGGCTGTCCGTTGTCGGTGTTCGGTGCGTGAAAGGACGAGGCCACGGCGGTGGTACTACTGGGCCATAACGGTTTTGCCGGTGGCGCGGTCCTGCTGAGCGTTGCGACGCCCTGCCCGAGAACACCCTGCGGGTCGGTGACGTTCGAGTTCGCGCCGTTCGGCGTGCTGGTCAGTACCCCCACCGGCCGGACGTCACGACTGTTCGGAGCGACCACGTACTTGGCCCACGACGGCGAAGGGTGGGTCGGTCCGGGCCGGATTGCGACACCCGGCAGGGCCACCGACACACCTGGGAGGGACACCCTGCACGCGGCTACCAGAAGCACCGCTCCGGCCATCCTGCCCCGACGTCGACGCACCAACGCAAACCGCCCGTGCGCCTGCTTGCGGATCGAACGCGTCGCACCAGTCATGTCCCCGGAACTCCTTCGTTGGAGTGAAAGCTTTCAAGCTATTTGCCGACCCTAAACACCCGGCTGTGCATTCGTCAAGAGAAATCAATGAGCCTGCCCAGAAGCGAAAGTGATCGGCTTCCGTTGACCGTCCCCCGCGTTTCGGTCCTTTCGCCGGGGCGATACCCCCTCGAAGGGGCCGAACTTTCACGAGGCCCGCCGTCCGGGCGGGTAGGCCCCCGGTTGGTCCGGACGGGTAGACCCCTTGACGACCACCTCGCCAGGGGATTAGATAGGGAAACTTCCCTAACCATTGCTCGTCGCCGTCCACGGATCATCGAGGAGAACCCATGAGAGCAGCACGCACCGCGCGCAGAGTGATGGCCGGACTGACAGCCGTCGCTCTGATGGCCGCAACGGCCTGTGGATCGAGCAGCAGCGCCACCGCCGGATCCGGCGGTGGCGGTCCAACAGCCGCCGGGTCGTCGTCGGCCGGGTCGTCGGCCGCCGGGTCGTCGTCGGCCGCTTCATCGGCAGCGTCGTCGGCGGGCACATCTGCCGCGCCGGCGAGTGGCCCGGCGGCGAGTTCGGCGCCGACCGGCGCGGGGTCCTCGTCAGCACCCAGCGCCGCCGTCAAGCCGACCACCCTGCACGTCTGGATGCAGGGTGACACCCTGAAGGACATCAACATCACCGCGCTGAACGCGGAGTTCAGCGCCGCGCATCCCGGCGTCACCGTGGACCTGCAGGAACAGACCTGGACCGACTACGGCACCAAGGTCACCACCGGTCTGGCCGACACCTCGGGCGCCGGACCGGACGTCCTGGAACTGGGCAACACCCAGGTGGCGCAGTTCGCCGGAGCGGGCGCCCTCGCCACTCTGAACGCGAGCGACTTCGACAACTCCGCGACCTGGCTCGGCGGCCTGAAGGAGTCCTCCACGTACAACGGCAAGCTCATCGCGGTCCCCTACTACGCCGGGGTCAGGGTCGGCATCTACCGGACCGACCTGGCGACCAGGTCGGGCGTCGACCCCGCTTCCTTCACGAGTCTGGACGCGCTGCAGGCCGGTGCGGTCAAGATGATGGCCGGTCAGCCGGACAGCTATTCCGGCCTCTACTTCCCGAGCCAGTACTGGTACGAGGGCTTGTCGTTCATCTGGGATGCCGGCGGGGACGTGGCCACCCAGGCCGGTGACGGCAAGTGGACCGGCGCGCTGGACTCGGCCGCTTCCAGAGCCGGGCTCACCCGGCTGAAGGCGTTCGTGGGCGCGACCTCTCGGGGAGGCGACGGCCAGACCGAGGCCAACGACGCCCTGGTGATGGCGCAGGAGCAGGCGGCGATGTTCATCGACGCGTCCTGGAAGCCGGGGGCCGTCATCGACCCGAAGTCGGGCAACCCCAAGCTGACCGGGAAGATCGGCGTCTTCGCGGTGCCCGGGGCCAAGCCGGGAACGGTCATGCCGCAGTTCCTCGGCGGCTCCGACGTGGCCATCAACGGCAGGACCCCCCAGATGGACCTGGCCAAGGCCTACACGAGGATGCTCACCGGCCAGAAGTACCAGGCCGTCCTGGCCTCCAAGGGCTACATCGCGAACTCCAGCTCGTTCAAGCCGAAGGCCGGTGACGCCACTGCCGCCGTCGTGGTGAAGGCCGCCTCGACCGGCCGGTTCATCCCGAACTCGAAGAACTGGAGCAAGGTCGAGGACGGCAACGTACTGCAGAACATGTTCGACGACATCCTCTCCGGCGCCAAGTCTGTCGACGATGCCTCCAAGGAGGCGAGCGACAAGGTCACCGCCCTGCTCAACGGCTGATCCACAGGGCGACACGTGGCCGTCCGCTGTCCACCACCGCCGGGTACCACCGGCCAACCCGGAGTACCACCCCTGTTCACCACCCCGAGCAGGACGACCAGATCCGCCGCAGGAGAGGATTCATCCGTGAGCATCGCCCCGCCGATCGCTCGGCGCCGTCGGTCGCCCGCGCCGTACGCGATGGTCGCGCCGTTGGTCCTGGTGCTGGTCCTGGTGCTGCTGGTGCCGCTGATCCGGTTGGTCGTCGTCTCCCTGCAGACCTACGGGCTGGACCAGCTCGTCGGCGGCAGGCCCACCGCCTGGGTCGGGCTGAGGCAATACGGCGACGTGTTGTCCTCGCCGGATTTCTGGGCCGCGTTGTGGCGCACGGTGAAGTTCGTGGTGGTGGCGGTGGGCCTGACGATGACGATCGGTCTGCTCCTGGCCCACCTGGTGGCCAGGGTGTCGCCGGTGGTCCGGGTGTTCATGCTCCTCTCGCTGGTGACCGTCTGGGCGATGCCGCCGATCATCGCGATGCCGATCTGGCGCTGGCTGATCGACCAGCGCTTCGGCGTGCTGAACTATGTGCTCTACCACCTGGGGGTCCTGCCGACCCGCAGCTACAACTGGTTCCGTCAACCGCTCACCGGGTGGATGGTGATCACCGCCATCGTCGTCTGGGGTGCACTGCCGTTCGTGGTGATCAGCCTGCACGCCGCCCTGGTGTCGGTGTCGGCCGACCACATCGAGGCGGCACGTCTGGACGGCGCAGGGGCCTGGCGGACCTTCACCGCCGTCACCCTCCCTGCCATCAGACCGACCCTGCTGATCATCACCACGTTGTCGATCATCTGGGACTACCGGGTGTTCGCGCAGATCTGGCTGCTCCGCGACATCGGGGCCAACAAGGATGCGTTCTACACCGTCGGCATCTGGTCGTACGTGGAGTCGTTCTCCAACAGGAACTTCGGTTTCGGTGCCGCCATCTCGGTGGTCAGTGTGCTGCTGCTGGGGGGGCTCTCGGCCTTCGCCGTCCGAAACGTACTGCGCAGCAGCGCGGAAGAAGGAGTCCGATGAGCGCATCGACCATCGCCAGGACGTCCGCGTCGGTGCCCGACGTCCCCGTCGGCCGAAAGCCGCCGCACCGTCGGCACGTTCGCCGCGCCGTCACCAAGAGCCTGTGGAACGTCCTCGGCATCCTGGTCGGCCTGCTGATGATCTTCCCCGTCTACTGGATGGTCAGCAGCTCGTTCAAGACCGGCGTCAACCTGCAACGGATTGTCCCGCAATGGTTCCCGGCCCCCTTCACGACCGCCTCCTACACCAGGGCCTTCGAGCAGCCGCGCTTCCTGGGCAGCCTCCTGAACTCGCTGATCGTCGTCACCGGCACGGCGCTCGCGTCGTTGGTGATCGGCTTCCTGGCCGCGCTGGCCCTCGGCCGGATGAACTTCCGTGGCCGGAAGGCCCTGGTCGTCCTGGTGATCACCATCCAGATGGTGCCCATCGAGGGTCTGATCATCCCGATGTACCTGATGCTCAACAAGTACGGGCTGACCGACTCCGCCTGGGGTCTGATGCTGGCCTACCTCTCCTTCGTCCTGCCGTTCACCGTCTGGATGCTGCGCGGCTTCATCGCCGCGGTGCCGGTGGATCTCGAGGAGGCGGCCCTGGTCGACGGTTGTACACGGGGGCAGGCGTTCCGCAGGATCATCCTGCCGCTGGCGGCGCCCGGTCTGGTGGCCACCACCGTGTTCGCCGTCATCCAGGCCTGGAACGAGTACCTGTTCGCCTACGTCCTGCTCAAGCAGAACAGCAAGCAGACCATCACCGTGTGGCTCGACACCTTCATCACCACCAAGGGTGTCGACTGGGGCGCGTTGATGGCCGCGTCCACCGTCGTCGCGCTGCCGATCGTGCTGTTGTTCGCCGTCATCCAGCGCAAGGTCGCCGCAGGTATCACCGCAGGGGCGGTGAAGGGCTGATGACGACGCTCGAGACCACCCGCTGGCCGGACCTGACGGCGGCCGCCGATGCCGTCCTGCTCCCCGGATTCCACGGTCACCGGGCCCCGGCCTGGCTGCGCCGCAGGATCGCCGGGTCGCTCGGCGGGGTCTGCCTCTTCGGTTCCAACGTGGGCGATCCGGAGCAGTTGCGCGCGCTCACCGACTCCCTCCGGGCCGAACGCGAGGACGTGGTCATCTCGGTGGACGAGGAGGGCGGCGGGGTGACCCGTCTCGACTCGGCCACCGGTTCCCGGTTCCCAGGTGTGGCCGCCCTCGGCCGCGTCGATGACCTGGATCTGACCGAGCGGGTGGGACGCGCGGTCGGGGTACTGGTCGCGCAGGCCGGCATCACGCTGAACTTCGCGCCGTGCGCCGACGTCAACCTCGATCCGCTGAATCCGGTGATCGGAATCCGTTCCTTCGGTGCCGATCCCGCCCTGGTGGCCCGGCACACGGCCGCGTTCTTGCGTGGTCATCAGAGCGCCGGGGTCGCGGCCTGCGCGAAGCACTATCCGGGTCACGGCGACACCGCGGTGGACACGCACCTGTCGGTGGCCGTGATCGACTCCGACCTCGACTCCCTGCGGTCGACCGCTCTGCTGCCGTTCGCCGCCGCCATCGAGGCGGGGGTGGCGTCGGTGATGGCAGGCCATCTGCTGGTCCCGTCGGTGGACGCGAGACCGGCCAGTGTCTCCGGTCGTTGGTTGACCGAGATCCTGCGCACCGAAATGGGTTTCACCGGTGCGGTGGTCACAGATGCCCTGGAGATGGCGGCCATCGCCGGACGGTACGGCATGGCGCAGGGTGCGGTGATGGCAGTCGAGGCCGGCGCCGACCTGCTGTGCCTGGGCGCCGACGACGCCACCCCGGAGTTGTTGGACGCCATCGGTGCTGCGCTCGTCGGGGCGGTCCGGTCCGGACGCATCCCGGAGTCCCGGCTGTACGAGGCGGCACAACGGTCGCTGCTGCTCGCGGCACGCCCGGTCGAACCGGCGCCGGTCGACGTCGATGCCGACCGGCGGTTGTCCCTGCAGGCAGCCACCCGGGCGCTGCACATCGTCGGCCCACTACCGACTCTCGTCCAAGGTGTGGTGGTGGTGCGCTGCGAGGCCGGGCGCAACTTCGCCATCGGCACGGTGCCGTGGGGACCGATGACCGCGGTGCCCGCGGCGTTCGGTGCGCGGGAGGTGGTCCTCACGCGCGAGAATGCATCGGTGACCGATGTGCAGACCCGGCTGGGTGATGCGGCCCAGGTGCTGGTGGTGACGAGCGACCGTCACCGCTACCCGTGGATGCAGGACGTGGTGCGTTTGGTCAGGGCAGCCCGCCCGGATGCCGTCCTCGTCGAGATGGGCACCAGTGACGTCGCGGAGGACGACGCCCCGGCGATCGCCTCCTTCGGATCCGGGCTCACCAACAACCAGGCCGTCGTCCAGGCGCTGATCGGCCGGACCGCCTCGTGACGAGCCTGCCCAGCTCCCCGAACACCGCGGAGCAGCGCAGCGCGGACTCGCCGCGGCTGCTCCGCGAGATCAACGACCAGGTCGTGCTGCGGCTCCTGCTCGAGCACGGCCAGCTGACCCGCGGACGCATCGGAGAACTCACCGGACTGTCGAAACCGACGGTGTCCTCGCTGTTGTCGCGGCTCGAGGCGCGTGGACTCGTCACCACCACGGGCGTGGTCGCCGGCGGGCCAGGACCGAACGCCCGCATCTACGCGGTGGCCTCACGGGCCGCGCACGTCATCGGCGTCCACGTCGAGCAGGGTGGCTGCGTCGCCGGTCTCGCCACGTTGACCGGTGATCTGGTGGCCACCTTCGACGTGCCGGTGCACGAACGGAGGGTGGCCAGCCCGGTCGGCGAGATCTCGGCGGCCGTCGACGGTGTGCTGGCCGCCGGCGGACTGACCCGGCAGGCCGTGCACCGGGTGGTGGTCGCCACCCCCGGGGTGATCGATCCGGCCACCGGGCGGCTACGTCACGCCCGTCACATCCGTGGCTGGGAAACCCCCGGCCTGATCGACCGACTCACCGAAACGCTGGGCATCCCGGTCATCCACGGCAACGACGTCAACCTGGCTGCGGTCGCCGAAGGGACACACGGGGTGGCGCAGGACAGCTCCGACTATGCGCTGCTGTGGCTGGACCGGGGCGTCGGTCTGGGGTTGGTCCTTGGGGGCGCCCTCCGCGCCGGGGCGCACGGCGGCGCGGGCGAGATCGGCTATCTGGGCGTCCCCGGGGTCGACGCACCCCGGGCCGACCGAGGTGGCACCGGCGGCTTCCAGCAGTTGGTCGGAGGTCAGGGCCTGAAGGTGTTGGCGCGGCGGTACGGCGTCCGTGGGTCGACCCCGGCCGGGATCGTCTCGTCGGCGCTGGCGGCCGGTGGGCCAGGGGATGCGCTGATCGCCGAATTGGCCTCCGGCATCGCCATCGGCGCGGCGGCCGTCACCAATCTGATCGACCCGGGACTGCTGGTGATCGGTGGTCCGGTGGCGCTGGCCGGTGGCCAGGTACTGCTGGACCTGGTCGTCACCCACCTGCACCAGATCAGCTTCGTCCGGCCGCCGGTCGTGCTGACGACGCTGGTGTCCGACGGGGTGCTCCTCGGCGCCATCGAGGTCGCCCTGCGGGTGGTGCGTGGCCAGTTGTTCGGCCAGGTGCCGACGGTGGGCGGGATCGTCGCCCTCTGATCGGATCTGGCCGGTGCGCAACAGACCTTTTCAACGCGCTGCCACCGTGGGAGGGTGCCGTCATGACCTCTTCGAAAGGCGTCGCCGGGGTATTCGATCGCGCCGCCGACACCTACGACACGGTCGGCGTCCCGTGGTTCGGGCCGATCGCCGCCGGACTCGTCGAGGAACTCGACGTCCACCCGGGCGAGCGGGTCCTGGACGTCGGGACAGGGCGTGGCGCCCTGCTCGTCCCGCTCGCTGTGGCGACCGGCCCGACGGGTCGGGTCGTCGGGATCGACCTTGCACCGCGCATGGTCGCCCTCACCGCGCAGGACGTCCACGACCTGCCTCAGGCGGAGGTCCGCGTCGGGGACGCGACAGCGCCCGGACTGCCGGCCGGTTCACTCGACGTCGTCGCAGCGTCCCTCGTGCTGTTCTTCCTCCCCGATCCGGTGGCCGCCGTGCGTACCTGGGTCGACCTCCTGGTCACCGGCGGGCGATCCGGCGTCTCCACGTTCGGGCCACAGGACGAGCGATGGGCGCACGTCGACGAGATCTTCGGGCCCTACCTCGCCCCGGGTCTGATGGACGCCCGGACCAGTGGCCGTCGTGGACCCTTCGCCTCCGACGACGGGGTGGCGCAGATCCTGCTGGACGGAGGATTGAGCCAGGTGAGGACGGTGCACCGGGACACCGTGGCCCGCTTCCGTGACGCCGACCACCTGCTGGAGTTCTCCTGGTCGCACGGCCAGCGGGTGATGTGGGAGTCGGTGCCGGAACAGGAGCGCACGCGAGTGCGCGACCGGTATCTGGCCGCCGCCGACGAGGTCGCCGACCCGGGCGGCGGGATCACCTTCACCCAGGTCGCCCGGTACACCCTGGGCGTCAAGGGGTGACGACGCCAGGCGCCGGGCCGGACGGGACGGGAACGGTGGGCGGTTCAGACCAGCGCGGCGCGGAATTTGGCCATCAGGTGCGGCCCGGCCAGGACCGGCGGATGGATCGCGGCGGTCCCGGGCGTCAGGCAGCTCGGCAGGCAGGTGACGGCGGCGTCCCAGTTCGCGTTGTGGAAGAACGGCATGCTCTGCCGGCGCGCCCCGCCGGCCTCCACCGGCTCGACCACGCGGTGCAGCGTTGATCGCCATCGATCGTTGGTCCAGCGGGCCATCAGGTCTCCGATGTTCACCACGAATGCTCCCGGCACACTCGGCACCGCCACCCAGTTCCCGCGGGTGTCCAAAACCTCGAGACCGCCGACCGTGTCCTGACGCAGCATGGTCAGCGTGCCGTAGTCGGTGTGCGCGCCGGCCCGGAGCTGCCCCGGCACGGCCGGCGTGGCGCTGGTCGGATAGTTGATCGCCCGCATGGCACTGGCGGACCGGTCGATCATCGCGTCGAAGTAGCTGGGCGGCAGCTGCAGGGCCAGTGCGAACAACGACATCAGGCGCCCGCCCAGCCCGAGCATGGCCCGGTAGTACGTCGTCCAGGCGACCTCCAACTCCGGAAGGGCGGACGGCCACAGGTTCGCTGCGTAGACCGACTGCTCGTCGGCATCGTGGAACCGGTGGGTCGGCCGGTCGACGGGGCCGCAGCCGAAGGCTTCCTTGAGGTCCGGTGGTGCCGGCTGACCCAGCGAGCGACCCAGCGACTCCGCCGCGAACGGTGCGTACCCGTAGGGATGTCCCGGGGGTGGCGCCACCGCCATCCGCTGCTCCAGCGGAAGATCGAAGAACTCCCGGGCCAGACCCCAGGCCCGGTCGGCGATCTCGTCGTCGATGCCATGCCCGACGATCTGGAAGAAGCCGACCTGGGAGCAGATCGCGTCGATCTGCGGCCCCAGGACGACCGGATCGGACGTGAGATCCACGACCGGCACGGTCTCCACGGGCCCGGTATCCACGCGCACGGTATCGACCACATCAGCGTCCACGAGTTCTCTCCATCCCGGCAGGCCTCCACCACCCTATCGATGGCAGCCGGGGCTGTTTGCATCAGTCGATCCGGCGGGGGGCCGCCGGGTTGGGGGAGAATGGACCCCGACGGAGGTGCTCGTGCGGGATCTGACCTACCTGGTGGTGTTGCTGGCCTGTGTGCTGGGAACGCTTCCGCTGGAGTTGCTGCTGCATGCCCGCGTCTACCGGCGGTGGCACCGGGCCGTACTGGCCATCGTCCCGGTGGCGGTGGTCTTCATCCTCTGGGACTACTTCGCCGCGCGCGCCGGATGGTGGCGGTTCGACCGCAACTACCTCACGGGTGTGTTCGCCGGCCCACTCCCGTTGGAGGAGTTGCTGTTCTTCCTCGTGATCCCGGTCTGCGGGCTGCTGACGTTCGAGGCCGTCCGGCACCTGCGGCCGCAGTGGGCCGCCGGATCCGTCATCGACGAATCGGAACCGCTGCTCGTCGACGGGCACCGATGATCCACTACGGCTACACCGCGGCATCCGTGCTGGCCGTTCTGGTCGCCGTCGTGGTCGATCTGCTCGTCCTGCGGACGAGAATTCTGCGGACCAAGCTCTTCTGGGCGACCTACGGGATCGTGATCTTCTTCCAGCTCATCGTCAACGGCGTGCTGACCGGCCTCGGGATCGTCCAGTACGACCCCAGGGTCATCGTCGGCGTCCGGCTGGCGTATGCGCCGCTGGAGGACCTCGGCTTCGGGTTCGGACTCGTCACGCTGACGCTGATCCTGTGGGTACGACTGGAGCAACAGGCCCGCCGCAGGCAACGCACGACGGCTGCGGGCACGACGTCCACCACCACGACGGCCACTACTTCGATCGACAGGACAACGCACAGATGAGCACCTGGTTCCCCGGCCGCGACCGGCGCGCCGTTCGCCACCCGGCCCGGCCCGGTGCGGCCCGCACCACCGGCACACCACACCGGGTGCTCGTCGCCGGCGGCGGCATCGCCGGTATCGCGGCGGCCGTCGGGCTCGCCGAGCGGGGCGTCGAGGTGACCCTCGTGGAGCCGCACGACCAGCTGGGCGGACGGGTCCGCTCCTGGCCGGTGGAGCAGGACGGCGAGCAGGTCACCATGAGCCGGGGCTTCCACGCCTTCTTCCGTCAGTACTACAACCTGCGTAGCCTGCTGCGCCGGGTCGATCCAGACCTGGACGGACTGACCCCCGTCCCCGACTACCCGCTGGTGATGGCCGGCGGTCACGGCGACTCGTTCGCCACGATCCCGCGCACCCCACCGCTCAATCTCGCGGCATTCGTGGCGCGCAGCCCCAGCTTTCCGCTGCGGGACCTGGTCAGGGTGAACGTTCCGGCGGCACTGGAACTGCTCGACGTCGACTTCCCCGCCACCTTCAGCCACTACGACGGCGAGAGCGCGGCGCAGTTCCTGGATCGGCTCCGCTTTCCCGGCGGGGCAAGGCATCTCGCACTCGAGGTCTTCGCCCGGAGCTTCTTCGCCCACCCCACCCAGTTCTCGGCAGGTGAACTGGTCGGGATGTTCCACACCTACTTCGTCGGGTCGTCGGAGGGCCTGCTGTTCGACGTCCCGACGGACGACTACGACACCGTGTTCTGGGCCCCGCTGCGACGGTATCTGCAGGGCTGCGGTGTCCGGGTGCTGACCGGCAGCCGCGTCGAATCGATCGACCTGTCGACCGCGCAGGAGGTCACCGTGCGCGTCGAGGACGTCGACGCCGGGAGGGATCTGGTGGTCGATGCCGTCGTCCTGGCGACTGACCTCGGCACCACCCGCCGACTGGTGGCCGATGCACCGGGCCCCGGGGATCAGGCCTGGCGACACCGCATCGCCTCGACGTCGAACGCCCCGCGATTCGCGGTGCTGCGTCTGTGGTTCGACCGGTTGGTCAACCCGGAACGTCCGGCGTTCCTGGGTACCAGCGGCTACGGGCTGCTCGACAACATCACCGTGCTCGAACGTTTCGAGGAAGGTGCGGCCCGGTGGTCGCACGAGCACAAGAGCTCGGTGGTGGAGCTGCACGCCTACGCCCTGCCCGACACCGTCGATCCGGACGACATCGAACTGCAGTCCCAGCTCCGGGCGCGACTCGGCCTGGTGTACCCGGAAACGCTGGAGGCCAAGGTGGTGTCGTCGCAGTGGGTGGTCGAGAACGACTGTCCGCTGATCGACACCAGTCCGTGGGTCGACCGACCCGAGGTCATCACCGGGGATCCCCGCGTGCTGCTGGCCGGTGACGGCATCCGCTGCGATTATCCGGTGGCGTTGATGGAACGTGCGGCGACGACCGGATGGCTGGCCGCCAACGACCTGCTCGGCCAGTGGGGCCTGGCCGGGCACGACCTGTGGACCGTACCGATGAAGGGCCGCGTTGCCGCCATCCGCCGGGTGCGCAAGCTGTTCCGCTGAGTCCGGCGTGGATCAACTTCCCACGCATGGACGAAAGTGACGACTTCTGTCACTCCAGTCCCAAATTCGCAAAGTTGATCCATGCAGGCGAAGTTGATCCATGCAGGGGAAGTTGATCAATGCAGTCCCGGCCAGCCCCGCCAGGCCCAGGCCCAGGCCCAGGCAATCCAGTGCTAACCCGGGAACTCCCCACGCTGACGGAGGCGGTACCGGCGCTCGGCGTAGACGAGATCGTCGACCCAGAGCCGCTTTGCGGTCTTCCGCATGGCCGGACGGATCATCGACGCCATCGCGGTGGCGACCTTAAACCCGGCACGTGGCGAATAGGCGATGGTGGCCTCGGTGATGATCGTGATCGGCCGGCCCTGTTCGTCGAGGCCGACCGGGGTGGCGTGGGTCTCGACCACACTTCTGGCCCCCTCTCCCTCCACGATCAGCATCACGATCGTCCTGGCGTCCGGGCAGAAGAACTCGGCGCGCACCGGCACCCCCCAGGTCCGGCCCAGTCTGAACGTGACGTCGACCGCGAGAACCTTTTTGTCACTGGCCTTGTCGTCGACCACGAGGTGGCTGAACGAGTACGGGTGGAACCAGGCGCCGTGCCACGGGTCCAGACGGTTGGCGATCACGTCCTGTGGTTCGCAGATTCCGCGGATGCTGACGACGGCGGACAGCGACCTGTCCAGAGGTGGACGCGGAGGAAGTGCCGGCCGGGACGTCGGGGTCTCGCCGTCGACCGGCAGACCGACCCAGATCAACACGCCGTCGTCGTACGCGCGGAACGGACTCCACGTCCGGTCACCCCTGGGCGACAACGGGTATCCGTGCCATCGGCACAACAGCGTGCCGTCGGCGACTGCACACCCGTCCAGCAGGGCCCCGAGGTGCGGGCAGGCGCCGGGCCCGGCCACCAGTGATCCGTCGGTGTCCCGCCAGAAGACGACTTCACGTCCTGCGATCGTCCTGGTGATCGACTTCGCCGCGGGCACGTCGGCGGAAACGCCGGCCACGAACCAACCGCCGGAATTCTGCGCCTGGGACACCGCGAGCGAGTCGGAGATGCGCCTGGGCCTTGCTTGTCGCCAGGTCGGCGTCATCCGGTCCTGGGTCGGTTGGGGGACTCGTGCCAGGGGGATGCGCGAGCGGACCGAACGCTGGACGCGGCTGGCGGCGGAGCTCTTACGCGCCTCGAGCGACATGGCTGATTCTCCGTTTCGGGGCCTGTCCCCTGGACGGACCGGCCACCAGGATGCGCCCGGCGATGCCGGCCTTGCGCCAGGTGGGTACCCGGACCCGCTCGCTGAAGACGTCGTAACCGACATCCTCGATGAGGGAAAGGATCTGCGAGTAGAGCACCCGGGCCGCCGATACGCAGCGAGCCGAGCGGGGTGGCAACATCGGGATGCCGGTGTCGGCGAACCGGTAGAGCTCGCGGTTGCGCTCGATCTGGAACGCCATCATGGCGCGCCACTCGGGGGTCGCGGTCCGAGCGGTGATGTCGACACCGAACCGGCGCAGGTCCTCCTGTGGCACGTAGACCCGGCCGAGATCGAGGTCCTCGTTGACGTCACGCAGGAAATTCGTCAGCTGGAAGGCCAGTCCGAGCGATCGGGCCGGCTCCTTCGCATTGGGCGACAACGGTTGCAGCACCGGCAACATCATCTCGCCGATGACGGCCGCCGAGCCCTCCATGTAGCCGCACAGATCGGACCAGGTCTCGTAGGTCGAGGTGGTGAGATCCATTGCCATCGCACCGAAGAACCGGTCGAAGCACTCCGGATCGATGTCGGCGGCGAGCACCGTGTCGATGACGGCGGCCATCACCGGGTCGTGGCTGCCGCCGGCCGAGAGCGCCGAGCGGAAGCCGGCGGCGAAGGTCTCGAGCCGGGCGGCGATCTCCTGGTTCGAACGACCGACGTTGGCCTCCTGGTCGTCGACGATGTCGTCGGCCAGCCGGCACAGCGCGTACACCGCGTGGACGTGTCGCCGCCGGGGCTTGGCCAGCAGTACTGCACCCCAGAAGTAGGTGGTGCCATACTCTTTCGTCAGACGCGCACACTCACGATAACCCTGCGTCAGGATCGGGTCCTCGACCTGGACCATCAGGGCCGTCCCGGGAGGTACGCGTCGACGCGGTCCGCGGCCAGCTTCCCCGACACCAGCACCATCGGCACCCCGACCCCGGGAACTGTTCCGGAGCCGGCGAAGATCATTCCAGGCACCCGCTTCTCGGTGTTCGCCGGACGGAAGGGCCCGGTCTGGGCGAAGGTGTGGGCCAGCGAGAAGGGCGTGCCGGCCTGCATGCCCTGCCGCTGCCAGTCCAGGGGGGTGACGATCTCCTCGGAGACGACATCGCTGGGGTAGCCCTCCTTCTCCAGGAAGGCGTGGAGGCGATCCCGCATCGGAGAGGTCTGCTTCCGCCAGTCGATGTCGGCCGACAGGTTCGGCACCGGTTCCAGCACGAAGAGCGTCGAACAACCCGCTGGGGCAGCCGTCGGGTCGTCCAGCGAGGGAATGGTGACCAGACGCGACGGGTCTGGCATCAGCTGCTTCTTGTCCAGCAGGGCATCGAAGGCGCCGGCCCACTCATGACCGAAGTGGATGTTGTGGTGCGCCACCTCGGGCTTCGGAACGCCCTTGACCCCGACGTGCCAGACCACGGCCGACGGAGAGTATTGACCCCGCCTGACCTTTCCGGGGGTCGGAAGATCGGGCAGCAGCTTCTCGTAGGCCACCGGAAGATCCAGTGTGCAGACGACGGCGTCGGCCATCACCTTCTCGCCGCCGGCCAGCCGCACCCCGGCCACCCCGCCGTTGTCGGAACGACGCAGGATCTCCGTCACGCTCTCGGAGTACTGGAACACCGCGCCGGCCTTCTCGCACGCGGCCGCCAGCGCAGACGGGATGGCGTGCATGCCGCCTTCGGGGAACCAGACCCCTTCGATGCTGTCCATGTAGGTGATCACGGCGTAGAGGGCCAGGGCCGACTCGGGGGAGAGCCCCGCATAGAGCGCCTGGAAGCTGAACAGCCGGTGCAGACGGGGATCCCGGAATCGTCGGCGGATCGCCGGGCCCAGCCGGCCGAACCCGCCGAGCCTCACCATCTGCGCGGCAGCTCTGGGCGACGACAACAGCCCGAGGGGGGAGTCGAAGTTCTTGTCGATGAAATGGGGCATCTCGACCAGGTACAGCCGGCGCACCCACTCCACGAAGTCATCGAAGGCCGCGGCGTCGACACTGCCGCAGGTGCGGTTGATCTCGTCGCGCATGGCGTCGCGCCCGTAGCGGACGTAGATGGTGCTCCCGTCGGCGAAGTTGGCCCGATAGGCCGGGTCCAGCCGGTGCATCGGGAGCACCTCGTCCATCCGCGTGCCGACTGCGGAGAACGCATCGCTGATCAGGTCCCGCATCGTCAACACCGAGGGCCCGGTGTCGAAGGTGAAACCGTCCTGCTCCATCCGGCCGGACCGACCGCCTGGAATCGCCTCCCGCTCGATGACGGTGACGTGGTGTCCGCGGCCGGTCAGGTGGCACGCCGCGGACAGACCGGCCAGGCCCGCGCCGATCACGACGACCTCGCTCATCGGTCCCGCCAGGCAATCTGGTGGGCCATCCGGCTGAGTTGGGCCACGCCTTCGGGGTCCAGCGACGGGCCCTCCAGGGCCGACAGCGCGGTCTCCACGTGATCGACGATCATTCGCTCCACCTCGTCTCCGATTCCGTCCGCCTCGAGTTGATCGAGCAGCAACGCGAGATCCGCCCCGCTGAACTCCGGCGATCCCGCACGGTGCAGAGCGGCCCGGGCAGAGCGGGAACGCAGACGCTCCTGCGCAAGCGCCAGTATGACGGTCGGCTTGCCGGAGACCAGGTCGTCACCGGCGGGCTTCCCGGTGCGATCCGGATCACCCCAGATTCCCAGCAGATCGTCACGGAGGGCGAAGGCTTCACCGACAGCGCGGCCATAGGCAGCCAGACAGTCCATCGTCGCCGCACCGGCCCCCGCCGCGGCGGCTCCCAGTTCCAGAGGGCGCTCGACCGTGTACCGACCGGATTTCATCCGGGCCACCGACCGGGCGAAGTCGAGATCCCGGCGCCCTGCTGCGCTCCCGACCAGGTCACGACGCTGGCCGGCCACGAGTTCGGCGACCAGTAGCCGCCAGATCCGACGCATCGGCTGCGGCAGTCCCGCGATCAGGTTGCCGGCCTCGGCGTGGGCCAGATCACCGACCAGGATGGCGATGCTCTCGCCGAACCGTCGACCGCTGCCCGAGCCGGCCGCGTCGCCGTGCAGTCGTTCGGCCTGCACATGGATGGTGGCGCGACCCCGGCGCGACGCGGACTCGTCCATCACGTCGTCGTGCACCAGTGCGAACACGTGCAGGAGCTCCAGTGCAGCGCCGACCCTGACGACGTCCGACACTCCGGTGCCCCGGGCACGCCCGCCGGCGGTGAGCCAGCCCAGGGAGCACATCACCGGACGCAGACGTTTGCCACCCCCGTCGATGAGGGCCGTCATCAGGGCGGGCAGATCGGACCCTGCAAGGATCTCGACCGGGGCCTCGTTGTCCGGCAGCCCGGTCCAGAGCTCGGCCAGGTCGGACATCACCTCCATCAGCAGCCCGTCCACCTGGGCGAGATGATCATCGGCCGAGAAGGCGACGGGGTGGAGACGTCCGAAGCTCCGGCCCATCATCGCGTCCCCGACGGCAGACTGGGATCCAACGCCGGACTGCGATCCGATGGTGCTCGTGCGGGCCTGGTTCATCGGAGCAGTCCTGCCCGTTCGCTGTTGTCGGCGGCCGCCGGGCGGAGCAGATCCGCCATCTGGGCCACCTGATCCACGGCCCACGGGCTGAAGGCGAACGGTGTCGCGGCGGTCGCGGCGACCACCTGAGCCGGGTCGGACCAGGCGTGATCCATCACCTCGGCAGGGTTGGGCCGCAGCTTCGCCGACGGGTGCAGGGTGGCGGAGAAGACCGGGCAGATCTCGTTCTCCCAGATCCCGCCGGCATCGCGGGCCCGATAGGAGAAGTCCGGCAGGACGCTGCGGACGTCCTCGATCTCCACGCCCAACTCGACGAACACCCGACGTTCGATGGCATGGGTCATCGTCTCGCCCGGCATGGGGTGCCCGCAGCACGAATTGGTCCACACGCCGGGCCAGGCGACCTTGGTCAACGCCCGCCTGGTCATCAGCAGATCTCCGTCGACGCTGAACAGGTAGAGCGAGAAGGCGAGGTGCAGCGGTGTCTCGAAGTGGTGAACAGTTGATTTCGGCTGTTGCCCAACAGGTTCACCACGATCGTTCAGGAGCACCACTGATTCGAGCGTGCCTGTCACAGGTGGCTTCGGTCGCTTGTCCGGATCATGTTTCCTTAGTACCCGATTCGGTTTCCACTAGCCGCAGCGGCGTCTCCCGCGGCCTGATTGCATAGTTACGGCGGGTATCAGCGGCCACCGGCTCCGGTGTCGTCGCGGTGCCGCTCCAGCGCCTGCTCCGCCTCGGCGATGCGGTCGTCGAACACCTCCGGGTAGGCCTCGACCTTGGCCGTCGGGTCGTCGGCCTCGCCCGAGTCGTCGGCCGGATCCCGCTCCTCGACCGACTGGTCGACCACCTCGCGCCGGAGTTCGGGCTTGTCCTGCTGATCGCTCACGGTTTTCACCTTCTGCTCGGACGAACCGGAACGGCGTCTCCATCGTAGGGGTGGTTTCCAACTGTCCGGCCGGGTCAAACCTGCACCGCGTGGTCTGCATCAGCTGTCGCCGGCCACCCGCCCGCACCACGCTGCCGGCATCGCCCCGTTGACGGAACGACCTGCCGCGCCGCGTGATTGACATCGATCCGGGCATCCTTACACTGTAGACTATGTACGTATCCCTGTCCCGCCTCCGGGTCGATCCGGAACGGTCGGACGAACTGGTCACTGCGTTCGGACGGCGTGCCGGGCTGGTCGAGTCGCACGACGGTTTCGTCGACCTGCAGGTCTGGCGGTCCGATCGCGATCCCGGCGAAGTACTGATGGTCAGCCGGTGGCGCGACCGGGAGTCCTTCCGGACGTACATGAAGAGCAACGACCACCGCACGTCCCACGCGCGGATGGACCCCGGTCTGCGGAGTGCGATCAAGCTCGAGAGGCTCGAGAACCTGCAGACCTACGACGTGGTCGCGCAGTGAGTGGCGGACGTCCGCTCCCGCCGGAGGACGACGCACCCCGCGCGGCATCACTGGGGGATGCCGGGCCGATCAACCTGCTGGCCCTGGCCGAGAAGATCTGTCATCGCTACCGCGACGAATTCCCCGACGAGAAGGAGCGCTACGGCGTCAACGGCTACGCCTGGTGCGTGCACGACAACCAGCACCTGCTCAACTGGGGTGCGCAGTCGGTGAACGGATTCTTCGACGTCAAGCAGGAGGTCTCCTGGCTGGCGAACGTGCTCGAGGCGCGAGGCTTCCCGGTCGATCGCCTGGCCCGCAATCTCGACATCGGTGCCGAGGTCGTCGGTAGAGAGGTGACCGGCCCGGCCGGAGCCCAGTTGGCGGACACCCTGACCGAGGCGGCCTCGTTCGTCCGGTCGGGCGAGTTCGTCGACTACGTCCCCGACGACTGAGCACCGGCCCGGACGCCTGAGCACCGCGGAGGATCGAGCACGGCTGCGGAGGATCGAGCACCGGCGTAGCCGATCCGGCGGCGCGTGTGATCCCCGGCCGGCCGGGGAACCGGGCTCTGCATGACCACAGTTGCGGTGTTGGGAACGGGAACGATGGGCGCGGGCATGGCCCGATCACTGCTGCGCGAGGGATTCGACGTCAGGGTGTGGAATCGATCCGTCGAGAAGGCGCAACCACTGGCCGACGACGGGGCGGTGGTCGCCGGGACCGCGGCGGAGGCCGTGGCCGGCGCCGAAGTGGTGGTCGTGATGCTCTTCGACGTCGAGGCCGTCCTCGAGGTGCTGCGTGGGTGCGACGGACACTTCGCCCGAGGGGCCGTGATCGTGCAGAGCTCGACGATCGGGCCGGACGGCACCGCCCGGCTCGCCACCCTCGCCCTCGACCGGGGCTGGAACGTCCTCGACGCCCCGGTGCTGGGCACCCGGGCGCCCGCCGAGAAGGGTCTGCTGGTGGTCCTGGCCTCGGGCGATCCGGACCTGCGGCCGGGCGGGCAGAGCGTGTTCGACGCCATCGGATCGCGAACCCTGTGGGCAGGAGAGGATCTCGGCAGTGCCAGCGCCCTGAAACTGGCGTGCAACGCCTGGGTGGCCAGTCTCACCGCTGCGGCCGCGCAGTCCCTCGCCCTGGCCCGCGGCGCCGGACTGGATCCGCAGCTGGTCCTGGATGCGATCAAGGACGGCCCCTCGGACAGTCCCTACCTGCAGCTCAAGGGCACGGCGATGTTGGCGGAGAACTACGAGGTCTCCTTCGCCCTTGACGGGGTCCGCAAGGATCTCGACCTCATCGCTGCGTCGGCCGGCGCCAACGACGTCACGACGGACCTGATCGATGCCCTGCGCGCCGTCTTCGGCTCGGCCTCGCGGCAGGGCCACGGCGACCAGGACATGGCCTCGGTGATCACGGCGTTCTGATCCCCGGCCCGGCATCGTTCCCGGGGTATGCAATTCCGGGCCTCGTTGCATAGTTTTCTATCTGTCAATGGAGGGTTCGAGGGGACAGAGTCAGGGGCAGGCCACACTCCGTGGCCCTCACCGGAGGGATCCTGATGACGCTCCACCACGGCGTCGCCGCCGCGCTCGATCTCGCCGATGTCGCCCAGGACCTGGCCGGCCTGACGGTGGTGGCCGACGTACCGGTTCGCATCACCCAGTTGGCCGCAAAGATGTTTCCCTGCATGGCAGTCGACCTGGTCCGGGTCGACACCCGCGGCGCACTCGAGGTTCTCGCCTCCAGCGATCCTGGGCTGAGCCGCCTGACCGAGGTGGCCTGGAAAGCCTGGCGACACCAACCGATCCCGCCCGGACTCAGACGGGATCCCACTCCGATGCGAGGCCAGCGCAGCAGCTATCTGCGACAACTCCGCGGAGCGACCGGAGTCGCCGCAGAACTGATGGTGCCGTTGACCGCCGGCTCCGGCGACCACGGCCATCTCCGTTTCCTGTTCGCCGAGCCGTTGACCAGCGGGGCCGACCGGGCGCTGATCGATGCCTATGCGGTTCACGCCGCGTTGGCCCTCGACCGGGTCGCACTGACCGCTCTGGTCGATCATCTCCAGCTGGCTCTGGAGAGCAACCGAACCATCGGAGCCGCCGTCGGCGTGCTGATGGCCCTTCACAACCTCACCTACGAGCAGGGACTGCGACGGCTGACCACGGCGTCGCAGCACCGCAACCGCAAGCTCCGGGACATCGCAGCCGACGTTCTCTACACCGGCGAGATCGCCACCCTGGCCCCGTTGCCGGAGCGCGGGTTGCTGGAACGCGAACTGCCGGAAGGCGAAGCGGTACGACGTGAGCCACTGCCGGCCGCGTGAGGAGAAACGACGATCCCGATGGCTGTTTTTTCAACCATCGGGATCTGAGTCGATCAGCCACCTGGGTTGAATAATCAACCTGTCTGCAGTATGCCCCTTCACCCGTAAGGAGTAAAGGTCGGTCGCATTCCGGCTGTCGTCATCTATTCGCCCCGGGCGGCACGGTGCCCGATGGACGAGCCGTCAGCCCGCTGCTCGTCCAGCAGCAGGGCGCTGACGTCTCCGTCGTCGACCTCGGCGTCATGGTCGATCGGCGGGCCACCGGCCGCGACGCGAGGTTCCTGCGCGCCGGGCGGCGGCAGCTCCTCCAGATGTCCGTCCACCGCCTCCGAGCGGCGTTCCAGCAGCGCCTCCTCCAGATCGAGGTCGTGCTGCATCTCCTGCAGCACGTCCTCGGAGAGCGTCCCGTCATCCCGCAGGCCGACCACGACGGAGCGTTCGATCCCCAGCAGAGCGCGTCGCCAGTCCGACAGCACGCTGAGCCGACGGCCGAAGGCGCGCGATTCGTCGTCGTCGTCCCAGTTGCGCCAGTCCCGGAGCGAGGCCCACTTGCGCATCAGCTCGGCCTGGCGATCCGAAACCCGACCGCCGTCGACGAGCTCGTCCACCCGGGCATTGATCGCCTCGCCGGCCTGGGCGTGGGCCTGCGCCCGCTCCCGCAGATCGTCCTCGCGGTGGTTCTGCGCCACCCCCGCCCGCCGGACCACCCAGGGCAGGCTGAGGCCCTGCAGCATCAACGTGCCGATGATCACCGCGATCGTGCTCACCAGCAGCAGGGAACGGTAGGGGGTCTGCGCGGGCAGCGTCTGGGCAGCGGCCAGCGACACCACGCCGCGCATCCCCGCCCACGAGAGCACCACCATGCCCGGCGTGTCGACCTTCTCGGTCGTCCGGGGCGTCAGCCGCACCAGTGCGTGGATGACGGCGAGCCACACCGGGCGGCTGACGATGACCGTCAGCAGGACCGCGACGACGGCCAGGATCACATGGTGACCTGCGGTGTCCAGCGACGCGAAGATGTTGCGCAGCTGCAGCCCGATGAGGGCGAACACGGCTCCCTCCAGCACGAACCGGAGCGCCGCCCAGGTCGCGTTCTCGGTCAGGCGGACCGACGCAGGCACCTCCCGCGGAGACCGGTAGCCCAGGACCAGACCGGTGACCACCACGACCAGGACACCCGACGCGTGGGCCGCCTCACCGGCGATGTAGGCGGCGAACGGCGACATCAGCGACAGGGCGGTGACCGACAGCGGCGAGACCGCACGCCTCCTGACGAACGACAGCGCCAGACCCAGCGCCGTCCCGATCAGCAACCCTCCGATCGAGGCCCAGGCGAACTCACCGAGCGACGGGGCCCAGGCCACCGACGTGGCACCGATCGCGGCGATGGACACCTTCAGGGTCACCAGCGAGGTGGCGTCGTTGAACAGCGACTCGCCCTCGAGAACGGACACCAACCGGCGGGGCAGACCGACCCTCCGCCCGAGCGCGACGGCGGCGACGGCGTCCGGCGGCGCGACGATCGCGCCAAGGGCGAGCGCCGCCGCGAACGGGATGCCCGGTAGTACCCAACGGAGCACCAGCGCGACCGAGAACGCCGTGAGCAGCACCAACACCACCGAGAGCTGGAAGATCGGGCGGACCAGCCGGCGGATGGCCACCGCGGAGGATTCGAAGGCAGCCCCGAACAGCAGCGGCGGGATCAGGACGGCGAGCACGAATTCGGGCTTCAGCTCGAACGCCGGGACACCGGGGATCCAGGACACCGCAAACGCCACCGCGACCAGCATGATCGGCGGTGGTACGTGGATGCGGACCGCAGCGGAATTCACCAGCAGGACACCCAGCACGAGCCCCACGACGGGCAGCAACAGCACCATGAGGCCTCAGTACCCGCTTTCGTGCTCGAGCGACCCACTATCCCGGGGATAGTAGATGCGTCACACTCTTCGCGCCGGGTGCGGGGTCCCCGGCGACGGGAAGCACCGGCTACGCCGAACGGGCTACCGGCGGCCCTTGACCCGGTAGAGCCCGGGGCGGTTGGCCGCGCCGTCGGCCCAGCCGGCCAGGATGTCCTTCACCGGACCCTGCGTGCCGGCCGGGTCTGCGTAGGTCTTCTGGACGGCCGAGGCCACCGGGCTCATCGCGTGCAGACGGTCGGAGTCGATCACGAACAGGGCCACGCCGCAGCGGTCGGCATAGGTGCGGGCGTCGTCCTCGAAGAAGCCCGGAGCCAGGACGAACAGCACCACCGGCAGCCCGCCGGATGCCTGCACCCGCCGCTGGACGCTCTCCGACGTCCCGTCCACGAGGAATCCGGCGGCGTCACCCGCATCGACCCCGAACCGTCTGAGCCAGGCGGTGGGAGCGCCATCGGCCGCGGTGGTCCGGCCCGGCGTCACGCCCGGCGCCGCGGCCTTGACGGCCGGGCCGAGTGGTTTCCACTGGCCAGGGACCTGGGCGGACCAGACCTGACCCGCCGCGTCACGCGCCAGGCGTTCGACGCCCTTGCGCTTGGCCGCGATGGCCTGCCGACGGATCTCGCGCACCCGGCCGTTGGCCGCCAGCGCCCCGAAGGCGACCGCCCACACCATCACCGCGGCGCAGATGATCACCTTCAACGCTGGAAGGGGCTGCGGGCTGAGCGACCCGATGAAGAGCAGGGCGATCTCCGCGGCCAGACCCCACGCCAGCGACTTGGCCATCGACGCCCAGAAGGCCGGACCCCTCGCCGGCACATCGACGATCGATTCACGTTCGATCTCCGGGCCCGAGATGTCCACCAGCCTGGACACGATGTCCGCCAGCGGGACGCCGCGCAGTGCCATCCCGGCCGCAGAGTCCCAGACCTGCTGGAGGCGCGCGGTGCGGTCGGCGGGGGAGGCTGGCACCTCTCGATCATCGCCGACCCGCCGGCACGGCGCACGCGGGATCAAAACCTGCAGAGTCTGCTCGGCCGCGCGCGGGTTGAAGCGGCTCGGGTTTGGCGTCCCGCGCTGGACCGGGCCACGAGTACTTGCGTCGGCGGCCCTTAGGTAATATGTTACGTGCCACCGACCGCCGATTCGAGGAGACCCACCCGGATGATCGACCTGAAGAAACCCTGGCACGGCGTCTACGTCGCAGCGGCGCTTCCGTTCCACGACGACCTGTCGGTCGATTTCGACGGTTACGCCGAGCATGTGCGATGGCTCGCCGAGAACGGTCTGCACGGCGTCACCGCGAACGGATCGCTCGGCGAGTACCAGACGCTGTCCGACGCCGAACGCGCACGCGTGGTGACCACGGCCGTGCAGGCTGCCCCGGACGGATTCGGGGTGATGCCGGGCGTCGCCGCCTACTCGAGCCACCAGTCGCGTCACTGGGTGGAGCAGGCGGCCGAGGCCGGCGCACAGTCGGTCCTCGCGCTCCCCCCGAACGTCTACAAGGCCGGGTCCGAGGCCGTCGTCGAGCACTACCGGGTCCTCGCCGAGGTCGGCCTGCCGATCGTCGCCTACAACAATCCCTTCGACACGAAGGTCGACCTGGTGCCGGAACTGCTGGCCCGCCTCTTCGACGAAGACCTCATCGTCGGCGTCAAGGAGTTCTCCGGTGACGTCCGCCGCTCGTACCAGATCAACGAGCTGGCACCCGGGCTCGACCTGATCGTCGGGGCCGATGACGTGTTGTTCGAGCTCGGGCTGGCGGGCGCGGTCGGCTGGGTGGCCGGCTATCCCAACGCCCTGCCCAAGGACTGCCTCAAGCTCTACGAACTGGCCACCTCCACCGATCCGGCCGACTGGGCCGGCGCCCTGCCGATGTACCGGGACCTGCATTCGTTGCTGCGCTGGGACTCCCGGCACGAGTTCGTCCAGGCCATCAAGCTGTCCATGGATGTCGCGGGGCGCAAGGGCGGACCCTGCCGCCCGCCGCGGTCGCCGCTGTCCCCGGAATCGGCCGCGCAGGTCATCAAGGACACCGAGGCCGTGCTGGCCATGGGCTACCGGTGACCGCCCCGTCGAACGCGAGTGCTCCGGCGGAACCGCGGATCGGCTCGGATCCCGAGGCCGACGCCGTCGTCAACGCCTCGGCTCTGGCCGCCGAACTCTGGGCCACGACAACGCTCCCGCAACGCCGATCGGCGCTGGAGGCGGTCGCCGACACGTTGGACGCCCACGCCGACGAACTGGTCGAGTTGGCCATCAGAGAGAGCCATCTGACCGAAAGTCGACTTCGCGGTGAACTCGGGCGCACCACCTTCCAGTTGCGGCTGTTCGGGGAGGTGCTGGGCGAGGGGTCGTTCCTTGACGCCCGGATCGATCATGCCGACGCCGCGTGGGGGATGGGTCCACGACCGGACCTGCGCCGGGTCTTCGAGCCGGTGGGGCCGGTGGTGGTGTTCGCCGCGAGCAACTTCCCGTTCGCCTTCAGCGTCGCCGGCGGCGATACAGCATCCGCGCTGGCCGCCGGCTGCTCGGTGATCGTCAAAGCCCATTTCGGGCATCCTGAGCTCTCCCGCGTGACCGGTACCCTGCTGGCGCAGGCGCTCTCGGCGGCCGGCGCACCCCGCGGACTGTTCGCCCTCGTCTTCGGCGAGGACGCCGGCCGTCAGGCCCTGACCGATCCGAGGGTGAAGGCCGGCTCGTTCACCGGTTCCATCGCCGGCGGGCGGGCGTTGCTCGACCTGGCCAATGCACGTCCGGAGCCGATCCCGTTCTTCGGTGAGATGGGCAGCATCAACCCGGTTTTCGTCACCCGGGCCGCCTCGGAGTTGCGCGCGACGGAGATCGCGGTCGGTCTGGTCGGCTCGTTCACCCTCGGTGCAGGCCAGTTCTGCACCAAACCCGGCGTCGTGTTCGTCCCCGAGAGATCGGCCATCATCGGCCATCTCGTGCAGACGGAGCTGCCGCCCGCCGCTTCGCTGCTGAACGTCTTCATCCAGCGCGGGTACCGCGCTGCACTGTCCGGATTGGCCGGCCACCCCCAGGTCCACATCGTCGCCCAGGGCACCCAGACGTTCGGCACGCCACCGACTCCCACCGTCCTGACGACCACGCTCGCTGCCGTCCTGGCCGATCCGGACGTGTTGCTCGCCGAGTGCTTCGGTCCGGCCGTGCTGATCGTCACCTACCGGGACGAGACGGATCTGCTGACCGCCGCCCGTGCCATCGACGGGCAGCTCACCGCCACCATCGCCGGGCAGGACGACGATCCGATCGTGCCGGAGCTCCTGCGCCTGCTCGCCCGGAAGGCGGGCCGACTGCTCTGGAACCAGTGGCCGACCGGGGTGAGCGTCACCCATGCGCAGCAGCACGGGGGACCGTACCCGGCCACCACCGCTGCGGCGAGCACGTCGGTCGGCACCGGGGCCATCACCCGATTCCTGAGACCCGTTGCCTATCAGGGCTTTCCGGACGGTTTACTGCCCGTCGCGCTGGACGAGCACAACAGCCTCGGGATTCCCCGCCGGGTCGACGGGAAACTGGTCACCGGCGGCCCTGGAACCACCGGCGGGTCGGAGCACTGATGCAGACCCTGGGCGGCCGGATCCAGCAGTCGAGCCTCAAGGACAAGGTGCTGGCGATCCTGCGGAAGAACCTGATCACCGGCGACCTCGTCGAGGGTCAGCTCTACTCGGCCGCGGCCATCGCCGCCGAGCTGGGCGTCTCCACCAGCCCGGTCCGCGAGGCCCTGCTCTCGCTGGTGGACCAGGGCGTGATGGAGGCGGTCCGCAACCGTGGCTACCGGGTCCTGCCGCTGGGCGAGAGGGACCGGCAGGAGATCTACGAGATGCGCGCGCTGCTCGAGATCCCGTCGATGGTGAGGTTGGCCGGTCATGCCGAGGTGCGCGCCCGCGAGGACGAGTTCCGGCTGCTGGCCGACGATATCGTCCGCGCGGTGGCACGGGAGGACGTGGTGGCCTACCTGGCGGCCGACCTCGCCTTCCACCTCGGACTGCTGGGGGTACTCGGCAACGAGAGGCTGGTCGCCACCGTCAGGTCGCTGCGCGACCGGACCCGTCAGCTCAAGCTGGCCACCCAACTGGGTTCCGAAGAGCTGCAGCGCACCGCGGAGTCCCATGTCCTGCTGTTGGACGCGATGGTCGCCGACGAACCAGAACGCCTCCGGCAGCTGATGGTCGAGCATCTCGAACACATCCGGACCGACTGGGGCTCGGTCGGTCTCGGGTGAGCGGAATCCCGTACATCGACGCAGACACCCTGACCTCCCTGCTGTCCTGGCGGGCGGCCGGGGACGCGCTGGAGGCGGCGCTGCGTGCTGGTCTCGATCCGGCCGCCTCCCGGCCGCGCAGTTCCGTCGCCACCAGCGCCGGCGAGTTGTTGTTGATGCCGGCCGAATCCGCCGACGCCGTGGGGGTCAAGCTGCTCTCGCTGGCCCCGGCCAACCCGTTCGCCGGTCTGCCGCGGATCCAGGGTCTCTACGTCCTGTTCGACGCCGCGACGCTGACACCCCGGCTCCTGATCGAGGGATCCGCGCTGACTTCGCTGCGGACGCCGGCCGTCTCGGCACTGGCGGTGCGGTATCTGGCGGCACCGGACGCCCGGGTGGTGGCCGTCTTCGGTACCGGTCCGCAGGCGCTGGCGCACGTCCGGGCCGTCGCCGCGATCCGGCCGATCACCTCGGTGCGGGTCGTCTCGCGCCGGCCGAGCGGTGCGGACGGGTTGTGCGCTGCGCTCCAGGACCAGGGGCTCACCGCCCGACCAGGAGGCGTCGAAACGGTTCGCGACGCCGACATCGTTTTGTGCGCCACCACTTCCCCGGTACCGGTCTTCGACGGCGATCTGCTCGCCGATCACGCCTGCGTCGTGGCCATCGGATCGCACCGGCCCGGCGTCCGCGAGCTGGACGAGCGGGTGTTCGCCCGGGCGGCGCGCGTGGTGGCCGAGGACCGCGACACGGCGTTACGGGAGGCCGGAGACGTCGTCATGGCGGTCGCCGGCGGTGCGTTGGTGGCGTCGGATCTGATCGACCTGGCCGAGATGCTCTGTGCACCCGCCGTTCCCGGCATCTCGGTGTTCAAGAGTGTGGGCATGGGGTGGCAGGACCTCGTCGTGGCGGAGGCCGCGCGGGCGGCGTGGCTCACCGGGGTGCCCGCGTGACGCGGTCGCCGGAGGTGGTGATCATCGGCGCCGGCGTGGTCGGCGCCGCCGCCGCGTTCTACTGCTCCGCAGCCGGGCTCGACGTGACCGTCGTCGAGCGCGGACCGATCGGAGGCGGCACCACGGCATCCTGCGAGGGCAACATCCTGTTGTCCGACAAAGAACCCGGTCCCGAGCTGGATCTCGCACTGCTGTCCTCCCGGCTGTGGTCGGAGCTGGCGCAGGAGATCGGGGCCCATCGCCTGGAGTACGAACGCAAGGGTGGCGTGGTGGTGGCGGCCCACGAGTCGACCGCTGCGGCCCTGCGGGTTTTCGCCGCGCACCAGCGGGCGGCCGGCATCGAGTCGGTCGACCTCGACGCTTCCGATCTGCTGGAGCTCGAACCGCACCTGTCCCGCGCCTGTGCCGGTGGAGCCTTCTACCCCCAGGACAGCCAGATCCAGCCGATGCTGGCCACTGCACAGCTGATGCGACACGTACGCAACCGGGGGGTACGGGTGGTCACTGACACGTCGGTCACCGGTTTCCTGCGTGGCCCGGGCGGCGCACTGGCCGGTGTCCTCACCGATTCCCCGACGGAGCCGAGGATCTCGGCCGCGTGGGTGATCAACGCGGCTGGCACCTGGGCCGGTCGGATCGCCGAACTGGCCGGCGCCCCCATTCCGGTCCTGCCACGCCGGGGATTCATCCTGGTGACGGAGCCGATGCCGAAGGTCGTCCACCACAAGGTCTACACCGCCGAGTACGTCGCGAACGTGGCCAGCAGTGACGCCGGGCTCGAGACGTCGGTGGTCGTCGAGGGGACGAAGGCCGGGTCGATCCTGATCGGCGCGAGCCGGGAGCGGGTCGGGTTCGATCGCACCATGTCGTTGCCCGTCATCCGGAAGCTCGCCGCCCAGGCGGTCGAGGTGTTCCCCTTCCTGGCCGACGTCACCCTGCTGCGAACGTATCTCGGGTTCCGTCCGTACTGTCCCGATCACCTCCCGGTGATCGGGGCCGACCCCCGCGCGCCCGGGCTGATCCAGGCGACCGGCCACGAGGGGGCCGGGATCGGGCTCTCGGCAGGAACCGGCAGACTGATCGCGCAGGTGATCACCGGCGCGCCGCCGGACCTCGACCTGACGCCGTTCCGTCCGCACCGATTCGAGGAGGTCACAGCAAGGTGATCCCGATCAGCAGGGAACAGATCACGTTCTCCTTCGACGGCGAGGCGATTCCCGCCGTCAGCGGGCAGTCCATCGGAGCGGCCCTGATCGCGGCCGGACATCGCTCCTGGCGGCGCACCCGGTTCGACGACGCCCCTCGAGGAATCTTCTGCGGCATCGGTATCTGCTTCGACTGCCTGGTGACGGTCAACGACCGGCCCAGCCGCCGGGCCTGCCTGGTCGAGGTCCGGCCCGGCGACGTCGTCAGCACCCAGCAGGGAGCCGGTCATGCCGATCTCCTCGCCTGAATTCTCCTCGGGCCCCCGGAAGTCCGGTCCGGAGGTCGTTTTCGACATCGCGGTGCTAGGTGCGGGCCCGGCCGGCCTGGCTGCCGCCGGGGCCGCGGCGGCCGCCGGCGCCCGGGTCGCGTTGATCGACGCCGGCCGGAGAATCGGCGGCCAGTACTGGCGTCATCTGGCCGAGGACGACGGCCGTCACCACACCGGCTGGCCGATCTTCGCCGGGCTGAGGCGAAGGATCGACCAGCAGCCCGAGCGGATCGAAAATCTCGCCGGCCACTCCGTCTGGCAGGTGGAGACCCTGTTGGACAACGGTTTCCGCGTGAACACCACCACCGACGACGGGCAGCACTCGATCCTGGCCAGGACGGTGATTCTCGCTCCCGGTGCCTACGATCGGCAGCTGCCGTTCCCCGGCTGGACCCTGCCGGGAGTGTTCACCGCCGGGGGGACCCAGGCGTTGCTCAAGGGCCACGGCGTGGTCGCCGGCTCCCGGATCGCGGTCGCAGGTACCGGACCGTTCCTGCTCGCCGTGGCCGCCGGGCTGGCCGGCGCCGGAGCAGAGGTCGTCGGCGTCTTCGAGGCCGGCGGCGCCCCGACCGCCTTCGCCCGGCATCCGATCGCGGTGGCCCAGAATCTGGGCAAGCTCGGCGAGGGTGCTCACTACGCCCGGGTTCTCGCCCGTCACCACATCCCCTACCGCACCCGGACCGCCGTGATCGCAGCCCGAGGGGTCTCGTCCGTCTCCGGCGTCACCGTGGCGAAGCTGGATCGGGGCTGGAAGGTCGTCGAGGGTTCCCAGCGGGAGATCGACTGCGACACCCTGGCCGTCGGTTACGGTTTCACCCCCCAACTCGAGCTGGCCGTCCAACTCGGCTGCGCCACCCGCCTGGACGTGGACGGAAGCCTGGTCGCAGTGGTGGACGGCGATCAGCGCAGCAGCGCTGAGGGCGTCTGGGTCGCGGGCGAGGCCACCGGCGTCGGTGGGGCGGCGCTGTCGGTCACCGAGGGCGAGATCGCCGGGCGGAACGCCGCGCACGCCGCCGTCGGGGTGCGTCCCGACCTGCCGGTCATGCGCCGCCTGGTCCGCCGCCGGGCCTCCCAGCAGCGGTTCGCAGCCGCTCTGCTGCAGGCCTACCCGATACGCCCGGGCTGGATGACCTGGTCGGCGCAGGACACCATCGTCTGCCGCTGCGAGGAGGTGACGCTGGGGACCATCGACGAGGCGGTCGTCGAGCTCGGCGCCGCCGACCCCCGAGCGGTGAAGCTCTACGCGCGACCGGGAATGGGCCTGTGCCAGGGCCGCGTGTGCGGGTACGCCACCGGTTGCCTGGTGGCCGACCGGGCCGGGCGGACCCCCAACCTCGCCGACCTGCAGGGCGTGGCCGGCCGCCCCATCGCAGCGCCGATCACCCTCGGTCAACTGGCCGAGGCCCATCACCGCAACACCTTCTGAAAGGCACTGCTCCCCATGCGTACTGACCGCGTTCTCCATTCGGTGGACTCGCACACCGAGGGCATGCCGACGCGGGTGATCACCGGCGGCATGGGCGTGATTCCCGGTGCCACCATGTTCGAGCGGCGGGCGTACTTCCTCGAGCACCTGGACCACATCCGTGAGCTGCTGATGAACGAGCCCCGCGGGCACGCCGCGATGAGCGGCGCCATCCTGCAGCCGCCCACCCGGCCCGACGCCGACTACGGCGTGCTGTTCATCGAGGTGTCCGGGTGCCTGCCGATGTGCGGCCACGGCACCATCGGGGTGGCCACCGTCCTGGTGGAGACCGGCATGGTCGAAGTCACCGAACCGGTGACGACCATCCGGCTCGACACGCCCGCCGGGCTGGTCGTCGCGGAGGTGCACGTGAAGGACAAGGTGGCGGAGTCGGTGACTCTGACGAACGTGCCGTCCTTCGCCCTGGGGCTCGACCGGAAGGTGGAAGTGGCACCCTGGGGCCAGGTTTCGTACGACATGGCGTTCGGCGGGAACTTCTACGCCATCGTCCGGCTCGAGGAACTGGGCATCGGGTTCGACCGCGCGAACAAGGACCAGATCCTGAACGCCGGTCTGGCCATCATGGCGGCCATCGACGAGCAGGACCTCCCGGTGCACCCCGGGAACCCGGCGATCACCGGTTGCCACCACGTCTACCTCGCCGCGCCGGGCTCTGATGCCGTGCATTCCCGGCATGCGATGGCGATCTACCCGGGATGGTTCGACCGATCCCCCTGCGGCACCGGGACCAGCGCCCGGATGGCTCAGCTGCACGCGCGCGGAGAGTTGGCGCTGGACACCGACTTCGACAACGAATCGTTCATCGGGACCCACTTCATCGGGCGCCTCGTCGGACAGGGCGAGCTGAACGGCATCACCACCGTCATCCCGACCATCACCGGTCGCGCCTGGGTCACCGGCACCGCGCAGTACATGCTGGACCCACGGGATCCGTTCCCCCGCGGCTTCGTGCTGTAGCGCGCGGGCTGTGGAGCGCTTGAGGTAGCGCGTGCTGGAGCGCGCGTGCGGCGGCACCCGTGCGCCTGCGCCTTTCAGCGTGACCGATGCTTGAAGACGTTGCAGGGTTCGCCGATCGTCACAGTGTCCCTCAACAAGTTCGGGCTGAGTTCTCCAACAAGTTCGGGTTGACCCGGACGCGGAGGTGATCAGCCGACATGGCCGGGCTGCGGGATCGGATGGTGGCCGAGAACGACCTGCGACCGACGCCCTGTTCGGACGTCCGTCCTGGCCGTTCGGGGACGTCGTCCTCATGTGGGACCACGCCGTCGTCGCGCACGGATCTGGTCCAAGGCACGCCGGGCGGCTCTCCACGAGTACGTCGAGGCCGAATCGATGTCTCTGCGGATTTTTCAGGATGTACGCGACCGGCGACTGATCCCCTGGCGATACCGCCGGAAAATCGGATACTGCAGTAGATCGGTGCCTGTAGTCGGGCACCGAACTACTGCAATGATTGAATTTCCGCCGACAACGCGCGAGCACCCAACAGCCGCCCGAGGTCGGATCACCCCAGCCGGATTCGGCCGGTCCTGCACAGGCCATCTGAGAGCCGCACCGGTTTCAGCCGGCCGACGGCGCCAGCCCACCCGGGACCACAACTCGTGGGCCGGAAAGGTTTCGACAGAGAACCTATGATGCACAGATGGAGCCGGCCGACTTCTACACCGGCATCGTCGCGGAGCTCTACGATCCGCTCAAATCTTTCACCCAGCAGGCGCACCCCTACGCCCGGTTCATCCAGGAGGCGGGGCAGCCCGCTCTGGAACTCGGGTGCGGTGACGGCGAACCGCTTCTCGCGCTGCGCAGACTGGGCCTCGACGTGGAGGGCGTCGACTCCTCCGAAGACATGCTCGCCCGTTGCCGCGCAAGGGCGGACGCTGAGAACCTGGACGTCACGCTCCATCGGCAGAAGATGGAGGAGCTGGATCTGCCCCGGCGCTACCGATCCATCTTCCTGGCCGCCGGACGACGACGCGGCGCTGAACGCCCTCGGGCGGATCGCCACCCATCTGCAGGACGGTGGCACCGCGCTGATCCCGCTGTTCCTCCCCGACCCCACCCCGGCAGAACGCTTCGGCCGGATCAGAGAGACGACGGCGCCGGACGGAGCGGTCCTGCGGGTGTCGGTCGTGTCCGAGGAACGCAACGCCGCCGCACGGATCCAGCGGACCGTCCTGCGATACGAACGCCACGCCGACGACGGGAGCACGGTCCTGGACCGCCCGTGGATCCTGCACTGGCACACCCAGACGGGGTTTCGCGAGATCGCCGACGCCGCGGGTCTGGCCACCGTCGACGTCCGCGACACCGACGGCGCACCAGTGAGCAGCGAGGCGGCAGAGTTCACCTTCCTGCTGCGGCGGCGGACCGACTGACCCGGACGAAAGCTCAGGTCAGGACCACACCGCCCTGGACGACTGTGCGGTGTTCGGGCCCGGCCCAGAGCACGGACGGCTTGTCCATGACGTTCGCGTCGACGATCAGCAGATCAGCGACGCAGCCCTCCTGGACACGCCCGAGGTGCCGCCGGCGGATCAGGTTCGCATTGACCGACGTGGCCGACTGCAGGGCCAGGAAGACGCCGTCCACCTCGACCTGCACCCGCAGGCCATTGAGCTGTTCGTCCTCCAGCGGACCCATCAGGTCGGTCCCGAAACCGACCTCGACGCCGGCGCCCCGGGCCAGTTCGACGGCCTTGCGACCCGCCTCGAGCACCTCGCTGTTCTTCTGACGGGACACGGCCGCCATGCCGAGATCGCCACCGCGGCGCTCCATCGCGTCGTAGGTGATCAGGGTCGGCACCAGGAACGCACCCGCCACCGCCATCGCGACGGCCGTCTCGGCGTCGAGCAGGTTGCCGTGTTCGATGGTCCGGACCCCGTTGTCGATCGAATGCAGGATCGCCTCCGGGGAGTAGGCATGCGCCGCAACGTAACTCCCCCGGCGCGATGCTTCGGCCGCCACCACCTGGATTTCCTCCGGGGAGTACTGCGGGACCCGGATCGGGTCGGTCAGCGAGACGACCCCACCGGAGGTCATGATCTTGATCGCGTGGGCGCCGCGGCGGAACCGGTCACGGACCGCACGCCGCAGCGGGTCGACACCGTCGACCACCTCGCAGGTGTGCGCCGCACAGCCGCAGACCTCGCTGTCGGGACCACGGGGATCACCATGACCGCCGGTCTGGCTCAGCGCAGCCCCCAGCCAGAGGTAGCGGGGCGAGGCGATCAGCCCTTCGCCGATGGCCCTGGCCAGGCCGGCGTCTCCGCCGGCCGGGTCACGAATGGTGGTGAATCCCCTGGCCAGCGAGTTGGCCAGCCGGCGCGCACCGGTCAGCGCCACGTAGCTCAGCGGCAGGGACTCGAGCGCCAGCATGTTCAGGTCGATGCCGTAGGCGTGGCAGTGCGCGTCGATCAGGCCGGGCAGTACCGTCCCGCCTCGGGCGTCGATCACCCGGTCGGCCGGCAGCGCCGGCCCGCCGACCGACGCGATCCGCCCGTCCACCACGTGCACCGTGCCCTCGGTCAAATCAGGCGAGACACCGTCGAAGACCAACCCGTTGACGACCGAAAGGCTGGTCACCGCAATGCCTCCCGACGCCGCTCGGTGGCGGGCTCGTCGACCAGAGAACTCGAGGGATCCACCACCACACCGTAGTCCCGCTCGGCCGCCCGGACCGAGACGAACCCGTTGCGGACGTCGTGTGCGACCCGGGAGGGTTCGCGCAGCAGTGGACTACCGTATCCGCCGCCGCCGCTGCTCTGCCAGTCGAAACGTGCTCGTCAGCGCTCGGCGACAAGCTGTGTGACGACAGGGACGAGTTGGGTGTCGGTGACCGATCCCAACCAGATGTGGGCGACCCGGTGATCGTGGTCCAGGACGATCGTCGCGGGGATGGACGCGGTCGGAAAGCCCCGGATCGAGATGAGCGTCCTCATCGCGAAGTCCTCGATGGACGGGTAGGGGATGGATTTCTGGGTTTGGTAGTCCGCCCCGGCGCCCGGCTGGTCCTTGAGGTCGAGACCGAGGAACTGCGCGCCGCGCGGCTGCAGGAGATTCGCGGCGACGACGAGGGAGTCGGTCTCGGCTCGGCAGCCCCCGCACCACGATCCCCAGGCATTGAGGACGACCACCTTGCCCGAATAGCCGGACAGTGCAACGGTTCCGCCGTTGCCGACCTCAGGTCCGGAGAGCTCACCGATCGTCCCGCGCCGGCCCGCCGGATAGGCGAATTCGGTCTTCCCGCCGGGCGAGGTGAACACGAAAATTCCACCTTGGACGTTTGCGTCGGTGCCGCTCGAGCAGCCGGCCAGCAGCAACGCGACCGTGGCCATCACGGCAGTGACCTTCCGGGGGACGGCCGTCCGGCGGATGCTCGAGGTGCCCATCCGACAAATCTATCCGCTGGCCGGTGGTGCGCCCGTGGTGGCATCTTGACCAGACCGTCCAGTCATGCGGCGGTCGCACCGCAATCGGCAGGTCGGGGGGCAGACAAGTGCAGATCTCCGTGTTGGCGCTGTTCGCGCGCGACGACGACACACGCCAGGGGTTCCGTTGGGCTGCCACCCGCGCCGGCCTGACGGTGCTGGACCTGACGGCCGACCCATCGTCGGTGACGGCCGCCGCGGGTCCTGGAGTCGCAATCCGCGCCCCGGGCGGACTTGTCGCTTCGGCGATGGCGGCCGGGGCAACGGTCGTCCTGGCCGGGCCGACCCCGCAGTGGTTCGTCGGCCTGGATCCTGCGGTGACCGGACGGCAGTGGCAACTGTGCACACCCGCGCAGGCCAGGATCCTCCTGGCCGACGCGCCGACCTTCGTCAAATTGGCGGACAGCAAGCATGCAGCGTTTCCGGCGACCCGGTTCACCTCGGTGGGGGCTCTGGACAGAACGCTGGCCGCCGTCACCGATTCCGAGCACCTCGAATTGCTGGCCACCACCGGATGGCTCGCGATCGATTCGGAGTATCGGCTGTTCACGGTGACACGGGAGGTGGTGGCAGTCTCGCCCTACCGGGTGCAGGACGACCCCTGGAGTCCGTTGCTCCGCACCCATCGGGCGTCGTTCCACGACGAGGCGGCGCAGTGGGCGGAGACGTTCCTGGCGAGCCTGCCCGAGGGTCGGGTCCCTCCTGCTGCCGTCCTGGACGTCGCCCGCCTGACGGACGGCCGATTCGTCCTGCTGGAGGTCAACCAGTGTTGTGGCGCAGGGCTTTACGGATTCGATCCTGTCGGCGCACTCCGTGCGGTGCTGGCGGCGAACATCACCGGTGAGAGCGGTGGCGACGATCGGTCGCGCTGGCGACCGGACCCGGCCCTCCAGTACTGAGCCTGGTCCTCACCTCGGTGGCAGCCCCGGTGGTTCATGTCCATCCGACAGCGCCTCGATGCACGACGTCAGGCTACCGAGTAGCTCGCCCTGTCGACGGGCCGAGAGCGGGGCGAGCATCCGCTGCTCGACCACGGCAACCCGGTGGGAGGCGTCAGCGAGACGGGCGGCGCCGATCTTCGTCACGACCACGCGTTGTCTGCGGCCCGCTCCCTCGATCTCGATCAGGCCGGCGTGGCGCAGGCCCGAGAGCAATTGGTGGGTGGCCTGCCGGGTCACGAACACCCCCCTGGCCAGTTCCGCGTTCGTCAGACCCGGGTGCAGGGCGAGGAGTTCCAACGATGCGTATTGGGCAACGCTGAGTTCGCACTCGCGCAGCTCGGCATCCATCGTCGACCGCAACGCGACCGCGGCCCTCTTCAACGCGTAGCCGATTGATGTCGGGACATCGACTTGACTCATGTCAAGATCTTGACATAGATTCAATCTCGTCAAGTCCTTGACGAATCTTTGAGGAGAACCCGATGACCAGCACCGTGACAGGCCCCAGCTTTCTGGCTCTACAGGTCCGAGACGTGGAGGCCTCGGCAGCCTTCTACGAGTCCCAGCTGGGACTTGCCCGCGCACCCCAGTCGCCGCCCGGTGCAGTCGTCTTCACCACCTCGCCCATCGCCTTCGCCGTCCGGACACCCTCGCCCGGAACGGATCTGGAAAGTGGTCCGCTGGGACTCGGTATCGCCCTCTGGATGGCCACCGACAACGCCCAGGAGTTGCACGACCGGCTCGCGTCCGGCGGGGTGACGATCCTGGCGGCGCCGTTCCCTGGACCGTTCGGGCTCACCTTCGTGTTCCGCGATCCGGACGGCTACGCCATCACCATCCACAACGCCGGCTGAAACGGCGATCATCGCAATCAATATCCCCATTTGCCGAACCAGCCCGCCGCAAACTGGGCCATGCCGAGAACCGGAGAACGGGATGCCATGCCGGGCAGGCACGATGTGGGCAAGGATCGTCTTCAGCGCAATCTGAGCTCCTGACGGCGGTCGACGATCGCGCTGACGCGACGGGCGAGTCGATGAGCCGGCCGTTCGACCCCCCGGTGGAACAACTCGGCCGACATCAGCGCGGCGGCGGCGGCGGCAAGTACGGCGATGCCCAGCCAGGGCCAGGGCGTGGACGCCCTGACCAACAGGGCAGCAGCGACGATCACCGGCTCGTGCACCAGGTAGATGCTGAACGATCGGGAACCGGCCCACCGCAACGCCGCAGAGTTCAAGAACGTGACGACCGGACGTGCGCAGAGGCTCAACACCACGACCAGCATCGCACCGACCAGGGACAGGAACGTCGTCGTCGGCGCCCAGAATCCGGCGCCGACCGGCGACGGGAAACTGGGGCTGACCAACAGCACCACCCCGGCCACACCCGCGAGCGCGACCCGGCCCGGTTTTCTCAGACGCCCTGTTGCCAACGCTCGTACCCGAACCACGTTGAGCGCCAGCACCATCCCGATCCCGAACACCGGCAGATACTGCAGCAGACCGGACGTCAGGTAGTTGACGGCCGAGATCGACCGCACGCGCGTATCCGTCGCCCCCCAGGCCGACACGGCCGCCAACGCGCCGATGGTCGGCAACCACCATCTGCTGCGGGCGCACCGGCGCAGCGCGACGTAGCCGGCAGGCAGCATCAGCGAGAACCAGACTTCCCAGCGCAGCGACCACAGGGGTCCGTCGACCGTCGAGGTACCGAACAGGAGAACGGCGTCCTGGGCCTGGGACCTGGGCCCCGGGCCCTGATGGCCTCGCAGCCAGACGCTGCCGAAGGTATTGCTGCGCACCACCGCGGAGGCCAGCAGGATCGACCCCACCACCGCGCCCCAGACCGGGAGGTAGAGCCGCACCACGCGACCCGCATAGTAGGCGGGCCAGCCAAACCGACCGGTCGCGCCGAGTGGCAGGGTCAGCACGAACCCACTGAGCACGAAGAAGATCAGCACCGCCTCGGGACCCGCCCACAACGCCCGCAGCGGCGTCCGGTAGAGCCACCACACCACTGACCAGGTAGTGCTCGAGGCGGCCGTCTGCACCGCAGACCCGTCGGTCGGGATCGACATCGCCGGCAGGACCAGCAGAGCGTGATAGGCAAGCACCACCAGGGCGCACAGCCCTCGAAGTCCGTCCAGCGAGGCGTACCGCTTGTGCTCGGCCATCCCCCTGTGTCTACCGGCTCTGACTGTGCTACAACCATGTGTCCGCATGGCCGATCGCGCTCCCAGCATTAGACTTATGGCGTAAGCCGAATGTGTTCACGTGCATGACGTACGTTCCGTACATGGAAGCCACCCAGCTTCGGAAACCTGCCCGCAATGCGGTGCCGCCGTCTTCGTGATCCAGGAGTCACAGCCTTCGATGCTGGTCACCGACGGGCAGGTGCTGGTGCCGGTCACCACGCCGGTGTGCGCGAACGGTCACGAGTGGCACTCGCCCCGTGAGACCGCCTGAGCATCGCGTCGGCCCGAATGACCGGTGCGGTCGAGATCGTCCGACCGGCCGTGACCGGGCAGCTGGTGCTCGTTTCCGCTCCGATCCGCATCGCTGTCAGGGGCCGCTGCCAGCTTCCTGACCATTCCGATCTGACTGGCGAGGAGCCTGCAAAATGCGTGCGGAACCGTCTGGATGCCGACGGCATCGAGTACGGCTACCTCGACGGAGCACCCGGAATCGGCCGCAGGTCCTGCAGGAGTTCAAGAACGGCACCGCCCCTGTCTTCCTGATCAGCCTGAAGGCCGGTGGGGTCGGGCTCAACCTGACCGAGGCCGACTACTGCATGCTGCTGGATCCTCCACCCGTGCATCAGGCCAGGTGGGGTGCGAACTCCCTCCCCGCAATCCACCGGCGGTGTCGATTCATCAGGCGACTGTCGGTGTCGTAGGTCACGATGGCAGGGCGTCATCCGCCCCGGACCACTCACCGGGGCGACCGAACAGGGGTAGGAGCAGAGCTTGTTGGACACCAGATCATCGGCCGGCGGACAGCGGCCGGGCAGGGCGAAGTGGGGCAGATCCGGCGGGGGCAGGGCCAGATGGGGCAGGGCCAGATGGGGCAGAGCAGCCCGGATCAACAGTGGCGTCGCCGCCATTGCCGCGGCCGTCCTGGCCATCGCCCTGCTGCCGTCCCCGACCACCGGCGGCGCGTCGACCCGGACGGCGGTCGGCAACGCGTCTACCAGCACGGCCGTCGGTGGCGCGACGTCCGCCGGCACGGCGGCCCGGGCCACGCCCGCCCACCCCGGCCGCAGTCTGTCGAAGGACGTCATCGCGAACCTGTTCGAGTGGAACTGGCGGTCGGTCACCACGGAGTGCACCCACGTCCTCGGGCCCAACGGCTACGGAGCCGTCCAGGTCGCGCCGCCGCAGGACTCCGTCAAGCGCACGGCTCTCGGCAACGGCAGCAACACCGTTCTGCACCCGTGGTGGGAGGTCTACCAGCCGGTCGACTACCAATTGAACAGCCGGATGGGCAACGAGGCCCAGTTCAAGTCGATGGTCGCGACCTGCCGGAAGGCGGGCGTGCAGGTGATCGTCGATGCCGTCATCAACCACATGACGGGCCAGGGCAACGTTTCCTACGGCGGCGTGAGCTACACGAAGTACAACTATGCCGGCCTGTACTCGCCGGCCGACTTCCACAGCAGCCCGGCCGACTGTCCGGTACCGCCCACCGCGGGCAACGGCGACCAGAACGGTTCCATCGCCGACTTCAACAGCTACACGCAGGTCTTCAACTGCGAGTTGGTCGGTCTCAGCGATCTGCGCACGTCGTCGAACAAGGTCCGCGACACGCTGGCCGCCTACCTCAACAAGTTACTGGGCTATGGGGTCTCCGGCTTCCGGGTCGACGCCGCGAAGCACATCGGTCAGACAGACCTCGACGCCATCGAGTCGCGTCTGCACCGGACGGTCGACGGCACCCGTCCCTACCTCGCCCTCGAGGTGGGAACCGGGAGTCCAGGCCGTATCTCGCCCTTCGCGTTCCAGGCCCAGGGCAGCCTGCTGGGCTTCGACTTCGCTTCCCAGATCCAGTCCGCGTTCCGCAGCTACACCAGTGCCCCCGGCGGCAACATCGGTGATCTGAAGGTGTTCGGCGAGCAGTCCGGCCTCCTGCCGAGCAACCGGTCGCTGGCGTTCGTCGAGAACCACGACACCGAACGGAACAATTCGACGCTCAACTACAAGAGCGACGCCAACACCGTCGCCACCGAGTTCATGCTCGCCTACGGCTACGGAAGGCCCGCCGTCTACTCGAGCTTCGCCTGGACCACCACCGACGACGGGCCACCCTCGGACGCCAACGGAATGGTGACCGACACCGACTGCACGAACGGCTGGGTCTGCGTCGACCGGTTCACCGGGGTCGCCGACCTGGTCGGCTGGCACAACTACGCAGGGTCGGCCGAGGTGGCCAACTGGTGGGACGACGGCAACAACCTGGCCGCGTTCTCCAGAGGTGACCGGGCCTGGATCGCGATCAACAACGAGACCGCGGCCAGGACGGTCACCGTCGAGACGGGACTGCCGGCCGGGCGGTACTGCGACGTCATCCACGGCGCTCGACAGGGTCACGCCTGCTCCGGTCCCGTCGTGACGGTCGGCTCGCACGGCCGCGCGACGGTCACGGTGCCGGCCAAGGACTCGGTGGCGATCTACGCCCTGTCCCGGATCTGACGGCGACCGCCGGGTACGGATGCCCAGGCGTCCGTACCCGGCGGTCCTGGATGACGGCCTGAAGCCACCGAACGGAATGAGGTGCATCCCCGCTCGCGGTGGGCCCGGCCAGTCGGCAAACTGGTGGCATGACGGACGACTTCCACCCCGACCTTGTCCACGCCCAGCCCAACCTGCGGCACATCCGGGCCGACGAGATCGACGGCGAAACGGCTCAGACGTCAGGCATGCAGCGATTTGCCGCGATCAGCCGGTCGAAGGTCGGTTCGGAACGGCTCTGGATGGGGCAGACCCACGTGCGGCCGCTCATGCACTCGGACAACCATCATCACGGCGAGGCCGAAACGGCCATCTACGTCGTCAGCGGGTCGCCGGAATTCGTCTTCCTCGATGAGGAGACCGGCGAGGAGGTGAGGCTGCGGGCGGCGCCGGGGGACTATGTGTTCGTCCCGCCCTACACGCCTCACCGCGAGGAGAACAACCACCCTGACGTCGAGGCGGTCGTCGTCATCGCGCGGAGCACCCAGGAGGCCATCGTCGTCAACCTGCCGTCGCTCCGGGGCTGAGGGTGGACGCGCTGCGACTGTCGGTGACCGCGTCTATCTTGGGCCCATGATCGCCGTGGACTGGCTGCTCGACTCCGATCCGTCGCTGCGCTGGCAGGTGCTGCGCGATCTGACCGACTCACCCCCAGAGGTGGTGGCCGCCGAGCGCGCCCGCGTCGCGACGCAGGGGTGGGGTGCTCAGCTGCTCGCTCTGCGCGGCGACGACGGTCTGTGGGCCGGCGGAGCCTGCTTTCCCGCGGACTTCCGCGGCGACTTCTCCGGCGGTCAGCCCTGGACCTCCACGCTGCCCACCCTGCAACTGCTGCGCGACACCGGTATCGACCCGGATGCACCGGCCGTCCGCACGATGATCGCGGCGGTGCGGGAAGACTGCCGATGGGAGCACGCGGGGCAGCCGTTCTTCGCCGGCGAGGTCGAGCCGTGCATCAACGGGCGGACCGTCGCGATCGGAGCGTATTTCGGGGAGGAGGTGGACGGCATCGTCGCCCGGCTGCTCGGCGAGCAACTCGGAGACGGCGGCTGGAATTGCGAGGCGGAGAACGGATCCACGCGCGGATCGTTCGCGACCACGATCTGCGTGCTCGAGGGTTTGCTCGCCTACGAGCAGGCGACCGGTGGCTCGACGCAGACCCTCGCCGCTCGACGACGTGGGCACGAGTATCTGCTCGACCGCCGGCTGTTCCGGCGGCTGAGCACGGGTGAGGTGGTCGACCCCGACTGGCTGCGCTTCTCCTTCCCCACCTGGTGGCACTACGACGTGCTCCGCGCGCTGGACTACTTGCATGCCACCGGTGATGCGCCGGATCCACGCCTGGCCGAGGCGATCGCGCTGCTTCGCTCGAAGCAGCAGCCCGACGGCACCTGGCTACTGGAGCACACCCATCCCGGCGCGCAGCATTTCCTGATGGAAGACGGCGACGGACGACCCAGCCGCTGGAACACTCTCCGCGCCCTTCGGGTGCTGGACTGGTACGGCTCCACGGTCGACTAGAGCGTCTGTCCATCAGATCGGTTCCTGCGGCAGCACTCTCGCCAGGGCTATCGGGCGCGCGACTGGTCCCGGTCGTCGCCGGTCACTTCGAGCGGCACGCTCGTCACGTCACCCTGCATCTCGGCCCTGGCCTGCTCGGCCTCTGACTTCAGCTCTTCGTAGCGCGCTGCGGACTTCGGATCGTCCCTGGCCGCGTTGCGCTCACCCACCACCCGCACAAACCAGTCCCTGGGTGCTTCACCCGGTAGTCGCGTCATAGCTTTCAGTTAACACCTCTCGATGGCGCTCACGACTTACACATGAACTGAGGAGTTTGTGTGGGCTGGTAGGGAGAAACCTGGAACGTACGAAGTTCTCTCTTCGCCACACCACCGGAGGTTTGCCATGGCACTGGACGACAAGATCAGCAACAAGGCCGAGGAATTGGGCGGCAAGGCCAAGGAGGCGGCCGGCCACGCGACCGGCAACCAGGACCTCGAGGCCGAGGGCCAGGGCGACCAGGCCTCGTCGCACGTCAAGCAGGCGGGCGAGAAGATCAAGGACGCCGCGAAGGATCTCTTCGGCAAGTAGTCATCAGGACGGGTCGGCCCGCCGGATCAGTGATCCTCCGGCGGAGCGACCTTGTCCAGCAGTTCGGCCAGTACCCACCGTTCGGAGTCGTCGAGTTGCGCGAACAGATGCTCCCCAGCGGCGGCCCGCGCCTCGGCCATCTCTCGCTGCACGGCCAGCCCGTGCTCGGTCAGCCTGACCAGGATCGAGCGCCGGTTCTCCGGGTCGATGGCCCGCTCCACCAGCCCGGCCCGCTCCAGAGCGTCGACCAGACCCGTCGCCGAACGCGGCACGATGCCCATCCGTGACGCCAACTCACCCATTCGCCAGGGGCTCTCCCCCCTTGAGACCAGGCGGAGCATCCGCTCCTGCGCGGGGGTCAGGCCCAGCGGCGCCAACGCTTTGACCGAGGCGCGCCGAAGTCGGTGAGCAGACCGCATCAGCCGTTCGACCAGCTCGGCCGTGGTGATGGCGGGTGTGACACCCATTGCTGCCTTCCTCTCCGCTCACGGATCGAACCACCGGCCCACCGACCCACCGATGGACGGACCCACACGCCGACCTGCCGGGAATGGTCCGAGCGCCTTGGACGTTGACCCTGTCGTCTCCTCATCGTGAGTTTACCTCAGTATGCGCTACACTCACCAGTATGACGTAGAGACGCGCTCAACAGAAGGGAGTGCCCATGACCACGGCCACTCAGAACACCCGGAACCGACCATCCGGCGCCGGCGGCATCAATCGCACCCGCGGACCGAAGGACGACCGGCCCGCGCCGATCGCCCAGCCCGGCGACATCCACCGGATCTTCACCCTCTTCGCCGAGCATCGGGCCCGGCTGGCCATTGTCGGCCTGCTCATCGTCGCCTCGGCCCTGATCTCCCTCGCCTCCCCGTTCCTGCTCCGCAGCATCCTGGACGTCACCCTCCCCGGGCGGGACACCAGAGGCACGGTCCTGCTGGCCTCCGGCATGATCGCCGTGGCCATCGGCACCAGCGTGCTGGGCGTCATCCAATCCCGTCAGTCGACGCTCGTCGGGCAGGGCGTCATGCACCGCCTGCGCACCGCGGTCTACTCCCACCTGCAGAAACTCTCCCTCAGCTTCTACACGAAGACGCGCACCGGCGAGGTCCAGTCGCGCATCGCCAACGACATCGGGGCGATGCAGGCCACCGTCACGAACACCGCCACCAGCATCGTCTCCTCCGGCACCACGGTGATCGCGACCTTCGTCGCGATGCTGGCGCTGGACTGGAAGCTGACGCTGGTCAGCCTCGTGCTGGTCCCGCTGTTCGTCTGGATCTCCCGCAAGGTCGGCAGCATGCGTCGGCAGATCGCGACCAACCGTCAGGAGCGGATGGCCGACATGTCGTCGATGGTCGCCGAGTCCCTCTCGGTGTCCGGCGTGCTGCTGACCAAGACGATGGGTCGCAGTGACCAGCTCTCCCAACGTTTCTCGAAGGCATCGTCCGAACTGGCCGACCTCGAGGTCCGGTCCGCGATGACCGGCCGCTGGCGTCAGTCGACCATCGGGATCATCATCTCGGTGCTGCCCGCAGCCATCTACCTGGCTGCCGCGTTCACCGTCTCCGGCACCACCGGGGTGGTGTCGATCGGGACCCTGGTCGCCTTCACGACCCTGCAGGGCCAGCTCTTCCGCCCGATGATGCAACTGCTGTCCACCGGCGTCGACCTGCAGACCTCGCTCGCGATGTTCCGCCGGGTGTTCGACTACCTCGATCTACCCATCGAGATCAAGGAACCGGTGGAGCCGGTCCGGCTCCAGATCCTCGCCGGTGAACTGCGTTTCGACAACGTGAGCTTCGCCTACCCGGGGACGGAATCGAAGACCCTCGACCACATCGACCTGACGATCGCGCCCGGGCACCACGTGGCCGTCGTCGGTGCCACCGGCTCCGGCAAGACCACCCTGGGCTACCTGGGCGCCCGGTTGTACGAACCCGATCTCGGCACCGTCACCCTCGACGGGGTCCCGCTGGGCGACCTGACGCAGGTCGACCTGGCCGGCGCGATCGGCATCGTCTCCCAGGAGACCTACCTCCTGCACGCCTCGATCGCGGAGAACCTCCGATTCGCCAAACCCGATGCCACGCAACAGGAACTGGAAGATGCCGCGGGTGCGGCACAGATCCACGAACTGATCGCCGGACTCCCGGCGGGCTACGAAACCGTCGTCGGCGAGCGTGGCTATCGATTCTCCGGAGGCGAGAAGCAGCGTCTGGCCATCGCCAGGATCATCCTGCGCGACCCGAAGGTGCTGATCCTGGACGAGGCCACCAGTGCGCTGGACACCCGCACAGAGGCGGCGGTCGTCAAGGCCATCTCGGCCATCTCGCAGGACCGCACGACCCTGACCATCGCCCACCGGCTGTCCACCGTGCGTGACGCCGACGAGATCGTCGTGATGGACCACGGCCGGATCATCGAACGTGGAACCCACGACGAACTGCTGGCCGCCGACGGCGCCTACGCCCGATTGATCGCCCGGGACAACGCGTCTCGGGGTCCTGACCGGCCGTCGATACCCTGACCCGCATGATCCCGACCGGTGCGACCGCTGACCCGCTCGACCCCGACCCGCAGGACCCCGACCGGCACGACCCCGACGGCACGACCCCGACCGGCATGACCGCTGACCCGCCGGCGTCGAGGCCGTTGCTCATCGTCATGGCCGGCCTTCCGGGGTCCGGGAAGAGCACGCTGGCCGGAGACGTCGCCCGCGCCCTGGCCGCGCCGGTCCTGGCGGTGGACCCGATCGAGGCCGCTCTGTACCGCTCGGGCATCGAACGTGACCAACCCGCGGGCCTGGCCGCCTACGTGGTGGCCGAGGCACTGGCTGCCGAACAGCTCGCCCTCGGAATGACGGTCGTCATCGACGCGGTGAACGACGCGGTTCCGGCTCGTCAGCAGTGGATCGACCTGGCACAGCGCAGCGGCGTCGAGGTTCGGTTCCTCGAGGTCCGCTGCTCCGACGAACGAGTGCACCGGGCCCGACTCCGCGCCCGTCAACGCAATCTCGGTGACTTCCGGGAGCCGACCTTGGAGTCGGTCGAACAACGGCGCGCCGGCTTCGACGGTTGGGTGCAGCCGCGTCTGCGACTCGATGCCATGGCTGATCGGGCCCACAACCTGCGGGCCGCCCTGCTTTACCTGGAACGCGACATCCGGATGGCCGAGTGATCGATCCGGCTACTGATCGATCGGCTGCTCCACCTTTCGAAGGAGCCGAGGTGGTTGTGCAGCGCCCGGAACAACGGCTACAACTGTGGATGGTCGACCCGGGCGTGGGGTGCGGGTCCGATCAGGCGCAGGAGAGCCGAGGGCTGTTCTGCGTGGAGACGGGTTCGTCGGGGACCCGTCGCAGGCGCAATTTCATCCGGCCGCCCTCAGACGATCGCACCCTCACCAGTTCCGGCAGCGCGGCCTTCGGGGCCGGAATGGTGATCACGGTGAAGAGCTTCTCCAGGGCGGACTCCACCTCGGCCTTCCAGCCGATCCCGGACGCCAGCTCGAACCGCAGACGCGGGTAGCGCCGGTGGGTCTGGATGTCGGTGAACCCCACGGCGCGCGCAAAGTCGGCCGGTAGCAAGCACTTCGGCAACTCCTGCTCGCCCTGTCCGTCGAGCCGGCCGGCCACCCGCTCCTGGTCGTCACCCTGCTCGACGCCGAAAAGTTCGATGGCCCGCACGCCACGGCTGGTCAACGTCTTGATGACGCCGTTCATCAGGAAGCGGGCCAACCCCTGACCGCGGAACTCCGGCATGATGCGCGCGGTGGTCAGCAGGACGGCATCCGGTGACACCGGGGAGGTCGGGAACGCGGCCGCTCCCGGCACGGCGGTCGGCGGCGCGAACAGGGCGAAGCCGGCCGGTTTCTCGTCGACCGTGACGATCTGACCGGCCGAACCCCAGGTGAGCATCACCCCGGAGAGCCAGACCTCCTTCTCGAAACCGGCCAGATCGGACTCGAGGCCGACCGCGGCGGAGGAAGGGAGTTCCCAGGTCACGCACGACCTGCACTGCTCGGGCAGATCGCCGATGGACGACATGGAGAGCGGCACCAGTGCTCGCGTCACTCTGCGTCGCGCTCCTTCGGTTCGCCCCTGATGTCCTGCTCGCTGACCTCGTCGCGTCCCGCCGGCAACCGACCCGGCGACAGCGCAACCTTCACAGAATAGGTGCGATCGGGCGGAGCGCGCGAGGTTGTGACGACGATGACCCGTGCCCGACCGGACCATCACGACCGGGATCGGCAGTGGGGTCAGTGGATCCGGCAACCGGCCCGCCAGGTCCCGAGCACGGAAGCGGAGGCCACCTCGGCGAGCGAGGCACGTGACGGGTCGACGGCGAGCCACACCAGATCGGCGACGGCGCCGACGGCCAGCGTCCCCGCGTCGTCGCGGAACCCCTGCCGTGCCACGCCCGCCGTGTAGGCGGTGAACGATTCACGCAGGCCGATGCGCTCCCGCGGATACCAGCCGCCGGCCGGCTCACCCTCCGGTGTCTGCCTGGTCACCGCCGTGACCAGGCCGGCCAGCGGCGAGACCGCGGTGACCGGCCAGTCGCTGCCGAAACTGATCAGGCCCCCGTCGGCCAGCACCGAGCCGATCGGGTACTGCAGCGCGGCACGTCGCGGTCCGATCCGCGGAATGGTCAGCACCTCCTGCAGCGGGTCGGGCTGCGCCCACAGCGGCTGGAAGCAGGAGATCACGCCCAGAGCCGGGAGTCGCGCCAGGTCATCCGGGTCGATCACCTGGAGATGCGCGATGACGGGCCGGAGGTCACCACCGGAGATGACGTCGCCGGAGGCCTCGATCGCGTCCAGCGCGTCCCGGACGGCAGCGTCTCCGATCGCATGCAGGTGCACCTGGAACCCGGCCGCCGAGAACGCGGCCACCGCCTTCCGGAGTTCGGTGGGGACCCAGTTCGGCATCCCGCGGCTGTGCGGGCAGTCCGTGTACGGCTCGAGCATCGACGCGGTCCCTGATTCGATGACACCGTCCACGAAGAACTTCACCGTGCGCGCCGTCAGCAGTTCGTGGCCGGCGGCCATCACCCGGTCCCGCCGGGCGGCGAAGACGGCGACCTGGTCCTGCCAACCCATCGGATCGGCGCGGAATGCGAGGTTGACGGCCACCACGAGGGCTCCGCTCGCGGCCGCTGCCAGGTAGGCCGCGAGGTCGACCTCCTCGACCCAGGCGTCCTGCACCCACGTCAGGCCGGCGGCGGCGCAGATGGTCGTCGCCTCCCCGATGGCGGCCACCGCGACTGCCGGTTCCGGCCGCGGCATCGCCGCGAAGACCGGATCGGTCGCGCCCCACTCCCGCAGCGTCCCGACCGGACGGCCGTCGGCCCGACGCACGATGTCGCCGTCGGGCGGGTCCGGGGTGTCGACCGTGATGCCGGACCGGAGCAGCGCCTCGGTGTTGCACCAGAGCGTGTGATAGTCGGTGCCGCGCAGCACCACCGGCCGATCGCCGACGACGGCGTCCAGCCAGTGCGCGTCGAAGATGCCGTCGGGGGTGAGCGCGAGGTCGAAGCCGGCGCCGTAGATCCACGGCGCGTCCGGATGGGCGGCCGCCCAGGTCCGGACACCGTCCAGCACCGCTGCCAGGCTGGTTCCCCTGACCGGGGCGAACCGGCCCTCCAGGCCGGCCTGCACCGGGTGGGCGTGTCCGTCCCCGAAGGCCGGCAGCAGGGTGCCGTCCTGCAGATCGATGCGCTCCGTTCCCGGTGGCGCCGTGAGATGTTCGCCCACTGCGGCGATCCGGCCTCCGACCACCAGCAGTTCGGCCGGCTGCGGTTCCGCCTGGTCCGCCGGGCTCCACAGCAGACCTCCCACGAACACGGTGCTGGTCACGTCGATTCCTCCCGGGCTCCGATGCATCGTTTCACCCCACTCCGCCAACGGGTGCGAGGCGATAATCTCCTCCAGGGTTCCCCAGTAGGGGATATCTCGGGTTCCGCTGCGGACGTCGTGCGAGCAAACTGTTCCCGTCCAGATCGTCCCGCGTCGTCCCCCCGATCACCCGCCCACCGGCACCAGATGACCACCGGCACCAGATGAGAACCGGCACCGGACGAGAACCGCCAACAGATGAAAGAGGCACCTCGCGATGACCAAGGCCGATCAAGCCGAGGACGCAACCGCTACCTCGACGCCGCCGAAGGTGGGTCAGCGCAAGCTCCCTCGCGGCATCCCGTTCTTCGCCATCATCGCCGTCGCGATCGTCGCATTCCTGGCCGGCGGCGCCGGCGGCGCCTACCAGGGCAAGTTGTCCGAGGTACAGAAGAACGACAACTCCTCGTACCTGCCGGGCAGCGCCGAATCGACCAGGGCCGGCAACGAGGCCGCACGGTTCAGCACCGCCCAGTCGCTCCCGGGGTTCCTGGTGTTCCAGCGGACGTCCGGACTGACCCCGGGGGACAAGACCGCCATCGCCGGTGTCCTGGCCAGGATCAGCACCCTGCCGGGCGTCGATGCGCAGGCCGTCACTCCGGTCACCTTCTCGGGCGACGGCACCGCCGCCGCCATCTATGCGCCACTGGTCGCGAAGCAGAACGGGGTCGCCGTCAACGGAAACACCCTGTCCTCCAACGAGACCGCGCTCGTCGATGCTGCCAAGGTCGGGCTGCCCGAGGGCCTGGTGGTCCATCCGGCCGGTGCCGGCGGACTGCTGGTGGCGTTCATCAGCGCCTTCGGGGGGCTGGACGGCACGCTGCTGATCGCCGCGGGCGGCATCGTCATCCTGATCCTGCTGCTGGTCTATCGATCTCCCGTGCTGTGGTTCTTCCCGCTGTTCTCCGCCGTGCTGGCCCTCGGTCTCTCGTCGATGGTGATCTACTTCCTGGCCAAGAACGACGTGCTGACCCTGACGGGGCAGAGCCAGGGGATCCTCTCGGTGCTGGTCCTCGGGGCAGGGACCGACTACGCCCTGCTGCTGATCTCCCGGTATCGGGAGGAGCTGCACAACTACGAGCGGCGCACCGACGCGATGATCAAGGCGTGGCGGGAGTCTGCGCCTGCCATCTTCGCATCCGGGGCGACCGTCATCATCGGCCTGCTCTGCCTGAGTTTTTCCGAGCTGAACTCGAACAAGAGCCTCGGGCCGGTCGCCGCGATCGGGATCGCCTGCACGTTGCTGATCATGATGTCGTTCCTGCCGGTGTCTCTCGCGCTCGCCGGTCGGTGGGTATTCTGGCCGCGGCGCCCGACCACGCAGACCCCGGCGCCGGAGCCGGGGACAGCCGGGATCTGGGGCCGGGTGGCACGTTTCATCGGTGCCCACCACCGCCGGGCCTGGATCGGCGCCGGCGTCCTGCTGCTGCTGTGCCTGATCGGGATCGGTGGTCTGAAGACCAGCGGCCTGACGATCGCCCAGGGCTTCACCAATACGCCGGACGCGGTGCTGGGTCAGAACATCTACGACGCCAAGTTCGACAAGGGCGTCGGGGCGCCGGCGGTCATCGCGGTGAACGCCTCGCAGGTGTCGCAGGCCATCGCCGTCGTGCAGCACGTACCGGGTGTGCAGAGCACGGCCGGTTCGGTCTGCGTCCAGGTCGACTACGCGAAACTTGCGGCGCTCCGGGCATCGGTCGGATCCGGGGGCGCTCCGGCAGGCGCCACCGCCGGGTGTGCGCCGGCCGCCCTCCAGGTGCAGCCGATCGACGGCCGGACGATCGTCAACGCGGTGCTCGCCGACTCCTACGACTCGAAGGCCGCGTACGACACCATTGCCCGGCTGCGCACTGCCGTGCACGCGGTGCCGGGAGCGGACGCCCTGGTGGGCGGGCAGTCGGCGGCGACCCTGGACGTGCAGATGGCATCCGTGCACGACCGCAACCTGATCATCCCGATCGTGCTCGTCGTCATCTTCGTCGTGCTGGCGCTGCTGCTCCGGGCGCTGCTCGCGCCGCTGCTGTTGATCGTGACGGTGGTGCTGTCCTTCGGCGCCACCCTGGGCGTGTGTGGTTTCGTGTTCGACCACCTGTTCAAGTTCGCGGGGGCGGACCAGTCGTTCCCGCTGTTCGCCTTCGTGTTCCTGGTGGCACTCGGGATCGACTACAACATCTTCCTGATGACGCGTGTCCGGGAGGAGACGCTCCGGTTCGGCACCCGTGCCGGGGTGCTGCGCGGGCTCTCGGTGACCGGCGGCGTGATCACCTCGGCGGGCGTCGTGCTGGCGTCGACGTTCGCCGTGCTCGGGGTTCTGCCGCTGGTGTTCCTGGCCGAACTGGGTTTCGCGGTGGCGTTCGGTGTGTTGCTGGACACCCTGATCGTCCGGACGATCCTGGTGCCGGCCCTGGCCCACGACATCGGCCGCAAGATCTGGTGGCCCTCGAAACTGGCGACCGGACCGGAGTGATGCCGGCGAGTGTGCGCACCACAGGCGATTTCACCTGCTCACCGCACACTCGACGACCATACTGGGCGGGATGACCCTCACCCCAGGTCCGGACGGCCCTGCTCCGCCGGCGCCGACGATCCGGAACGTGGCCGCCGCCGCCGGGGTGTCGAAGTCGCTGGTGTCCCTCGTCCTGCAGGGCTCTCCGCAGGTCAGCCCAGGTAAGCGCGCGCTCGTCGTGGCCGCGATCGAGGCGCTGGGCTACCGGCCCAACGCAGCTGCGCGCAGCCTCACCCAGCGCCGGACCCGCGCGGTCGGGTTGCTCATGAACGACCTGCGCAACCCGTGGTTCGTGGAGAATCTCGAAGGGCTGAACTCCACGCTCGGGGAGCACGGCCTCAGCGTCCTGCTCGGTGACGGACGGCTGGACCGGCGCGAGGACGAGCGTCTGCTGAACACCTTCATGGACATGCGCGTCGAGGGTCTGGTACTGGTCGGCACCATGCCGGAGTCCGACGCGATGCGGGAGGCCGCCTCCCGCCTACCCACCGTCGTCGTCGGCACCCGGGACTTCGATTTCCCGCTGGCCGACGTCGCCGCCCAGGACGACCGGCACGGCATCGCCCTCGCGGTCGGACACCTAATCGACCTTGGTCATCGCCGGATCGGGCATCTGTCCGGCACGGTCGGCGGTGTGCAGGAATTGCGCAGACAGTCCTACCTCGAGGTGATGACGGAGGCCGGACTGGCCACCATGATCACCATCGAGCCCACCGACATGACCGAGGACGGCGGCTACCACGCGGCGCTCCGAATGCTGGAGGGAAGCGTCCGCCCGACCGCCATCGTCGCGGCGAACGACGTGGTCTGCCTCGGTGCCCTCGGCGCCGCGCAGGAGCTGGGCCTCCGGGTCCCGCAGGATCTGTCGTTGACCGGTTACGACAACACCTACCTGGCCAAGCTCCGACATCTGTCCCTGACCAGCGTCGACATCTCCGGGCGTGACGTCGGCGCGCACGCCGCCGAGATGCTGCTCGCGCGGATCGAGCTGCCCACCCGGCCGGCCACCGAGTACCTGGCGCTGCCCACCCTCGCCGTCCGGAGCTCGACCGGTCCGCCACCCGCTGCGCCCCCCGCGCCCACTGCGCCGGCGGGGGATCACATCAACATCGGGCGAACAGGACGTTAAAGTTCTCCCGTGCCCCACCCGCCCACCGCCGAACTCAACTGGTGGCAGGCCGGGCTGCTGGCTCTGGCGTTGTTCACGCTCGCCTTCGGGCTGGCCCTGGTCCGGGCACGGTGGGCCGGGAAGGTCACGCCGTTCCTGCGGGAGGCCGGCATCGTCGCCGTGCTCTTCTCGCTCTGGCAGCGGGCCGGGCAGCTCTCGCAGCACAGCACCACCGACGCCTTCGACCGCGGTCGCTGGATCAACACCGCCGAACGATTCCTGCACCTGCCGAACGAACGGCACCTGGAGATGGGGCTCGTCGACCATCCGATGCTTGGCCAGCTGGCCAATCTGTACTACGCGGTGATGCATCTGAGCACGACCGGAGCCATGCTGTTCTGGCTGTTCTGGCGTCATCGGGACAAGTACCCCCGGGTGCGGACAGCGCTGGCGATCTTCACCGGGTTGGCCCTGCTGGTGCAGTTGATCGCCGTCGCACCACCGCGCCTGCTGCCCGAACTCGGGTTCATCGACATCGCGGTGAGGTACGGGCAGTCCGTCTACAGCGGCGGCGGGTTCAGCGCGCAGGAGCTTCTCGCCATGCCGTCGGTGCACATCGGTTGGGCGGTGATGGTGGCCGGTGCGGTGATCTACGCCAGCACCAGCCGCTTCCGCTGGCTGATCGTCCTGCACCCGTTGATCACGCTGTACGTCGTCACGGCCACCGGCAATCACTGGTGGTTCGACAGCATCGCCTCGGCGCTCCTGCTGGCGATCGTGGTCGGCGGTCAGCTCGCATGGTTCCGGTGGCGAGCCCGCCGCATCGAACCCACGGCCGCCCCGGCCGCAGCCGGCTCCGAACTCGGGTCGGTGCCGGCCGCCTCCTGAGACGAGGTCGAGGTCGCGCTGGAAGCAGGTGGGAATCTCGCGTGACCGCACACCGCAGCACGGTGCGGTCTGCCCCGGACTATGACCAGAACAACACCGGCGATGGGGTCGCGGGGCTCCAGATCACGGTCGAGACCGTCTAGCGTGGAGGACATCCCGCAGCCGGGTGGTCGACCATCCGGCTGCGGGGTTCCTCATTCCTCGTCAGGGTCGCGGATCTCGTCGCGGAGCCAGCCGATGTAGCGGGCCGCAGACGTCCGAACCGCGGCCGCAGCGCCACTGTCGATGACTTTGCCGTCGAACGCACCGTAGATGCGGTCGAACTCCAGCTCCCCGACCGTGTCCGCGATCTGACGCACCAGCCGCTCGGGCAGCGGGATCAGGTTCGGGTAGCTCCGCATGAACGACACCGTCGTCCGGTCCGCATTGACCATCAGCGTGTCGCCGACGAACAGGACACCGCGACCGCCTGCACCCTCCGCCCAGTGCAGCACCGCACTCCCGGGAAAGTGGCCGCCGCACTGGACCAGTTCCACTCCGGGCAGTACCTGCTGGCGGCCGCTCCAGAGCCGGATCTGATCGTCCGGACGCCTGATCCACCGTCGGTCGGACTCGGCGTAGTAGATCGGTACACCGTCGAACGCCTTGCTCCAGGTCACCGAGCAACCCACCAGATGGGGGTGGCTCGAGGCGATGGCGGCCACCCCGCCGAGTTCCCTCGCGGCGTCGATCATCTGCTGGTCGAGGTAGGCCGGCGGCTCCCAGAGGACATTCCCGGCCGGGCTGCGCAGCAACAGCCCCCGCTGCCCGATCCCGATCGACGGGCTGACCTGTACGGCAGACAGCTCCGGCTCGATCTCGGTGAAGGACCCGGCGAACCGGCCCGTCATCTCCCTGATCGACGTCCATTGCTGCCCACCGGTCGGTACGTACTGACGCTCGTCGGTGCAGATCGCGCACCTGGCCGGCGGCCGCGCCATGTTCGCGTGCTCCACACCGCACGCCGAGCAGATCCACACCGTCATGGACCCACCCTGTCATCGCCGCCCGCCGAGGGATCGAAGGGGGCGTCCGATTGGAGGGGTCATCGTCAGAAGGATGGCGGTCGCTTCGCGGAGGACGTCGCGCTGCGGTCCCCGGCGGGCGATACCGAAGGTCTCAGTCCCCGTAGTCGGGCGACGGAGACCTTCGGTATCGGCAGTTGTGGACAACCGGGGCGGGCAACATGCCGAAAGCGGCGACGAGGGCCCCGCGCACGTGACGGGCAACCAGGCGCCGACCTACGGCGTCGACGGTAGGATTCATCCAACCCGCCCCGGCACCGACCATCCTCTCGACGCGCCCCGACCCGGCCCGGCGGCGGTACGACGGCAAGGAAAGCCACATGACCGGGAACAGCCTGGACCGACACATGCCCTTGTACGCGCAGCGCACGGCTGGCATGCGAGCTTCGGCAGTCCGGTCGCTGTTCGCAGTGGCCAACCGCCCCGAGGTCGTCTCGCTGGCCGGCGGAATGCCCTATCTGCAGTCCTTGCCGTTGGAGAGCGTGGCCGCGGAAGCGGCGAAGCTCATCGCCGAGGACGGCCTCGTCGCCCTGCAGTACGGGTCCGGTCAGGGCATTCTCGAACTGCGCGAACAGATCTGCCAGGTGATGGCGCTCGAGGGCATCAGCGCGCACCCGGACGACGTCACGGTCACGCTCGGTTCGCAGATGGCGCTTGATCTGGTCACCCGGATCTTCTGCGATCCCGGCGACGTGATCCTGGCCGAGGCGCCTTCCTACGTCGGTGCGCTGTCCACCTTCGCGTCGTACCAGGCGAGCGTCGTGCACATCGAGATGGACAGCGACGGCCTCATCCCCTCCGCCGTTTCGGCCGCCATCGAGACGGTCCGGGCTCAGGGCCGACGGATCAAGCTTCTGTACACGATTCCCAACTTCCACAACCCGGCCGGCGTCACCATGTCGACGGAACGACGAATCGAGCTCGCGCAGATCTGCCGCGACGCCGGCATTCCGATCCTCGAGGACAACCCCTACGGACTGCTCGGATTCGACGACAAGGTGCGCCGCGCGATCCGTGCCGACGACCCGAACAATGTCATCTACCTCGGCTCGTTCTCCAAGACGTTCGCTCCTGGTCTCCGGGTCGGGTGGGTGCTGGCGCCGCACGCCGTGCGGGAGAAGCTGGTGCTGGCCAACGAGAGTGCCACGCTCAACCCCCCGGTCTTCAACCAGATGCTGGTCTCCCGCTACCTGGCCAACTTCGACTGGCAGAGCCAGGTGAAGACGTACCGGCAGACCTATGCCGAGCGCCGCGATGCGATGATCTCCGCCCTGGAGACCCACCTGCCGCAGGGCACCACCTGGACTCGGCCGGAGGGTGGGTTCTACGTCTGGGTGACGCTCCCCGAGGGCTTCGACACCCAGGCCATGCTGCCAAGAGCCACCACCGCGCTTGTCGCCTACGTCCCTGGAACCGCTTTCTACGCCGACGGTCTCGGCTCACGGCAGATGCGACTGTCGTTCTGCTTCCCCACTCCGGAACGCATCGTCGAGGGTGTCCGGCGGCTGGCCGCGGTCCTGGAGAGCGAGATGGAAGTGATGAAGACCTTCGGGTTCAACGGTCCGGCCGCCCTCCCGGCGCGCCGTGCGAACCGCGGTCCGTCGTCACCGGCAACCGACATCTACTGAGCTTGACACCCACCCAGCCCGAGACAGACCAAGACTCCGACCGACCGAGACCACACCGACCGAGCAGCCACCGACCGAGACCTCGAACACTCTTCAGATGCGGAACTCACGATGACCGATCGTCATGTGGTGGTACTGGCCGGCGGACTCACGCACGAGCGCGAGGTGTCCCTACGGTCCGGGTCGCGGCTGACCGAGGCCCTGCGCCGGCAGGGTCTGGAAGTCACCGTCCGCGACGCCGATTCCGCGCTCCTGCCGTGGTTGGCCGAGAGCAAGCCTGACGCGGCGATCATCGCATTGCACGGCGGACGTGGTGAGAATGGCGCTGTGCAGGGCATTCTCGAACTCGCCGGGGTGCCCTACCTCGGGACCCGCTCGCACGACTGCCGGTTGTCGTGGGACAAGCCAACGGCCAAGACCCTCGTCAAGAGGGCCGGATTCCATACCCCCAACTGGATCACGTTGGCCCACAATACTTTTCGTGATCTCGGCGCCTCCGCACTGATCGAGGCCCTGATCGGTCACCTCGGCCTGCCGTTGATGCTCAAGCCCCACCAGGGTGGTTCGGCGCTGGGCGCCACCGTGGTGCGTCAGTCGTCGGAGGTTCCCGGCGCACTGGTCCAGGCCTTCGCCTACGGCGACGTGGTGCTCGTCGAGCAGTTCGTCGAAGGGGTCGAACTCGCCATCACCGTGATCGACGGCGCCGGTGGCCCGCGAGCCCTCCCGGCGGTAGAGATCGTTCCGGAAAGCGGTGTCTTCGACTACGAATCCCGGTACACCGCCGGTCTGACCACCTACTACACACCGGCCCGCCTCACCTTCGAGGTCGCCGCGGCCGCCGCGGACCTTGCCATCGGGGCCCACCAAGCCCTCGGCCTCCAGGACATCTCCCGGACGGATGCCATCGTCGACACCGACGGCCGGGTCCAGTTCCTCGAGGTCAACGTCTCGCCGGGGCTCACCGAGACCTCCATGCTGCCGATGTCCGTCGAGGCCGCCGGCGAGGATCTGGGCGCCGTCTACTCGCAGTTGATCGAACAGGCCATCACCCGGGCTGACGGTCCTGCGGCTGACCCGTCCGACGGCTGACTCCACGGGCTGGTCAACCCTGAGCTGGTACAGCGAGCTGCTGCGCCCCTCCCGCCGAGTGACTGGCCCGCCGAGTGACTGGGCGGCTAAACCAGCAGAGGGGAGGTACCATACATCCCTTGAGACCCGTAATGCCGGAGCTGCTCCGGTAACCGAACATTTACGACGAACCGGATGCTACGACCGCGGCGACCGCATTACGCGGCTCAAGCGTTCAACCTATGTCAGCATCGCCGGGCCGGGCGGCGCGCGCTGCACCTGGGTCAGGTCCCCGTGCACCCACCGACTTCGATCACGACACGATCACCCCGGGTTTGGCAATCTCACCGGCGGGTATCCACGAATAGCAGGTACGGCACTCGGGCCGTCTGTGCGGCGGAGGTCATGATGCAGTGGTGGGCGTGGTTGATCATCGTGATCGTGGTGATCGTGGTACTGGTGGGTGCCTTCATCGCGATCCAGGCGAAGCGCCGCAGCGGCGGCGTCATCATCAGTGACCGCAAGCGGGGGCGGAAATGAGCACCCTGGTGCGGGCCAGTGAACTCGCCGGGCGCGTCGTGGTCACCTTTGCCGGTGAGGACGTCGCCCAGATCAAGGACATCGTCTACGCCGCCAACGGTGGTCAGATCGGATCCTTCACTCTGGCCGGTCGTGGATTGTTCGCCGGTCCTCTGAAGGTGGCGCTCCCCTGGGCTGCAGTCGCCGGTCTCGGACCGGACGCCGTGATGATCGAGTCGGAAGCCGTGCTCGTTCCGCTCGCCGAGGCCTTCGAATCCTCGGATGGCCCGGTCGCCTCCGGCAAAGCCGACATCCTCAAGTCCGAGGTCCTGACCGACGCCGGCACCTCCCTCGGTCGCGTGTCGGACGTCATCATCGGCATCGGCGAGAGCCAGGGCGGCCAGGCGGACGTGGTCGGCTACCAGATCGACCCGGTCGAAAGCCTCGGGCGTGGCAAGCTGCCCCTGCTCATTCCGCTGCCGGACACGTTGTCTGCCTCGGGCGAGCATCTGATGGTGCCGGCGGCGGCGGCCAACTACCTCACTGACAACCTGGCAGGCTTCGGCTCCGCCATCGACGCGTTCCGTTCGCAGCTGGGTGGAGTTTCCTGATGTTGTTCTCCGAAGCCTCCGGACACAAGGTCGTCAGCACCGGTAACGCTGCCACCGTCGGGCACGTCGGGTCGTTCGTGATCGACCCGACGGTGCAGAAAGTGGTCGCCCTCTCGCTGAAGAAGACGCCGGGAACCGGGACGATCCTCCCGTGGTCCGACGTCACCGCCTTCGGTGCCGACGCGGTCACGGTCGCCGGCGACCACCTCATCGTCGCCGAGGAGGGCACGTTCGCCGAGCTCAACTCCAAGCATCACGCCATCCTGAAGAAGAGGATCCTGACGTCGGGCGGTCAGCAGGTGGGCACCGTCCGAGATGTCGACTTCGACCCGGCAGACGGCAGCATCCTCGGCATCCTCACCGACGACCAGCCAATCGACGGCAGCAGCTTGATCGGGATCGGGTCGTACGCGGTAGTCGTCAAGATCTGACCCCGGTGGACCTGTCGCGATCAGCGGGTCCGTGGGTCGTGGGTCAGCTCGATTCAGCCGTCGGCCGGATAGCGCAACGATGCCGGGTCCGGGCGGTAACCGGGTCGCGTGACATTGCCGCCGGCCCTTTCCCGCTTCTTGTAGGCCAGCCCGGCAAGGGCCTCCAGTACCACCCGGTGGGCGTTGTTCACGGTGCTGTCGGCATGGTCGTAAGGCGGCGAGACCTCGACCACATCCATTGCCACCAATGGAGTCTCGAGCGCAATCGAGCGCACCGCTCTGAGTAGGTCGGCCGGGTTCATGCCGCCGGGTTCTGGCGTACCGGTGCCCGGTGCGAAACCAGGGTCCAGCACGTCGATGTCCACGGACAGATACAGGGCGTCACAGCCGTCCCCCGCCCGCGCGATCGCATCCGCGATCACCGGCCGCACCCCGCGCTCCCATAGTTCATGCATCAGGTGCCAGGTCATCTCGTTCTGCTGCATCCAGTCGAAGGTCTCCGGCGGCGGCCAGTAGCCGCGCAGGCCGACCTGGACGAAGTTCCTGCCGCGCACCGCACCCGACTCGATCAGCCTGCGCATCGGAGTGCCATGCGAAGCGAGATTGCCCTCGATGATGTCTGCCGTGTCAGCGTGGGCGTCGAAGTGCAGCAGACCCAGCTTGCCCCAGCCGAACTTTCGCGCCACCGCGGTGGCAGACGGCCAGGTGATCGAATGATCGCCGCCGATGACGATGGGCATGGCTCCGGCGACCAGTACGCCGGCGACCTTGCGCTCGATGTTGCGCAGGGACGGTGCCGTCCGTCCGTGCGGGCAATGAGCATCGCCGTGGTCGACCACGTCCAGCCAGTCGTACAGTTCGATACCAAGGTCCAGATGATAGGTGCCTGGGTCATATGCGGTGGAGCGCAGGTACTTCGGCCCGAACCGGGCGCCGGCCCGGTTGGTCGTGTTGATGTCAAACGGCGCCCCGACGATGACCACGTCCGGTCTTCGGGCCGCCAGCGCAGCGGTGGTGCCGACCCAGTCCCGATTGCCGAACGTCGGCAGACCGAGATTGTCGTTCTCGTCGACGTCGACCGCGGGCGTCGTGGATGGTTCCGTGACCTGTGGGGCCTGTGGGGCCGTCACCTCTCGATCCGGGTGCACCATGCCTTCGAATGCCCAGTCGGGCAGTCCGTAGGGCAGGTCGAGGGCCGGAAGCGGGTGATCGTGGCCGTGTTGGCTCATGAACTTCAGCGATTCCTCTGCGGTCCGGGTCGAGGCAGTTGCTGGCCACTGAAACAGAAGGTCCAGCTGCTGGGCCCCGGTGTGCCACTGGTCGTGACGAGAGTTGGTGGGTAGGGCTGATCGACCTCTGGAGCAGACGCCGTCGCGCCCGCCTACTTGCGGCCCGGACTCCAGTTCATGCCCCACCCGTACTGGCGGTCGAGCACCGACTGACCACCGTTGATGTACTTGACCTCGCGCTGCACGACCAGGTCACCGTTGTTGTTGATCAGCTGCGCCACCGCGCAGATCCGGGCGGCCTGATCGCTTGCGTCGAGGCGCACCTCGATCTGGGGACCGTTGATCGGGCTCAGGGTGACGACGCCGTCGACGGCGGCCCAGTTCGGTGCGCCCTCGTAGATCATCGCGAAGATCAGGATCCGACGGAACCGACCGGGCTGATCCAGGTTGATCGACATGTTCTCGCCCGAGGTCACCGCGCCGGTACGGTCGTCGCCGTCCAGCTTGATCCACGGCGCACGGTCCAGCGATCCGAACGAGTTGCCCAGGGCCTGCACGACCCCCTTCGACCCGTCCGAGAGCTCGTAGAGGCAACCGAGATCCAGATCGACACCGCCTGAACCGCCGGCGGCCTGAGCCGCCAACCGCTTGAAGAATCCACCGGCCTTCTGACCCGACGGTGCCGCCGCCGCGCCCTGCGACCAGTTGAGATTGACGCGGATGTTGCCACTGCTCCCACCGGTCTTGGTCAAGGAGATCTGCGGGGCCGAAGCAGTGAGCGAGACCTTCTGCAACGACACACCTCCGGCCCGGCTGGGTGCCGGCACGGATGCAGTCGGTTGGTAGACGGGCGGGCCGGAAGGCGGCGGGTAGTTGGCCGGCGCACTTGGCGGCGGGTAACCGGCCGCCGAGGCCGGCGGCGGCCAGGCCGCCGTCGGCGCCGGATAGGCAGAAGGCGTCGGTGGAGCCGGCGGGCGAGGAGCCTGCGGCAGGGGGGCGGGCGCGGCGGCCGCCTCGTCCTCTTCCGGCGGCGTGTACCAGGACGGCAACCCGGAACCATTCGCAGCCGGGACCGGGGGCGCAGCCGGAGCCGCAGCCGGGGGCGTTGGACGCTTGCGCGTGTAATCGATGGCCATCATGTGCTCCTGTGCTCACTTGTTCGAAAATCTTGTCTCGCGAGGTCGTCCCGCGAGGTCGTGGGCGATCGAACCCGGCGCGGCGGACACACGAGCCAGCAGTGAGACAAGGCCAGAAGCCGGGGGCCCGCCGGACTCCGGCACCACCGATCTATCCCCGACGGCAGGTCGGGACGGCGGTACCGGAGCAGCGTCAGGCAGAAAGGAGTCGGGTCAGACGTTGACGCCGAAGTCGCGTCCGATGCCGGCAAGACCACTGGCGTAGCCCTGACCGATGGCCCGGAACTTCCACTCCGCACCGTTGCGGTACAGCTCGCCGAAGACCATGGCGGTCTCGGTGGAGGCGTCCTCGGTGAGGTCGTAGCGGGCGAGCTCGACGCTGTCGGCCTGGTTGACGACGCGGATGAACGCGTTCCGGACCTGCCCGAACGACTGCTGGCGGCTGTCGCCCTCGTAGATGGAGACAGCGAACACGACCGAGAGGACGTTCGGTGGCACCGCCGACAGATCGACCTTGACCTGCTCGTCGTCACCGTCCCCGCCACCGGTCAGGTTGTCACCGAGGTGCTCGATGGACCCGTCGGGCGAGCGCAGGTTGTTGAAGAAGATGAAGTACTGGTCGGACACGACCTTGTGGTTCTCACCCAGAGCCAGCGCGCTGGCGTCCAGGTCGAAATCCGCGCCGGTGGTGGCACGGGCATCCCAGCCCAGGCCAACCGTGACCGCCGTGAGATTCGGGGCAGCTTTCGTCAGCGAGACGTTGCCACCCTTGGTCAGGCTCACACCCATTGCCGACTCCTCCTACTGTTGTGTCGCTCGGCAGCACGCACTCGGTGCTGCCCGCCGCTGCTTCCTGCTCCTCCAACGCGCACCAGGCCCGTCAGAGTTCCTTCAGGTCGAACCTTGTTCTGCCGGATGTGCAGAATGACCGCACTCCTGCCAGCACGGAACGCTACACGCGCCAAGATCATCCGGCCCGGGGAAGCTGCAAATGGCGGCAGCGGTCCACGGTCGCAGGACTTTGCGCAGGTGATGCGCGAGGTGGGGGACCGTGTGGGGGTCCGGGTGGGGGAACGCCCGCGCCGATCGCACCGGTGGCGGCCCGGGTGATCGCCGTAGGATCGAACCATGTCCAGGAACTGGTCGGGACGCCTCACCAGGCGGCCACAGGATCAAGCCGCACAGGCCGCGCAGGATGGTGCTGTCGCAGCGTTCCTCGACCTGGACAACCGTCAGTCCTACGTCAAGGACGCCATCGACGCGGCCGGCGAGAGTTCCGTCGCCGACTCGGCGATGCTGCGCGAATGGGCGCCCGTCGCAGAGCGGAGCTTCGAGGCCTCCTCCCACTACCTGGCCACGGCCGAGAGTCATTCACTACTGGACGCTGCGGACCGCCCCACCGGCGTCGACCCGGTAGCGGCCGTGGCCGCCTTCAGCCAGGTGCACCAGGCGCTGGCCGATGCCGCAGTCGCTGTGGACGCCTTCTACCGCAAGCACTCCGTCGAACTCGAGAAAGTCAGATCGCTGAGAGCTGCGACGCCGCAGATCTCGGCAGACGCTCGCGCCTCGGCGGTCAGGGCCGAAGCCGAACTGACCAAGGCCGAGGCCGAGGGGTTCGCCTACCCCAGCGTCATGACGGCCGCCGGCGAGCTGGTCGATGCGCTCTCCTCCCTCAAGACGGCCGAGACTGTCGGCTCGCCCCTGGAGATCCGCCACACCGCGGCGGCCGTCCATGCGGCCGCCGACGCGATCACGAGCAGGATTTCCGCAGCCCGGTCGCTGTCCTCGACGGTGCGCGGGTCGCTGAGCAGCGTGAAGACCAGGATCGAGGCGGTGACGACCCGGCTGGGAACGCTGCCGACGACCAAGTCGGCGCTCCTGCGCGAGTTCTCGGTGGACTGCTCCAAGGATCTCAACGGGGCCGACGACCGCGCCCGGAAGTCGCTCCAGGACGCCCGCGGTGAGTGGGCCGCTGCCGAGACCGCACTGCGGGCCGGGCAACCGGAACCGGCTTCCCACCATCTGACCACCGCCCGCTCCCGGCTGTCCGCGGCCGAGCACGACGGTGATTCGCTCGGCGAACGACTGCGGATCCTGCGAGCCACCAGACAGGATCCCGTGGCAGCGGCCAAGACCACCCGTTTCAAGCTTCGCGACGCCCAATTGCTCGTCGTCGACCGGGGTCTGGTGCGCCAGTGGGGTTCGGTGCTCGACGCGCAGTCCGCACGGATCGATCGCGCGACCGCCGAATTGACCGGCACCCACCCCGACTACTGGTCCTACCTCCAGACGCTGCAATCGGTCGAGGCCTTCGTCAAGAACATCATCGACCGGGTCCGCGGCGAGGCCAGGTAGTCAGTCGGCCGCGTGGCCGGTCGGTGTTGCGGCGGCAACCATGGCGTCGACCGGCGGTTCCGCCGGTTGCGTCAACGCGATGACCGACGAGACCGTGACGTATTCGGCGCCGAGCGTGGGACGCAGCCGACCCGGATCCTGACCGAGCGCAACCCGGACGGCCGCCCACGGCAGGTTCACCCCGGCCAGCGAGGTCTGATACAGACCACCGGACGGCCGAGAATTGATCTCCAGCAGCGCAGGTCGGTCGTCGAACGAGCGGAACTGCACGTTGACCAGACCGTCGAGATCGAAGTGCTGCACCAGCTCCGCCGCCAACCGGGGGAGCCTGGGATCCCCGCCGATCACCCGCTGCCGACCATTCTTCGTCCGAGGAACTGCCACCAGCGTCCGTCCGCGCTGGGCGAGGACATCAACGCTGGTCTCCGGTCCCGAGAGGTACGGCATCACCATCAGGGCCGGAATCTTGACGCCGGCCGCCTCCGCCCCGGCCAACGCACAGCGCACCGTGTCCAGTCCCACCAGGGGGCCGACCGGCCCGAGCAGGCCGGCCAGGTCCGGTCCCGTCCTGGACAGGAAACGCACACCGTCGGCGCCGACCCCGGACGTGGGTTTGAGGATGAGGGGCTCGCCGATGGTCCAGAGATCTTCGAGATCCGCGATCGCCGCATCGAACTCACCGAGCGTGCTGGCCACCCGCCACGGCGGAACCAAGGCGCTGCCGGAGAGCGCCAGATAGGTCGATGCCTTGTCGGCAAGCACGTCGACAGCCGCTGCAGGAGGGCAGATCAGCGCCGTACCAATGATTTTGAAATCCGCGGCCCGGTGCGCGACCAGCGATTGGCCGGCGACCGGCAGCAACACGTCGATGTCGTGCCGCAGGCACAGGGCCAACATCTCATCGACGAAGTCCGGATCGGTGACGACCGGTTCACGGAGACGGTGATCACTGGCAGCGAGCATCGGTGAGAATGGATCGACGTGCGAGGAGAACAACGTCACGGGGATGCCGTCTTCGTTGTGTCGCAACATGTTCAGCAGATGAACCGTTGTTGCATAGTTCCGGTTGAGCCAGATTCGAACTGATTCCACCTGTACTCCCGGCGCCGGCTCCTGGATTTGTCCTCCCCAGTTTAAACGGCCTGAGAACACCTGCCGACGCGATGTTCGTCTCCTCTCCCACTGCTGTTCACACCGGGATGCATCGAACCGGGACGAAAGGTCGAGGAGGTGAGGCACACTGGTTGCCCTGACCGCTATCGAGAGGACATCAGTGCGTCACTTCGACCACCTGGCGCAGGACCAGCGCGACGAGTTGTTCTCGGTGGGTCCGGGCGAGTTCGACCGTGACAGTTCCAGAACCGTGCTGGCCAATGCCCTCGGCGCGACCCTCTACGTCCCGGGGGTACGCGATGACCTCGTCAAGGCCATCAACAAGCGGGCGGCCGAGGGTGTTCGATCGGTCGTCATCGACCTGGAAGATGCCGTCGCGGACGACGACGTCGAACAAGCCCTGGTCAATGTGAACTGCGCACTGACCACGCTGAGCAGGTCTGAGCAGCAGACGCTGGTCTTCGTGAGAGTCCGTACACCTGAACATATCCACCAGGTCATCGATGGAATTGGTGACGCCGGTTCTGCGCTGACCGGCTTCGTCCTGCCGAAGTTCTCGGCCTCGACGGGCGCCCGGTTTCTCGGCGAGATCCTCGCTGGATCCGAACGTCTCGGCTCCAGGCTCTTCGCGATGCCCGTGCTGGAGACACCGGACGTCATCTACCGGGAGACCCGTGACGACGCGTTGTCGGCGATCCGTGATCTGCTCGGTCAGTACCGGGAGACCGTTCTGGCGGTCCGCTTCGGTGCGACGGACCTCTGCGGGCTGTATGGGATTCGACGTGACCGTGACCTCAGCATCTACCACGTCGGGGTGGTGGCGGAACTGATCTCCGAAGTGGTCAACCACCTCGGACGTGCGGACGGTACCGGCTACGCCATCAGCGGTCCCGTGTGGGAGTACTTCGCCGGGCACGAGCGGATGTTCCGTCCACAGCTACGGGCTACGCCCTTCGAGACCCGCCACGCCAAGTCGTTCCGGCACCAGTTGGTGACCAACGACGTCGACGGACTGATCCGCGAGATCGTGCTGGACCGGGCGAACGGGTTGACCGGCAAGACCGTCATCCATCCCTCGCATGTCTCTGCGGTGCATGCACTCTCGGTCGTTCCACACGAGGAGTTCAGTGATGCCAGCGACATCCTGGAGTCCGCGGAGGCCGGTGTTCGTGCGTCCGGCTACCGGAACAAGATGAACGAGATGCGTCCCCATCGTCGGTGGGCGGAGCGGATCCGTGACCGCGCCGAGGTTTTCGGCGTGGCCAATCCCGACGTCTCGCACGTCGAGATCCTGACCGCCCTGCTGGATCGGTGACCATGGCCGGATCGACCTCGCTCGGTACCTGGATGTCGGACCGATTCGGTGTCGTGCTGCGGACCACCTCCTCCCCCGTCGGACTGACCATCGAGGATCTGGTCGGTGTTGCGGCGCGCCGAAATCCACGCCGCGCTCATCTACTGGTGTCGACGGTGCTGGGCAAGCACATCCCCGTCGATCCCGAGGTGGTGACGGCAGTCGGCCGCTTGTTGGGTGAAATGGTCCGCGCGGCAATGGGATTTCCCGGGCAGAAGAGCGAGTGGGCCGAACCCGCGCGGGCGGCGATCCGGGAAGGTCGACCCGGGGCGCTGCTGGAGATGCTGGACCGCGAGTTGGACGCTCGTGCCCAGACCCCCGTCCTGGTGATCGGGTTCGCCGAGACCGCCACCGGCCTCGGTCATCTGGTCGCCGACCAACTGCGGGCCGCCTGCTACCTGCATTCCACCCGACGACCGGTCGCCGGAGTGGAGATCGCAGGTCGATTCGAGGAGGGTCATTCGCACGCGACCAGCCATCTCCTGCTTCCCGTGCCGAACACGCTGCTGGACGGGGCGGACCTGCTCGTGCTGGTCGACGACGAACTCTCCACCGGCCGCACCGCGATGGGGACCATCGAGCAGGCGCACGCCCGTCGGCCCCGGGGCCGATACGTGGTGGCGAGTCTGATCGACCTCCGCGATGCCGATGACGAGGCCGAGATGCGTTCCCTGGCAGAGCGTCTGGCCTGCCGGATCGACGTGGTGTCGTTGGTCCGTGGCTCGGTCGACCTCCCGGACGACCTGACCGCGACGGTGGCCGCCGAGATGGCCGGGTTGGACGCCGAACCGACCGGGCCGGTCGGACCCGGTGCGTCGGCCGGTGGGCTCGCCGGGCCCAAGGTGTCGGCGACCGTCGCCCTGGTCGAGATCGATTGGCCTGTAGATCTTCCCGACGGTGGTCGGCACGGATTTCTCGACGCAGACCGACTGCGATTCGATCGTGCCACAGGAAGGGCCGGAGAGATCCTGACCGAAGCTGTGGTACGCGCCCTGGAGGGTTCGGCGAGCCGCAAGGTCACGGTGGTGGGTACCGAGGAGTTGATGTATCTACCCCTGCGGCTGGCTCAGCAGTTGAGTCGTCATCGGCACCTCGAAGTGAGTTTCCAGTCGACCTCGCGCTCGCCGGTCCTGGCCGTGGACGACGCGGGGTATCCGGTCCGCCGTCATTTCCGCTTCGCCGACTCCGAGGGCGATCCCGACGTGCCGCGGTTCCTCTACAACGTGCACGCGCTGCACACCGATGATCGACCGTCGGATCTGGTGGTGCTGGTGACGGATTCGGCCGCCGACTCCGCCGTGCTCCACGGCCCGTCCGGTCCGGTCGCCGCCCTGCGCTCCGCCGGCCTTGACGTGCTGCTGGCGATCATCGGGCCGGTCGACCCCGGTGCCCTGGCAACCGCCCGCACGGTCCGGCGCGTTCGACCGCCCCGGGGCCTGCCGGAGCCGCTGGTCGGGCCGGGGTTCGGGTCCTACGCTGCTGACGAGGTCAGGTGGCTGCTCACCGATCTCTCCGATCTGGACCTGGAGGGTGAGGTGGCCGATCGGGAGGCCGCGATCCAGGCCGGCACCGCGCACTACGCCGAATCCCTGCCCGTGGAATTCCAGCCCGACCAGAATTATCAGGACCTTTTCGACGTGGTATTGGCCGATTCGGCGGAACGCTTGGCCACGGCCGTGGGTCTGGTGACGGAACTGGTGCTGGCGGAGCGTGGCCAGGACATCGTGCTTGCATCATTGGCTCGCGCCGGAACCCCGATCGGGATATTGATGCACCGCTGGGCTCTGTTCCGGCATGATCTGACGGTCCCGCACTATGCTCTGTCGATCGTCCGTGGCCGGGGAATTGATCCGGTGGCTCTGAGATACATTGCCGCACATCATGATTCAAGCAAAGTGGTGTTCGTCGACGGATGGACGGGCAAGGGGGCGATCGCCAAAGAGCTGACGTCGGCGCTGGCAGCGGTGCGGCGCGACTACGGGCTCGATTTCAACGACGACCTAGCGGTCTTGGCCGATCCTGGTCATTGCGTCCGGACGTTCGGTACTCGTGATGACTTTCTGATTGCCTCTGCGTGTTTGAATTCGACGGTGTCGGGATTGGTGTCGCGTACCGTTCTCAACGATGCCTATCTGGCGCCCGGACAATTCCACGGTGCGAAATTCTATTCCGAACTCGCCTCCGGTGACGTATCGAATGTGCTGCTGGACAGGGTCGCTGCAGCGTTTCCAGCGGTCGTGGACCGCGTGTCGATGGAGTTGCCGACGTTGGCGACGTGCGACCGCGAGCCGACCTTCGCCGGATGGCGCGCGATCGAGGCCATCGCGGCCGAGTACGGGATCGAGTCGGTGAACTTCGTCAAACCCGGTGTCGGAGAGACTACCCGGGTGCTGCTGCGCCGGGTCCCCTGGCGAATTCTGGTCAAACAGGAGGGCAATCCGGATCACGAGCATCTGCGCCTGCTGGCCCAGCAGCGGGGGGTACCGGTCGAGGTTCGTCCTGACCTGCCGTACTCGTGCGTCGGACTGATCCGCCGCATGTCCACATCAGAACCAGGGGAAAGTTGAACACCGATGAGACCTGATCAGGCCGAATCATCGAGCGGGGCGCCGACGATGATCGCCAGTGACCTGGATCGAACGCTCATCTACTCCCCCGGCGCACTGCAGCTATCGGCGGAGGACGACGATCCACCCCACCTGATCTCGGTCGAGATCCTGGATGGGCGTCCGAACTCGTTCATGACGATGGCGGCCGCCCGCCGTCTGGCCGAGTTGTCACGGGTGGGCACGTTCGTGCCGACCACCACCCGGACGATGGCTCAGTACCATCGCGTCCGATTCCCAGGCGTGTCGCCGATGTACGCGATCACCAGCAATGGCGGGAACATCCTTGTCGACGGGCAACCGGATGAGAACTGGCATCGATCCACCGCGTCTGCGATCGCCGCATGCGGCGCCACCCTCGCGGAGGTCAAACAGGAGTTACGCGTCCGAAGTCAGGACGACTGGGCCATCAAGCGACGGGTCGGTGACGATCTGTTCTGCTACATCGTGGTCGATCTGCAGTACCTACCCGATGACTTCATCGAGTCGTGGACGGCATGGTGCGCCGAACGCGACTGGCGTGTGTCGGTCCAGGGACGCAAGATCTATGCGATCCCGCTTCCCCTGTCGAAGGAAAGGGCGATGACCGCCGTGGCTCGCCGCCTCGGCGCCCACCGGGTGGTGGCCGCCGGAGACGGGGCGCTCGATGCCGGGTTCCTCTCCGCTGCCGACGCCGGCATCCGTCCACCTCATGGCGAGTTGGCGGCGGTCAACTGGCAGCATCCGACCGTTCGGGTCGCCGAACGCGTCGGCGTCCTGGCCGCGGACGACATCACCGATTGGTTGGCCGACCAGCTTGGGTTGGGTTCGGACTGAACCGTCGCGAGATGTGAAGCAGCAGAGACGTTCTCGGCATTCTCGATGACATGTACCGCTGAGCTGAGCTGTCCAACGTCACCGTGACGTTACGGGCCTTGGTCCGCCCCAGGACGATGGAAGGTGCGGTTTCGCAAATCTTCGTTTCTGTCGCCGCTGAGCGGCGGGACACCCGGGTGCTAGGCCCGGTCAGCTCCGCCGTTCCGCCGCTTGTCCAAGGCGTCCGGTGCCATGATGGCAATGATTCGCTCGAGGTCGTCAACCGTGGCAAATTCCACGATGACGCGTCCCTTCTGGCGCCCCAGCTCGACTTTGACCCTGGTGTCGAACGTGTCCGAGAGAGCGTTCGCCAACTTGGCCAGTCCCGGCATGACGAGCTTCTTGGGCGTGGCCCGCTTCGGCTTGGCCGTCCGACCGGCCATCAGCACCACTGCCTCTTCGGTACCGCGGACGGAGAGACCTTCGGCCACCACCCGGGTGGCCAGCTCCTCCTGATCGTCGGGATCGTCCAACGAGAGCAGAGCGCGGGCATGGCCGGCCGACAGCACACCGGCTGCCACGCGCCGTTGTACCGGGACCGGCAGCTTCAAGAGGCGAATCGTATTGGAGATGACCGGTCGGCTGCGACCGATCTTCGACGCCAACTCCTCCTGGGTCACGTCGAACTCCTGCAGGAGCTGCTGGTAGGCAGCAGCCTCCTCGAGCGGATTGAGGTTTGCGCGGTGGATGTTCTCCAGCAGCGCGTCCCGCAGTAGCTCGGCATCCTCGGTCTTGCGAATGATCGCCGGGATCGTCTTCAGGCCGATGCGCTGGGCGGCTCGCCAACGGCGCTCCCCCATGACGAGTTCGTAGCCGCTCGCCACCTGCCGCACCACGATCGGCTGCAGGAGTCCGAATTCACGGAGCGAATGTTCCAGCTCGTTCAACGCATCCTCGTCGAACACCGTCCTCGGGTTGCGGGGATTGGGTTTGATGGCGCCGATCGGCACCTCTTCGTACCGGGGTGCGTCAGGAGACAATTCCGCCTTCCGGTCGTCGGGTGCCGACGGGCCATCGTCGCCGACGGCCCTGCCTGTCGCGGCGGCGTCGGGATCGGGTTCATCGGGGCGCTTCGCGGCACCACCCATGAAGACGTCGGACACGACGGTGGTCTGCGGTCCGGTCGGAATGAGTGCGGCCAGGCCGCGGCCGAGGCCACCTTTGGGCTTGGTCATGAAGGCTCCTTTGCGCCGCGTGCGGCGATCTCCCGTGCGGCATCCAGATAGCTCATCGCCCCGCGCGAGCCGGGGTCGTACGTCATCACCGACTGACTGAAGCCGGGTGCCTCGGAGATCTTGACCGAGCGCGGTATCACCGAGGCCAGGACCTTGGGGCCGAAGTGATTGCGGACCTCGTTGGCGACCTGATCCGCGAGCTTCGTCCGGCCGTCGTACATGGTGAGCAGGATCGTGGACACGTCGAGGGTCGGGTTCAGGTGTTGCTTGACCAGATCGATGTTGCGGAGCAGTTGCCCTAGACCCTCGAGCGCGTAGTACTCGCACTGGATCGGGATCAGCACCTCACGGGTGGCGACCATCGCGTTCACGGTCAACAAGCCGAGCGACGGTGGGCAGTCGATGAAGACGTAGTCGAACTCGGCCTCGACGCCGTCGATCGCCTTCTTCAGACGGGACTCGCGCTCGTCCATCGAGACCAGTTCGATCTCTGCGCCGGCAAGATCGATGGTGGCGGGGATGCACCCCAGACGAGGGGCATCCGGACAGGTCTGAATGGCCTCCGCAGCGGTGTACTCCCCGATCAGAACCTCGTAGATCGAGGGTGTTCCGGTCGTCCGTTCCACCCCCAGGGCGGTACTTGCGTTGCCTTGGGGGTCGAGATCGATGACCAGCACATGAAGACCGGCCAACGCCAGCGCCACTGCGATGTTGACGGTGGTGGTGGTCTTGCCGACTCCACCCTTCTGGTTGGCCACACTGAACACCCGGCGTTTGCGCGGCCTCGGCATGGTCAGTTCGCCGCTGCGAACCTTCACGGCCTGACGCGCTGCCCGCGCAATGGGCGTGTCGTCGATCTCCTCTGTTTCACGTGAAACATCGGTCTCGAAACCCACTCGACCTCCTGGTGTGAGGGCCGCCGCGCGTCGGGATACCGACGGAAGCTCGCGACCCATCTCGTGGATCTTGCCCGTGAAGACACTACGCGAGATGAGTATGGCCTACCCGTGGTCAGGACCGGGGCGCCCATCCACATGGGCGAACCTGTCCCGTGCAGCATGGAGGTGCGCGGTTGAAGAACGTCTGAGCCGGTCGGGTCTTGGCGGCTCAAGTCCTGCGGGGCTCAGGTCCTCCGGTGCTCAGGTCCTGCGGGGCTCAGGTCCTTCCGGGGGTCAAGTCCTGCAGGGCGGCAGACCTGAGGCATGCGGCCCGGGCGGGTGTCGATCGCGGCAACCCCCGGTGGGGACTCAGGGATCCCTTGTCGGAACTCTTCGGGCTCCCTACTCGCGCCGAGGAACCAGGCGGGCTGCCGGATCCCGTCGTGCGGTGCTACCAGCGCGCCACCGAGACGTCCGGGGTCACTGCTACCCGTGGCGCCCTGCCGGGCGCTTAGTTCCTGATTCGAAGTGCTCCGCTGCTGTAGGTCCAAGCGTGCTGCGGCCCCCACTGCTGCTCTCACGGTCCGTGCGGGGCCACTCGTTCCGGAAGTGGAAGCTCTACATTGCCCTCGATCGCGCGACTGACGGTGCTCGTTGCGCGGGGCGTCGCCTACACGCAGACGGGCGGGTGAACCCAGTAGGTCGGTGGGTGGGCCCGCACCCAGGCACGGGTGGCTGTCATCACGCCGTCCCCTGCTCATCGCAGCAGCCCAGTCAATGCTCTCGTTGTCCGCGGGGACCAGCCGACGGAGTCCTGTAACGGCGCCCCCGCCGGTGGTTGGGGAAGGTCGGATCGTTGTCGGTGTCCGTTCAGGTCCTGAGGTCGGTCGAAGCCTCGCCATCGCCCGGCCATTGGCGTGGCTACCCGCGCGGTTCGGAGCCCATGGCGAGTCTCGATGGCGGTGTCTGGCCCGGCACATGGGTAGACATCGTTCTTGGCAACGGCCTGGGCCGCCGGCTCGTCCGGCAGTGTCGGCTTGAACGCGGAATCCCAACCGTCATCACCCAGGATCGGGATCACCACTGGCCCGCGCAGAGCCACTCCGTGACTCTGCCTGAGCAGACCAACCCGCCGGCCCCTGGGCCAGTGATCGCGGTTTTCGCCGGCAAGACGGTCTTCGTGCCCGCGGCCGGACTGGACCACGATTGCGGTGCCCGCCCTTCCGCGAAGTGCCCCACTCATTGGGTCTACTAGTGGACCACCACTTCCGTCATCTCCCGCGAGAGGTTTTCCTACTTGCAGGTCCTCCCCGGTCTACGCCCGAAGGGGTGTTGCGTCATCCCGTCGGGGCCCGGGTGGGTTCATTTGGGAGGTCGACCCAGGAAGGACCTTGTCGCTCCGGGACCACTCAGAGCTCGCCGGATCCCGCCGCCGGCGACGGCTCGATCCAGATCGTCTCGTTGAGTTCCGTCCGCACGGGGCCTCTCACCGGCAGGATGGGCCATGTTTCACGTGAAACATGGCCCTCCGGCACGAGCGGATCCTGATCGACCATCGCACGGCCTGACGTGGTCTTCGCGTCCCCGACCAACAACTTCGATGGTGACGATATGCAAGCTTTGGAGCGGACGTGATCCGCTGGCCGGGTCCATTTCGACGTCCGACGCTGCTCGAGGCTGAGTCGCAATGCGGTGCCCGCCGCCAACCGTGCGGCGCATCGTGGGAGGTGCACCCTGTGACCCGAGCGGGTTCGGGTCCTGGTCGCCAGGGTTGGGGCTGCTGGTCGCGTGCTCGGACACGGACCGTTCCAGTTTCCTGGTCAGTTGCATACGACCTACGGTCGGGTGGGGCCAGGTTCATGTACATCAGCACTTACCCTTGGCCGCCGGTACCCATGTTTCACGTGAAACATCGGCGGGGGCGTCACCTCAGATCGCACAGTTTGTGGGTGCGCTCCGAGCACGGGCCCGGCTCCGCCGCCTGCGAGACACAGGACCCGCGCCTCGGCGTAGGTACGGCAAGATGGAGTCCGCCATCGGTGTGCGGAACCGCCAGGGAGGCTTCACCACGAACCCCGCTCAGGCGCCGTGGTCACGGGTGGTCAAGATCCAGGTTCACCCCCTGGCTGCAGCGAGCAGGTGCACTTGTTCTGTTCAAACAGGATGTCGACACCGGATGGTCCGCCGCCTAAGTCCCGGCAGGCCATCGATGCGCAGAACCAGATCAGTAGACGTGCTGCCCGAACCCGATGTTTCACGTGAAACAGCTCGGAAGGGAGATCCTCCATCTCCGAGCTACTGCCCGTGAGTCTGACCAAGAGCCGCGCCGAGTGCCGGTCGGCTGGTCCCCCAGGCCTGCCATCATCCACCATTGACAAGCTTCATCAATCGCTGCACTCGGCGCGCGCCGACTCGATTCTGGTTGGCCAACGGGCACCGCTTTGCGCAGCGCGTCTGAACCACGAACACCCGTCCCGGGCCACCGTCGACGATCTCGTGGGGCGTCGTGGGTCCTCCAGCGGAGACCACTCTTACCTCGCTGATCGGACCAAACGAAAGCCGAACGAAAGCCTCGGACAACCCAGGGCAGGACCTGACCCGTGGCCGATCGGGCAGTCCGCGTCGATACTGCTGTGCACATGATGGTGGCCGACCACGCCCGCTCCGCCGCCGACTGAATCTGGCCCCGCAACGTCCGTCGATCCCGCCCGACCGATGGCGAGCGGGCCAGATGATTCACGGACAATGGACACACGTGACACACGTGGGCGGCGATCCACCACCGATACGATTCAATCCACACAATGCCGGGGTACCGGTTGATGGTGAAATCACACCCCTCCCCCGCACAGACCCATCAGTCGGCTTTGCCAGGAAATCACCTTGGCCGGGAAATCACCGTGCCCATTCACCACCCGCGAATTTCGACGAACTCACCGTCAGCCCCAGGACACTTCCGCGGCTCACCGCATCATCGGCCGAATCCCACATCAGACCGAACCCACGTCAGAGAACCGCGTCCGGACGCATCTTCCGACCTGGCGGCTACACATCAGAGAAATCGCCACGTTCACCCGCCGCCGAACATCGGCGGAATCGGGTACTGGCCGATGAATAGTTCGACGTGGCGCGAACTGGCCCACACGACTGCGGGGGAGTGCCCCCACGCCGCACCGACCGCTCCGAGGCGATTCACATCGTCCATGTAGCGATGTGCGCACCAGTGGACGTTCGTCGCGATCGTCTTCCCCAACCATCCATGGAGGGACAACGAGTACCATCGGCGAACCGCGGATGGAAACGTCACGGTGACAATTCGAGGCCCGGCCTCATCCTCGCTCAGCAGGCACCTCCCAGCCGTCCTCCAGGACCGCACTCGGGCACGATCAGCGCCAGGCGGATCTCATGGCGCGCCGGCCCATCCGCGCCTTGACTGCACTTGGGAATTTACAGGCGGAGGATGCTGAATGCAGATCGCAAATACCAACGAGCTAATGGCCCCACTCCGACCATGGTGACAATCGCACGATCACCCGACGGATCAGCGGCGACCGGATCAGCGACGACCAGGGGGCCGATCAGCTCGTCCTCGAGTCCTACCTACATTCGTATCCGCCCCGGATTTCGCGACCGCGATCCGACGGCCGCGAATCACGACGGTGGCCGGATCGACGAACTCACCACCGACCGTCACCACCTCCAGGTCTACGACTCCGGAATTCGCCACTGCCACACCATCACGGAGGATCTCGTCCGGTGCGCTGGAACCCTTGAGGCCCAACAGTTCTCCACCAATCCGAAGCAGAGGCGCCGACCATGCCGCCAATTTCTCCAATGGCGCCACCGCCCGTGAGGTAACTACATCAGCATCACCGCACTCGCCGATGACCTGCTCGGCCCGACCTCGAACCACACGACAATTCGTCAGGCCCAGGTCCGACACCACCTGCTGAAGAAATACAATTCGCCGCTCCAGCGGCTCGACGAGAACAAACTCGCAATCTGCGCGAGCAATGGCAAGGGGGATACCCGGCAAACCGGCCCCGGAGCCGATATCGAGCACCCGACAGCCTGATGTCAGCAAAGTCCCTACGACCGCCGAATTGAGAACGTGGCGACTCCACAGGCGACCCGTCTCACGCGGGCCGATCAGGCCGCGCACAACCCCGTCGACGGCCAGGCTCGCCACATACCGGCGAGCGAGTCCCACTCGATCTGCGAATACCGACTGCGCCGACACCGGTTCGATCTCGACCCCGGCCGGATCCAAGCCGGGCTCCGCACGGTCATCACGCGCGACACCGCTCCGCGTGCTGCTATTCGGCCCAGATGCCGGGCCGACATCACCATCGGTCATTCGGGCCACTCCATTCCACCGTCAGGTCTGGGCGTCACACGGCCGACCGGAAGCAATTCACCTGCCGGGTCACCACTTCCACCACGAAGCTCTGGCCCGACGAACATTGCCGACGACAGGGGCCCCACCCGTCGAACGCCCGGCGCAGGCACACCGATCGCCGTGCCCCGTCAGGAGGCGGGGCTGATCACCACTCGACGCCGCGGTTCTTCGCCCTCGCTCGACGATTCCACGCCCGACACGGTGGCCACGGCATCGTGCACGACCTTGCGCTCGAACGGGTTCATCGCAGGCATCTTGAAGGCCTCACCGCTGTCGCGTACCTCTTCCGCCGTCGACGTGCCGAGGTCGGTCAGCTCCGTGCGGCGACGAGCCCGGTAGCCGGCCACGTCGAGCATCAGCCGCGACCGTTGACCGGTCTCGGCCGTCGCGGCCAACCTGGTGAGCTCTTGGAGCGCATCGAGTACCTCGCCGCGCTCCCCGACCAGCTTGTCGACATCGCCGTCACCGATGATCGAGACGACCGCACGCTCGCCCTCGACGTCCAGGTCGATGTCGCCGTCGAAGTCCAGGATGTCCAGCAGACGCTCGAGGTAGTCACCGGCCGCGTCGCCCTCGGCGACCAGCAGCTCGTGCTTGCCCAGGCGCTTCCCGTTGTCCTCGCCCGCAACATTCTGGGCGTCACCAGCATCGATGTCAGCATCCTGGCTGATCGGCTCGACGATCTCGTCGGCGATGGTCGTGTTCTCGGTCATGGACTTACCTCTTCCGTTCGCATACAGGTTCATGTTCGAGCGCCGCGCATTTCGCAGGTCGGGGGGATACCGGCACGAATGGCGATGCCGCTCGTCGACCGTGGAGAACTACCGCTGACCCGGCTTCCTCTTCTTGGCGTTGGACGGAGCGGATCGGGGCTTCGGCTTCGCAGCCCCGGCCCCGGCGACCGAGCCGGCCGCCAGATCGGGGGCACTGCCACCACTGGTCGTACCGACACCGTTGGTCGTACCGATACCGTTCGTCGATGGGTTGCCGTTCGACGAGGCGACGCCGTTCTTCGTCAATGAAGGAGGTGCGCCCGCTCCGCTGCGCACTCTCGACGAACCGTCGTCGGGGCCGTTCCCCGAGCGATTTCCAGGCTTGGAGGACGGTTGGACGACGCTGCGCTTCGCACCGGCAGCGGGTCGCGCACCAGCGGCGGGCTTCGCGCCGACCGCCGGCTTGGCACCGACCGCCGGCTTGGTCACCGGACGAGCACCCGGCGCGGGCTTGGAGAACTTCGCAGCTTCTCTGGCCTCCTCGACGACCATCGACTCGGCAAGCAGCTTCTTGTCCTGGATCCGGTGGGCGAAGTACAGCTGGCCGAAAGTCCAGGTGTTGTTGGAGAGCCAGTAGAACAGGATGGCAAGCGGGAAGAACGGACCACCGATGACGACGAACAACGGAAAGACGTACTGCATGAGCTTGTTCATGATCGCGGCCTGCGGAACCGCCTCGTTGTCGCCCTGCATCTGCTTCTGGCGTGCAACGGACCGGCGGCTGGTGAGGAACGTGGCGATACCGGCCAGGATGGTCAGCGGGATACCGACCGCGATCACGGTGGAACGAATGCCGTCGAGACCGTCGGGTCCGAGGCCGATCTGCTTCGCGGTGCTGACCAGGGGCTGGGTCATGTAGGACGACAGCGGTGCTCCACCAAACAACTTCGCATGGACGAAGGAGGACACGTCCGACGCGCCGAAGAAGTAGTTCTCCTGCTGATTGGGCTTGAAGGATCGCAACACGTGGAACAGGCCGATGAAGACCGGAGCCTGGATCAACGCGGGCAGGCAGCCGCCCAGCGGGTTGACTCCGGCTTCCTTGTTGAACTTCTGCATCTCCTCGGCGAGGCGGGTGCGGTCATCCTTGTACTTCTCCCGGAGCTTCTTGAGCTCGGGCGCGACGGCCTGCATCTTCATCTGCGAGTTCATCTGCCCCATGAAGGGCTTGAAGAGAAGACTTCGCAGGGTGAAGACGAGGAAGATGACCGACAGCACCCAGGCCCACGGGTTGCCGTCACCCAGCACCTGTCCGAAGATCTTGTGCCACACCCACATGATCCCGGAGACCGGGTAGTAGATGTAGTCGAGGGAGAAGAAGTCAAAACTCTTCACGCGGCATTGCTCCGGGGGGTCGGCGGTTCGGCTGCTGCCGACCGCGCATCTGTGGTCAGAAGGACGGGCAGCCCCGCCTCTTCCTGTCTCCTGCTGGAAGAGTCGATGGATCGCTCAGCATTCATCTGGCGATCCGACACGGGATTCACAGTCACTGAACTTTCAGAACGACCGTGGCGTTCCCGAGCGGGCGGAACCGGGTCGTACCCGCCGCGGTGCCATGGGTGACAGCGGCTGATCCGACGGACCGACACCCAGCTTCCCCTCACGGCACCGTGCTGAAGCAACGCATCGACGGCGTAGGCGCTACAACTGGGCTCGTAACGGCAGGTGGCCGGCAGGGCTGGAGAGACGAACCGCCGGTAGAAGCGGATCGGAGCGAGCAACGCCCGGGTCGCGAACGAAGTCGTCATGCCGGATCTCCCTTCAGTGGCGTCGGCGAGGCTGGCGCCCTCCCGGCCCCGGTACCCAATTTTCGCACTGCCGCGCGCAACCCGGACTCCAGATCGCCACCGAGTTCGGTGCTGGAGGCGGAAGCCGCCGAAGGGAGGGCACGGACGACCACGGCCGTCCCGGGAGCCAGCGCACTCAGTTGTTCGCGAACGAGCGGCCGAAGACGACGGGTGACGCGGTGACGGACCACCGAGTTCCCCACTTTGGCAGAAACGACAAATCCGGCGCGGGGTGGCACGTCCTGACCTGTGGACAGGACGTGGACCACCAAACGCCGGGTGCCGGCACGACGGCCGGCCCGCACGACCGACGCGAAGTCAGCTGCAGAGCGTAGTCGCGCACCCATGGGCAGCACCTACGCGGCAGTGCGGTCGAAGTCGATGTCAGGCCGAAATCTTGTCGCGGCCCTTGCCGCGGCGGGCCGACAGGATCGCGCGGCCGGCACGGGTCCGCATACGCAGGCGGAAACCGTGGACCTTCGCGCGGCGACGGTTGTTGGGCTGGAAGGTGCGCTTGCTCAAGGTGATCTCTCCAAGGTTCGAACTGCGGGACTACGTGCTCCGCCGGTGGACGTCATGCCGTCGACCTGCCGTTGTTCGGCCGGTTCGCACACGAACAGCTCGGACCGGTGGGATGTCCCATCGGCCGCGACGCCGTTCATCACCAGGACAAACCGCTTCAGGCCATGGTTCACACGGCATGCAGCCCCCGGCACCGTACGGGTCTGAACCCAGGGTAGAGACAGAAGGTCGTAGGGGTCAAACCCGGCGGTCCCAGACTTTCGCGACACGCCGATCGAAATACTTGCCTGGACCGGGCACCTTGTGGGATCGACCGATGTGTTGTTAGCTTTCCCCGGCCACGGCCCGCAGAATCGGACCGCCACCCGTACGTGATCCCAACGCCCAAGCTGCTCGGCTGTTGACCGACTGCTGCCGACGTCGTAGACCGCTGTGTGATAGGTGTCGACCGACAGTTGTCCACACCCGGTGGACAACTCTGTGGATGGACGACGACGGCACGGCAGGAACGGGAGGGATTTCTCAGTGGCGGACGATCCTGCCGACCTACAGGCCGTGTGGCAGCAGGTGGTGGCGGATCTTTCCTCCTCACTTTCCTCCCACCAGCGCGCTTGGCTGGCCATCACCGATCTCGTCGGCCTGATCGGCACGACCGCGTTGATCGCAGCCCCGTCGGGTTTCGCCAGGGACACCATCGAGCGGACACTTCGCGAGCCGATCACCGCCGCGCTGTCTGCGCGCATGCAGCTCCCGATCAGTCTGGCCGTGACCGTCAGCGAGAGTGCCGCTGCATCGCCGGGCCCCGAGCTGGCTGGTCTGGAGTCGGGGGACGGCATCGCCGGCCCGATGACAGCGGGCAGCGCGCTCGGTCATGTGAACGGTGGGATCAACGGCGCCGTCAACGGCGCGTCCACAGCGTCGAAGGACACCGACGACGACGACTACGTCGACGAGGAGGCCGACGCCCTTGCGACGGTCACCGAGATCTGGCCGACCTACGCGGTGCGCCGCGACACGGCACCGGCCAGCTCTGCACAGACGCGGTTGAACGACAAGTACCACTTCGAGACGTTCGTCATCGGCTCGTCCAACCGCTTCTCGCACGCGGCCGCTGTTGCGGTGGCCGAGGCGCCGGCGGTCGCCTACAACCCGCTCTTCATCTGGGGCGACTCCGGCCTGGGCAAGACCCACCTGCTGCACGGGATCGGGCACTACGCCCAGCGGCTCTTCCCCGGCATCCGCGTGCGGTACGTCTCCAGCGAGGAGTTCACCAACGATTTCATCAACTCGCTCCGCGACGACCGGAAGGTGGCCTTCCAGCGCCGCTACCGCGACGTCGACGTGCTGCTGGTGGACGACATCCAGTTCCTGGAGGGCAAAGAGGGCACCCAGGAGGAGTTCTTCCACACCTTCAACACCCTCTACAACGCCAACAAGCAGATCGTCATCTCCTCTGACCGGGCCCCCAAACGGCTGGAAACCCTGGAGGACCGACTGCGGACGCGCTTCGAGTGGGGCCTGACCACCGATATCCAGCCGCCGGAACTGGAAACGCGCATCGCGATCCTTCGCAAGAAGGCCTCGCTGGACGGCCTGAACGCTCCTGACGACGTCATGGAGTTCATCGCCAGCCGGATCGAGCGCAACATCCGTGAGCTCGAGGGCGCACTGATCCGTGTGACGGCGTTCGCGTCGCTCAACAAGCAGCCCGTGGACCTGTCGCTCGCGCAGATCGTGCTCCGGGACCTGATCAGGGACTCGGTGTCCAACGACATCGACGCCGCGACGATCATGGCGGTCACGGCTGAGTACTTCAACGTGACCCTCGACGAACTCTGCGGGCAGTCCAAGACGAGGGCGATCGCCTCGGCACGGCAGATGGCCATGTACCTGTGCCGTGAGCTCACCGACCTGACGCTGCCGAAGATCGGCACCACCTTCGGCGGCCGCGACCATACGACCGTCATGCACGCGGCCAAGAAGATACGCACCGAGATCGCCGAACGACGCCAGACCTACGACCACGTCCAGGAGCTCTCGGCCCGCATCCGCGACCGTTCGCGTCGCTGACCCTCCCGCCGTCGGGACGTCCCGGCCTGCGACCGACTGGTCGCACATCATGCAGACGCGCAGTCCGGCATGCGACTTCCAGACGCGCCACCGCCTGCTGTGCGACCCGCCGACGTGCGTCGCCCGACGGACGCCCTGTCGGCACGTCGCCGGGCGACGCACGCCCTGCCGGCACGTCGCCGGGCGACGCACGCCCTGCCGGCGCGCCACCGGCCGACTCACGACCTGCCGGCACGCCGCCGGCCGACGATCCACCGGCCGACCCCCGTCTGCCACGGCAGGGGGTCCCGTCCGGCCGTGGTCACCGTGGTCGTCGGACCCTGGTGGCCTCTCGCCGCCCTCAGAGGAACGTGGCGCGACTCCTTTGCACAAAGGGGACCGACCACCGACTGCTGTGCCTTCGATTTCACTCGCGGCACGGACGCCGGTGGGACACAAACGGGCCGGATGCTCTGCGCCCGATGACGCCACGCCGGGAGCGCCACGCCGGGAGACGAACTAATTTGGCGTTCTTCCGACCATGCACATCGTGTGCACAACTCTGTGGATGAAGGGGGATCAAACGGGGACAACTCCAGCCCGGTCCGATCGGTCCCCAATGCCGGAGGTTGTCCACCGTGGCCGTGCATGGGTCCGTCCCCACCTCGCCACGCCGTGCCCCCTGCGTCGATCAGGCTCCGTCCACACCATCCACAGTGCTTACTGTTACTACTGTTTTTCTCTTCTGGAGAGAAGCACTTCAAGGTTGAGTGTGTGCATCGCCCGGAACGACCCGTCGGCCGGAACCACCCTGGGGTGACGCGGGCCCCGAGTTGGCCGTACGGTTGCACTCCCCGGAGCAGAACAAGCCACCGATACCCGAAGACCAGCGCAGCCAGTCCGACCAACGTCAACACACCACCCGTTCGCACACCACGCACCTCCCCCAGGCCTCGGATCTTCGTCACCACATTCGAGTACCTACCACCGACAGTCAGCCTGACCTGCACAGACCTACTCGAAGACCGTCGGCCACGACGTCCATCACCAGCCCTGCGCGGCCTATCAGCCGCATTTGACCAAGGTCCATTTCGGAGGATCGATGAAGTTCCGCGTCGCCCGCGAAGATCTCGCTGACGCAGTCGCCTGGGTAGCCAAGTCGCTGCCCAGTCGCCCGCCGGTGCCAGTGCTCGGCGGAATCCTGCTCGAGGTCGACGGTTCGATCCTGGTCGTCGCCGGATTCGACTACGAGGTCTCCACCAGGGCCGAGGTGTCCGTGGACGCCGATTCCGCCGGTCGGGTGCTCGTGTCCGGACGTCTTCTGGCCGAGATCACCAGGGCGCTTCCTTCGGGCAAGCCGGTGGAGATCCAGACCGACGGGTCCCGCGTCGTGATCACCGGAGGGTCGGCCCGGTTCACGCTGCCGACGATGCCGGTCGAGGACTACCCGCCGCTGCCGGCGATGCCGGCGGCCTCGGGCAAGGTGAATGCCGCGGCCTTCGCCGAAGCCGTCGTCCAGACAGCCGTCGCCGCCGGGCGCGACGACACGCTGCCGATGCTGACCGGTGTGCGGGTCGAGATCGAGGGGGAGAAGCTGACCCTCGCCGCAACCGACCGCTTCCGTCTGGCGGTGCGGGAGCTGTCCTGGACCCCGGATGCACCGGACATGTCCACCTCGGTGCTCGTGCCGGCGCGGACGCTGGCCGATGCCGCCAAGAGTCTTGGTGGTTCCAACGAGGTGATCGTCGGCCTGGGCGACGGATTGCTCGGACTGCAGGCCGGCGGCCGCCGCACCACCGTCCGTCTGCTGGACGTCGAATTCGTGAAGTACCGCTCGTTGCTGCCCAGCGAGCACACCACGACGGTTGACGTGCCGGTCGGCGAACTGGGTGAGGCGATCAAGCGCGTTGCCCTGGTCACCGACCGTGGCCATCACCTGCGGATGCAGGTCACCGACGGCGTGCTGACCCTTACGGCGGGCGGCGATGACGAGGGGCGCGCCGAGGAGGAACTCGGCGTGGAGGCCGATGGAGCCGAACTGCTGATCGCGTTCAACCCCTCCTATCTGCTGGACGGTCTCGGGGTGCTGCATTCGGACACCGTGCGCCTGGCCTTCACCACGCCTTCGCGGCCGGCGCTGCTTCTTCCGCTGATCACCAAGGACGAGGAGCACACGGTCGACCCGGCCTACCGCTACCTGGTGATGCCGGCCCGTCTCCCGGGCTGATGCCATGCGCGGGGCCGACTCTGGGTGGCGTGGATCAACTTCCCAGGCATGGACGAAAATGACGACTCCTGTCACTCTCGTCCCAAATCGAGCATGTTGATCCATGCAGGGCCGGGACAAACGGGTGCGGACCCAGCGCTCGCCGAACCAACGAGCACCGACGCCCCAGACACAGACCTGGCGGATGCGGATCGGGGAAAAGTGCTGATCCCGGTGGGCAGGGGCTGAGACGATGTACGTCCGTCATCTGTCCCTCGTCGACTTCCGTTCCTGGCCGACCGCCGAGTGGCCGCTCACGCCCGGTGCCAACGTCCTGATCGGCCGCAACGGAGCGGGCAAGACCAACCTGGTCGAGGCGCTGGGCTACCTGGCCACACTGTCGTCGCACCGTGTCGCCTCCGATGCACCGTTGATCGCCCGCGGCGCCGAGCGGGGCATCATCCGGGCGGCCGTCGTGTCGGCCGGCCGCGAATTGATGCTTGAGGTGGAGATCACCGCAGGCAGGGCCAACCGGGCCCGGATCAACCGCGCCCCGGTGACCAGGGCCAGGGACATCCTCGGTGTCTTGCGCACGGTGCTCTTCGCTCCGGAGGATCTTGCCCTGGTGCGGGGTGACCCGTCCGAGCGACGCAAGTTTCTGGATGACGTCCTGATCATGCGGACCCCGCGGCTCGCGGGGGTGAAATCGGACTACGACCGGGTCCTGAAGCAGCGCAGCGCACTGTTGAAATCGGCCGGGCCGCGCCGCCGGACCCCCGGGGCCGACCTGTCCACCCTGGACGTCTGGGACGAGCACCTGGCCGCGGCCGGTGCAGCGCTGCTGCTGGCCAGGCTGGACCTGGTCGCCGAGATCAACCCCCACGTGGTGGCCGCCTACGCCGACATCGCGCCCGCGTCGGCCGCCATCGATCTGGTGTACCGCTCGTCGTTGGGCGACGCGCTGCCCGCTGCCGGACGGACCGAATCGGATCTGCGGGCGGCCCTGCTGGAGGAGATGACGAAACTTCGGCAGCAGGAATTGGAACGCGGCGTCTGCCTGGTCGGTCCGCACCGTGACGACCTGGAACTCAGACTGGGGGAGGGGCCGGCCAAAGGCTATGCGTCGCATGGTGAGTCGTGGTCGTTGGCACTCGCGCTGAAGCTCGGCGCCTTCTCCCTGCTGCGGTCGGACGGCGTCGACCCCGTGTTGGTACTCGACGACGTGTTCGCCGAGCTCGACACGTCGCGGCGTGACAGGCTGACGGAGTTGGTGGCCGACGCCGACCAGGTGCTCATCACCGCAGCGGTTCTCGGCGATGTTCCGCCCGCGTTGGCCGGTAGTCGTCATCTCGTGATCGACGGCAGGATCGAGGCGGTGGCATGACGGACGACGTCAGCTCTGGTACGTCGGGCAAGAAGACAGGGTCGGAGCGGCGCGGGGCCGACCTGGCCCGTGACGCGCTCGCGGCGGCCCGTGAACAGAGTGCCGCGCGCCGGAAGGCAGCGGCCCGCAATGCCGACGCCAATCCGAAGGGTCGCCGATCCGGTTCTGCCGCATCGCTCCAGCGACGACGTTGGTCCGGATCTGGACCGGATTCCCGCGATCCAGCGCCGCTGGGCGCCACTTTGAAGCGCTGGATCGGGGACGCCGGAGCCGGTGCCGACCTGACGAAGGCCACCGTGCTGGGACGGTGGAAGGAGATCGCCGGGCCCAAGATCGCCGACCACTGCGAACCGATCTCGCTGATCGACGGCGAGCTCGTCCTGCGAGCCGAGTCAACCGCCTGGGCCACCCAGCTGCGTGGTCTCGCTCCGCAGATCGTCGCGAAGATCAACAAGGAGGTCGGACACGGTTCCGTCCTCCGGATCCGCGCCCTGGGTCCGTCAGGTCCGTCCTGGAGGTTCGGGCCACGTCATGTTTCCGGTCGGGGACCCCGCGACACCTATGGCTGAGCCGGCCTCCTGGCGTCGCCCTGTGTGGATCGATGATCGACCCGGCCCGGATCAGCCGTGCCTGGCGTGGATCAACATCGCAGGCATGGACGAAAGTTGACGATTTGGTACGGGCGGGACAGAAGTTGTCGAGTTCGTCCATGCCTGCGAAGTTGATCCACGCGGCAGAGGGGCGAATCCGGGCGATTGAGCCGGGCCGATCACTCTCCCAGGGGGCTCCGAAGCCGCAACGGGCGAATCAGGGCCTCCATTGGCACGCTGTTGTCGGTCCGACCTAGTAGAATCGAGGGTGCGGGGCTTTTCCGGGTTCTATCGACGTCTCACCTGCCTGCCGTGGCTCGAGGGGTACCTCGGGCGGGCTCGGCCGGGGGACATCGGTGGTCGGAGATGCTTCGTGAGTACTCCATGCCGTGACTGCGCGCGGCCGAACAGAGAGAAGCGAAGGCACCTGTGGCCAACAAGAACGAGTACGGCGCATCCTCGATCCGCGTGCTGGAGGGCCTCGATGCCGTCCGCAAGCGGCCCGGCATGTACATCGGCGACACCGGCCCGACCGGCCTGCACCACCTCGTCTGGGAAATCGTCGACAACTCGGTCGACGAGGCGATGGCCGGCTTCGCGGACACCGTCAGGGTCACGCTCCGCGCCGACGGCGCCGTCGAGGTCATCGACAACGGCCGCGGCATCCCGGTCGCCATGCACCCGACCGAGAAGCGGCCGACCGTCGAAGTGGTCATGACGGTCCTGCACTCCGGCGGCAAGTTCGACTCCGATTCCTACGCGGTCTCCGGTGGGCTCCACGGAGTCGGCATCTCGGTGGTCAACGCCCTGTCCACCAGGGTCGACATGGAGATCCATCGCGACGGGTCCGCCTTCGCACAGACCTACACCGATCAGAAGCCCGGTCCCTTGACGACGATCGGCAAGTCGACCAAAACCGGTACCACCATTGCTTTCTGGCCCGACGGCTCGATCTTCGAAACCGTCGAGTTCTCGTTCGACACGATCACCCGCCGGCTGCAGCAGATGGCGTTCCTGAACAAGGGCATGACGATCATCCTGCGGGACGAGAGGCCCCATCACACCGGTGACGACGGCGAGGACTCGGTCCCCGTCGAGAAGGTCTTCCACTACCCGGGCGGGCTGGTCGACTACGTCCGTCATCTGAACGCCACGAAGGAGCCGGCGCATCCGACCATCATCGGCTTCGAGTCGAAGGCCGAGACGATGGAGGTCGAGGTGGCGATGCAGTGGAACATGTCCTACAACGAATCAGTCCACTCCTTCGCGAACACCATCAACACGCTCAACGGCGGCACCCACGAGGAAGGCTTCCGGACCTCCCTCACCACCGTGGTGAACAAGTACGCGACCGAGAAGAAGCTGCTCAAGGAGAAGGACGACAAGCTCTCCGGCGAGGACGTCCGCGAAGGCCTGGCGGCGATCATCTCCATCCGGTTGCGCGAGCCGCAGTTCGAGGGTCAGACCAAGGGCAAGCTCGGCAACACCGAGGCCAAGTCCTTCGTGCAGAAGGCCTGCAACGAGTGGTTGACGGATTGGTTCGAGCGCAACCCCGCCGAGGCCAAGACGATCATCTCCAAGGCCATCTCGTCCTCGCAGGCCCGCTCGGCGGCCCGTCGCGCACGAGATCTGGTGCGCCGCAAGGGTGCGCTCGAGATCGGCGGCCTTCCCGGCAAGCTCAAGGACTGCCGCTCGACCGACCCGGAGAAGTCCGAGTTGTACATCGTCGAAGGTGACTCGGCCGGTGGCAGTGCCGGTGCCGGCCGGGATTCGATGACGCAGGCCATCCTGCCGATCCGCGGCAAGATCATCAACGTGGAGAAGGCCCGGATCGACCGGGTACTGAAGAACACCGAGGTCCAGTCGCTGATCACGGCCCTGGGTACCGGCATCCACGACGAGTTCGACGTCAGCAAGCTCCGTTACCACAAGCTGATCCTGATGGCCGACGCCGACGTCGACGGCCAGCACATCCGCACCCTGCTGCTGACATTGCTGTTCCGCTTCATGCGGCCGCTGGTCGAGGAGGGCTACGTCTACCTGGCCTGCCCGCCGCTGTACAAACTGAAGTGGTCCAAGGGCGGTCAGGAGTTCGCGTACTCCGACCGGGAGCGCGACGGCCTGATCAAGATCGGCAACGAGGCCGGCCGCCGTCTGCCCAAGGACGATGGCATCCAGCGGTACAAGGGGTTGGGCGAGATGGACGCCAAGGAACTGTGGGAGACCACCATGGACCCGGCTCATCGACTGCTGATGAAGGTCACGCTCGATGACGCCGCCACGGCAGATGAGCTGTTCTCGGTCCTGATGGGTGAAGACGTCGAGGCCCGCCGTTCGTTCATCACCCGCAATGCCCGGGATGTCCGTTTTCTCGACTTCTAGACGACGTGGGGGCCCAAGGGTTCTCACCGAGAACCTGTGGGCTGACCTCGTGGTGCCCGGTTCTGCCGATCAAGCCCGCCCGTTTGTGCACAGTGTTCATCCACATGTGGACACAGCCATCACCCGTTCGGGTGATCTGAAAGATTTGGAAGGTCCTTACACGTGACAGGCCCCACCGGCCCGACAACGCCGGAGAACGACCGCACCGAGCCGGTCGACATCGAAACCGAGATGCAGCGGTCGTTCATCGACTACGCGATGAGCGTCATCGTCTCCCGCGCGCTGCCCGACGTCCGTGACGGTCTCAAGCCGGTGCACCGCCGGGTGCTCTACGGCATGTACGACTCCGGTTTCCGGCCGGACCGCGGACGGGTGAAGTCGTCCCGGGTGGTCGGCGACGTGATGGGCAACTATCACCCCCACGGCGACAGCTCGATCTACGACACCGTGGTGCGGATGTCCCAGCGCTGGTCGTTGCGGTACCCGATGGTCGACGGCCAGGGGAACTTCGGATCCCCGGGCAACGACCCGGCCGCCGCGATGCGGTACACCGAGTGCCGGATGTCCCCGCTGGCGATGCAGATGCTGGCCGGCATCGACGAGAACACCGTCGACATGATCCCGAACTACGACGGCAAGACCACCGAGCCGACCGTGCTGCCCAGCCGGGTCCCCAGCCTGCTGATCAACGGCAGTTCCGGGATCGCCGTCGGCATGGCGACCAACATCCCGCCGCACAACCTGCGGGAGGTCGCCTCGGCCGTCGTCTGGTACCTGGAGAATCCGGATGCCACGGCGGAGGAACTGCTCGAGGCCACCATCGAGCGGGTCCCCGGGCCGGACTTCCCGACCGGCGCCCTCATCGTCGGCCGTGACGGCATCTCGGACGCCTACCGGACGGGCCGCGGCTCCATCCGGATGCGCGCCGTGGTCGACATCGACGAGGACGCCAAGGGACGCACCATCCTGGTCGCGAAGGAGCTGCCCTACCAGGTCAACCCCGACAACCTGGTCGAGGCGATCGCGCAGCTGCACAAGGACGGGAAGATCACCGGTGTCGCCGACATCGCCGACGAGTCCAGCGACCGCATCGGCATGCGCATCGTCATCACGCTCAAGCGTGACGCGGTGGCCAAGGTGGTGCTGGCGAACCTGTTCAAGCACACGTCGCTGCAGACGTCCTTCGGCGCGAACATGCTGGCCATCGTCGACGGGGTGCCGCGCACCCTGCGGATCGACCAGATGGTCAGCTACTACGTCACGCACCAGATCGAGGTCATCACCCGGCGCACCCAGTACCGGTTGGACAAGGCCGAGGAACGGGCCCACATCCTGCGCGGTTACGTCAAGGCGCTGGACGCCCTCGACGAGGTGATCGCGCTGATCAGGCGGTCCGAGACGGTCGACGTGGCCCGCGAGGGTCTCATCGCCCTGCTGGACGTCGACACCATCCAGGCGAACGCCATCCTGGAGATGCAGCTGCGCCGGCTGGCCGCCCTCGAGCGTCAGAAGATCATCGAAGAGCTGACCGAGATCGAGGTGATCATCGCCGACCTGCAGGACATCCTGGCCAACGACGGCCGCAAGCGGACGATCATCATCGACGAGCTCGGCGAGACCGTCGAGAAGTACGGCGACAAGCGGCGCACCCAGATCGTGCCCTACGACGGTGACGTGTCCATCGAGGACCTCATCGCGGTCGAGGACGTCGTCGTCACCATCACCAGGACCGGGTACGCCAAGCGCACCAAGACCGATCTCTACCGGGCGCAGAAGCGCGGCGGCAAGGGTGTGCAGGGCGCGGCTCTCAAGCAGGACGACATCGTGGCGCACTTCTTCGTCTGCTCCACCCACGACTGGATCCTGTTCTTCACCAACAAGGGACGCGTCTACCGGGCGAAGGCCTACGAGTTACCGGAGGCCAACAGGACCGCACGCGGGCAACATGTCGCCAACCTGCTCGCCTTCCAGCCCGACGAGAAGATCGCCCAGGTCATCCAGATCCGCAACTACGAGGTCGCGCCGTACCTGGTGCTGGCCACCAAGGGCGGTCTGGTCAAGAAGAGCGAGCTGACCGCGTTCGACTCGAACCGGTCCGGCGGCATCGTGGCGATCAACCTGCGCGATGACGACGAACTGGTCGGCGCTGTGCTCTGCTCCTCCGACGATGATCTGCTGCTGATCTCGGCCGAAGGTCAGTCGATCCGTTTCCACGCCACCGACGATGCCTTGCGGCCGATGGGCCGGGCCACCTCCGGTGTGCTGGGCATGCGGTTCAACTCCGGTGACGAGCTGCTGTCGATGGATGTCGCACGCGAGGGCATGTACGTGCTGGTGTCGACGGCGCGGGGTTACGCCAAGCGCACCGAGATGACGGAGTACCCGGTGCAGGGACGCGGCGGCAAGGGTGTCCTGACGATCCAGTACGACCGTCGACGCGGGAAGCTGGTCGGCGCGCTGATCGTCGATCTGGACGCCGAGGTCTACGCGATCACCTCCGGCGGCGGTGTGATCCGGACCACGGCCAAGGAGGTACGCAGGGCGAAGCGTCAGACCATGGGCGTCCGTTTGATGAACCTGGCCGAGAAGGACAGCCTGGTGGCCATTGCGCGCAACGCCGATGCCGGAGACGATGCGGTGGTCGAAGGGATCGTCGAAGGATCGGTGGATGGCGCAACCATCACCGGATCCGATGCGTCTTCCGCCGACACGGCTGCGCCCGAGGTGACTGAATCGGGTGCTGACGACAGCGACGATCCAGACGGATCACCCGATGACGGAGGTACGGAGTGACCACTCCGCGCGCAACACCTGCGGGTGCCCAGGTCTCACCGAGCGCAGTGGCGCCGGTGCGGCCGGCGGGTGCCATTCCGGCGGGACCCGTCGGGTCGAACGGTGGGAGCGCGATTCCCTCGGCTGCCTCGGACCGCGGCACCTCCACCAGCTCGGCCCCTCGACGGGCGAAGGGGCAGCGTCGTCCGCCTCGCCTGGCATCGCTGCAGCTCAAGCGGGTGGATCCGTGGACCGTCCTGAAGATCAGCCTGATCGTCGCGATCGTGATGTTCTTCGTCTGGATGATCGCCATCGGTGTGCTGTACCTGTCGCTGGGATCGTTGAACGTCTGGACCAAGATCAACTCCACCTACGAGACGTTGGTGACGCCGGACAGCGGGACCGGGACGACCGGCCCGCTGGTGACACCGTCCGGCGTCTTCATCGTCGCGGGCGTCATCGGCGCGATCAACATCGTCCTGTTCACCGCCCTGTCCACGATTGCCGCGTTCGTCTACAACGCGGCCGCCGGGATGTCGGGCGGGGTCGAGATCACCTTGGGCGAGCGCGACTGAGTCCCTGGTTCCCCCGCGATCCCAGGGAGGCATTACCCATCTGTCACGGGCTGCGCGTGGACTGTCGTCATGAGCACATTCGAGCGTCACCGCGTCCGGGCAGCCGGCTAGAGGATGCCCTTCGCATGTTGGTCGGTGCGGTCTTCAGGCCGAGCAGTCTTGACGCCAGTGCGGCCGCGTCCCCTGGTGGGATCGGTTCGTCAGTGGCGGACATGGCGGGGTCGCGCAGGGATGGGATGACGGGTCGATCCCCTCGTCGTCGCAGTTCAGCGGCGGTGGCCAGCAGTGCTCCACGTTCGGGAGCATCGGGATAGGCGAGCGCGGTGATCTCCAGGCACAGGGCCAGCGGATGCTCGTACGTCAGCGCCTTGGCCGCCTGCAGCGCGGCCGACAACCGGTCGGCGGCCTCGCCTGCACGTCCCGCCCGCAGCAGGGCCAGGGCGAGCAGACACCGAATGAGCGGTAGTTCCCGCTCGACGCCCATCGCGGTGGCCTGGGCGTCGGCGGTCCGGCCGTAGCCGATCGCCTGATCGACGTTGCCGTCCGCGAGCGAGATGCCGGTGGCAGCGGACAGGAGGACCACCCGTGCGATCCGCCTGCCGTCCGGATGCAGGAGCAAACCCTCGGCCAGCAGTTCCCTGGCCCGGGTCTGGGCACCGACCTGCCAGCAGATCATCACGGCCGTCGGGAGGGCGGAGGCCAGTTGCTCGGGGGAGGCATGCAGACGGCAGGACTCCAGGGCGGCCAACGCGAAGCCGGCCGCCGCCGGATCACCGCGCTCGGCCAGCACTGAACCGACACCCATCGCAGTGCCGACGTACAGGTTCTTCTCCCCGAGGCGCTCGGCGATCTCCACCGACTCCCTGACGTACTCCACCGCATCCCGGCCGCGGTCGAGGTCGTCCGCGATCCCGCCGCAGCACAGCAGCTTCGGCCGGTTGGAGCAGCCCGTAGCTGTAGTGGAGAACCGCTGTGAGCTGATCACCGGGGGTGTCGGCCAGCTCGTCGAGCAGGTCGGCGGGGGACATCACCGTCAGTTGAGCTGCGACCAGTTCCAGGGCCAGCGGCAGCCCGGCGCAGCGTTGGCAGAGGGTGGCGATCAGCGGTGTGGTGGTCGCGTCCAGCAGGAGGCTGCCGCCGGCCTCGTGCACCCGCTGGATGACGAGCTGCACCTGCTGGTTGGTGATCGGATCCTGTTGGTTGGTGATCGGAGGCAGGGCGTCGAGATGGAGGACCCGTTCGCCGTCCAGACCGAGGGCGGATCGGCTGGTGGCAAGGATCGTCAGGCTCGGGCAGCCACCGAGCAGGGCCGTGACCAGCGACGCGACTCCATCGGTGGTCCGCTCACAGCCGTCCAGGACGAGCAACGCCGTCCCGAGCGGGGCCAGGTGGTCGGTGATCGCTGCGGTCGGATCGGCGTCCGCGACCGTCAGGCCCAGCTGCTGCGCGACCTCGCCGGCGACCAGTTCGTCGTCAGCGGCGGTCAGCGAGATCCACAGCGCCTGACGGGGCCGCGCCACCCGGAGAGCAAGGCGGGACTTGCCGATACCACCGCGCCCGGTCAGCGTCAGGAGGCCGTGGTCGTTGATCGCGTTCTCGAGCCGGCGTCGCTCGTCCTGACGGCCGACGAACGCCCCGGTGGCGACCGGGAGCCGCGGCCCGGAGGACGGTGCGTCGGTGCGCAGCGCCTTGAGGTAGACCGCCACGGTATCCGTGCTGGGATCGATGCCGAGCTGCTCGGCCAGCACCGTCCGGCACCGCTCGTACGCCTGGACGGCCCCGGCGCGATCACCGGCCCGGTCGAGGGCGCTGATCAGGGTGCGATGCGCCCGCTCGTCCAGTGGGCGCTGTTCCAGCAGTTCACGGGCTGCGGCGAGAGCCCGGTGGTGATCGTCGGTGGCGCCGGCCGCGGTGACGATCACCTCGATCGCCCGTGCGCGCAGTTGGTCGATGGCATCGCGGTGGGGCCGCAGCCACTCTGCGTCCTCCTGGGGGAGGAGTTCGTCTGCGCGGAGCGCCGCCGCCGGCTGGGCGAGGGTGAGGGACGTGACCGGATCCTGGCTGCTCTCGGCCCTGGTCAGCGCGGCTTCGGCGGTTCTGATGTCGGTCTGCGCACCGCGCGCCAATGCGTAGCCGGCCGGCTCGGTGGTGATGAGGCGCTGATCGCCGAGTCCGATCGGGACGAGCGCGGTGCGCAGGGCGCGGATCACGCCGCGGAGCGCGGGCTGCCAGGTGGGTGGGGGATCAGTGGCCCAGATGATTGAGGCCAGACGCTCCGCTGGAATCGGATGGTCGGCCAGGGCCAGTGCGACGAGCGCTACCCGGGCGCGGCGGCCTCCCAGTGCGAGACCGCTGACCTTGGGAGGTGCGCTCGTGTCGGGGGCGTCGTCGTCGCGGTGGGGGCGGGCGCCGTCGTCCTCGGGCCGGGCAACATCGCCCCAGACCGCAACGGCACCCAGCACGTCGACTCGCACCGCCGAAGTGTAGGAGCACTAAATGTCTGCTGGTCGTACGGTGCGGGCTGAACTGCGATTTTGGCCGGTGTTGGGCCTTACGGTAGTCTTTGTGCTCGCGGCGCCCATCGGAAACCGGGACTTCCTGGAAACACCGAGCTGGCGCCGTGAGTGATGTGTGAGGGCCTGTAGCTCAGGCGGTTAGAGCGCTTCCCTGATAAGGAAGAGGTCGGAGGTTCAAGTCCTCCCAGGCCCACTGCAGTACCTCTCCGCTTGTTCCGCGGAGTCGACGAGGGCTCCACAACTGGAAGGACGGCGCCGATGAAGAAGCTCCTGCTCCTGATCGCTCTGGCCGGAGGCGCGATGGCTCTGGTCAAGAAGCGTCGTGACGCCGCTGCTGCCGAGGCCGCCCTCTGGGACGAAGCCACCGGCGCGAAGTAGAAGTTTTCCAGGCCCGGCTCGTTCCACCCGGTGGAGCGTGGTCGGGCTTTCGGCTTGGCCCGGTCGGTGGGTCGAGCCGCCTGATTTTCCGCCTCGGTGGCTTCCAGTCGCAGGGGTGGGGTCGGGGGACGTAGCTCAATTGGCAGAGCACCGCCTTTGCAAGGCGGGGGTTGAGAGTTCGATTCTCTTCGTCTCCACTAGTATTTCCGCTGATCAGCCGGGGTGTGGTTGATCTTGTACCGGCCCGATCGGCTGCCGTGGCCACTTCCATCTCCACCATCTGCGGTAATGCGTCGTGATTCAAGCTTGTCGACGCGGTAGGTCATACCAAATCCAAAGACTCTAAACGACTCTAGAAGGCCACGGCCATCGTCGACGCATGGTCAACCCCTTCCATGCCGGCTTCGGAGTCAGTCCACCGTTGCTGGTCGGTCGCGAGGCGGTCCTGGGGGACTTCGTCGAGGCACTCGAAGACGGTCCCGGCTCCTCTGGTCGTGCCTCGCTATACACCGGCGCCCGAGGTGCGGGCAAGACCGTCATGCTCAATGCGGTCGAGGACCGCGCCGCCAGCTGGGATGGCTGGTGGTCAGCGAGACCGCCACCCGCGGCTTCATCGATCGGATGACCCAACAGCACCTGCCCAGGGCTCCCGCGTGAGTTCGACGTCAGTCGCGTGTCGTCCGATGACGCGTGGGATTGCCTGCCGGTTGCGATCGCCATGCGTCAGCCGGCCGCGAGCGAATCAAGCAGGTCCACGGTCGGTGCGAAGAACACACTGCCGGTCAGCGGCGAGAAGTCGCGGCGGGTGGGGCCCGGCATTAGGGGTCGTTGGTCACTACGCACTGGTGCACCTGGTCCTTGGGGTGCACTGTTGATCGGAGGACCCTGACCGTTTCAGGCGCATAGGACACTTTCAAGCAATACGCACGGGCGACGCACCAGGTGAGGACGTGGGAATGCCCGAACCTGTTCGGCAGCCTCCGCCACCCGGCGACGGCGCTTCATCACTGGGTAGGGCGGCGTTGGCCCAACTGGTGACAAAGGCATCGGACGGTCTGTGCATCATCGATGCACAGCGGCATTTCGTCTACGCCAATCCGGCTGCCTGCCACATGCTCGACCGTCCGCTGCACGAGCTCCGCGGCACAGATTTTCTGGCCGGTATCCCGGAATCCGAGCGGGAAACTGCGAAGGTGCGCTACACCGCTCAGCTCGACGGCATGGCCGACTCCTATTCTGGTCAGATCCGCACCTCCGACGGCACCGTCCGCGAGATCGTCTACTCCAACTTCGCGATGACCATCGACGAAAAGCCGCACGGTATCGCTATGTTCCGTGACGTGACCGCACCACGGGGGGCCGCTCGGACCGCGGCGGTATTGGCCCAGACCGCAGCGCAGCTGGTCGGCACGGCCACCACTCATGAGATCCTGGCCGGCATCGCTCGGCACGCTTACGAGGGGACCCGCGCGGTGCATGCCGGCATCGCAGTGATGGGAGCAGATCACCGGTTGGCTTTTGGGGGCTTCTGCGGCCACAACGGATCATATTTCGGAACTGGCTGCCCCGGTTGGGCGTCGCTGGCCGAACGCCCTCCGCAGGACATGGTCGCCGCGATGACCGCCGGCACGATCACGACCGGCAGTGTGCCCGGAAAGGCCATTGTGCTGCCCGATGCCCGGGCTGTCTGGCAGGGCGACCCTGTGATGGCCGAGGTCGCGGCCGTCACGGGCGATGGCTGGCAGGTGGCGGTCTGCCTGCCGCTGGCCTGGGCGAATCGGGTCATCGGGCTGCTCGGGGTCTGCTTGCCGGCCGGGGTGGCCGGGCCGAGCGAAGCGGAGCTGGCGTTCTGCACTGCCTTGGCCGACCAGGCGGCGGTGGCGGTGATCAACGCCCGGCTGACGGCTGAGGCCGGTCGGGCGGCAGCCACCCTCGAGCGCACGCGGCTGGCACGCGATCTGCACGACTCGGTCAGCCAGGCCCTTTTTTCCATGACGATGCACGCCCGGGCCGCCGAACTGACCCTGGCCAGGATCGATGCTGTCGGCACCGAAGAGCTGACGCAATCCATTGCCGACCTGGCCGACCTGGCCCGTGGCTCGCTGGCCCAGATGAGGGCGCTGATATTCGAGTTACGTCCGGAATCCATGGGTGAGGAGGGGTTGATCGGTGCGCTGCACCTGAAGGCGGCTGCGCTGGCGGCCGGTGAGCAGACGCCGATCAGGGTGACCGGCCCGGACCAACTCCCGGAACGGGACCGTGCCACCGAGGAGCAGTTGTACCGGATCGCGTCCGAGGCGCTCTACAACGTGATTCAGCACGCTGGTGCCGCTTGCGCCTTCGTGGACGTCACGATCGACCAGAGGGCCCGCCGGGTCACGGTCACGGTCACCGACGACGGAGTCGGATTCGACCCGGCAACCGCCGGTGGTCAGGGGTCTGGTCTGGTCACCATGGCGAACTGCGCCGAGGCCATCGGCGCCGACCTCGAAATCACCAGCGGGTGTGGATCCGGAACGGTCGTCGCAGTCAGCATGGCCTTGGCCGACATCGCGGCCCGGTCGCCGGGAGCCTGACGTGGCTGCCCACGAGGACATCACAGAGCCGGATTCGCCCTTTGCCGATGCCGCCCGCTCGGGTCTGACCACGCTCGCCGGTGTGGTGGACGGTGCCAAGGACGGTATCGCGGTCATCGACGCAGACCGGCGAGTGCTGTATGCGAACCCGTGGGCCTGTCAGATGTTGGGCCGTTCCCTTGGTCAGCTGCGCGGGACAGATGTGCTGGACAGCTTCCCGACTCGGGAACACGCCGCGATCCTGGGCCGAGTCGCCGCGCCACGCTCTGACCGAGCCAATACCTTCACGGGTGTCCTGCTCGGCGCTGACGGCACCGAGCGGGAGATTGTCTGCTCTACTTTCACGATCGAGGTGGAAGCCCGCGCTTGCGATGTCGTCGTTTTCTCGGATCTCACCGACCCCCGGTCCGCGGCTCGGACCGCAGCGGCGCTGGCCCAGACACCCGCTCTGCTGACCGGCACCGCATCCACCGCCGACATCTTGACTCGTATCGCGCGCAACGCCGTCGAGGGCACCCGGGCATTGGCCTGCGGGATTTCTGTGATGGACGAGGAACATCGGGTGACTACCAGGGGCGGGTTTGCCCTGGCTGACCCGAACTACGGGAAGGCGAGCCCGGTCTGGGCTCCACTGAGTGACGCCCCTTTCGAACACCTGGTCAAGGCGATGACGGCCGGCGCGATCGTGTTCGGCGAGGTCCCTGTCCCGCCCGTCGTCGTTTCTGACGCGCGGGCCCGCTGGCAGGCCATTCCGGTCATGCGGGACTTCGCCTCATCTTTGGTCCGGTTTGACTGGCAGGCGGCGATTATCGTGCCCCTGTCCTGGCAGAACAGAACTTTTGGCCTGGTCACCGTGTTTCTACCCGCGGGTCTGAACCGTCCAGATGAAGCGGAGCTGGCCTTCTACACCGCCCTGGCCGATCAGGCTGCCGTCGCTGTGATGAACGCAAGGTTGGTCGAGCAAGCCGGTCGGGTGGCGGCCGGGCAGGAGCGTGGCCGGTTAGCCCGTGACCTCCACGACTCGGTGAGTCAGGGGCTGTTTGCCATGACGATGCAAGCGCGCGCCTCACAACTGTCGATGGCCAGGATCGGGCTGGGCCACGACACTGCATTGGGGAGATCGATCGGTCAGCTCGCTGAGCTGACCGACGGGGCTCTGGCCGAGATGCGGGCGCTGATCTTCGAGCTTCGGCCGGGCGCGTTGGCCGAAGAGGGACTCATCGGGGCACTGCGGAAGCAAGGCGCTGCACTCGCGGCACGCGATGCCCTCACCATCGCCGTTCATGGCCCGGCGGAACGGTTGCAGCTTGATCCGGCGGTCGAAGAGCACCTGTACCGGATCGTGTCCGAGGCCCTGCACAACGTGGCCAAACATGCCCAGGCCCAGTGCGCGGCCGTCAATGTGACCCTGACCGCGGGGCTGCTCCGTGTGACGGTCCGCGACGACGGCGACGGTTTCGATCCTGAGGTCAGGCTGGTGGGACATCTAGGACTATCAAACATGTGTCAGCGCGCGGAGGCCATCGGTGCACGGTTCGCCGTCACGAGTGCACCTGGTCGCGGAACCACGGTGACGCTCTCCATCGCGTACCCCTGATCCCCTGTCACGACGGGTCAGGCACAAAATTGCCGCCCGTCCCGGAGTGCTCCGCCTCCTTCGTCAACCCGGCGGGTACGCCATGCCGAAGCAGCAGACCGGTCGCGGCCGCAACGCTGGTGGACAGAGCGGCCGACCACCAGGATGCGGTGACGCTACCGTGCACATCGGCCGACAAGATGACGGCCGGCATGGTGGTTCTTCCGACCAGGAATGCCGCCGCAGACATGGCGGCGATGGTGTTCAGCATCGCTATCTCGACCGATCCGCAGACCTGCTGCGCCGTGTCCACGGTCGCCGAGGAGATATTCGCGTCGTCGCTGCGAACGCCCAGGGTGGTCATCCATCCCGGCACTCCTGGCCAGATGACGTACACGCAGACCGGCATCGGACCCGTGCGCCGATCCGTACCCGGGGTGACGATGAGACGGTGACAGGTGATCCGGCTCAGACGACCGGCTCCGATGCTCATCGAATTCCTCTACGGCGGGGGTGATCCGGGTGCCAGCGTCACAGCTCATCCGTGTGCTGGTGGTCGAAGAAGATGCGCGTGTGCAGGGCGCTATCACCGCGACCATCGCTCTCGAGACCGACCTCATATTGGTCGGTGCGTATGCAGACACGGCCAACGCACTAGCAGCCGCCGCCCTGTCGCGACCCGCCGTGGCCCTGGTCAATGTGCCACGCCTTGAGAAGGAACTCGGCCTGGACCTGATCCGAGCACTCAGCTTGACGTCGTCATGTGCGGTAGTGGCGATGAGCGCACGTGGCGGGCTTCGCCGAGCGGCACTGGATGCCGGGGCCGTTGCCTTCGTGCAGAAATCCGGAGACATCGATGCCATGCTCGCCGCAGTGCGACACGCCGGTGGGCAAGCTCGGCGCTGAGCCATCTCATGGCCGCCCCACAGAGAAGGATTCTCGGGGTGGCACCGATGGCCGACCAGACCCAGTCATTTGGCCAGCTCGTCCCATGACTTCGACTGATGTGTCCCACCGGCCCACGGTCCATCCTCGGAACCAACACCCTGGATGAGCCGGGGACCCAATGGCTGCAGCGGTTATCTATTCGAAGGAGACGATCCATCGGCCCGGTCCGGTACGGGACCTGTCCATGTCCCCGATCAACCACCTTGCGCAATCCGAAGGATCTCAACCTGAACGCTTCGGACGCTCGACCGGCGCATTCAGGAATCCAGACGCAAGCGGAGAGCGACTGCTGGGATACCCCGGACACTGATCGCTGCCGCTCACCGGTCAAACCCACTGGCTGTGAGGGAGGATTCATCCCTCTCTGATCGGTCGATAGCTCCGCGCGCTTTGACCTTGGCTGGCTCTTGTCTGCGCACTGGAAAATACGACAACGACTGGAGATCTGGAAATGGAAACCGTATGCGATGCATTCTTCGATGTTCTGCGCAAGTTGAATCTCCACGACGTTCGGCAACCCGGGATCGGTCGAAGAACCCGGTTGAGAGATTTTCCGGATGATTTCCGCGACGTCCCGGGTTTGCAGGAGGCAACGGTCATCGCGACGGCTGACGGGCATGCCCGGTCGACGGGCCGGCGGGCGTTGGCTCAGGTTCATACGGCGGCAGGGCTCGGCAACGCCATGGGGAACATTGCCAGTGCCTGGCACAACCGTGCGCCGTTGATCGTGCCGGCGGGGCAACAGACTCGTGAGATGCTGCTGCCAGCTGGGGGCCGCAGATATCGAGAAGCTCGTTGGCGATCACCGACTCTGGACCGATGTGCCAAAGGGACCGGTACCTCAGGATGAAATGGCACCAAACCTCAGTTCCAACCACGTCAGGGAGTCGGTCATGTCCGTTCTAGCCGAAGCGATGATCGTCAACGCGGTCGTTCTGTTCGCCGTCCTTCAGGCCGATCTGGGTCAACGCCGGAAAATAGGCACGTTCCGGCTGTTCCGGCCGCTGATTCTCGCGGCCTTGATCGTTCCAGTGTTCATGACCGCGCTGACCGGACAGGGCAGGCCCCTCAAACTTGAAGTAGGCGGAGTTTTCGTCGGCCTGATCGCCGCCTCGTTGATGGGGGTGTATCGCGACCCGCAGACCGCCCGCCCGGTCAGTCGGGCCGGCGCCGGGTACGCCACCGTCTGGGTCGTGATCATCGGCGCACGGGCCGCCTTTTCCTTCGGCTCCCACCACTGGTTCGGCGCCTCGCTGGCCCGCTGGCTGATGCACCACCAGGTCAGCGCCGACGACATCACCAACACCCTGGTACTCATGGCGGTCGCCATGGTCCTGACCCGCACCGTCGCCATGGCCACCCGCGCTGCGACGTTGCCTCTGCCGGTGCGGCTCGCCGTCCGTGTGTGACTTTGCGCCGCGGTCGACGAGCACGGCCGGTACGCAGACGTGAGCCCCGCTGGCCACCACCCGGCCCGCCGGGTGGTGTTCATCGTGTTCGACGGAGCCAAGATGCTGGACGTCACGGGCCCGGCCGAAGTGTTCGCCGAAGCCAATCTTGCCGGCGCCAACTACGAAATCAGCTACGTGTCCCCCACAGGGCAGCCGGCGATGACCTCGGTCGGGATTCGGCTGCCGGTCAACGGGCCCCCTCAACCGTTCACCGACGTGGACACCGTCATCGTTTCCGGCGGAGAGGTACTGATCAGCCGTCCGGTCTCCGGTGACCTCGTGGAGACGGTTGCCCTGCTGGCGCCCCGGGCCCGGCGAGTGGTGTCCATCTGCACCGGATCCTTCGCCCTGGCTGCGGCCGGCTTGCTGGACGGTCGGCGGGCCACGACCCATTGGCGGTACGCCGCACTACTGGCCCGCATCCACCCGCAGGTGTGTGTTCAGCCTGATGCGCTGTTTGTTCAGGATGGTCAGATCTTCACCTCCGCCGGAATTTCGGCCGGCATGGATCTCGCGCTTGCCCTGGTCGAGCAGGACCACGGCGTGGACCTGGCCCGCACGGTGGCACGTAACATGGTGATGTTCATGCAACGACCCGGTGGGCAGTCACAGTTCTCTGCTCCGCTTCAGCATCGGCCGCCTCAGACCGCCTCTCTCCGTGGCCTTGTGGAGCTGATTTCCGCCGAGCCTGCGCTCGAACACACGACGATCAGCCTGGCCGGCCGGATCGGGGTCAGCACGCGACAGCTGGCCAGAATGTTCGCCACGGAACTGGACACCACCCCGGCCAAATACGTGGGGCAGATCCGCTTGGACCACGCCAAAGCCCTCCTGGACGCCGGCCACACGGTGGTCAGCGCTGCGCAGTCGTCCGGATTCGGCAGTGCCGAGACGATGCGGCGCGTCTTCATTGCGCGCCTGGGCACACCGCCCAGCCACTACCGCGGCCGTTTCGCTGGCCGGGACGTCGATCACGATTGATGTTCCAGAATCCGTCAGGTGCATCAGTGCGCACGGATCGGGAGTCAGATGTCCTGCCTTGCGGCGGCTATCCGGCGGCGGCTATTCGGTCCAGGCGTTGTTCTGGATGATGGTGACGAAGTTGGCCCGGGTGAAGGTCGGGTCGAAGTGGGCCAGTACGTCGTCGTTCATAGTGCCGAACGTGGTGTCGGGCCGGTCGACCATGCCGTCGTGGAACGCCGTGAGGACCCGGTTCTTGAAGTCCGGCCGGGGGTGCACGGCGACCACTTCAGCGCGCTGCTGTTCTGTGATCTGGTCGAGGTCCAGGCCCAGGACATCAGCCTCGACCCCGAGGGTGACTACGGCGACCTCCGGTGACAGGTGCAACGGAATCTCCGGAGTTGTGTGCAGGGCGATTGCCAGCCAGACATCGCGGGCCTGTTGCTCGGTTCGGCCGTGATCGCGCAGGAATCGGTAGGCGACATCGGCCCCGTCGATCTCGAACCGCTGGTCCTGGCGCCGGTATTGCTGCGTGAGGCCGAGGTCATGGAACAGGCCGCCCACGTAGGCAAGTTCCGGGTCGACGTCCAGGCCACGCGCGGCTGCCTTCAATGAGCCGAACAGGAACACCCGCCGGGAGTGGTGAAACAGGTTGTCGTCGGCGAACTTCCGGAGAATCGTGGTCGCTTCGCGGACGAGGTCGGTGTCGGGAATTTCGCTTCCGGCGATGATCTCTGGCATGTGAGCTCCTTGGACTGGTGAAGTGGAATGCTTCAAGTCTTCGGCGCGGCGCCGGGGTTGCCCACTGCGAGACCTGCCTATTTGCCCACAGTTCCAGACACTGGGGACGGGTGACCTTTGGTGCAGTGCACACGCCGTGAAGGCCTCCATTGCGTTGCAGCGGCAATCACCGGTTCGGTGACGGCGAGCGGGCCGTCGTCGGTGATGAGCTGGGTGAGTCTGAGATCGACGGCGCTTCCCGTGGCCCGGTCGAACTCGACCCAGGGCCGATGTGTCGGCAAGTGTCACGCGGCGGGCCCAGTTTCGGCGGGCAGGCCGTCGAGGGCGTGGGCGCCGCGCATGTCCGAGGCCTCATCGCGCGTCATGGGCTGTCCGGCCAGGTGACGTAGCGCGAGGTCAACCGCCTCGGTCCTGGTGTGAATGCCGTAGCGGTCCATCACCGTCCGCACGTAGTAGTCGTCGATCTCGATATTCGTCCGCGACCTGGTCTTACACCCGCGGCTCGAGTCATCAGGCTCGCCCCTCTCCGAATGGCCCATTTCGGCCTGTCGACGTAGCCCGTCCAGCAGCAGGTCCAGCCCCGCACGGAACTGTTCAGCGTCTTCATGATGCTCGAACTCATCGAGAATCGTGTTCAGGTAGGGGTATTGGGTCGGATCCAGTGCGCGCCACTGTGACGTGACCCGTTGCATGTACTGGTCGCGGTTCAGCTTGCCGCTGAGCACTTCCTCCGGCAGTTCCTGGCCCATGTCGGCGGCCAGTCCGACGACGAAACCGACCATCGCGGACGTCGCGTGGAAGGTCTGTCGCGGGGTCAGGTGCAGCCGCATCACCTGCCCACCGATCCGCTCGTACAACCGGAGCGAGTTGGGTTGAAAGCCGGTGTTGCGCAGAAAATAGCTGCCCAGCCAGGGCCTTTGGATGGCGGCGTCGTACAGGGCGACGCCGATGCTGCGGAGCGCCTCGAGCGGGTCGTCCAGAGTCACGAACTTCTCGGTGTCCGCCAGCACCGTTGCCATGACATGGTCGGCAGCCCGGTCGAGCAGTTCGTCCTTGTTCTGCACGTACCAGTAGATGCTGGCGACACCACCGCCGAGCCGGGCGGCCAGCGCCCGGAACGTCAGGGCGGCTTCCCCCGCTTCGTCCAGCAATCCGACCGCCTCGGTCAGCACGGCTTCCATCGAGTGCGAGGCGCGGCGACGGGGGGTGTGCGTGGCGGGATCTGAGTTCACCCCTGCACTATATCGAACGGCGTTCTATATTCGAACCGTGTTCGGTTATCGAACACCGTTCGATAGGGGAGACATCCATGACCACATCACCAGCCCCGGCCCCGGTCACCGCACAGACCGATGCCCTCGCACCCGCCGAACCGCCGTCGACCGCCTCCGGTTCCCGCACCTACCTCTCCCTGCGCGCCGCCTGGATCCCGCTCGCGGCCCTGTGCCTGGCCTTCTTCGTCGAGATGGTCGACAACACCCTGTTGACCATCGCGCTACCGACCATCGGGCGAGATCTGCACGGCAGCACCACCTCTCTGCAGTGGATCACCGGTGCGTACTCGCTGACCTTCGGCGGATTGCTCTTGACGGCCGGATCGATCGCCGACCGATTCGGGCGGCGACGCGTCCTGCAGGTCGGCCTGGGCGCCTTCGGCCTCATGAGTCTGGCCGTGCTGATGGTCAGCAGTACCGGCGAACTGATCGCCCTTCGTGCCGGCTTGGGTATCGCCGCCGCCGCGATGGCACCGATCACCAACTCGCTGGTCTTCCGCCTGTTCGACGCCCAAGCCCTGCGGATGCGGGCGATGACGGTGATGATCGTCGTCGGCATGAGCGGCTTCGTCCTCGGGCCGCTGATCGGTGGCACCGCCCTGGCCCACGTCGGTTGGCAGTGGCTGCTACTGGCCAATGCACCGATCGCGATCATCGCGTTCGTCGGTGTTCGGTTCGGCGTAGCCAAAGACCGCACGGAAGACCTCACCGCCGACGTCCTGGACATCCCCGGAGCCGCGTTGACCATCCTGGGGATCGGCCTGGCCTGCTACACGCTGACCAGCGGCGTCGAGCACGGGTGGCTCTCCGTGTCGACCCTGCTGGCTGCGGCTGGTGCCGCCGCCGCCGTCGCGGGCTTCATCTGGCGTGAGCGGCGCACTGCGTTCCCCATGCTGGACCTGCAACTGTTCCGCAACCGCACCGTTCGCGGCGCGACGCTTGCCCAGCTCGGCAGCTCCCTGGCGATGGCCGGCGTGATGTTCAGCCTGATCCTGCACTTCCAGTACGCCTATGGCTGGAGTCCGATCCGAGCCGGTCTGGCCAATCTGCCGATCATCGTCACCATGCTTGCCGTCGGCCCGCTCACCGAACAACTGGTCGCAAGGCTCGGGCGACGGCTGGCCTGCCTCATCGGAGCCATGGGCCTCACCGTCGGGTTGGGCTGGCTCGCCTGGGCCGTCGACCACGGGTACACCGCGATCGCGCTGGGCATGGTGATCCTGACGATCGGACTGCGGACCGTCATGACGATCTGCGCCGTCGGACTGGTCGACGCTATGCCCAGCAACCGCACGTCGCTGGGCGCCGCCCTCAACGACGCTGCCCAGGAAGTCGGAACGAGCATCGGTATCGCCCTCCTCGGCACCGTCATGGCCGCGCTGGTGGTGACCGTCCTTCCGATCGGGGCCTGGAGCCCCGCTCTGGTCAGCTCCTACTTCCACGGCGAACGCGTCGCCTACCTGGTCCTCACCGTGCTCGTCGGAGTGGCGGCAGTGCTCGGCGCGCTCACCCTGGACGACTCGCGCACGGTCGACGAACACCCCGGGGAGCAAGCAGTGTGATGTCATCCACCAGCGGCGCCCACTGGTTGCCGACTGGCAGCGCTGGGCGTCGCCCCCGTCCGTGTCTCCGCTCGAGCGGCGTGCCCACCTTGCGTCGAGGGCGGATCCCGCGTTGCCAGCGGGATCCATGCTGGTCAAACGGACCCCAGCTGGTCGCGTCGGCGGGTCAGGTAGGCGATCTCGGCAGTGTTGGCGGCCAGGTCGATGGCCTTGTCGTAGGCGGCGCGGGAGTCCTGACTTCGGCCCGACCTGCGCAGCAGGTCGGCGCGGGTCGCCTGATAGGCGTGGTACCCGGCCAGCTGGTGATCGAGGCGATCGACGACGGCCAGTCCCACTGCGGGGCCGTCGAGCTCGGCGACCGCGATCGCCCGGTTGAGGGCGACGACCGGCGAGTGGTCGAGGCGGACGAGTTGGTCGTAGAGGGCGACGACCTGGGACCAGTCCGTGTCACCGACGTCGTGGGCGAAGGTGTGCACCGCATTGATCGCGGCCAGGATCTGGTAGCGGCCCGGAGCCACCCCGGCAGCCAGGCGCTCGCGCACCAGCTGATGGCCCTCGGCGATCAGCTCCGCGTCCCAGGCTGCTCGGTCCTGCTCGTCGAGGGTGACCAGTTCGCCGCCGGACGACACGCGGGCGCTGCGGCGGGCTTCGATCAGGAGCATCAGAGCCAGCAACCCGACCACTTCGCCGTCCTGCGGCAGCAGGGTGCGGATCAGCCGAGTCAGCCTGACCGCGCCCCCGGTCAGCTCGTGACGGACCGGATCGGTATCGGCGCCGGTGGCGAGGTAGCCCTCGTTGAAGACCAGGAACAAGACGGTCAGGACGCCCGAGATGCGTCGCGGGAGATCCTCCGCGGACGGCACCCGATAGGGGATGCGCGCCGCTTTGATCTTCGCCTTGGCTCGGGTGATGCGTTGCGCCACGGTGCTTTCCGGCAGGAGGAAGGCCCGAGCGATCTCGCGCATCGTCAGGCCCGCGACCAGCCGCAACGTCAGTGCCACCCGGGTTTCCATCGCCAGTGCCGGATGACAACAGGTGAAGATCAGCCGGAGTTGGTCGTCGTCGATGGCGCCGACCGGCGCGGGTGGCTCGTCGTCGTAGACCATCTGAGCCTCCTGGTACTTGTCGTCGCGCTTGTTCTCGCGCCGGATCCGGTCGATGGCCCTGTGATTGGCGGTCGTGGTCAACCACGCACCGGGGTTGGGCGGTACGCCGTCCGTCGGCCACCTCGCGACGGCCGTGGCGAAGGCCTCGGCGGTCGCCTCTTCGGCGACGTCGAGGTCATGGAAGCGCCGGGTGAGGGCGGCGACCACCCGGGACCACTGCTCGTGGTGCGCCCGGGTGATCGCCTCCTGCACCTGGATCACTGGAACGGTCGGACCTCGACCTTGCCCTGGCAGGCTTTCGAGCCTTGCGCGGCGAGTGCCAGCGCTTGGTCGAGGTCGGTTGCCTCGATGATCCAGAAGCCGCCGAGGTACTCCTTGGACTCCAGGTACGGCCCGTCGGTGAGGAGCGGGCCCTCGCCCCGGCCGTCGACGACGGTCGCGGTGGACGCCGAGGCAAGGCCGTTGGCGAAGACGAAATGGCCTTCAGCCTGCAGTCTCTCGTTGAAGGCACCGGTGTCGGCCATGGCCTTGGCCATGGTCTCCCGGTCGGGATAGTTGCCGAGCTCGGTCAGCTCGGCGGCTCCGTAGACGGACAGCAGGTACTGCATCTTGGATCATCTCCTGTCGTTCGGCGGCGACCCTTGATGGGTGGCCCTCATCCTTGCAACGAACGGCTCCTGCCCGATCCGACACCCCATCCCAGCCTTCTTCGAAGACTTTTGGTGGGACGTCAGAAATATGCGCCGGCAGCCCCAGGATCTCCCGGCGAAGCGAAGCGAAGCGGCGCGGCGATCAGGTTCGGACGTCCGACGTCGTCGCTCCTCGTGCCCTGGGCAGCAAACGGGCCGAGCTTGACCTCGGCGCGGATCCGAACGTCAGGAATGCAAAGGGTCGCACGCCGCTGACGATGGCGAGCAGTGCGCGATTCGAAGCGACCATTGCGTTGCTGTCCGCGGCCGGAGCCCACTGAATGCTCTCGCCGTCGAGGGAGGCTACGGGGGCGAGGAGTCGCCGGCGCGTCGTCAACGACGACGGCCCTTGTCGCCGCCCCCGGACGAGCGCGTCGACGTGCCGCGCCAGGCCGTGGGGATCACCGTCATCATCGCGATGACGACGGTCGAAACGGCCAGGGCGCACGTGACCGGTAGGTCGAACACAGGCAACGGAACGCCCAGCATGTCCTGCCCGACACCGACGAGCGCGGGCAGGACAGCGACCAACCCGATGGTCAGGGCGGTCACGATGATGAACGCGGTCTCGATGGCCACCATGCTCATCACCTGCACTCGAGTTGCTCCGATGCGCTTCAGGAGCACGAACTCCTGTCGTCTTCCCGCCGTCGCCATCGTGAGGGAGTTGGCCGCTGCGATGGCGATGAACCCGAGGAGCGCCAGTAGTAGCACCAGCGACAGTTGTTGCTGCCCTCCCGTGCTCCGAGTTGCTGCCCGTGCGTAGCCCGCGCCGTCCATCACCGTCAGTCCCATTGCGGAAAGTGTCTTGTACGCAGTAGGTTTCGAGAACACGGTGGTGTCGATGAAGACGGCATCGAACGCCGCCGCGCGCGGCCCGAGCCCAGCCCGCGCTGCTCCCATGAGGTAACCGCCGAAGCCGAGACCGCGTTCGTAGACGGCGACGATCTTCGCGGCCATCGCCTGATCTCCGGCCAGGCGCACGTCGATGGTGTCGCCCACCCCTTTGCCGGTGAACAGGAGACTGGAACGACTCACGGCGATCGTGCCCGGGAGGTCGAGGTCGCGGAGCGATCCCGAGCTCACCGCTGGGTCGAACAGCGGCCGCCCGGAGCTGATCGTGGTGATCGATGCCTGCTCCCAACCCATCTCGGGACTGGTGCGGACGGCGCCGGAAACATGCCCTTCTGCGGTGATCGCCGTGACACCCGGGATGGCGGTGATTGCGGCGGCCTGGGCAGAAGTCACCCCGGACGGCGACTGGACGACCAGATCTGCGCTGACCCCGGCGCGGAGTTCGCCGGCAGTAGCGCTCACGACGGCCCTGTTCACTCCTGACTGGACTGATCCGAGCGCAACCAGAAGGGCAAGGGGAATGATCACGGAGCTCAAACGGCGGGAGAAGCCCCGGTTGTTGGCGAATGCCAGTACTCGTCCGGCGCCGGCGGAACTGCCCATCAACGCCAGCCCGCCTGTCGCGGCCCGACGGATGAGTGCTGGACCTGCGAGTGCGGCCGCGATGATCAGGAGAATCGCGGACGTGGCCCCGGTGGCACTGCCGATGATTCCGGGCAGGACAAAGGGCGTGGTGGCGGCGAGCAGGCCCGCGACGGCAAGACCGGCAGCGGTCCGGAGCCGTCCGCGGGAAGTCGTCGGCGAGTCGACGATGCTGTCCCGCACGGCCACCGTCGGGCTGACGCGCAGGATGCCGCGGGCTGCTGCGAGGGCGGCGAGAAGCGCAGTCGGCACCAGCACGAGCAGGGTGGCCCCGATCGAGATCGGCGAGAACGGCAGGACGAATCCCTCTGGCAGCCCGACACTGGATCGGAGCAGGGGCAACAGGAGTGGCGCGACGAGGACGCCGACGGCGACGCCGATCGGAGCGGCGACCAGAAGGATGGCCAGGGCCTCGGCGGTGACCACTCCTCGCACCTGACGTGCCGTCGCGCCGATCGCCCGGAGCAGTGCAAACTCCCTGCGGCGCTGACGAGGTGCGCCGGAGAAGACGCCGGCGACGATGAACACCGAGATCATCACGACGATCCCGGCAAAGGACCCGGCGAGACCCACTACCAGGGCCAGCTTCTCGTTGTGGACACCGGCGTCGAGCCATTCTCCGGTCGCCATGAGGAGCGCTCCGGCGAGGGCGACGATCAGGGCGGTGCCCATGAGGCTGCTGCGGTTGACCACGAACACCGAGCGAAGTGCTGCGTTCATGGTCAACGTCCCAATTCGATGAGGCGGGCGGAGATGGCCTCGACGGTCGGGCCTCTCAGCTCGCCCCGGAATCGACCGTCGGCTAGGAACAACACCCGATCGGTGAACGCGGCGGCCCGCGGATCATGCGTCACCATGACGACTGTCTGCCCGAGATCCTGCACCGCGCTGCGGAACAACCGGAGGATCTGGTCTGCGGTGGCCGCGTCGAGCGCACCGGTCGGCTCGTCCGCAAAGATGACATCCGGGCCGGCGACGAGTGCCCGGGCGATCGCCACCCGCTGAGCCTGTCCTCCCGACAGTTCGCCGGGAAGTCGGTCGGCAAGGCCGGTGAGTCCGACAGACACGAGGACATCGCGCATCCGGTGCTCGTCGAGTCGGAGACCCGCGAGGGTGATCGGCAACTCGATGTTCTCGCTGACCGTGAGATGGCTGATCAGGTTGAAGCCCTGGAAGACGAAGCCGACGTGTTCGCGTCGGAACCGGGTGAGCGTGTCCGCGGACATCCCGCTCAGCTCGACGCCGCCGACGACGACCCGACCCCGGGTCGGCAGGTCGAGGCCGGACGCGCAGTGGAGGAACGTCGACTTGCCTGATCCGGACGGACCCATCACCGTGGTGAAGGATCCGGGCTCGATCGAGAGAGTGACGGCATCCAGGGCGGACACGGTGTTCGGACCGTCCGGATAGGTCTTGGTCACCTGCTCGAGGTGGACGGCCGCACTGGTGAGTTGGTGGGAGAGGACGGAGAGGCGGGGCATGACGTGCTCCTTGCGTGAAGGGCTGGAACACCCTCAACGCTATGAAGTCGCGACACGAGATCCCAGACCCAGAGGGAGGAACCTGCGTTCTTGCACCTTTGGATGCAGGCGCCTGCTCGATCGGTCGTCCAGTTGAGCTCTCGTTCAGTCGCCCGTCGCACCGGGGACGTTGACGATCCGGTTCTGATAGGCCCAGACCACCGCCTGGAGGCGCGATCGGACCCCGAGCTTCGGGAGCATCCGGGCCAGGTGCGACTTGACCGTCGACACCTCGACGACGAGCGCGGCCGCGATCTCCTCGTTCGACATTCCCTCGGCGAGAAGCAGAAGCACCTCACGCTCCCGCGCCGTCAGCAGGCCGTCCGCGCGGGCTCCGGTGACGGGTTGCAGTCGACGCCGATCGACGAACTCACGGAGGACGCGGCGCGTCAGGGCCTGGTCGAGGGTGCCGTTGCCGGCAGCGACCTGGCGGACCGCACGGATGATGACGTCCGGATCCGCGTCCTTGAGGAGAAACCCGGCCGCGCCCGCCTCGAGCGCACCGAAGACGTAGTCGTCGAGGTCGAACGTCGTCAACATGAGAACGGGAATCGGTGGATCAGTGTCCGTGCCGGAGAGAGCGCGGGCGACCTCGATCCCGTCCATTCCGGGCATCCGGATGTCCAGGCAGGCGACGTCCGGGCGCAGGGTTCTCGCCAGAGCGAGTGCTTCCGTGCCGTCCGAGGCGATGCCCACCACCTCGATGTCCGGCTCGGACCCCAACAACGCGGCAAGACCGGCCCGCACCAGAGCCTGGTCGTCGGCGATGAGCACCCGGATCATGTGGTGCCCACGACGTCGGCGACATCTGGGGTACTGACGGGGCGGATCCTGGAAGACCGGCCGGCGGACTCCCTCGACTCTCTCGGCACGGAGGCGCGGACCTGCCAGCCGCCGTCGGCTGTAGGGCCGAAACGCAGATTGGCGCCGACCAGCTCGGCACGTTCCCGCATGCCCACGAGCCCGAATCCGCCGGCCGAGGAACGAGTGCCTGCCACGCTCGGTGAAGAGTTCGTCACGGTGACCACCACGAACCGGTCGTCGCGGTCGTCGATCTCGACGACACGGGCTGCCCCGGGTGCATGGGTGACGGCATTCGTCAGAGCCTCCTGGATCGTCCGGTAGAGGGCCAGCTGCGCAAGCGGCCCGATGCCTTGGCCCAGCTCGCGGCCGTCGGCGGTGCGAACGTCGAGTGCGATCGGCCCCTGCTCGTCAGCGCGCTCGACGAGTTCCGGCACCGCCGCAAGGGTCTGGACGGATCGCTCGCCCTCGCTGTCGTCGCGGAGCAGACCGACGAGGCGCCGCAGGTCGTCCAGTACGGCGGTGCTCTGGGCGCGGACCTGTTGCACGCCCCGATGAGCCTCCTTCGGGGCGGTATCGATCTGTCGGTCGACGACGGCCGCCATCAGTGCGATACCCGAGAGGTGGTGTGCCGCGATGTCGTGCAACTCCCGCGCCATCGCTGTCCGTTCTCGTGACACCGCGGCCTGGACCTGTGCGTCCCGTTGCTCCGTTCTCGCCAGCTGCTCGTCGTGGCGGGCCTCGCGCACCTCGTTCCTCGACCGCACCAGCAGGCCGAGGACCGCCGGAATGGCGATGACTGCGAGCGCTTGGACCATCGCCCCGATGACGGCTCCGCCCGGTTTCAGCGCCTCGCCCCCGATGCCATTGACCGTCTGCCCCAGGGCAACGAGGATTCCGGCCGACACCAGGGCCGAGGCGAGCCGTGCCAGGGGTACCCCCACGACCGCGCGGAAGACCAGGACCAGGACGGTAGCGCTCGAGATACCGTAGGCCGCACCGGGTGTTGACCAGGACATCGCGAACGCGAGGGTCGCCGCACCGATCATCGACAGTCTCGGAGTGCGGCCCGCGCATGTCAGCAGGACGCCCTGGGCCAGGAGCCCGAGGAGGAACAGCCACCAGCGCACGCTTCCCGGTGACACCGCGATGAGCGTGGCCGCCCCGGGATCGCCGGCCGTCAGCGCGGGGAGCGTCAGGAATACTGCGAGGGACAGGACAGTGCACAGGACGCCGACCACGATGTCGGCGACAGGGGGCCGTCGGTGGGTTTTCATGGCGGCCATGTCCTGAGTCTACGATTCGATTGCTGCGCTACCGCGAGTCGAAGTATTCGCGATAGATCTGTCGTCCGTGGACGCCCGCCGTACGAAATCCGGACTGGAAGCTTTCCACCATCGCGGTGGGTCCGCACATGAAGACCGATGATGCCGTCGTGTCCCCGCCGACCGCGGTCAGCACCTTCTCGGTGGTGAGCCTTCCGTCGACCTGGCGCTTCGGATCCGGAGCGAGCGATTTGAGCCAACTCAGGAATGGGGCCACGCCGGCGCCGCCGGCGATCCAGCCGACGTGCAATCGCCCAGCGCCTTGACGGTCCGTCCGTGCTCTCGGGATAGATCATCGCGAACTACCCCGGCACGGAATCCAAGGTGCGTCCCAACGGTTTCAGCGATATCTCGACGATGTCGTGGTCCACCTCGCGCACGGTCGTCACCTGATGGTCGTGCAGGGATACGAAGAAGCGCGCAAGAAACTCGCGATAGACGAAGAAGGCGAGTTTGAGGTAGGCGGCCATTTCCATGTGCTTGTGCAGCCCACTGCCGGCGATGGTGTGCCGCCATTCGGCGCTCGACCGGCCGCGCCCGGTCCAACAGGAAGTTCTTCTCCCGGCGGTTCCGGGCCAGTGCAGCAGCGCGCTCGAATGCTGTCAGGGCCTCGGCCGTCCGTCCCAGCTTGGCCAGGAGGTCGCCCCGGACGCTGGGCAGTTGGTGGTGCCCGCGCAATCCGGGCAGGTCGGCGAGTTCGTCGACGAGCCCCAGCGCAACCTGTGGGCCGTGGGCCATGCTGTGCGACGGCGCGGTTCGGCATACGGCGGCCGAGGTGCTCAGTTCCGCCGGCGCGTCGCAGAGTTCGGCGTCGGCAGGGTGAGGACCTCGACTCCGTCAGCGGTGATCGCGATCGTGTGCTCACTGTGCGCAGTACGGCAGCCTGTCGCACTTCGCAGCGTCCAGCCATCGGCGTCGGTGATCAGTTCAGCGGTATCCGCCATCACCCACGGCTCCAGTGCCAGCAGCAGCCCGGGGCGCAGCTTGTATCCGCGGCCGGGCCGTCCGGTGTTCGAGATGTGCGGGTCCTGGTGCATCGTCGATCCGACGCCGTGACCGCCGAACTCGGTGTTGACCGGATACCCCGCCTCGCTGAGGACCGAGCCGATGGCGTGGGAGATGTCGCCGATGCGAGCTTCGGGGCCGGCGGCGGCGATCCCGGCGTGCAGCGCGCGTTCGGTGGCGCTGATCATCGCGGCGCTCTGGCCGTTGTCACCGGGTCTCGGGTTGCCGACGACGAAGCTGATCGCCGAGTCTGCAACCACTCCTCGGGTGGAGACGGCGAGGTCCAGTGACAGCAGATCACCGTCGGCAAGCGTGTAGTCGTAGGGCATTCCGTGCAGCACCGCGTCGTTGACGGACGTGCAGATGTAGTGGCCGAACGGCCCGCGTCCGAAGGACGGCGCTTAGTCCACGTAGCAGGACAACGCTCCGGCCTCGACGATCATGGTCCGGGCCCACCGGTCGATGTCCAGGAGATTCGTGCCGACCGTGCTGCGGCTCCTCAGCGCCTGCAGGATGTCGGCGACCAGGGTGCCCGCCTCCCTCGCGTGGGGCAGTGCGGTGGGGCTGAGGATCGCGATCATGCGTGCGGCTTCTTCCTCGTGACCAATAACTATCCCGGTCATGTTATACCGGTACTATCATCGGCATCATGGTCAGATTGCCTCTCACCCCCGCCGAGGTCGAACGCGGGGAGCGCCTCGGCGCTCTCCTGCGTCGAGCCCGAAGGGAGCGCTCGATGCTCGATGTCGCGTTGGAGGCCGGTGTCTCGCCGGAGACCCTCCGCAAGATCGAGACCGGTCGGGTCGCCACCCCGGCGTTCCCGACCATCGCGGCGATCGCCGACGTCCTCGGTCTCTCCCTCGACTTGGTGTGGGCCGAGGTCAACCAGCCTGACGGTGGGGCCAAACCCACCAGATCAGGTCGCAAGGCACGTGAACGGCTGGCCTCGTAGGATTCGAGCCCGCTCCGCTCGTGTTCAGAACGGGGCGACGCCGGACCGGTCGATGAAGGTACCGGTCGGTCCCTGGCCACCGCGGGTCCTGTACACCGCCGCCGAGGGATCCGAGGCTGCGGACAAGCTCGACTTCCTGCGCGTCACCGCAGTCAACGCCGTCACCGCCGCGGCATCGACGCCCGCCGGATCGAGCTGACGGGTCCAGTTCGGCAGACGCCGCGCCGGTCAGGGCTGGATGTTCTCCAGGTCCTCCAGCAGGCTGAGGTGCGTGGGCTGCCAGCCGAGCGCCTCGCGGGTGCGGGCACTGGAGGAGGGCTGGTCCATCGCGAAGATTGCCCCCAGCGGGCCGAAGTTCGCCTCCGGCACCGACTCGACCGGCAGACCCAGTCGGCGGCCGATGACGGTTGCGATGTCGCGGACCGCGTCACCCTCGTCGCCGACGGCATGCCACGCGGTCCCGGCCGGCGCGGACTCCAGAGCCAGGCGGAACAGGACGGCCGCGTCGAGTGCGTGCACCGCCGGCCAGCGTTGGGTGCCGTCACCCGGGTAGCCCGACACCCCGGTCTGGCGCGCGATCTGCGTCAGCAGGCCGGCGAACCCGCCGTCGCCCTCGTTGTGGACGGTGCGCGGCAGGCGAATCGCCGCGCTGCGGACCCCGCGCGAGGCCAGAGCAAGGATGGCCGTGACGGTGCGTCCACGACCACCGACCGGCCCGTCGGTCGGTACCGCGTCGGCCTCGGTGGAGGTACGGCCCGGTACCCACGGCGTCCCCGAGACGGTGATCAGAGGGCGGTCGCTGCCGACGAGTTCCTCGCCCAGGGCCAGGAGGGCGGCGGTCTCCTCGGCCACCGAACGGGCCACGGCGGCGGCACTGCTGAAGTCGTTGCTGAAGGCGAGGTGGATCACGCCGTCCGCCCGGGCGGCGCCGCCGCGCAGGACGTCGAGGTCGGCGATACCTCCGCGGATGGTTTCGGCGCCGGCAGCCTCGGCGGCGCGTGCGGAGGCATCGGAGCGGGCGAGGGCGAGGACGGTGTGGGCGTGGCCGAGGAGCTCGGCCACGACGGCGGAGCCGATCAAGCCGGTGCCACCGGTGATGAAGACGCGCATTGGACTCTCCAAAAAGTGATGGGACTAGGGTCCCATCACTGTAGCAGAGTGACGGTACACAAGTCCCATCACCTACACTCGACTCATGACGAGATGGGAACCCGGTGCGCGCGAGCGACTGGTGCTGGCTGCCGTCGACCTGTTCACCGAGCAGGGGTACGACGCCACGACGGTCGCGCAGATCGCAGAGCGGGCCGGCGTCACCAAGAGCACCTTCTTCCGTCACTTCGCCGACAAGCGCGAGTTGCTGGTGGCAGGCCAGGACACGCTGGGCCAGCTACTGGCCGATGGCATCGCCGAGGCACCTGGTGATGCGAGTCCGCTCGAGGCCGTGGCGGCCGGTCTGGAGCGCGCATCCAGCGCGATGGGCCCGACGAACCGGGACCTCGGCCCACGGCTGAAGGCAGCCGTTGCGGCCAGCGCCGAACTCCAGGAACGGGACGCCCTGAAGAGCGTCGGCCTCGCGGCTGCGATGACCACTGCCCTGGTGGCCCGCGGGGTGCCAGACCCGGCCGCGCACCTTGCCGGTGAGCTGGGTGTCCTGGCGTTCAAGCGCGGCTACGCCGAGTGGTCCGAGGGTGATCGTGACGCCGACGACCAGCTCGCGCCGTACGCGCTGGCGGCCCTGGCCGAACTGCGGGCGGCGTCCATCTCGCTGGGCTGAGACCGGCGCAGCGCATGGACGTCTCGACCCCAGCCGTATCCCGGCCGTCGCGCGGGCCATCGTGGCCGGACCGGCGATCACCACTGGGCGGGGTGCACAAAAGCCGCCGCCGGTCGGTGCCGGCCACGGGCAACCGGACCTCGCCCACGTCGACGATGGGACCGGTCAGGAAATCCTCAGGTGCTCGGCCGAGCCAGCGGAGCATGAACAGCGCGTGCTGGCACGAGATCGCCTTCCGTCGGGAAAGTCTCATGATCGCTCCGCCGCACAACGGATGATCCGTCCGCTGCGCGTTGAGCTCCGAGGACTGCAACCACAGCTCGGCTGCGAGGGGGAACCAATCCAGCCTCTGATCCCGACGTTTCGCGTCGAGGGCGTCGAAGAGCCCGATGCAGTCGAACACCGGCAGGACCCGCATGTCCGGGAGCACAAACCCGGAGCCGGCCTCCGACCGCGTCAACCGATCAGATCCTCGACCTCGGCGCGGTAGAGCAGGCCCGGGTCGATGTTCGTGGCCTGGAGATGGCCGTCTAGTTCGAGGCTCATGATGCCGTGGAGGCGGGTCCAGCATGTCACGCCCAGACGGAGCGTCTCCGGCGGTAGAGCCGGATCGGTGGAGCGGCGGTGCCAGGCCTCGAGCTGGGCGGCCAGTGCCGGGGTGACCGCCCGTCCGCTGGATCCGGGGTGGGGCGACAGGCTGCCGAGCGCGTCAAGGAACACGTTCATGCTCCGCTGCGAGGCCAGGACGATCTCGTCCGAGGCGAGGCGGCCGGAGTCCAGCCGGGTGGAGAAGACCAGTCGGTAGCAGTGCGGTTGACCCAGCGCCCAGGCTCGGTAGGCGGCGGCCACGGCGTGGACGCGCGCCGGGCCGGACCTGTGGCGCCTGGCGGTCGCCGCCTCCAACGACCGGGCGAGATCCTCGTAGGCCTGCACGACCAGAGCGGCGAGAAGATCGTCGCGACCGGCGAAGTAGCGGTACAGCGCGGCTCCGGATACGGCCATCTCCTTTGCGATTGCGTTCAGCGACAGTGCTTCTGCGCCGCCGTCGGCGATCTGACGCAAACCGATCGTCATGATCTCCGCCCGCGTCTGCTCCCGGTACAGCTCCCGCCGGCTCAACGTCTGTGCGCCCATTCGATGTCCTCTCGATTGCTCCTTGACACGATGCTACCGCATGCTGCTAAGTTAGAGCATGTAACTACGCGAGAGTGAGTAACTAAGAGATCCACCCTCGATCCACCCCAGCAGAACGGAATCGACATGACCACTACTGCAGCAGCCGCCACCCTGACGAGCATGGACCGGCCGCCGGACCCGCGCCGGTGGAAGGCGCTCGCCCTGCTGGCCACCGCGGAGTTCATGGTGGTGCTCGACGCCTCCATCGTGAACATCGCGCTACCGGACATCGGGAATGGTCTGCACCTGGCCGCGGCCCACCTGGCCTGGATCATCACCGCCTACGTCGTCGCCTTCGGAGCGCTGCTGCCGCTCGGTGGTCGCCTGGCCGACCTGCTCGGACGCCGGATGGTGTTCACCGCGGGCATCGGGTTGTTCTCGGCCGCATCGGTGGCGGCCGGAATCGCATCCAACGGCGCCGTCCTGATCGGGGCGCGGGCACTGCAGGGGATCGGCGCCGCACTGCTGGCCCCCGCCGCACTGTCATTGGTGACCAGCACCTTTCAAGAAGGCAGGGAGCGCACCAGGGCCCTGAGCATCTGGGGTGCGGTCGCCGCCGGCGGCGCCGCGGCCGGTGTCCTGTTCGGTGGCCTGCTCACCGGCGGCCTGGGCTGGCGTTCGGTCTTCCTGATCAACGTGCCGATCGGGGTCGCCGTCATCTCAGTTGTTCGACGGGTGGTATCCGAAAGCCGGGCAGAGCGCACGGGACACCTGGGTGTCGCAGACTTCGACCTGCTCGGTGCGGCCAGCGTCACCGGCGGACTGGTCGCCATCGTGGTGGGCCTCTCGCAGGCCACGACTCGGGGCTGGACCTCACCGGCGACCCTAGGGCTGCTCGTCGCGGGGGTCGCGCTGCTGACGATCTTCGTTGGCCTGCAGGCCTCCGGCAGCCACCCCCTGATCCCGCTGCGCCTGCTGAAGCTGCGGACCGTCGCAGCAGGCAACGCGGTCATGTTGCTCACCGGCATCGCCATGCTCGGCCTGTTCTACTTCCTGTCGCTCTACGAGCAGATCGTGCTCGGGTACGGACCGATCACCGCCGGGCTCTCCCAGCTGCCGTTGGCCCTCGCGCTGATCCTGGCGGCCGGAATGGCTGCACCGTTGATCGCACGATTGTCCGACCGCGTCGTGCTGACCGCCGGCCTCCTCGGTCTGGCCGCCGGACTGACCTGGTTCGGTACTGCACCGGCGCACGGTAGCTTCCTGGTCGACATTATCGGCCCTTCAGTACTTGTCGGCATCGGGCTGGGAATGGCGTTCGTACCGATCACCAGCATCGCGGTCGCCGGTGTGCCCGCCCGGGATGCCGGCGTCGCGGGCGGACTGGTCAACACCAGCCAGCAGATCGGCGGCGCACTGGGACTGGCCGCACTGGCCACCCTGGCCAACTCCCGCACCCATTCCGCCGCGGCCACCCACACCGCGCTGTCTGCGGTGAACTCCGGTTACTCCTCGGCCTTCCTCGCCGCCGCCGCCGTCGCGGGCGTCGCGTCGCTCGTCGCCGTCACCGCCGTCGGCCGCCACCACTGACCCGCAGAAGGTCTCGCCCCCGCACACCCCCGAAGCAGCCCACCGAAATCCCACCCGAACGGAGCTCCACCATGACCACCTCCTCCTCACCAGCCACCGTCACCGCTCGCCGCATCCCGCGCTACTTCCTGATCTCGGCCTGGTCCATCCCGGTCCTGGTCGTCGGCCAGTTCGCGATGCTCGCCATCATCCCGGTGGTGCTCGTCCTGGCGGGATCGCTGCGCGATGCGCGCCTGCGGACCGTCCGCCGGTGGGCCATCGCCCTGGGCGTCGTCTACGCGACGCCACTGGCCATCTGGCTGATCCGGCCGGACGGCGCCAAGAGCGTGTCGAAGGACATCAATCCGATTCTCGTGGCGCTGATCGCGATGGCCGCCGCCATCGTGCTGGTCCGTACCCACCGTCGGAAGATCTAGTTCCCCCAGGCCTTCTCGCCACGAGCTCTCCCACCAGCCCTGTGCACCACGCACTGCCACCCGACCCCAGACCCGAAGGAGCACCACCATGAACGACACGACCAACCCGATCCTGGTCACCGGCGCGACCGGCAGCACCGGTTCCGCCATCGTGAAGAGCCTGACCGACCGCGGTGTCCCGGTCCGCGTCATGGTGCGCAAACCCCCTGCAGCAGGCGCTTTCCCATCCGGTACGGAGACGGTGCTCGCCGACTTCGACGACCAGGGGTCGCTGGCCGCGGCGTTGACCGGAGTACGCCGCGCGTACCTGGTGACGCCCTCGTCCGAGCGGGCACAGGAACAGCAGGACCGCTTCGCCGACCAGGCCGCCGCATCCGGCGTGGAGCGGCTGGTCGTCCTGTCGCAGCTCGGCTCCGCATCGAACTCGCCCGTGCGGTTCCTGCGTTATCACGCCGCCGTGGAGCAGCACATCCGTGACATCGGCGTCGACTACACCTTTCTCCGGCCGAACCTGTTCTTCCAGGGCTTCCTGGCGTTCGCCGGGCTCATCGCCGGGCAGAGCATGTTCTTCGCGCCGATCGGCACCTCGGCGATCAGCGCCATCGACGTCCGCGACATCGCCTCGGTCGCCGCGGCCGCTCTCGTCGAAGACGGGCACCACCGGACCACCTACACCCTGACGGGGCCGGCCGCGATCACCCACGACGAGATCGCCGAAGCGTTCAGCACAGCATTGGGCCGCACCATCACCTTCTCCGACGCACCGCCGGAGCAGTTCGGCGCGGCACTGCAGGGGATCCTGCCGTCCTGGCAGATCGACGGCACGTTGGAGGACTACGCCCACTACCGCCGCGGCGAGGCGGCCGACGTGTCCACCGCGGTCATCGACGTCACCGGCACGCCGCCCAGGGACATCGCGCAATTCTGCCGTGACTACGCAGAGAGCTTCCGCGCCCGTTGAGCTGGGGATCAGGTGCCCGTCGGGGAAGCGCCCGGTGCTCCCGGATGGTGGGACATCTCGGCCTCCCGGCTCCGTGCCTGTCCCTCCTTCTTCGCTCTCGCCGAGAGCACCGCGGTGATGGCCATGGCGAGGACGAACGCGACGATCGGCAGGATCTGGTCGTAGTTGTATCCGGTGCTGAAAGGAGTCGCGGCGATGATGGCCGCAGTGACGCCGGCCTGGAGGAGGAAGATCGAAGCCCAGGCGATCGAGATCAGGTAGAGGGAGCGGCGGAACCCCGCGTAGGCCATCCACATCTTGTCGAACACGGCCATGCCTTCGCGGGTGCCGTCGGTGCCGTAGCGCTGGGCGAAGTAGAACAGCACCGGTCGGGGTGCGAACAGGCAGGACAGGCCGAAGATCAGCTCGATCGCCGCGGTCACCCCGCAGTCTTTGTACAGCAGCACTTTCGGGGCCGTCGACCCGGCGATGGCCACCAGGGCCGAGAGCACCGTGAACGCGAAGATCGCCGCAGAGGCGCCGCTGAACTTCCGGGCCCGGATCCACACCACCCCAGCCCCGACGATCGGTGCGACGCTCCCGGCGAGGTACGCGCCGACGTCGCTGCCGCCGCTGTTCTTCACCACCCGGAACACCGCGATCGCCCCGCCCACTTCCAGCACCGTCACAGCGACGTTGAACACCATGCCCTTCCGCGCGGGATGGGCCGCCATCTCCCGCTCGATTTCCTCCCGTTGTGCCACTGCCACAGCCGGAGTCGTACCTGCCTCGTGCATCAGGAGTTCCTTTCGCTCGGTGGGGGCCCAGATCCGCCGCCGCCCGCCGTTGCAGACGAATCGCGGTCCCGTGGCACCCTCGTTGCCATCCGACCGACCCGCGCAGAACACCCCCGGCGCGGACCCGTCACGAAGAGCATCGCAGCAACCGGCCCGCACTCCCCATGACATCTCTCACGGGTTCGGCAGCGGATCTGACGCCCAGCTCCGACTCGACATCCGAACACGAAAGAATTCGCCGGATCAGCCAGATCGAGGATTCGACACGCGGGTGTCCCGCGCCCTGCCATGATCTGGGGAGACCGCGGACACCCGTGGCCGGACCCGATGTCGAGGGAGTGCTCACATGGTCGACCCACGTCGGTCCGTCACGAGCGACCTGGCCCCGGCCGCGCTCGGGCCGTACAGCCAGGCGATCGTCGCCAGCGGATTCGTGTTCTGCTCCGGCACCGCCGGTATCGACCCGGCAACCGGGGTCGCCCCGGACGACATCGCCGAACAGACCGAGCAGGCCCTGCGCAATCTCGGGGCGATCCTCGAGGCGGCCGGATCCTCGATGAAGAATCTGGTGAAGACGACGATCTTCTACGCCTCGGTCGAGGACTTCTCGATCATCAACGAGGTGTACGCGCGGTACATGCCCGATCCGCCCCCGGCCCGCTCTGCGCCGGCGAACGTCCAACTGCCACGCGGGCTGAAGATCTCCATCGAGGCGATTGCGGTGCTGCCACCGGCGACGAACTCCCTTCCCTGACGGCCGGCGGGTCGGGAGCCCGTCGGCCGGATGCCGAACACCCGTCCTCGGGTCCGGAGTGGACCCGAGGACGGGTGTTGGGTGCTGACGGGTGGGACAAACCTCGGGGGGGTCAGCCGATCTGGTAGGTGTACGGCAGGCTGACCAGCTCGTCCCCGGTTGTGGTGAAGAAGTCGAACGTGTCGATGTAGACGTGTCCGGTGACCACAGTGCCCTTGGATCCGGACGGCGTGACAGCGAGCATGATCGTTCCGGTCGCACCAGGGGCCAACGTGAGCGGAACCGGTGCCGCGTCGGCCTTCGAGGCCAACGCACTCGACACCGTTCCGCCCGAGCCGGACGTGGCAGCGAACTTCCGCTGCCCGGTCCCGATCATCGCTGCGATGGCCGGATTGGTCGCGGTGTCGACACCCTGGAGCCACACATCACCCGTCGAGGACATCACGGCCGGATCGAAGAGCTGGCCGTGCGCCACTGCCGCCACCGACGCGGTACCCGGAGTCGAGGCTCCGGCGAACGGCCCGGTCTGACCGATGTCGGTGATCCACAGCCCGGGCGAGACCTGGGCGGCATCGACCTGGACCTTTGCGCCGTTGCCCTGCGCCGCCGAGTAGACGTCCGGTTCGCCGGAGCTGTAGAACACGTCCATGTTGACCGGCTGGTCCGCCGATGTGGCGAACGTGGCCTGGGTGGTGTCCGTCGGGACCAACCAGAGCGGGTTGACCGTCGAGGCCTGGGGCAGTGCGAAGGTGCTGTTGCCCGACAGCTCGGCCAGCGGGATGTCCCCGGTCTTCTTCGATCTCGCGTCGGCGAAGTACGTCTGCGGTACCGCGCTGGTGTTCTTCACCCGCACCTTGACCGAGACGCTCTTCCCGGCAGCGAGCACGGTGCCAGCGCTGTTCGGGAGTCCGGGCGCGGACACCCTGACCGAGTTGTAGTTCACCTTGACCGTGAAGTGCTGCTGCAATTCGAACCCGCTGACGGGGTTGGCCGTCACCAGCGTGAAGATCCACCGTCCTGGCATCGGGCTCCGGCGGTCGATCTGGAAACCGGCGGCGTTCGGTGTACCGGCAGTGGCGGCCGCGTTCGTCTTGTACGAGTACACCTGACCGTCCGGGGCCGTCAGCAGGCCGAAGACCGTGTCGTTGGGGTCGGAGTCCAGAGTGACCCCGAGGCCGAGATCCTTCTGGCCGCCGGGCACGTCGAGGTAGTAGATGTTGCTCTGGGCGGGTAGCACCCCTCGCCCGTTGCCGCCGGTGATCACGCCCTTGAAGGTGGTGGATCCGGTCGGGATGACGGTGCGTACGGTGAGCGGCACCGAACTGGTCAGACCCAACGCCGTGCTGAGCTGGACCGACGCGCTGAAGTCACCCGGTTGCGCACCGAGCGGTACCTTCACGTTCACGGTCCTGCTGGCTCCGGGGGCCAGGGTGACCCTGGACGGGCTGACGGAGCCGTAGGTGGTGAATTTCGAGGTGCTGATGCCGTAGGTGATCTGCCCGTTGAAATGGCTGCTGGTGGACAGGGCGAAGTACGCCGTCCAGGTACCGAAAGCCGGGAACCTGACGTCCGAGTGGCCATGGTTGGCGGAACCCTGGGGAATGGAGTAAGCCGAGTAGGTCCCCCGCGGATCGATGAGGATGATCCGGCTGGCGAACGGTGCCGAAGCGGCCGCGATGGAGACGTCGAGCCGGTCCACTCCGAGTGGCACCGAGAATTTCTTCGCCACCCAGCTCCGGGAGATTCCGAAGCCGTCGATGTAGGCCGGTGCGGTCGCTGTGTTCAGCGAGACGGTGCCGGTCGCACTGCTGACCGTCCGCCCCAGGGTTCTGGTCGCGAGGGCGACCGTCTGGGTGCTGCGGCTGACGTTGCGAATGGTGAGCGGGGTGGCCGCCGTGCCGCCGGGATTGCCGGAGACCGACAGCTGGGTCTTGTCGACGACCAGGGCGGTGCCCTGGGGCGCCGGGCTGCCGTTGGCGTCCTTCCAGCTCATCGCCGCCCTGACGGCCGACAGGGTGTTGAGCAGACCCGAGCCCTGCTCGTAGGCCGGGTGGCCGAGATCGGTGGCGGTGCTGGTGATGAACCTCTTCACCAGGGCCGGAGTGGGCCGGGTCCCGTGGTGGGACTGTTCGTAGGCCTGGATCACCAGGGCAGCGGCGCCTGCGGTGAACGGCGAGGACTGGCTGGTTCCACCGAACTCCTTGATGCCGGACGGCGCGCCGTTGTTGTCGGTGCAGTCGAGGTAGATGGCGGTGTTCGGCGTGCACAGTGCCCACCCCAGATCACCCGGAGCGGCCAGGTCGGGAACGGTACCCTGCTGCGTGACCCCACCGGAGCTGAGTCCGGAGATGTTGTTGCTGGCCCACGTGCCGTTTCCGAACTGGAATCCGGACTCGGTGGTCTGGGCGTAGCTCCGGAAGGCCGTGGTGGCGGCGACCGAGATGGCTTTGCTGCCACTGGCCGGGGACCCGATGGTCCCGGTCGTACCGGCGTCGCCGCTACTGGCGACGACCGTCACGCCGGCGTCGACCGCTGCATCGTCAGCCAGCGAGATGGGGTCGTTCCCGTTGTCCGGGTAGGGGTTGCTTCCGAACGACTCGTTGATGACGTCGACACCCGCGACGTTCACGGCGTAGTCGATGGCTTCGATGAAGCGCGACGTCGGAGCGGTCGCTCCGCCGCCGAACACCTTGAGTCCCACCAGGCTTGCACCCGGCGCGATCCCGCGGATCTGGATGTTGCATCCGGCCGGCAGGGGGTGGGCGACGTTGACGTAGTTGGCGAGGTCGTAGACCTGGCGGCCCTGGGCGGCGATCGAACTGGCGTCGCCGAAGGCTTCCTCTGCGCTGCTGGGGGCGTCGGGACCCTCGCCCGAGAAGTCCTGGTAGTCGGTGAAGACGTGGCTGCCGTCGGCCCGGATGAAGTCGGGGTTGTTGATGTCGATGCCGTCGGCGAGGAAGGCAACCTTGACGCCGGCCCCGGTGACCAGATTCTGGGCCTGCGGTGTCGTCGACGTCGGGAAGGCGGTGTTGGTGAGCTGCAACGCTTCCGGCTCCAGCAGCGGCTTGGCCGGGTTCGGCGGGCAGACGGTCGCGGGCGGCGGCGCGGCCGCCGCGGCGGACGCCTTCTGGGTAGGTGCGGCCGCCGGCTTCTTGATCTGCAGGTCCGGATAGACCGCGGCGACCGACGGATCGGCCGACAGCTGCGCGATCTGGGCGGGCGTCGCCGTGGCGGCGAACCCGTTCAGGGCCTTGAACCCGTGGATGTTGCGCGCTCCGACGCGTTGTGCCTTCGCGATGATAGGCGCTTGATCCTGCTGCGCGGCAACAGTTCTCGGTGAGGCGCGGTCCTTGGTGATGGCCAGGTTGGAGTGCTGGTTCTTGAGGACGACGATCACGCCGTGCGCCGCGGCCGCCGCGGAAGCCGGCGTCACGGCCGCCGGTGCAACCGGTGTGGCAGCTCCGACCGGCGGTGCGGCAGAGGCCGTGGTGGCGCCGATGGTCGCCAGCACCAGGGCCACCGTCGCTGTACCGGCCAGCAGGACACGGGTGGAGAGAGACTTGTTCATTGAGCTCCCGGACGAAGAGGCATCGACTCGAGCGAGGCGAGCAGTAGGTAGCATGTACAGCGCAACCCCGGGATGCAAGAGGTATTCATAATTTGCGTAGCGAAATCTTGGTGATGTCCGAATTTGGCATCTGATTTGCATAAGAAAGACCCATCTCACGACGGAGCGTCAACGGTGCCTACGGAACGTGAACATCGCATCCGAGGTGTTGCGATATCACGACGAGCTGGAAACTCTGCGATCGAAAGCCATTCGCGCCGTCGTGGCGCGGCCGGTGGCGAGCGGTGACGAAGAACCCTTTGTCACCGTATTCGATCGGGACGAAACGCGATGTGGCGAATTTCGCTTTCCGAACTGAATGGTCGCTCGCCCGGCGCACGACCGGGGGACGGACGGCCCGACCGCATTTGCCGGATCGGCAACAGGAGTTGCGGGAGCTCGAGATGGTGGGTGATGGTGATCCGGTGACCGACAACAACGCAGCAGGACCGCCCGCACCCGACGTCCCGTGGCGCGCCGGAGCCTACCGTGGAGACCCAGCGGTGGAGGCGGAATGGGACACCCGGTACGCAGACCGGGACCAGCTCTGGAGCGGCCGGCCCAACGGCGCCCTCGTGGCCGAGGTTGCCGGGCTGACACCGGGGAGAGTGCTCGACGTCGGATGCGGGGAAGGCGCGGACGCCATCTGGCTCGCGGGCCGCGGCTGGGACGTCACCGCGCTCGAGGTCTCGGGCGTTGCCCTGAGGCGGGCTGCGGGGCACGCGCTCGACGCCGGTCTGACCATTCGTTGGGTGCACGCCGGTCTGGCCGAGGCGGCCCTTCCGCCGGCATCCTTCGACCTGGTCTCCGCCCAGTACCCGGCATTGCGGCGCACCCCGGACGGATCGGCCGAGCGGGCCCTGCTCGCGGCCGTCGCACCCGGCGGGTTGCTACTGCTCGTCCACCATGCGGGGATGGAGACCCGAGCGGCCCACGACGGCTTCGATTCGGCCGACTACGTCTGGCCCTCGATGGTGGTGGCTCTGCTGGACGACGACTGGGAGATCGAGCTGGACGAGCAGCGGCCGCGGATCGCACCCGAGGGGGGAGCCGGAGCGCACCACGCCGAAGACGTGGTGTTGCGCGCCCGCCGGGTGCGGTGAGATCTGTCGGTGCTCCAGGTCAGGAATCCAAAGGCGTCGGTCGACCGGCGCCGCTGGTGGAGAGCGTGCTGGATACCATTCGTGTCGAGACGACCCACCAGAGCACGCACTGACCGGGAAGAGACTCGATGAGCAAATTGGGCACCGCGGCGAAGTCCGAACCACTGTCGAAGTCCGAACCACTGCCGGTGCACGCCGCCGACAGTCACGACCTGATCCGGGTGACCGGCGCGCGCGTCAACAACCTGAAGGACATCAGCGTCGAGATCCCCAAGCGCCGGCTCACCGTGTTCACCGGCGTCTCCGGCTCGGGCAAGAGCTCGCTGGTGTTCGGCACGATCGCCGCCGAGTCGCAGCGGATGATCAACGAGACCTACAGCGCCTTCGTGCAGGGCTTTATGCCGACGCAGGCGCGGCCGGACGTCGACGTCCTCGACGGGCTGACCACCGCGATCATCATCGACCAGGAGCGAATGGGGGCCAACACCCGCTCCACGGTCGGCACCGCCACCGATGCCAACGCCATGCTGCGCATCCTGTTCAGCCGGCTCGGCAAGCCCTACATCGGTTCGCCGCAAGCGTTCTCGTTCAACGTCGCCTCGATCAGCGGAGCGGGCGCCGTCTCCATCCAGCGCGGGGGCCAGACCGTCAAGGAGCGTCGGAGCTTTTCGATCACCGGCGGCCAGTGTCCCCGGTGCGAGGGCCGCGGGGCCGTCACCGACATCGACCTGACGGCGCTCTACGACGACAGCAAGTCCCTCAACGACAGTCCGTTCACCATTCCCGGATTCAGCATGGACGGCTGGTTCGGCCGGATCTTCATCGGATCCGGCCTCTTCGACCCGGACAAGCCGATTCGGAGATACACCAAGCGCGAGCTGGCGGACCTGCTCTACAAGGAACCGACCAAGATCAAGGTCGAGGGGATCAACCTGACCTACGAGGGGTTGATCCCGAAGATCCAGAAGTCCATGCTGTCCAAGGATGTCGATACCCTGCAGCCGCACATCCGCGCTTTCGTGGAACGGGCGGTCACGTTCACGACGTGCCCCGAGTGCGACGGCACCAGGCTCTCAGAGGCGGCCCGATCGTCGAGGATCGACGCGATCAACATCGCTGACGCCTGCGCGATGCAGATCAGCGACCTCGCTCTCTGGCTCGAAAAGCTCGAGGATCCGTCGGTCGCACCGCTGCTCGCCGCGCTGCGACACAGCCTCGACTCGTTCGTCGAGATCGGGCTGGGCTACCTCTCGCTGGATCGTCCCTCCGGCACCTTGTCCGGCGGTGAGTCGCAGCGCATCAAGATGATCCGCCACCTCGGTTCCTCCCTCACCGACGTGACCTACGTCTTCGACGAGCCGACGATCGGGCTGCACCCCCACGACATCGCCCGGATGAACGAGCTGCTGTTGCAGTTGCGCGACAAGGGCAACACGGTGCTCGTGGTCGAGCAAAAGCCGGAGGCGATCGCGATCGCCGACCACATCATCGATCTCGGTCCGGGGGCAGGCAGCGCGGGCGGCGAGGTGGTCTTCGAGGGCACTCTCGACGGGCTCAGGGCCAGTGGCACGCTGACCGGACGGCACCTGGACGATCGTGCGCGGCTGAAGACGTCGGTCCGCCGGCCGTCGGGCGCACTGGAGGTACGCGGCGCCCGGACCCACAACCTGCAGGACGTCGACGTCGACCTCCCACTCGGGGTACTGGTCGTGCTGACCGGCGTGGCCGGTTCGGGGAAGAGCTCGCTGATCCAGGGATCGGTATCGGGCCGCGACGGGGTGGTGACGGTCGACCAGGGTGCGATCAAGGGCTCGCGGCGCAGCAACCCGGCCACCTACACAGGCCTGCTCGAGCCCATCCGAAGAGCCTTTGCCAAGGCCAACGACGTGAAGCCGGCCCTGTTCAGCCCCAACTCCGAGGGCGCGTGCCCCAACTGCAACGGCGCCGGCGTCATCTATACCGATCTGGCCATGATGGCAGGTGTGGCCACCGTCTGCGAGGTGTGCGAAGGCCGACGGTTCCTCGCCGAGGTGCTCGATTTTCACCTGGGCGGTAGGGACATCAGCGAGGTGCTTGCGATGTCGGTGTCAGAAGCGGAAGAGTTCTTCGGCGCGGGTGAAGCGAGATTACCTGCAGCGCATGCCATTCTCGACCGGCTGGCCGACGTAGGGCTCGGGTACCTGAGGATCGGCCAGCCACTGACGACGCTGTCCGGCGGCGAGCGACAACGGATCAAGCTGGCCACGCGAATGGTGGACAAGGGCACGCTGCCCGGTCTGTACGTCCTGGACGAGCCGACCACCGGCCTGCACCTGGCCGACGTGCAGAACCTGCTCGCACTGCTGGACCGGCTCGTCGACTCCGGCAGGTCGGTGATCGTCATCGAGCATCACCAGGCGGTGATGGCCCACGCCGACTGGATCATCGACCTCGGCCCCGGCGCCGGCCACGATGGGGGACGGGTCGTCTTCCAGGGCACCCCTGCGGACCTGGTGGCCGGCCGCTCCACGCTGACCGGCGAGTACCTCGCGGCCTACGTCGGCGCCTGAGCCCGCCCCCCCGGCCCGCATCGTCTGCCCGGCCGCGTCGCCCGCCCTCGGCCCGCATCGACCGGAATAGGATCCGCAATTCGGGCTCCTGTTGCTACGGATCTCATTCCAGTCGATGGGCCAACTGTGGATCTCATTCCGGTCGATGAGGCTGGCGAAGGCTGGCGGACGCCGAGCGGCGCCGGTCGGTGGGATCATCGAGCGCACGACGAACAGTTCCACCGTGGCGCAGCACCTTGGTCATGAGGACGCCGTGTCATCGGTCTGGGCATCGTGCTGTTGCTGTGGCCGTCGGCCGGTGCCCGGGCGGCCTTCGCCGGATCCCGCTTCGGGCGGCCCGGCTGCCAACCCTGAGCAACCTTCGAGCACGTGACGCAATCTGCAAGCACCTGACGACCAGTGGCAGGTACTCCGTGGCCTGCGCTGGTGCCATGGTTCGACACCTGGTGGGGCTTGCCGCCGCCGCCGTTCTTCCCTGGATGTTGGCGCGTTCTGTCGGCTTGGCGGAGTGTGGCTGATCTTGGTACACAGGTCGGACGTATTCGTCGCTGCCATGCGCGACTTGTCGTGAGCGCAACCCCGACTCGATGCTACGCACCCGATCTTGCTGACCAGCGACGTGGCCCTGCTCTGGATCGCGGGTGCCTATGTCTGGCGGAACACCGAATTCGTTGACCGAACAAGAGGCCGGGCATGAGCGGACGATCTCGCGGTCGCTCCCGCACGATCGGTGACCTGAGCACGGCGGTCTCGGGCTAGGGCTCCATTCATGTCCGGCGTCAACGGGTTTGCGCAGGTTGCGCCCCAACGGCCCTGCATGCCGGATCCGGCGCACCGCGGGTTTCAGTCCAGGCAGAACTCGTTGCCCTCGGGGTCCTGCATGACCACGAACCCGGTCTCCATCCGGCCGTCGGGATCCACACGGCGGACGCGGGTGGCGCGCAGCCCGACGAGGCGGGTGGCCTCCACCTCGAGCGCTGCCATCCGCTCGTCGCCGACGGTGCCGGGCGCTGCACGGACGTCGAGATGAAGACGGTTCTTGGCGTCTTTGCCCTCCGGCACCCGCTGGAAGAACAGCCGGGGACCGGAGCGGCCGTCGGGCGGGTTCGCGGCCGAGCCGCTGTTGTGCTGTTCGGGAGGGACGCCCCAGGCGTCGAGAGCCGCGTCCCAGCTGTCGAAACCGGCCGGCGGCGGCTGCACCTGGTAGCCGAGCACCTCGCACCAGAACCCGGCCAGCTCGGCGGGGTCGGCGCAGTCGAACGTCACCTGGAACTCTTTGATGTCCATGGCCGCGAAGCTACCCCCGGCGACCGACAGACGGTCCGGGCGACACCGTGCCGACCAAGCCAGGCCCGGGGAGCAGGTTTTCGCTCGCTACGAAACCGGTGCCGGTACCGAGTAGGCACCCGCGCCGATGTCCTCGACGAGGGTTGGGCCGGTCGGCGTCCACTCGAAAAGCTGCTGCGTCACAGCGCTCGTCGCCACCAGGTCCATGGCGAAGAAGGTGCCGATCCAACCGAAGTGGTCGCGGACGTCATCGGGCTCGACGGACGTGACGGGGAGGTCGAAGGCGCGACCGATCGCGATGGCGATCTCGCGGGTCGGAATGCCTTCCTCGGCGACGGCATGCAGTCGGGCGCCGGCCACGGCCTTCTCGAGTCCCAGGACGACCAGGCGAGCGGCGTCGGAGCGATGCACCGCGGCCCACCGGTTGGACCCGTCCCCCGGGTAGCCGGAGACGCCCTTCGTGCGGGCGATCGACGCGATCGACGCGATGAATCCGTGGTCCCGGGCTCCGTGGACGGTCGGCGCGAAGCGCAGGCTCACCGCATGCACGCCACGCTCGACGAATTCGAACGCGAGATTTTCGCTCCCGCCCCGGGGTGACTGCGGGCCGTGGAACGGCGACGCGTCAGTCTCGGCAGCGGGTTTGCCCTGGGTCAGGGCGGCGACGCCGGAGGCCAGCAGGAACCGGTGGCCGGTACCGACCAGCGCGTCGCCGATGGTCTGGACGGCGGCGCGCTCGGCCGCGCTGGAGGCTGCCGGGTTGGACCAGTCGTGCTTGTTGGCCAGATGGATGACAGCTTCGGCAGACTCGGCGCCGGCCCTGATGGAGTCCAGGTCGTCGAGATCACCACGCCGGACGTGGACACCCTTGGCCTCCAGGTCAGCGGCGGATGCGTCGGACCTTGCGAACCCGGTGACCTCATATCCGCCGGCGAGCAGTTGGTCGACGACGGCGGAGCCGATCCAACCGGATGCTCCGGTGACGAAAACGGACATGGCTTGTTCTCCTTCTGCCCCGGTCTGGAGCGGGGCGGTGGATGGATGTCAAATCTCGGTTGCTGATGTCAGCCACCGACATCAGGGTATACCCCTATGGCAGTCGCTGTCATCACTACACTGGGCCCATGGTGCGTTGGGAGCCGGATGCGGCGAAACGCCTGCAGGTGGCGGCACTCGAGTTGTTCGCCACCCGTGGGTTCGAGCAGACGACGGCCGCGGAGATCGCGCAATCCGTCGGACTCACCGAGCGGACCTTCTTCCGCCACTTCAGCGATAAACGAGAAGTGTTGTTCCAAGGGCAGGATTCGTTCGTCCAGGCGTTCCTGGACGGCGCCGAGGTCGCGCCACCGGAGGCCTCTCCACTCGAGATCGTCGCCTGCGCACTGCGGAACGCCGCCTCCTTCTTCCCGGACGAGCGGCGAGCGTATTCGCGGATGCGGCAGTCGGTCATCGAGGCCAACCCCGCCCTGCAGGAACGCGAAACGCACAAACTCGCCGGCCTGGCGACGGCGGTCGCAGAGGCGCTGCGCGTCCGGAGCGTGCAGGAGCCGGCCGCCACCCTTGCTGCGGAGTCCGGTGCCACCGTCTTCGGGATCTCGTTCGCGCAGTGGATCCGCCCGAGCGAGGATCGATCTCTGGGCGACATCATCGCGGACGTGCTGCACGAACTGCGGAATCTGACGAGAGTGATCACGAGGACATAGCGATCGTCCGCCGGGCGCCCGGGTTCGACAGGTCAGTCCTTGCCCAGCTCCTGCAGGTGCGTGATCAGCACCTGCAGCGAACTGTCGAAGACCTCGGCGGAGCGATTCTCCGACAACAGCGGTTTGAGATGCTGCAACAACGGATATCCGCTCAGGTCGTCGATGTCCGGGGCGCGCGGCTCCGGGTCGTCCACCGGCCCGATGTCCGCCCCCAACGCAGACACCTCGAGCAGTAGATGACCCAGCAGAAAGCTGGAGAACGCCTGATAGACCGCGACGGCGGCGCGATCGGAGAATCCACAGTCACGGAACTCCTGCAGGAAGGATTCCATCCACCGCAGGCTCCGCAACGGTGGCCGCACCCACGGCGCGGCCGGCGGCCTGGTGGCCACCAGGGGGAAGACCTCGGGATGCGCCAGCGCGATTCGACGGATTCCGTGGGCAAGGCGGTAGAGGTAGTCCGGCCAGTCCGGCGACGACACGAGGACATCAGGGTCTCCGTAGAGCTCGTCGATGACGGTTTCCACGATGCCGTCCAGCAGGGCGTCCCGACCGGGGACATATCGATACAACGCCATGCCCTCCACGCCGAGGTAGGCACCGAGTTTGCGCATCGTCAATTCCCGCAGGCCGTCTCGGTCGACCATGGCGATCGCGCCGCCCAGGATGGTCCGGCGGTCCAGGTTCCCGCTCCCGGCTCCGGATCCGGGTCCGCTCATCGGCAGGACTGCGGCCGCGCGTCCGCGCCCGCGCCCGCGCGGACTGTCCGGATCCACCGTGTCGCTCACGCGCCGCCACCTACCCCTGGGTCGTTGCCGCCGCCGGTGGACACCAGACGGGGCCACCTCCAACTCTTTACAACGTAAACGTTCCTGGTCGCTTTGACCAGTGGTTCCAACCCTCACCGGAATGGGCGACCTCCGGTGACGGTGCGCAAGATTCCGGTGACACAGAGTCTGATTGATGAGAATTTGGACGTTTACCTTGTAAACGCGCCGCTGATGTGGTCTCGTTTACAAGGTAAACACGGACCCCGACCGAGAGGTCCGCCATCCTGCCCTGCCCCTATCGAAGGAGATCTCTGCTGTGTCCGATTCACTCAAAGCCGGCCTGACGTCGGTCATCACGTTCGTTCCGAAACTATTGGCGTTTCTCGTCATCCTGATCATCGGACTGCTCATCGCCAAGGTGGTGTCGAAGGTGTTGGAGAAGATTGGTTTCGACAAGGTCGTCGAGCGCGGCGGCATCAAGAAGGCGTTGGCCAGGAGCGAGTACGACGCCTCGACCGTCATCGGAAAGATCATCTACTACGCGCTGGTGCTGTTCGTCCTCCAACTTGCGTTCGGGGTGTTCGGTCCGAACCCGATCAGCGACCTGATCTACAAGATCATCGCCTTCATCCCGGCGCTGATCGTGGCAATCGTCATCGTCATCGTCGCGGCAGCGATCGCCGCAGGTGTGAAGGCGCTGATCCAGGGCACGCTGGGGGGCCTGTCCTACGGGAAGACCCTGGCCAACATCGCCTCGATCTTCATCCTGTTCCTGGGAGTGGTGGCCGCGCTCAACCAGATCGGTGTGGCGACCCCGGTGACGACCCCGGTGCTGATCACCATCCTGGCGATGATCGGTGGCGTCATCATCGTCGGCGCCGGCGGTGGGTTGATCAAGCCGATGCAGGCCCGGTGGGAGCAGTACCTCACCAAGGCCGAGGAGGAAGCGCCCAAGATCCGGCAGCACGCTGCCAACGCCCCGTCGGTCCGGGATCAGGCCCAACAGGTCGCCTACCAGGTCAGGCAGTCGGCCGACGCGACCAATCGTGGTGGCGGGTCCGCTCCCCGGCACTGATCTCGAGCGCGGGCGTGGGTCGGGTCACCTTTGACGAGAAAGTGGTCTGGGACGGCCCGGCGGCCGAGTATTCCGAGCACTTGTCCGGTGATCCGCCCACACCCGTGTGATGTCGGTCTTGTCGGGGTATCTACCACCATGGCTATCCGGGAGCCCGGGTATCCGACGATCCGGCTATCCGTCAACGACGTCATCGCGCCGAGGAGGTAGCCGTTGTCCGGTTCGCCTGCGGTATCAGCGTTGGCCACGGCGAGCGATCTGCCATGGTCCGGCCGGGCGTCCGATCGACCCCCGGCCACGGAGACCGAAGTGCCTGCAGGACAGCATGAAGAGCGCGACCAGGTGGTCTCGGCGGCCATCATGCTGATGGATCAGAAGGGCATCTCGGCACTGACCATGCAGGAGATCAGTACGAGGGTGGCAGTGGAGCCGGCTCGATTGGCGGAGGTCTTCCCCCGGCTCGATGATCTCCTGGATGCGATCGTCGATGCGATCGTCGACCAGTTCTTCGCCGATCCGGAGGTACAGCCGGTGACGCCGGATTGGCAGGAGTACCTGCAGCGGATCGCCCACGGGGTGCGCCGGACCGCGCTCGCTCACCCGCAGGTGTTCCCGTTGATCGCCACCCGTCCGCCGGCGGCGCCCTGGCTGCAACCGCCGTTGCGAAGCCTCAGGTGGATGGAGACCTTTCTGGAATCCCTGCACCAGTGCGGGTTCTCGGACCGAGCTGCAGTGCGGGCCTACCGAGCGTTCTCCAGCTTTCTGCTGGGGCATCTCCTGCTGGAGGTCTCGGCGCTCGGCGCAGACATCGGGCCGATCGATCAACCCGACCCGCGGAAGAGCCGACCTGAGGACCTGGATGGCTATCCGCGGTTGGCCGGCCTGCAGCAGGAACTCACCGACCACGATTCCGCGGCCGAATTCGAGGAGTCGTTGGAGTCACTCCTGGATCGTCTGGCCCACGACGGGCGCAACTGAAACCAGCCGGCCGAGCGCCGGATCAGCGGGCCGTCCGCATCACGGTGAAGGCGAAGCGGCCTTCGATGAAGTAGCTGCGGGTGTACATGAAGGCCCGGTTGTGCTCGTCGTAGTGCAGTTGGTCCAGCAGCAGGAACAGTTCACCCGGCGCGAGGGCTCCGTCCCAGGCGATGGACAGGTCGCTGACGGCCTTCACGTTGGCCAGGGCGCGAACCGGTGTCGGGCCGTCGTTCTCGGCCAGGAAGCCGAAGACCGACCCGGTCAGGTCCTTCGGTGTGAAGTCGGCCGGGAAGACCCACCGGGGAAGAACGTCGTAGGAGTAGGCCACCACGATGTCGTCGGCCATGATCTTGCGCTGGATGTCCAGGACCTGCTCGTCGGGCCCGATGCCGAACATGTCCTGTTCTTCGGGGGTCGAGGGGCGCAGGATCCGGTGGTGGTACCGCATCCCGGGGCGGTGACCCATCTCGGCGATGGTGGCGCTGATGGATTTGAGTTCCTGCATACCGGCATGGATGGTCCCGACGTCGGCGGCGAAACTGCCCCGGCCGCGCCTGGTGGTGATCAGACCACGGCCCTCCAGGGTTTTCAGGGCCTGCCGGACGGTGGCCCGCGATACGCCGTAGCTGTCGACCAGGTCGGCCTCGGTGGGCAATTGCTCCCCGGGCGACCATTCCTGGGCAGCGAGCCGTCCCCGCAGGTCGTCGGCCAACCGCACCGGTAGGGCCGTGCGCGAGCCGAGCCGGTCGGTGCCGGAGTGCGCTCTCACCATCTGCCCTCCCCTGCTGTCGTCGGCTGGATGGTCGCCCTCGATGATCGGGCCATCGATGCTTGACAGATGTCCGTTGTCCGACAACTATACGAGACGAAAGACCGGACGGTGCGGGCAGCCGCTGCGGTCCTGCCGGGGTGACCTCCCCTTGACGACGAGCTGCATGAGGTGTGGATGACCGACATCGAGACACCGTATCGCGAGTTGAACCTCTCGACCGTGGCCGATTTCGCCGTACCGTTTCTGGCCGAACGGCCCATCCGTGCGCAGGAGATCGGGGACGGCAACCTGAATCGGGTCTTCCGGGTCTCGAGTTCGAGCGATTCGGTGGTGGTCAAACAGGCCCTGCCCTACCTGAAGGCGGCCGGCGAATCGTGGCCGCTGACCAGGCACCGGGCCCGCATCGAGTGCGAGGCGCTCCTGCAGCACGGCAAGCTGGCGCCAGGTCTGGTCGCCTCGGTCCTGCATTTCGAGGACCCATTGTCGGTCCTGGTCCTTGAAGACCTGCACGAGTACCAGAACTGGCGTGACGCCACCATTGCCGGGAACGACCTGTCGGGGGTGGCCGCGCTGGTCGGGCAGTACAGCGCGGCCGTTCTGGTCGGTACCGTCGGCGCCCACCTGACCGGCCCGGAGCGAGCCGAGATGCGCAGCCGCTTCTCGTATTCCGCTCTGTGCCTGGTCACCGAAGAACTCATCTTCACGGCTCCGTTCGTCAACGCCGAGTCCAATCGTTACGACGTGGAGATCACCGACCTGGTGACCGCCCTGTACAAGGATCGGTCCCTGCGGATGGCTGCGGCCGAACTGCGGTTCAACTTCCGCACCCGCAACGAAGCGCTGCTGCACGGCGACCTGCACACCGGATCCGTTCTGGCCCGCCCGAACGACATCCGCATCATCGACCCCGAGTTCGCGTTCTTCGGCCCGGTGGGATTCGACCCCGGTGTGCTGTTGGGCAATCTGGCCATGTCCCGGCTTGCGCACCAGGCCGCCGACCGCGAGCACGCCGCCTCGGTCATCGACACCGCCGCCCGCGACTACTGGCAGGCCTTCGCCGACGAGGCAGCCCGCCGCTGGAGTGCCACCGAACCCTGGTTCGCGCGCTTCCTGGCCCGCGTCCTGGCGGACGCCGCCCGTTTCGCCGGGATGGAGATGATCCGGCGGATCGTCGGTCTGGCCCACGTCCGTGACATCGACTCGCTGCCGCCCACGGCCAGGTTCCGGGCGCAGGAGTCGTCATTGGCGGGTGGCCGTGCGCTCGTGCTCGGCGGCCGGTGCCCGAGCTTCGACGACCTGTGGCAGCGCGCAACCCAAGAGGAGACCTTCGCATGAGGAAGCTGATCAACCGCCCAGAGGACTTCGTCGACGAGTTCGTCGATGGCATCCTCAAGGCACATCCCGATGAACTGCGATCGGTGTCGCCGGACCACCGCGCGCTGGTCCGGGACGATGCACCCGGAGATCGGGTCGGCATCGTCACCGGGGGCGGTTCGGGACACCTCCCGCTGTTCCTCGGGTACGTCGGACGGGGCCTGCTCTCGGGAGTGGCGATCGGCGGGGTGTTCTCGTCCCCGTCACCGCAGCAGATCCTGGCGGCCACGAAAGCAAGTGACTCCGGACGCGGTGTGCTGTACCTGTTCGGGAACTACGGCGGGGACGTGCTGAACTTCGAGCTCGCCGGTGAACTGGCCGAGTTGGACGACATCCTCACCAGCACGGTGCTGCTGGCCGACGACGTGCTCAGCGCGCCCCCCGAGAAGGCCGACAGTCGACGCGGTGTCGGTGGTCTGGTGCTGGCCTACAAGTGCGCCGGCGCCGCCGCCGAGCGCGGGGACGACCTCAAGGAGGTCACCAGGGTGGCGGAGGCCGCCGCCGCTGCCTGCCGCAGCGTCGGTGTGGGGTTGTCCCCGTCGATTCTCCCCGCCGCCGGCAAGCCCACCTTCGAACTGCCCGACGGCGAGATGGAGATCGGGATCGGGATCCACGGAGAACCCGGCTCCCACCGGGGACCGCTGGAGACCGCCGACGAGATCGCCGATCGGATGGTGACCGCCATCCTCGCCGACATCGTCCTGGTGGCGGGCGATCGAGTCGCCGTGCTCGTGAACGGGATGGGCGCTACTCCTCCCGAGGAGCTCTACGTGCTGTACCGCCGGGTGCACGACATCCTCACCACGAAAGGAATTGTCGTCCACCGACCCTATGTCGGCGAATATGCCACCAGCCTCGAGATGGCGGGCGCCTCGTTGACCATCATGAAGCTCGACGACGAGCTGGCCGAACTCATCGACGCACCGGCATCGTCCCCGTTCTTCCGCCAGTGACCGGGCACGAACTGGCCGAACTCCTGGCTGCTGCGCTCCCGCAGCTGGAGCGGTCGCGGGACGAGCTCCGCGATCTGGACGCCGCCATCGGCGACGGCGATCTCGGCATCACCGTCGCCGACGGCGCTGCGGCGATCCTGCGGGACCTGCCCGGTCCGAGCGAGCCGGTCCTGCCCGCAAAGGTGCTCCAAGTCGCGGCCGCCGCGTTCTCGGCAGCCAATCCGTCGACCCTGTCGGCGCTGGTGGCCGGCGGACTGTTGGCTGCTGCCAAGGGGTTGGGCGCCGGCACCGAGGTGGACCGGGCCGGCGCCATCGTCATTCTCACGGCCGCGATCGAGCGGATCGAGCAACGGGGAAAGTCGGCCCCGGGTGACAAGACCATTCTCGACGCGATGGCGCCCAGTCTCGAAGCGCTGGTCGCCGGGCCCCCCGAGTCGGCCGAGGCCCTGTCGCGCATGGTGTCCGCGGCCCGGACGGGCGTCGAATCCACCACCGGGCTGGTGTCACAGCGTGGCCGCGCCGCCTGGGTCGGCGATCGGAGCATCGGCCATCCCGATGGCGGCGCCACCGCCTATCTCCGTCTGCTCGAAGCGCTCCAACGGGTCTGGTCCGGCACCGCTGCGCGGCCGTGAACGGGGGGACCGAACCGCCCTCGCAGCTGACGGAGATATTGGCCGGCGTCCAGACCAACTGGGGTCGTTGGGGCCCCGACGACGAGATCGGTGCGCTGAATCTGCTGGATACCGGTCAGGTGCTCCGCGCGGCCGCGTTGATCCGGCAGGGCCGGGCCCTCACTCTCGGCGCTCCGGTGGGGGAGAACGACCCGGTGCTCCCCGGCCGGACCCCGCCGCAGCGGCGCAATCTGACCGATGACGCCGCATTCCGGGCCGGTCGACGGACGCGCCTGGCGGGTGGTCTGGCGTGGACCGAGGATCTGCTGACCGCCCACGCCCAGTTCGGTACGCATACCGATGCGCTGGGGCACATGTGGCTCGGCGATCAGCTCTGGAACGGGCATCCCGCGTCCAGCACCACCGGTGCGATGACGAAGGCCGGGATCGAGCCACTGGGCCGCCGCGGAATCGTCGGGCCTGCCGTGCTCGTCGACATGGCCGCCCACCGGCGGGTCGAATCGCTGGCCAGAGCCGAGACATTTGATCACCACGACGTTCTGGCTGCGGCCCGGGCCCAAGGGGTGACGATCGGACGACGCGCCGTCCTGCTGCTCCGCACCGGCTGGCACGCGGCCCTGCGTGCGGGTCGCGAACGAATCACCGACGACTACTGGGAGCCCGGGCTGACCTTCTCACCCGAGCTCGTGCAATGGTTCCACCAGCTGGACATCACCTGCCTGGTGACGGACACCCTCGGCAACGAGACCACCCGTGATCCGCGGTCCGGCGCCTTCTACCCGCTGCACGCCGCCCTGATGCGAGGGTTGGGTGTCGTGTTCACCGAGGCTGCCTGGTTGGAGGACCTGGCCCAGGACTGTCATCGCGACGGGGTGTGGGAGTTCTTCTACGCTGCGGCGCCGATCCCCCTGATCGGCGGGTCCGGGGCCGCGACCAATCCGGTGGTGGTCAAATAGCGGCGACGCGAGACCGGTTGCCCGACTGGGCATCAGCCCTTGACGGCACCGAAGGTGAAGCCGCGCACCACGTGTCGCTGGACCGCGATGGTGAACAGGATGATCGGGATGGCGACCATGGTGGCCGCGGCGTAGAGCTTGCCCCAGTTGATCCCACGATCGCTGATCAGGGTGGCCACGATACCGGCCGGCGCCGTGCGGTTGTCGGTGGTCAGCAGCACCGCGAACAGCAGCTCGTTCCACGCCGAGATGACGGTGAAGATGGCGGCGGCCGCGATACCGGATCGGACCACCGGGAGCATGACCCGCAGCAGGATGCGGCCGTCCCCGGCGCCGTCCACCAGCGCCGACTCCCTGAGCTCCCTGGGCACCTGCGCCATGAAACCCCTGACGAGCCACACCGTGAACGGGATGTTCATCGCCGTGTAGGTCAGGATCAGGGCGATCGGATTGTCCAGCAGATGCAGATCGTTCCAGAGCTGGAACAACGGCACCAGCAGGACCACCGGAGGCAGCATCGACGCCAGCAGGATCAGGATGAGCCAGAAGTTCGGCCGCCGGACCCGCATGAAGGTCAGCGCGTAGCTGGCCGGCACGCTGACGATGATCGTCAGCAGCACGGTCGAGATGGTCACCGTCAGACTGACCATCAGGTAGTGCCCGAACTGGGTGCCGCTGCTGGTGGAGAACAGGTCCCGGTAGTTCTGCAGCGACGGCGTGAACAGCCAGGCGGGGGGGATGGCGAACACCTGGGCCGAGGGTTTGATCGACTGCAGCAGCATCCACACCACCGGCGCCAGACTGACCAGTACCCAGAGGATGACGATTCCGTAGACGAGCGTCTGACTCCGGCGAGATCTTCTCACCGCCATGGCTTCTCCTGTTCGATGGTGGACGGCCCGGTCGGAGCGGGGATCACGTCCGCTGCGATCTCATGACCCGGATGAGCGAGAAACTGACCAGGAGCGTCAACAGCATGAAGACGGCGGCCTCGGTCGCGGCGTAGCTCGTGTACTGACCGACGTCCGCGTCGTTGTAGATCTGCATGGCCACCACATTGGTGGCATTGCCCGGACCGCCGTTGGTCAACGTGTAGACCGTGTCGAAGGTCCGGAACAGGTCGATGACGCGGAAGAGCACGGTGACCAGGATCAGCGGTACCAGCATCGGGATCTGGATGTAGCGCAACTTGCTCCACCCGCCGGCCCCGTCCAGTTCGGCGGCTTCGATGACCTCGGGGGAGAGCGCCACCAGACCGGCGGAGAGCACCAGGACGAAAAACGGTGTGCTGCGCCAGACATCGGTCAGCACCAGCGCCGCGAACGAGTACCCGCTGCTGGCCAACCAGGCCTGGGGGTGTCCGCCGAACAGGGTGACGAAGTAGTTGATCAGCCCCGAGTCGTAGTTCAGCAGGTTGCGGAAGTTGATGGCCGCTACCGCCGGGGTCAGCATCGTCGGGATCAGGATCAACGTCCTGAGCAGACCGCCACCGCGCACGATCCGGGCCATGGCCATGGCCAGACCGAACCCGATGACGAACTCCAGGACCAACGCGGTCAGCGTGTACTTCGCCGTCACACCGACACTGGCCCAGAACTGCGCATCGGTGAAGACGGCCTTGTAGTTGCGGAAGCCGACCCAGGGAGTGTTGACCCCGGGTGCCAACCGGGAGAAGGTCAGTCGGATGTCGTCCAGCAGCGGGTAGAGGATCAGGCCGACCAGGACGATGACGGCCCCGAGGGTGAAGGCGAGGGCCACCCATCGTTCCCGGATCGGGACCTTGAACCCGGCCGCCGGCGGCCGAACCGAGGTCGGTTCGGCCGCCGGGCGGGTGATCAGGTCGGACACCTGCTTACTTCCCGGCCTTCTGGATCAGGTTCTGCGCACCGCTCTGCATATCCGCCGCAGCCTGCGTTGCGCTCTTCTGGCCGGTGAACATCGCGTTGATCTGCGGCGCCATCACGTTCAGCAGCAGGTCCCCGAACGACGTCACGGCGGGGAGGGCATGGTAGAGCTGCACCGACGCACCGACGGCGGCCAACACCGGCTGCTTGGCCACGATCGTAGGATCGGTCAGCACCGAGAACCGTCCCGAGGAACCCATTCCCGACGACACCATGGCCTTGGCGATCTCCGGGCTGGTGTACCAGGCCGCGAATTCGAAGGCGGCCTTCTGGTTCTGGCTCTTGGCGCTGATGCCCAGGGAATGGGTGGTCGGGAAGATCCGCGCGGTGGTGGCGGGCAGCCCCTGTGCGTAGGGCAGCAGGGCGTATCCGAGTTTGCCGGCCGAGATCGGGGACAGCTTGGGGTCGGCCAGCGTACTGGCAGCGGCATTCCATTCCACGGCCATCGCCGTCTTGCCCTGCTGCAGCGCGGTGAGCAGTTCGTTGTACGCGTAGGTCGGGGAGCCGGGGTTGGCCACCTTGAGCGTGTTCAGCAGGCCGTCCCAGTGCGACAGGCCCGCGACCGCCTTGCTATCGGTGAAGTTCGGATCGTTGCCGTTGAAAGGTGATCCGCCGTATCCCCACATCGCCGTGGTGGCGAGCCTTGATCTTGGTCTGCACCGTCTGCAGTGCGGCCTCGAACTGCTCCCAGGTCCACGCGGCCGGCGGCGAGGGCACGGTGATGCCCCACTGCGCCATCAGATCCTTGCGGTAGTACAGCATCTGCACGTCCGAACCGTAGGTCAGCGACATCAGCCCGCGCTTCGCATCGGAGGAGACGGTCTGCACCGCCTTCGGGAAGTCGTCGAGGTGGTAGGCCGTGGCGTTGAACAGGGTGGAGTCGTTCATGAACGTGCTCAGCGGCACCAGGTACGGGTTGAGGTCCGCAGCCTGCTGGGCGCCTGCATCGACCAGGTCACAGGTGGAACTCGTGCGGATCTGGTTGATCGTCACCGGCAGGTTCTGGTTGATGGGGATCGACACCATCTTGATCTTGATCTTGCCGCCGGTCATGGCGGTGAACTGGGTGCCGAAGTGTTGGATGGCATCGTATTCCGGCCCGGCGAACTGGCAGACCGTGACCGTGGCGTCCGGGGCCTGGCCGGATGCGGCCATCGGCACCACGGCGCCGGCACTCCCGTCGCCGCCGGCGCCGGCACTGGCACTGGCACCGGCACTGGCACCGACAGAGGTCGACATCGGCGCCGAGGACATGGCCCCCGCCCCGGTGGACGCACTCGAGGAACCGGGCGATGCACCCGTTCCGGAGGAACCACTGCAGGCCGCCAGGGTCACACCGGCGGTGAGAACCGCGATGGGCAAACGGAAACGATGAAGCAAGGAACAGGTACTCATGTGTCCTCCTCGACACAATTGGATCGAGCAGGTCGACCCCACCGCCGTTGATAGTTGTCGGACAACCGACATCTGTCAAGTACTCTTGGGCGCCTTCACAGGCTTCTGTCATGGGACAACTGTCTTGTCTCACCCCACTCCCACGGAACGAGGAATCCATCCGTGGTGCAGCGACCCAACCTTCGCCTCGATACCCCCAGGCCCTGGCTGGGCCTCAACTTCTGGTCACGCAAGGGCGGCCCGTTCATGTGGCGCACCTACGACGACCAGCTCGTCCGTCAGGAACTGCAGGTCCTGGTCGACCACGGCATGACCGTGACCAGATCCTTCTTCCTCTGGCCGGACTTCCACCCGGCTCCGGACGTCATCGACGACCAGATGGTGGAGAACTACCGCCAATTCCTGGTGGCCTCGGAGGAGTTGGGGATCCCGACCATTCCCACGTTCATCGTGGGACACATGTCCGGCTCGAACTGGGATCCGGCCTGGCGCAACGGCCGTGACCTCTACCGTGACGGTTTCATGCTGGGGCAGCAGGCCTTCTTCATCAAGGAGATGGTGCGCCGGATCGGCTCCTCACCGGCGATCGCCGCCTGGCTGATCTCCAACGAGATGCCCTGGTACACCGGGCCCACCGACCGCGAGAGCGCCCGGGCCTGGTCCATCATCTGCACCAACGCGGTTCGGGCCGGTGGCTCGCAACGACCGGTGTCGCTGGGCGACGGGGTGTGGGCGCAGGAGGTGATCGGTACGGACAACGGTTTTCGCCTCCGCGACCAGGACGACACCACCGACTTCTTCGGGCCGCACTCCTACCCGATGGGTACCGACCAGACCCGGCAGCTGCAGCGCGCCGCATTCATCTGCGAGATGTCCCACCTGGGCAAGCCGGTCGTCCTGGAAGAATTCGGCGTGACCGACACGTTCGCCTCCGAGATCAATGCCGCCCACTACTACCGGCAGACCCTGCACACCTCGCTGCTGGCCGGCGCCACCGGGTGGATCGGATGGAACAACACCGACTTCGACATGGCCGAGGTCGAGCCCTACAACAGTCATCTGTACGAACTGACCTTCGGGGTCACCAGGCTCGACGGGACACCCAAGCAGGCGTTGCTGGAACTCCAGGAGTTCGGCAGGATCCTGGAAGCCGTCGACGTCGCGCGCTTGAACCGCACGGAGACCCGGACCGCCATCCTGTTCGCCGCGCACATCGACCTTGATCTACCGGTGGTCGATCTCTCCCACCGGGTCGACCGGGAGATGATGTCCGAGATCAGCTGGCACGCTTCGATTGCGGCAAAGATGGCCGGGCTCACGCCCGCCATCGTCCGCGAATCCGAAGGAATCCCGGATGCTCGACTGCTGATCGTGCCATCGAACAAGGCCGTCCTGGGTGCGACCTTCCCGACGCTGCTCGAACGCGCTCGCGCCGGAGCGCACGTGTACGTGTCGTGGTTCGCGGGCACCACGCCCAGTCAGCGCGGCGCCTGGTGGCCGGACATCGAACCGATCTTCGGTGCGCGCCATCGGTTGCGCTACGGGATTGCCGACCGGACGACCGACAGCGTGACCCTGACCTTCCGCGTCGGGCTCGGCGACCTCGCGCCGGGCGACACCCTGATCTTCCGGTCGGCCGGCCCCGAGTACGCGCGCTCGCACCTACCGCTGACCGTGACGGACGCGGACGTCATCGCGGTGGACGACGCAGGCGAACCGGCGCTGATCCGCCGCCGGATCGGGACGGGCTGCATCTATCTCGGCGCCTACCCACTCGAATACTTCGGAGCGGTGCGTCGCGATGCCCACGAGGACGACGAGGTGTTCCGGCTGTACGCGGCGCTGGCCGCGGAGGCCGGCATCGAGCCGGACGTGAAGGTTCCGCAGCCGCGGATCTACGTCGACCAACTCGAGCACGCCGACGGCACCCGCTACAGCTGGTTCGTCAGTACCGATCCGGACCCGGTGGTGGTCACCCCGCAGCCGGTCCCCGGCCGGACCCTGGTCGACGTGCGCAACGGCGAGGACCTGAGCACCTCCTTCGGCCTTCCCCCGTTCGGGGTGCGGGTCGCCATGCACTGCAGGGCATGACTTCGAGGTGAACTTCAGCGTGATCGCTAAGCTCCACGGGTACTGGCGAGACGAAGACGGCGTCCAGAACGGGGCGCCCGCCATCGTCGGCCCTGCTCGGGGTCGACCGCAACGCAGGAGGCACGGTGCACATCAGCAGGCGTCAATTCTTGGGTGCGGCAGGTGCCGCGGCAGCGCCCCTCCTACTGGCCGGCTGCGGCTTCACGACGTCGAACTCGGCCCCCGCGGCCAACAGCAATACGCTGACGTTCACGACCTGGGGCACGGACAGCGAGCTGGCCGGGTTCCGGTCGGTGATCGCCGGCTTCGAGAAGGCCAACGCCGGTTCGACGGTGGCGTTGAACGCAGTTCCCTACGCGCAGATGTTCACGAACATCGATGCCCAGCTCCAGGCCGGGAACCCGCCGGACATCTTCCGGGTGCCCTACTACACCTTCGGCCGGTACGCCGGCAGTGGTCAGCTGCTGGATCTGAGCCCACACGTGGACAAGTCCTTCGGCGATCGGTTCACCCCGGCCGCCTGGGCCGCCGTGCAGAACACGGCCAAGCCGTTCGGGGTGCCGCACCACACGGACACCTCGGCCATCCTCTACAACAAGGCGGCCTTCCAGGCTGCGGGCATCACCTCGGTGCCCACCACCCTGGACCAGGCGTGGACGTGGGATCAGTTCCAGCAGGTCCTGCAGACCCTGCGCAAGACGATGCCGGCCACCAAGTACCCGTTCGCCTACAACTGGCAGGGCAACGGGGTGACCCGCTGGCTCAGCTGGCTCTTCGAGGCCGACGGCCGTTTCCTGTCGCCCGATCTGATCACCCCGGCCATCGACTCCGCCGCCGGCCGTTCGGCGGTGGACTTCACGAAGGGCTTCTTCCCCCAGCGTCTCGTGCCGCCGAACAGCGCGGTGAAATCCTCGACCCTGGCTGCCGACCTCTGGTACTCCCAGACGACCGCGATGGTCTCGTCCGGCGCCTTCGCCATCCCGGATGCGACGAAGACCCTGACCTTCGACTGGGGCGCCACCTTCTCGCCGCGGAGGAGCAGGGCGGCCAGTGATTTCGGTGGCAATGCGTTGGTGGCCACCGCGAAGACGAAGCAGCCTGCACTGGCGGCCGCATTCCTGGACTACCTGACCCAGCAGGAACAGATGAACACGTTCTGCGCCGGAGCTTCGTTGTTGCCCACCCGCCGTGATCTGGTGGCGGGCGGTATCAAGTTCGCGGTGCGTCCGGAGCTGTCACCTGTCTTCATCGGGCAGGCGAGCACCGTGCAGGCGGCGGATTCGGGACAGGTTGCCTCACCCTCGATGTCGAAGATCATCACGGTCCTCAAGGACCAGTTGGAGCAGGCCTTCATCGGCGGCCAGAGCACCGACAAGACCGTCGCCGGCATCTCGGCGGGGATCGCCGCGGCGACGGCGCCGGCCAGGTGACCACCCGCCGGGAGATCGGCGGGGTCAGCGCGGACGTCTCCCTCGCAGCGTGGTCGGACGCCGCGGGGCCTCCTCCCGCCCGGCCGCCCGCGGACCCCCGTCGGAAACGCGCCGGTTTTGCCGGCGAATCAGCGACGGCCTACGCGTTCCTGGCGCCGAACATGTTGCTGCTGCTGGTCTTCGTCCTGCTCCCACTGGGTTGGGCACTGGTCGTCAGCCTGCAGCAGACCAATGGCTTCGGGGCCGGCACATTCGTCGGCCTGGCGAACTACGGTCACCTGTTCGGCGATCCGCTGTTCTGGCGGTCGACGCTGAACACGGTCCTGTTCACCATTATCGTCACGCCCCTGTCGATGGCGCTGGGTCTGGGCGTGGCGGTGCTGCTCAACTCGGTGCTTCCGGCGCGTGGACTGTTCCGCTCGATCCTGATCACGCCGATGGCCATCTCCGGCGTGGCCACCGCGTTGCTCGGGCTGTTGTTGTTCGACGAGAACAACGGGGTCCTGGACAAACTGCTGATGGCCGTCGGCCTCCCGGCGGTTTCCTGGCAGTCGGGCACCACGGCCGCTTTCGCGTCGGTGGTGCTGGTGACCCTGTGGTGGCGGGTCGGATTCAACATGCTCATCTATCTCGCCGGAATGCAGAGCATCGGTCCCGAGCTCTACGAAGCCGCCCGACTGGATGGAGCGGGTGCCTGGCAGCGCATCCGCTACGTCACGGTGCCGTTGGTCGGACCGTCGTCGTTCTTCCTGTTGATCCTGAACGTCATCTACTCCTTCCAGGTCTTCGACATCATCTTCGTGATGACCGGCGGCGGACCGCAGAACGCGACCTCGGTGCTCGTCACCTACGCCTACGACCAGGGTTTCGTCACCCGTGACCAGGGCTACGCCGCCGCCATCGGAATGGTGCTGCTGGTGCTCATGCTGATCTTCACGGCCGTCCAATGGCGCGTCAGCCGCAATCGGGATCTCGTCGAATGAAAGGCAGACAACGATGACGGACATCATCACCGGGCCGGACGCCGCAATGGCGCGGCGCACGGGAGCTGATCCCGCACGCCGGCGCCGCCGCCGGGAGCGGGGCGGCCGTGCGCTGCGGGTGACCGCCGCCGTCGTCATCAGCGTCGTGCTGGTGTTCCCGCTGTACTGGATGGTCGTCGTCGCATTCCGCTCCCGCGCCGATCTGCTGGCCGGTGTCCTGCGCCTGTGGCCGCGTGCGTTGACCCTGGAGAATTTCCGGCAGGTCTTCGCCTCCTTTCCGGTGGCCACCTGGTTCGGCAATTCCGTTGCCATTTCACTGGTGGTCGCGGCGATCACGGTGACCGTCAGCATGCTGGCCGGTTATGCCTTCGCCCAGTTGCGTTTCCGCGGTGCCGGCGTCCTGTTCCTGGTGTCGCTGGCCACGCTGATGATTCCGGTGCAGGTCATCATGGTGACGTTGTTCAAGCTCGTCACGACGTTCGGCCTGTACGGCAGTTACTGGGCGGTCATCCTGCCGACCTCCGCATCGGCGTTCGGTGTGTTCCTGGCCCGGCAGTTCATCCTGGCCATTCCGCGGGACCTCATCGAGGCGGCCCGGATCGACGGAGCCGGCCACCTGCGGGTCTTCGCCCGGATCGTGCTGCCATTGTCGCGGCCGCTGCTGGCGGTGCTGTTCTTCATGAGCGTGCTGCAGACCTGGAACGACTTCGCCTGGCCGTTGATCGCTCTGAAGCAGAACCAGCTCTTCACCCTGCCGATCGGACTGCTCTACCTCCAGGGTCAGTTCGGCTCGGACTACGGGGGGACGATGGCCTTCGCGCTGCTGAACGTGACGCCGATGGTGGTGCTGTTCCTGATCTTCCAGCGCTACTTCGTCCAGGGCTTCGCCCGCAGCGGCATCCGCTGACCGGGCCGCCGGCCGGACGTGTCGAGAATCGCGCCCCGGATTCGACCCAGGGGTGGAACGCGGCCAACAGGGCCGCGCCGCGAGAGGATCAAGCCATGCGATACATGCTGCTGCAGGCCTACGGCGGAGTCGAACTCGAGAACTGCGCGCCGATGGACGAATGGACGCCGGCCGAGGTGAGGGCGCATGTCGATTTCCAGCACTCCCTCAACGCCGAGCTCCTCGACCGCGGCGAGCTCGTCGACTCGCAGGGCCTGGCCGGCCCGGATGTCGCCAAGTTCGTGGTCTCCGATGGCGTCAACCCACCGAAGATCGTCGACGGGCCGTATCCGGAGTCCAAGGAGCTGCTGGCCGGCTACCGCCTGATCGACGTCGACGGTCTCGACCGGGCCGTGGAGATCGCGGCCCGGTCGTCGGCCGCACCCGGTCCCGGCGGAGTACCGATCCAGCAGCGGATCGAGGTACGCCAGGTGCTGGGCGCGCCCGATCCCGAGGTGTGAGGCCGCCGGACGTCGAGGGCCTGCTGCGGGGACTTGCTCCGCAGGCCCTCGGCGCCCTCGCCCGCCGGTACGGGAGGTTCACCGACGCCGAGGACGCGGTGCAGGAAGCTCTTGCCGCCGCGGCCGTGCAATGGCAGGCGGGGCTGCCCGACCAGCCTCTGTCGTGGCTCATCACCGTGGCTTCCCGCCGACTGGTCGACGAGTACCGCCGCACCGATGCCCGCCGACGCCGCGAGGAACTCGCCGCTTCCCTGACGGTGGACCGCGGATCGGTGCACGGGGAGGAGGCGATGTCCTCCTCGGACGACACGCTGGTGGTGCTCTTCCTGTGCTGCGACGACGTGCTCTCCCCGGCGCTGTCCATCCCACTGACGCTGCGTGCGGTCGCCGGCCTGACGACGCGTGAGATCGCCGCCGCCTACCTGGTGCCCGAGGCGACGATGGCGCAGCGCATCACCCGGGCGAAGGCCCGGCTGCGAGGCCGCCGTTTCGAGCTGCCGGTGGAGGTGGCCGGCCGGTTGCGACGCGTGTGCGAGGTGTTGTACCTGTTGTTCAACGAGGGCTATACGTCCTCCAGTGGACCGGATCTGCTGCGTGTGGACCTGTCGGGTGAGGCGATCCGGCTGGCCCGGATGTTGCGCGGGCAGGCGCCGCACGACCCCGAGGTCGCCGGGCTGCTGGCCATGATGCTGCTGACCGAGGCTCGTCGGGCGGGGCGCACGTCCCCCGGCGGGGCCCTCGTCCCGCTGGCGCTACAGGACCGCACCCGTTGGGACCGGTCGCTGATCCACGAGGGGATGCAGCTGCTCAACGCGACCCTCGCCGCCGGGCGGATCGGGGAGTACCAGCTGCTCGCGTCCATCGCGGCGTTCCACGACGAGGCCCCTTCGCATGTCGCGACCCGCTGGGGCGAGATCGCCAAGGCCTACGCGCGTCTGGAGTTGTTGACGGGCAACCCGGTGGTGCGCCTCAACCGCGCTGTCGCTGTCGCGATGGTGCAGGGCCCGGCCGCCGGCCTCGCCCTCCTGGAGGGACTGGAGCTGCGCGACTCCCACCGGCTGTACGCCGTCCGGGCCCACCTGTTGGAGGGCCTGGGTGACCTGACGGCGGCAGCGCAGTCGTACGCCGCGGCGGCGGCCCGCACCGACAATGCCCGCGAGCGCGACTACCTGGTCGAGCAGGCTGCGCGCGTAGCGTGCGTCCCCTGCCGGGAACCAGGTCGGGGGTGATCTGTCGGAGGTGATCTGATGGTGCACGGTGCACAGAGGCGCCGCTGAGCTCTCAGCCCGACACTGTCGTGACGGGCCAACAGGAGGACGAACGTGGAATACCTGCCGTGGAACCAGCCTGCCTCGCGTCTGGAGTCGGTCTGCGTCTGTGACGCCCGCCGCACGTTGACCTACCGCGAGATGGGCGATGCCGTGGACGCGGTTGCCGAGCAGCTGGCCGAGATGGGCGTCGGCCCAGGTGATGTGGTGGCGGTCATGCTTCCCAATCGGGTCGAGCTGCTGGTCGTGTTGCTGGCCGCCTGGCGACTGCGGGCCGCGGCGACACCGGTCAATCCGTCGTTCACCGCCACCGAGGCGGACTACCAGGTCGGCAACGCGGATGCGTCGGTGGTGGTGGGGGAGAGTGCGAGCACCCCGACGGCAGGACGTCCGCTGCTGACGGTCGACGAACTGCGCACCCGTGCCCTGGGAACGCTGCCCGCGCCGACCACCACGGCGCAGGACATCGCGTTGATCGTCTACACCAGTGGATCGACCGGCCGGCCCAAGGGCGTCCTGCTCGACCATGCCCGCCTGCAGTTCATGGCCTCGACGATGGGTGAGCACACCCGCATCGGCGCGGTCGAGGGTGTCGTAGAGCGCTGCCTGCTGGTGCTGCCGCTGTTCCACGTCAACGCGATCTGCGTCAGCTGGCTGGCGACCGCTCTGGCCGGCGGCGAGCTGATTCTCCTGCAGCGCTTCGAGCCCCGTGGCTTCCTGGATGCGATCGAGCAGTACCGACCCACCTATTTCTCGGCCGTACCGACCATCTACGCACGTCTGGCCGAGCTGCCGGGCGACGTGGTGCCGGACACGTCGTCCCTGCGGTTCGCGATCTGCGGTGCCGCGCCGGTCAGTCGGGAGCTGCTGACGGCGATCGAGCAGCGTTTCGGCATCGCCCTCGTGGAGGGCTACGGACTCACCGAGGGCACCTGCGCCAGTACGTGCAATCCCGTCGACGGCGAGCGGCGGATCGGGACGGTCGGGCCGGCCCTGCCCGGGCAGCGCATCGCCATCGCGGGGCCGGACGGTACCCACCTGCCGACCGGCGAGACCGGGGAGATCCTGGTGGCTGGTCCGAACGTGATGATCGGCTACCTCGGACTCCCGGAGGTCACCGCGGAGACGGTCGTCGACGGTTGGCTGCACACCGGCGACGTCGGGCGGCTCGACCAGGACGGCTACCTCACCATCGTCGACCGCATCAAGGACATGATCATCCGTGGCGGGGAGAACATCTACCCCAAGGAGATCGAGAACGTCCTGCACTCCTTCCCCGGTGTCCTGGAGGCCGCCGTGGTCGGTCGGCCGGACGAGCGCTACGGCGAGGTCCCCGTCGCCTACGTCGTCGCCCAGCCAGGCAGCCTGGTGACGTCCGAGGCGCTGCTCGAGCACTGCCGCATCCAGCTGACCAGGGTGAAACTCCCGGTGGCCATCAGCGTCTTGCCCCAGCTCCCCCGCAACGGGGTCGGAAAGATCGACAAGCTCTCACTGCGCCGGAGCACCCCGAACTGACCGACCGGGCTGCTCGACCCACTGGGCCCGGGCCCGGTCGGCGCAGGCCGCCGACCGGGCCGTCGGAGGCCCCGTTCGAGCCGGATCAGGTGGGCCGGATCAGGGCGAGACCGCCAGGGCGACCATCCGCGCCTTGATCAGCCCGGTGATGGCCTGGACCGGGTGCCCGCCGGCGATGTCGTGATCGGCACCGGAGGTCAGCGACGCCGTCGCACTCATCGCCGCCGAACCACCGTCGACGATCGCCCGCTGCGCGAGGTCTCGAGCCACCGAGACCAGCACGTCCTGCTGGACGAAGCTGAACTTCCGGCCGTCGGACATCACCCCGGCCAGCGACTTCAACCGGTCGAGCAGTTGATCGGCGTTCCGGGTCGAACCGTCGGCGGCCCAGTTGCGCTGCGACAGAACGACATCCAATGAACGGACCGCGCCGGCCGCGCCGCTCTGCCGCTCGAGTTGATCGCGGAGCACCTGGAGCCGATTGCGGTCCGGGTCGGTACGCAGACCCCAGCCGTACGGGAACAGCGGGTCGTAGTTCTTGTCCCCCAGGTTCATCGGCAGCTGGGATTCGGCCTTGACCCACGTCACCGGAAGGCGCCCGGTGAACGGCCGGTTCCCGAACAGCACATCGGCCACCCCGGCGCCCTCGGTACCGGGCAGCCACGAGGCCACCACGGCGGTCGCCTCCGGGACGATACCGGTCAGGTCCAGCGGCCGGCCGGAGACGTCCAGCACGACGCATCTCATTGCGCCGCAGACCGTGTCGACCGCGTTCCGGTCGGCCACGCTGAGCTGCAGGCCGTGCCCGTTCACGCCGACGTCACCCATGCCCTCGGCGTAGGGAGTGTCGCCGACCGCGACGATCCCGACGGTCGACCCTGCCGTGGGAGTGGCCGCCGTCGCAGAGTAGGTCACCGTGGCATGCGGAGCGACCTGCCTGATTCCAGCGAGAATCGATGTGCCACCTGGGATTTCACCGCTCTGGCCCTGCCACGTGAGCGTCCAGCCGCCGGACTGGTTGCCGACGTTGTCGGCGAGCGACCCGGCGACGTAGATCCTGGCGTTCTTCGCCAGCGGCAGGAGGTTCCCGCTGTTCTTGAACAGCACCTGCGATTCCGCCACCGCCCGCCGGGCCACCGCACGGTGCGCAGCTGACCCGATCGTCGATGCGTTCGACCGGTCCGCCATCGGATGGTCGAAGAGGCCGAGCGCGAACTTCTGCGTCAGGATCCGGGCGACGGCGTCATCGATCCTGGCGGTCGAGACGTCCCCGCTCGCATTCAGGGCGGTCAGATCGGAGATGAAGGTCGCATAGTTGTTCGGCACCATGATCATGTCCAGGTCGGCGTTGATCCCGATCTTGACGTCGCTCTTGTAGTCAGGGCCGATCTGGTCGATCGCGGCGTAGTCGCTGATGACGAATCCCTTGAATCCGAGCTGGTTCTTCAGCACACCGGTGATCAGGTCGGCCCTGGCGTGCATCTTGATCGGCGCGGTGTCCTGGCCCAGGATCTGCAGGCTCGAGTACGACGGCATCACCGATCCGACACCTTTGTCGACCGCGGTCTTGAAAGGCGCCAGGTACAGGGCGTTCAACTGGGCCGGGGTGGCGTAGGTGACCCCCTGGTCGATCTTGTAGTCGTTGGTGGTGGAGGAGCCGTACTTGGTGCCGCCGTCGCCGAGGAAGTGCTTGGCGGTGGCCAGCACGCTGGTCTTCCCGGCCAGGTTGCCGTTGCCCTGCAGGCCGTCGATGACGGTCTCCATCTGGCTCACCAGCGACGGGTCCTCGCCGAACGACTCGTAGCTGCGGCCCCAGCGTTCGTCGCGGGTGACGCAGACACAGGGTGCGAACGCCCAGGGGATGCCGGTCGCCCTGGTCTCGGTCGCCGTCACCACGCCCTCCTGCCGGGCCAACGCCGGGTCGCGGGTCGCTCCCATGCCGATGTTGTGCGGGAAGAGCGTTGCGCCGGAGAGGTTGTTGTCCCCGTGCACCGAATCGATGCCGTAGATCAAGGGGATCTGCAGAGGGGTGCTCAGGGCCTGCGTCTGGTAGCCGTCGACCATGTCCGCCCAGGCTGCAGGTGTGTTGGGGGTGGGCACCGAGCCGCCGCCGGACAGCAGCGACCCCAGCGCGTACCTGGTGATGTCCGTGCCGTCACCGACCGCGGCCCGCTCGGCCTGGGTCATCTGACCGACCTTCTCCGCCAGCGACATCCGCTTCATCAGATCGGCGACCCTGGCCGCGACGGGCAGCTTCCGGTCCAGATACGGCAGCCCGTGCGCGTTGATCACCACCACCGGGGACGGCCCGACGAGGGTCGCATCCGCCGACGAGAGGTTCACCGGAATGCTCTTCGATTCACCCGCCGGCGTTCCCGCCGAGGTCGGTACCGCGATGGTTTCCACGGTGAGGGCAGTACTTCCGGCCGGGAAGGTCACCGCCCCGGAGGCGGCGGTGAAATCTGTTCCGGTGACGGCGGTACCACCACCCAAGCGGTAGCTGACCGACACCGGGGCCGTCAGGAGGACGCCGGACGCCAGGAGCAGTTTCACCCCGACGGAGGCGCTCTGGCCGGCGTTCACCAGGTAGGTGCTGCTGGTGGCGGAGAACTTGGCGGACGAATGCCCGTAGAGGCTGAACTCGTCGAACACCAGATGACCACTGGCGCCGGACGGCAGATTGACGGCAAAACCCCACATGGACGTCAGGTCGAGCACGCCGTCCGAAGGAGCGCCCGGCGGCTGGTAGTCGCCTCTTCTGACGAGGCCGGCGAACGGCTCCAGCACCTGATGCCAGCCAGCGGCGGTGTCGGTGAAGAATCCCTGCCACAGTTCGGAATGGCTGGCGTCGGCGCCGCCGTCCTTGATCTCGTACTCGACCTTCTGCCCGGAGCCCGTTCCTTCCACCCAGAAACTGAAGCCGCCGAACGGGCTCCAGTCCTGGGCGGCGGAGAGGTCGTAGCTGAAACCGCCGTAGCCCCCGACGGTGTAGGGAACATCCAGCGCATGGTTGTCCGCAACGGCACCCGGGAGGTCGGCGGCGGCGGCGACGGCGAGCTTCGGGATGCTGGCGGCGTCGGAGCCGAACCCGAACAGCCCCGGGGTCCCGGTGCCGAGGGGGACGCTGCCCTCGAAGTTCTCGATCAGCGGCAGCGGCCCCGAGACAGCCGCCGCGGGTGGCGCTGCGGCCACCGTGACCAGGGACAGGACCAGGATGGCGGGACTGATCGCCGCCACCTTGCGGCGAAGTTTTCCGGTGAGGGCCCGGTAGTGACGGGAGCGATTTCTGTTCATCGAAGGCGCACCTCTCTGTGCGATTCTCTGTGCGATTCCACAACGAAACGGCGAGTCTGTTCTGCCGTCACTGGCACGGAGCAGCGTAACCATGTGACTACAACGGGTCAATGATTTGCAGAGTCCCTTCCGGAACAGCCGAACAATTCGACGAATTACTCCCCAAGGTCCGGAATGCCGGTTTTATCCCGGCGGCCGTAGTTGTTCTCGAAGGGCGACCATTTCCAGGCGAAGAGCATGCACGTCGGCTGCGGTGGCTGCGCGGGATTCGGTCTCCACTTCCCGGACCCGGTCGATGAGCCAGCTGGCCACCGTGGCCGTCACCACACCGATCAATGCGATACCGGTGAGCATCAGCCCCACGGCGATCAATCGTCCCTCGGCGCTGACGGGGTACAGATCGCCGTAGCCGACTGTCGTGACGGTGCTCACCGCCCACCACAGCGCATCACCGAAGGTGGTGATGTTTGCTCCCGCTCTCGTGCGTTCGGCGTCCAGCACCGCAAGGGCCGCACAGAAGATCACCGTCGTCGCAGCGCTGCCCACGTACACCGCCACCCGGCCGCGAAGAGACTTCGCACCACGCCGGTTCAGCATTTTCAGCAGCACCAGTAGACGCAGCAGACGCAGCGGGCGCAGCATCGGGACCGCCAACATGATGAGGTCCGGCAGATGCCGGAGGAAATACCGTGCCCGCCTCTCGGCCAGCCACAGCCGCGTCAGGTAGTCGACGATGAATGCCGACCACGTCACGTACAGGACGATTTCACAAGTCGTTCGCACGCCCTGACTGGCTCCGCGGTCCAGGATCGGCGTCGCGTACGCCGCGAGGACGATGACTGCGGCGGTGACCAGCGGCCATTCGACCCCCCGCTCCCACGAGGACAATCGAGTCATCGGAAGAAGACGGCGACGCCGTGGTGGTGCGAGCACGCTCCCTGGTGGTGGGCGGCGTAGGAATAGGTCCCGTCGTTGCACCGAGCCGTCGCCCCGGCCGGTGGTGCATCGACGGGTGGTGCATCGACGGGTGGCGGTGGCGGTGGGGTCGTCTCCGGCAACGACTGGGTGGCCGTCGGCAGCGGTGCGGGCCGTGGAGTCGCAGGCGCCGCTGTGGTCGCAGGCGCCGCTGTGGTCGGCGAGAGGTGGGACGTGGTCATCGATACCGACAAGAGGGGTGTTCCGGTCTCGGTGGGTGCGCTCTGGCCCGTGCAGAGGGTCAGGACGCGGACGATGGCGTCGTGTTCGGCTGCAGTGATCCAGAATCCGTAGCGGGCCTTCACCGCGACCTGCCGGGCGACATACGCGCAGCGGTAGGACTTGTTCGGCGGCAGCCAGGTCGCGGCGTCGCCGTCGCCCTTGGCGCCGTTCGTGGGCCCGTCGACGGCCAGTAGCTCCAGCGGATCATTCGCGAGGTCGGTCCGGCTCTGGGCGGTCAGGTGCTGCGCTCCGGTCTGCCAGGCATCACCGAGAGGGACGACATGATCGATCTGGATCGTCGACGACGTCGTATTGCCACGGCTGAACACGATGCGGTGGGCGGTGTACGGGTCGATCAGTACGCCACTCATCACCACGCAGTTACCGGTGCCGCCCTTGATGACGACGTCGGTCAGGTCTCGGCGCAGGATGTCGTTCCTGGTATCGCATCCATTGTGTCCCAACGGATTTCGGTTGTCATCGGTCCATGCCTGCCCGAACTGCGCGCGGCTGTAGTTGGTCATCGGAGCGCGGCCCTTGATGGGCAGCTGTGCCAGCAGCACCAGGGCGGTTCCGGTGACCGACTGCGCGGGGCTCGTCGTTCCCGTGGGACTGCTGAGATCCGATGTCACCAACGAGGTGGGTGGCGCACTGCTCACCGGGGCCGGGGCCGGGGCCACGCTGGTCGCGGTCGTGGAACTGACTGCGGCAGTGACCGTCGTGATGCCGGGAACGGGTGCGGCCGCCGGCGTCGGACCGCATGCGGTGAGGGCGATGCTGACGCTGCACAGAACAGCGCCGAGGGTGCGAACACGCATGATCATCGGTTCTTCCAGAGGGGGACGAGGTATGAGGGCGAGGATTCATCTGCGGGGGTCGCGTCAGCTCGTCCGGGTCACAAATCGATATGCACGGGACCGCGCTCCCGTTCGGTCAACAACTGGTGTGAGTCGAGCCGTTGTAGGGCTGAGCACCGTCCATCCGCCACGTGCCGTCGTCCTGCTGGACCATTCTGAAGACGAGGGTCCAGTTGTCGCAGGTGTCGCCGTCGGGGCCGTTGGCAGCGGTCTGCAAGCTGTTGAACGTCAGATCCACGTCCACGGTGGTGGCGTCGACGATCCGGGCGCCGATGATGTTGATGTTGGAGTCGTAGCTGGTGTGCAGCCCCTTCTCGAATCCCGGTTCACCGCCGGGGGACTGCTGGTCCGGGGCCAGGGCGCTGTAGGCGGCGGCGTAGTCGCCGGAGTCGATTCCGCCGAAGTACAGATTGAAGGTGGCTACGATTCCACCGAGTTGGGCGCTGCTGACCGAACCCGGGGGTGGAGCGGGGACGATGGACGGTTGTTGCGAGGGTCCCAGCGGGTTCTGGCAGCTGGCCGGCGCCTGCGCGGTCGGCGTCGCCGCCCATTGGCGGTCGGCCGCACTGGCCTGGCCGGCCGGGATGGCGAACCCGATGCCATTGGCGTTGGTGGCCAGGGCGTCCACCAGTCCGACCACCGATCCGTCGGAGGCCAGAAGTGGTCCGCCGCTGTTACCTGGATTGAGTGGGGTATCCGTCTCGAGCAGGCCGGTGCGAGCGCGGCCGTTGACGGTGATCTGGCGGTCGAGGCCACTGATGTCGCCGTGGGTGAGGGTGATCGGGCCGCCGATCGGGAAACCGATGGCGGCGACGGGATCACCGACGTTCGCGGCACCGGTGGAGAAATGGAACTGATAGCCGTCGATGGGTTGGTCGGCCCGCACGAGGGCCAGATCGGTGGAGGGGTCGGACCCGATGACGGTGCCGGTCGTGCGCTGGGTTCCGTTGATCAGGCTGACGACGGCCGAGTCGGCGACCACGTGGTCAACGGTGGCGATCAGTGTGGGAGACAGCAGGAATCCGGTGCCGACTCCCGAATCGGTGCAGCTGACCGTCTCGATCCGGATCACGCCGGACTGCTCGTTCTTGTAGATGGTCGCGAAATCGAGCGTCGGCGCGGTCGTCGGCGCAGCGGTCACTGTTCTGGTGACCACCGGGATGGTCGGGATCGTCGTGGCAGCCGCGCGACTGGAGGTGCTGACGGAAGTGGAGCTGACCACCACCCGGCCGGCGGCCGGGCTGCCCGCCGTCAGATGAGCGCAGGCGCCGACACCGAGCAGCAATGCAGCAATGAGAGCAAGCCCGGGCATGACTTTCACGGCACTACCTCTCGACATAGGCCCGGCGCGACACCCCAGGGCCTTACGTCTGAAGGTAGTGGCCTGGCCCGAGCCCCGGAATGGTCCAAGGTCCTCACAAGTCCCGGGCGTGGATCAGGCCTTGTCCAGTCGCGGGATCCAGACCTCGCGGATGATCAGCAGGACGGCTGCCGCGACGGGGATGGCGACGAGCGCCCCGATGATGCCCAGCAGAGCGCCGCCGATCAGGACGGCCACGACGGTGGCGAGCGCGGGGACCTCCACGGCACGGCCGATGATGCGAGGCACCAGGAAATAGTCCTCCAGGAATCGGTAAATGACGAAGAATGCGATGGTGCAAAGACAAAGAGGTAGTGAAACGGTCAAGGCCGCCGCCGCGACGATCAGTCCCGCGATGGTGGAGCCGACGACCGGCACGAGGTCGAGCAGCGCGACCATGATCGACAGCAGCGCGGCGTAGGGAATGGAGAAGATCATCAGCCAGCCGAAGGTCAGAGCGCCGGCAATGGCGGAGATCACCAGGTTGCCCAGGACATATCCGCCGACCTTGGCCAGGATGTCGTCGCCCATCAGAATGGCCCGGGGGCGCCGGGTATGGGGCACCATCCGGTAGGCCAGGGCACGGATGCGCGGCATGTCGGACAGGAAGTACGCGGTCAGGACGAGGACGATGACGGTATTCGTGACCGCCCCGAACACCGCTCTGCCGGCCCCGAGAATTCCGTCCAGGCTGCCGGATCCGGGGGAGTTGACGGCGCCCTGGAGTTTGTCGATCAGATGGAAGCGGTCGTTGAGCTGACCGACGAAAGAACTGTGATCCTTCAACCGGTTGAGATAGTCCGGCGCGTTGGCGACCAGTTGCTGACCCTGGGTGATGACGGCAGGGATAGCGGCGGCAATGAATCCGCCGAGGACGCCGATGATGGCCAGCAACATGGTGATGACGCCGAGCCAGCGCGGAAATCGGTGGTTCACGAGCCCCGGATGGCGATGAACGACGAGGAGACGGTGGCGCTGGTCGCGGGCGGGCATACGTTCGGCAAGACCCACGGTGCGGCCGACCCGAATCTGTACGTGGGTCCGGAACCCGAGGGTGCGCCGCTCGAGGAGCAGGGCCTGGGTTGGAAGCAGAGCTTCAACACCGGCAAGGGCCGGGACGCGATCACCAGTGGGCTGGAGGTCACCTGGAACTCGACCCCAACCACTTGGGACCAGAGCTATCTGGAGAATCTGTACGCCTACCAGTGGGAGCTGACCAAGAGCCCGGCCGGTGCGCACCAGTGGCAGCCCAAGGGCGGCGCCGGCGCCAACAGCGTCCCCGACCCGACGGACGGCTCCCTGAGCCGCCCCCCGACGATGCTGACCTCGGACCTCGCGCTGATCGTCGACCCGATCTACGAGCCGATTACCCGCCGCTTCCTGGCCAACCCGGACGAGTTCGCCGACAAGTTCGCCCGCGCCTGGTTCAAGCTGACCCACCGCGACATGGGCCCGATCCAGCGTTACCTCGGACCGCTGGTCCCGGACGAGACGCTGATCTGGCAGGACCCGGTCCCCGCCGCCGACCACGAGCCGATCGGCGCCAACGAGATCGGCAACCTCAAGAGCCTGATCCTGACTTCGGGACTGACTGTCTCCCAGCTGGTGTCGACCGCATGGGCGTCGGCGTCGACGTTCCGTGGGAGCGACAAGCGGGGCGGCGCCAACGGCGCCCGCATCCGCCTCGAGCCGCAGCGCAACTGGGAAGCCAACGATCCGGAGTCCCTGGCGCAGGTGCTGCGGACACTGGAAGGGATCCAGACGTCCTTCGCCGGGCAGGTCTCGCTGGCGGACCTGATCGTGCTGGGCGGGTGCGTCGGTGTCGAGCAGGCGGCCCGGAACGCCGGCCATCAGGTGAGCGTCCCGTTCACCCCGGGTCGGACCGATGCCTCCCAGGAGCAGACGGACGTGGAGTCCTTCGCTGCGCTGGAGCCGAAAGCGGATGGTTTCCGCAACTACCTCGGGAAGGGAAACCAGCTGCCGGCCGAGTACCTGCTGATCGACCGGGCCAACCTGCTGAACCTGAGCGCACCCGAGATGACGGTGCTCGTCGGCGGTCTCCGCTCGATCGGCGCCAACGTCCAGCACTCCCCGGTCGGCGTCCTCACCTCGACGCCCGGGTCGCTGAGCAACGATTTCTTCGTGAACCTCATCGACATGGGGACCACCTGGAAGCCCAAGGCCGACGACCAGGACCTCTTCGAGGGCCGTAACGGCGCCGGCGAGGTCATCTGGACCGGTAGCCGTACCGACCTCGTCTTCGGGTCGAACTCGGAGTTGCGCGCGCTGGCCGAGGTCTACGCGAGCGACGATGCGAAGGACAAGTTCGTCACCGACTTCGTCGCGGCCTGGGACAAGGTCATGAACCTGGACCGGTTCGATCTCGTCTGATCCACCGGTTCGTCTGATCCGAGCCTGACGAAAGCGTCCAGGTCCGCCCGCCCGGGTGGACCTGGACGCTTTTTCCGTGCGTCAACCGGGCTCGACGCCGATGTCCGGGAGATGGACAAGCCCCGGTCGGACATTCCATAATGTTCGCTCGTCAGGGGAAATGTCGGTTCACCAGGGGAAGCGAGACCACGATGGCAGAAGTGTTGCTGTTTCACCATGCTCAGGGGCTGACCGCCGGGGTGGTGGACTTCGCAGCCGAACTGCGCCGGGCCGGCCACACGGTGCACGTGCCGGATCTCTACGAGGGCCACATCTTCCAGAACCTGGAGGACGGGGTCGGTTTCGCCTCGAAGACCGGGTTCGACACGATCAGGCAGCGCGGTCTCGCGGCCGCCGACGACCTCGGTGAATCGCTGGTCTACGCAGGCTTCTCGCTGGGTGTGATGCCGGCCCAACAGCTGGCGCAGACGCGTCCCGGCGCCAAGGGGGCCCTGCTGTTCCACTCCTGCGTGCCGGTGTCGGAGTTCGGCGCAGCGTGGCCGGCCGGGGTGCCGGTCCAGATCCACGGCATGGACGCCGACCCGTACTTCGCCGGTGAGGGCGACATCGACGCGGCCCGCGAGTTGGTCGCCTCCACCGATCAGGCCCAGCTGTTCGTCTATCCCGGTCGGGAGCACCTTTTCGCCGACTCGTCGTTGCCGTCGTACGACCAGGCCTCGGCTGACCTGCTGATCGGAAGAGTGCTGGAGTTTCTCGACGGGATCCGTTGACCCGGGGGCATCACACTCTCGGTATCCACGGGAGGGACCGCGAGACGACCCAACTGCGAAAGGGCAAACCCTGTGTCAGACCAGGACCTGAGGATCGGCGTCATCGGCGTCGGGCAACGCGCGGCCCTGGCGCGGTTGGTCGCAACACCCGGATCTGGCGCCAGGGTGGCGGGCTGCGCTGATCCACGCCCCGGCGCAAGCGCCCATGCAGCAGAGCTTTTCGGTCCCGAGGTCCCGGTTTTCGACGACCACCGGGAGCTGCTCGGGCAGAACCTCGACGCAGTGATGGTCTTCACCCCGGACGACGGCCACCGCACACCCGTGCTGGCGGCGCTGACGGCTGGGGTGGCGGTGTTCGTGGAGAAGCCGCTCGCCATCTCGACCGACGACTGCGACGAGATCCTGCAGACGGCCAGAACATCCGGCTCCCGGCTCTACGTCGGGCACAACCTGCGGCATCTTCCCCTGCTCCGCCGGATGAAGGAACTGATCGACGAGGGCGTCATCGGTCAGGTGAAGTCGATCTGGTGCCGACACTTCGTCGGTCACGGCGGTGACTACTACTTCCGCGACTGGCACGCCGATCGGAGCCACACCCTCGGGCTGCTGCTGCAGAAGGGCGCCCACGATCTGGACGTCATCCACTGGCTCGCCGGGGCCCCGTCGCAGCAGGTGGTGGCGATGGGCGAGCTACAGGTCTACGGCAACGAGGACCGCCGCCGGTCGACGCCAGAGCCGCCCGGGGCGGTGATGGCCGACTGGTTCGACGCACGACAGTGGCCGCCGACCGAATTGGACCGGCTGAACCCGGTGGTGGACGTGGAGGACCTCTCGATGATGCTCAGCCGCCTGACCAACGGCGTCCTGGCCAGCTATCAGCAGTGCCACTACACACCCGACTACTGGCGCAACTACACCGTCATCGGTGACAGCGGCCGGATGGAGAACTTCGGCGATACCGTCGGCGATCCGTCCGGGACGATCAAGGTCTGGAACCAGCACAGGTCCGGATACCGGGAGGACGCCGACCTGAGCATCACCATCCGGGCCGACGAGGGCAGCCACGGTGGCGCGGACGCCGCCATCGTCTCCGAATTCCTCCGATTCGTTCGCGCCGGTGGCGCCACCGACACCTCCCCGGTCGCCGCCCGTGACGCCGTCGCCGCCGGGGTCGCCGCCACCCGGTCCCTGCGATTGGGGAGCGTCCCGGTCGACATCACCGCACTGCCAACGGATCTGGTCGATTACTTCGCTCGAGGTCAGACCCGCTGAATCCGAGAGCGCCCGGCTGATCGGATCAACCGCTACCCTCCACGGGAGGTATCGGATTCGATGACCGCAGGGGAGCAGCGCATCAACACCACACCGGGCATCAGGAGGTCGCCGTCTCGGCGGCATGTCGGCGTGCTGCTCCTGGCCCTCGCGCTGGCCGTGGGCGGCTGCGCGGGGCTGCGCGCGACTCCGTCGTCCGCGCAGCTCGTCTCGGTTGCGACGCAAGCGGTCTCGGATGCCTCGCAGGCGGCGTCGAGGACATCGACGTCCACGCCCGTCCTCCCGCCCGCGCACGGACGTTTCAGCTACCAGATCGGTGGCGCCTACGCAGTGCCCGCCACGGTGACGATCGTGGATCGGGACCGCGCGGCGCGGGCCGTCATGGGCAAGTACTCGATCTGCTACGTGAATGCCTTCCAGGCTCAGCCTGATGCGGTGGGCTGGTGGACCCGGAATCATCCGAACCTGTTGTTGCGCCGCGCGTCCGGCTCACTGATCGTCGACACCGCATGGGGTGAGCCGTTGCTGGACATCTCCACGCCGCAGAAGCGGACGTCGCTCATCGGGATCGTGGGCGCCTGGATCGACGGGTGCGCCAGCGCCGGCTACCAGGCCGTCGAAGCCGACAACCTCGATTCCTACACCCGCTCGGAGCATCACCTCACCCTGGCCGCGGCCCTGGCCTTCAGCACGTTGCTCACCGCACGAGCCCATCAGCGCCATCTGGCGATCGCCCAGAAGAACGGGGCCGAGCTGGCCGCCGCGGCGCGACGGTCCGGGTTCGATTTCGCCGTGGCCGAGGAATGCCAGGTCTACACCGAGTGCGATTCCTACACGAGGGTCTACGGCCCTCACGTGATCGAGATCGAATACACCGACACCCCCGGCTCCGCGTTCACCGAGGCGTGCCGACTGCGTGGGCACAGCATCTCGGTGGTACTGCGCGACCGCGACGTCACCCCGGCCGGGGATCCGCAGCACGTCGAGAGTTGGTGCCCGTAGATCAGTTATGCGGGTCCTGTCGATTTCGGCTCCGGTCGGCCGTCTTGTCGGTAGGCGGACGACCTCGTCCCTGCGCCGCACCGGCGCTTTTCGTGAAGGAGCATCTGGAAGACATGTCGAACAGCACCTGGGACCTGATCCACGCCGAACGTCACCGATTGATCGAGGACCTGCAATCCTTGAACGACCAGCAGTGGCGCGCCGCGTTCCTCTGTCCGGAGTGGGACGTACAGCAGGTGCTCGCGCATCTGGTGGCTCTCACGAAGCAGACACCACCGAAGTTCTTCGCCAAGTTCGCGGCGTCGGGCTTCCGGTTCGAACGGATGGCCGCCAAGGACGTCGCCCGGGAGAGTGCCGGTACGCCCGCGCAGACGCTGGCCGAGTTCACCGCGCACGTCGGCGACAGTTCTGCTCCCCCCGGCCCGGTCGATTCCTGGCTCGGTGAGGTGGTGGTGCACGGGGCGGACATTCGCCGGCCGTTGGGCATCGCCTACAGTCCGCCCGTCGCCACCACGCGGCAGGTGGCGGACTTCTACAAGAACTCGAACCTGTTGATCGGGGCGAAGAGCCGCATCTCCGGAGTGAAGATGATCGCCACCGACACCGACTGGTCGCACGGCAGCGGCGCCGAGGTTCGCGGACCCATCCTTTCGTTGGTGCAGGCCATGACCGGCCGTGTCGCCGCCGTCGCCGACCTCACCGGCGACGGGGTCGGGACGCTCCGGTCGAAGATGCCACGCGCCTGACGAGAACCCTGTCGGTGAGCCGGATCTGATGTCGAATTCGGAATCGTACCAAGCGGAACTACGATGACGTGATGAGCGAAGCCGACGTCAACTTCTATTTCGATCCGGTCTGCCCGTTCGCCTGGATGACCAGCAAGTGGGTCAGACTTGTTCAGGCGCAACGCTCCTACACCGTCGACTGGCGGTTCATCTCGCTGCGGCTGCTCAACTCCGCCGTCGACTACGACAGCCACTTTCCCGCCGGGTACGAGGCGGGACACACCGCCGGGCTGCGGTTGTTACGCGTTGCGGCGCGGGCGCGCGAGGAACACGGCGGCGCCGCCGTCGGCCGGCTGTACGGCGCGCTGGGAACCCGCATCTTCGACAGCACGCCGGACCTGCCCGGTAGCGACGGCAGCCATCGCGGGACCCGGGAGTTCCTCGAACCGGCGCTCGACGAGGCGGGCCTGCCGATGGATCTGGCCGACGCCCTGGAGGAAGCCTCCTACGACGCCGAGATCCGCCGGGAGACCGATGAAGCCCTGGCGCTCACCGGGAAGGACGTCGGTACTCCGATCATCCAGTTCCGGCCGCCGGCGGGGGTGGCCTTCTTCGGCCCGGTGATCAGCCGGCTACCCAGCCAGGAGCAGGCGGGCCCGTTGTGGGACCACGTGATCGGGCTGGCCTCGTTCCCCGGGTTCGCCGAGTTGAAGCGGAGCCTGAGGGAGCAGCCGCAACTCCGTAGCTTCGGCGTCGACACCGAAACGGCCGGCGTCCAGGAGGACTGGCACGGCGGGAGCAGACGCCTCAAGAAGTAGGCCCGGCCGGCTCACTCCCGGACTTGGCCGGCCAGGCTCTTGCGCAGGAACGCCACGACCTTCTCGCGCGTGGCGTAGGCGGAGTTCGGCGGGGTCTCGCGGACCTCCCCCGTCAGGACGGAATGGGCCGAGGACTTGTAGCCGTCCGGGTTACCGGCCGAACTGTCCAGCACGACGAGCTCGATGGCATCGCCGAAGGTGTCCGCGTAGGCGGCGAAACGCGCGGGGGCGACCGCCTTGTCCTCGCTGAATTTCAGGCCCATCAGGCACAGCCCGTTTCCGGTGCGCTCGACCACGGTCGACTTCTCGGCCGGCGACAGTCCGATGTCGATCCGCCGGGCGTCGCCGAGGGGAAGCGGAACGCTCGGCTGGCTCATCACCGCGGCCAGCACCGACTCGTGGACGGCGGTGGCCAGTGCGAATCCACCGGTGAAGCACATCCCGACGACACCGACTCCCGGCCCGGTGGTCCGGGCGTTGAGATCGGCGGCGAGTGCCCGGAGGAACTTCGAGATCGGTCGCTCGCTGTTGGCTGCGAACGCTTTCATCTCTTTCGAGACGCACAACTTGGCGATGGTGGAGAACGTGTAGAAACCGGAAACCGGCTTGCCGGGCGTCCCGAACAGCGAGGGAATGGCCACGCTGAAGCCGGCCTCGACGAGGTGATCGGCGAAGCCGAGGACCTCGGGACTCATTCCGGGCACCTCGGGGATGACGACGACGCCCGGGCCGCCACCGGCCGGGGACTTCGCGTAGACGTCGTACGTCATGCCGGCCGCGGTGAACGGGGTGGCCGTCCAGCCGGACAGCGTGCTGCTCGGAGCGGTCATGGTGAACCCTTCGGAAGATCGGTGGTCGGCGGACATACGCCTCGATCATAGGAAAGTCGGTGGGCGGATGTGTCACCGGCGCGGAGGGCGGGGGCCGGGCGGCCGCGCCGTCCGCTCGGCGAGCTGCTGGAGGTTGAGCAGTTGCCGGCGCGCCATCACGAGGTCGCCGAGCGAGACGAACGGCGCGAGCAGAGCGCCTCGTGCCATCACGATCTTGAGCAGCAGGCGGGTGGAGTCGCCGGCCGGCACCAGCACGTAGGACATCACCGCCCCCACGATCCGAGCCGTGAGCTGTTGGGCCGGGTCGACCGAGAGAATGCTGCCCTGAGGTCGCCCGGCCACCGTCGTGAAGTGTTCGCCGACAACAGGTTCCGCTATCTGGCGCAGATCCTGCGGCGAACGTCGTCCGAGATTGTCGATCCAGTCGTAGGAATACGGAGCAATCCTGATCTGGGTGACCCACGGCCACACCTGCGCGGGCGATGCCCGCACGGTGACCCCCCGCCAGGCCTGCAGCACGGGGGCGACGACGACGTCGTCGCAGGGGTAGTGACGGGCGACCTCCTCGTCGCTCACGCCCCACCGGTCGCCGATCATCGCCGCGCCCTCGACAACATCAAAGGGTCAGGTCGAGCGGGTGGCCGGCCGGATCGGCGAGGGTGCGGAACTGCTTCCCGTCGCCGTTCAGCACGGTCGCGCCCAATTCGACGGCGTGCGCCTGGACCGCATCGAGGTCGTCCACGACGATGTCCAGATGGGCCTGCTGCTGGTGAGCCGGGTCGGGCCACTGCGGCCGGTGATAGTTGCTGATCTGCTCAAACATCAGGTTCTTGCCATCACCGGAGACCAGGCCGCCCTCGGGACCTTCGTAGGTCACCTCCATGCCGAGCAGGTCGGCGTAGAAGTGGGCCAGTGCCGACGCGTCGGGCGCATCGATCGTCACCGCGTAGAGCCCCATCACCGGGCCGACGCCCTCCCGCCGGCAGATGTCGAACGGGTGCCCGGCCGGATCGGCCAGGGTGACCCAGGTCGGACCCTCGGCCAGGCGGGTGGCGCCGAGACCGACGGCTCGTTCGGCTGCCTCCTGGTAGGCGTCGATCAGCAGGTCGAGATGGAAGTGCTGGGGGTGCTCCTGACCCGGCCACTGCGGCGGGATGTGATCGTCCGAGGGCTGCAGCCCGATCTCCTGGCCGTCGCCCGTCCTGATGTTGGTCCAGCCGCCGTCGTTCCGGACGATCTCCCAACCCGTGAGATCGACCCAGAACTTGGCGAGTGTTTCGGTGTCCGCCGCGTCGAACGCGACGAGCTCGAGCCTTGCGGTCGCTGTCATGCGCCCATCGTGCCGCCGATGACCGACAGTCGCATCCCGTGGTGCCGGTCATTTCCGCCAGATGAGTTTGTACACCCCCAGGCGCCTGGGCAGTGAACGTAGACCGGGGATGAAGGGCAGGAAGATGAAGACGACGGTCAGCAGCATCATCAGCCCCCACACCAGCGCATCGGCATTGGAGGAGGTGGAGAACGGCTTGATCTGATACCAGAAGGTGTAGAGCCACATCCACGGCTGCCCGGGATAGTTGCCGCTCTCGTTCATCATTCCCCACTGATCGCCACCGAGATTCTCGGCTCTGGCCTGATCCGAGAGGTAAGCGCCGTCCGCGAGCAGCAGCATGGGTTTGGTCTGATCGCTGCTGTAGAAGCTGTTGCCGGTCAGCTGGCTCTGCAATCCTCCGCCCCGGGCCAACGTCAGGAAGCGGCCGGCCAACAGCGGGACCGGTCCGTAGGCTCCGGCCGCCACCGCGGCAGGACTGCCGTCCGGGGTGGCCGCCAACGCATCTGCATAGGCCGAGGCCCAGGTGGTCTGCTGGTCGCCGCTGGCGGCGGACCAGGTTGTCAGCGCCGTGGTCAGCGGTGCATCGCCGGTCACGCTGGTCAGCGGATCCAGGACCAGGTCTTTGGCACTGTCGACCGGGATCTTCACGCCGGCCAGCTTCTGCAGGCCCAGGGGTCCCAGCTTCTGGCCGGGACTCGCGGAGTTGTACGGTCCGCCGTATCCGGCACTGGTACTGGTGCCGGCCAGCTCAGCGGTCGCGGTCGCGACGACATCGTTCGGAGCCTGCTGGGCCCAGTCGGCCAGGCTGATCGCCGGTCGGTCGGGCGAGGAGAAGACGGCGGCGAGCGCCAGGGACAGGACCAGGATGATCCCGAGGGCGATGCTGAACTCCTTGACCAGGTCGTAGGACCGGGTGGGGAACGAATGTGAATCGGGCGTCTTCGAGGACGGCGGCGGCCGACGGCGCGTGGCGGTGGTCATGACTTCACCGTCACGACGGGCACGACGGGCGTGGTCGCCACCGGTCCGAGCGGTGGGAGATCTGCGGTGGACAGCGGATAGTCCTCAGGCCGGGCGTCGAACGGCGGAACCACTCCGTGTCGGCGGACGAGAATGATGTGCAGCCCGACCAGTACCCCGACGATCAGCGGGAGCAGCGACACGTGGAATAGCAGCATCTGGCCCGAGTTCAGGACGTTGAACTGGCTGCCGATGCCGACGGCGTTGAGGCCGTCCTTGGCCTGCCCGGCGATCCACTGCGAGTCGAAGTTCGACTGCGAGAGGTAGCCGGTGAAGGCCGTTCCGATCGAGCCCATGAAGGCGACGGCGCCGGTGATCCAGGTCAGGGCCCGCTTCCCGCGCCACGCGGCCATGAAGAACTTGCCCCACAGATGGACCACCATCGTGGCGAAGAACAGTTCGACACTCCACAGGTGGACCGAGTTGACGAAGTGGCCCAGTGCCGAGACGTGCCACCAGCCCGCGCCTTCGACGGCCAGGGCGACGCCCGAGGCGATGACGACGATCAGGGATGCCAGGCAGGCCACCCCGAACACGTAGATCCAGGACCGCACGTAGGCCGGCTGCCGATCGGGCAGCCACTGCCCGGGTGGGACCGTCTTGACCGCCCGTTCACGGAGGCGGACGGTCCAATTCCTGGAAACCTGCTTCTCAGTGCTGGACATCGGACACTCCTTCGGAATCCTCGTGGCCACGCGGGAAGGGAAGGACCAGGGCCAGGACCAGTGCGATCACCATCAGAGCGATGATCAACAAATTGGCGAGAGAGATCTGGACGACCCCCATCCGGACGTAGTGGGTCTGGGCGATGAGCACCGTGGACGCATTCATCTCAGAAACTCCTCAGAGTTCGTGTTTCTATCACTATGGCGGACAGGCAATCTGGGAGAAACGTCTCACGGAGCTGTGCCGAACCGCAGAGTCGAACGTCCCTAATCGGTCGGGACCATCGCCTGGCGGAGTTGCCAGCCGCGTTCGGTGGCGAGCCTGCGTTGCTGCTTGCGCGGGGGGTCTTGGACGGTGGCGTTGCCCAATTCGTGTTGGCGCAAACATTCGGGCCGAATATTTCTTGGCAGATTTAGCCACCAGCAGTGACCGTTTTGGGCAGAAGAAGAAGTTCCGTGATCCAATGTTAATCCGCGGTGAATTGGCTGTGAGGCACAGTGGGCGGATGCCATTCATCACTTGGACCCGACGGCGCATGGTCCCCGCAATCGCAATCACTGCCGCATCTCTGGGTATCGCATTCGTTCCTTCCGCGGCGAGTGCGACACCCAGAACCGAGACCGCCCAGGTGTCGGGTGAATCAAGTCAGTTCGATATCACCTCGACGAAGGTCGCCGGAATCGATGTCGACAAATCAACCATTCTCCAGCTCGAGGCCCAGATGAATCGTGGGCGGCTGTCCTCGGTCGAGCTGGTGCGGTTCTACGAGCGGCGGATCGCCGCACTCAACCCGAAGCTGCACGCGGTGATCACCGTCAGCAAGAGTGCGGCCGCCGAGGCGGCCGCCGCGGATCGGGCACGGCGCCACGGCGACCGGCGGCCGCTTCTTGGCATTCCGGTCCTGGTCAAGGACAACATCGACACCACCGGAATGCCCACCACCGCCGGATCGCTGGCCCTGGCCGGCAGCTCGCCGTCCGATGCCTTCATCGTGATGAAGCTCAAGGCCGCCGGCGCCCTGATCCTGGGTAAGACGAACCTCTCCGAGTGGGCCAACTACCGGTCGACGCAGTCGTCCAGCGGCTGGAGCGGAGTGGAGGGTCAGACCAACATGGCGTACGTGCTGGACCGCAATCCGTGCGGTTCGAGTGCGGGTTCCGGTGTCGCCGCGTCGGCGGACCTGGCGACGGTCGCCGTCGGTACCGAGACAGACGGTTCGGTGGTCTGCCCCTCCGGGCAGAACGGCCTCGTCGGCATCAAGCCGACGCTCGGCCTGGCCAGCCGGTCAGGCATCGTGCCGATCTCCTCGCAGCAGGACACCTCGGGGCCGATGGCCCGCAACGTCACCGATGCGGCCGTCCTTCTCGGCGCGCTCACCGGTGTCGATTCCTCGGACCCCGCCACCGCAGCGCAGCGTGGACACGTGACCACCGACTACACCAAGTACCTCAAGGCCGGCGCGCTCAAGGGCGTGCGGCTGGGTGTCTGGCGGCAGGGGAACTTCGGGTCGAGCCCGGAGACGGACGCCATCATGGAGCAGACGATCAAGAAGCTGAAGTCGCTCGGCGCGGTGATCGTGGACCCCGCGAACGTGCAAATCGACGCTGCCTACGCCCCCGAGAACACTGCCCTGGAGTACGAGTTCAAGCATGACATCGCGGCCTACCTGCAGAAGTACACGGCGCCGAAGTACCCGAAGACGTTGCAGGGCCTGATCAACTTCGACAATGCCCACGCCTCGCAGGAACTCAAGTACTTCGGCCAGGAGATCTTCACCGAGTCGCAGGCCCGCGGGCCGCTGACCGACCCCGCCTACATCAAGGCGCGCAACTCCGCCCGTTCCATCGCCCAGCACTCGATCGACGACACTCTGGCGAAGTACAAGCTCGCGGCGATCATCGCGCCGACCAACGGCCCGGCCTGGACCACCGATCTGATCAACGGTGACCACTTCCTGGTGGGATCCTCCAGCCCTGCGGCGATCGCCGGCTACCCGAGCATCACCGTCCCGGCCGGATATTCGTTCCACCTCCCGGTCGGGATGTCGTTCATCGGCGGTAAGTGGGACGAGCCCGAACTGATCAGCCTGAGCTATGCGTGGGAGCAGGCCACCCACGTCCGTCAGGCCCCGCAGTTCCTGCCCACCGTGCCGATGCGCTGACCGGTCAGGTCCTCGAAACGGCGGTCGCCTCTGACTGACTGACACTCTGTGTGTATACTGTCAGTTGGTCAGAGGTTCTGACCGTATGCGTTGAAGAGGAGTTCGACCGTGAGCAAAGTTCTGTTCGTCGTGACCGGTGCCCAGTTCTGGACATTGGCCGACGGTTCTCACCACCCGACCGGTTTCTGGGCCGAAGAGCTGGTTGCGCCCTTCCGGGCGTTCATCGGTGCCGGCTTCGAGGTCGTGATGGCCACGCCGGGCGGAGTCGTTCCGGTGGTCGACCAGGGGAGCCTGGCTCCGCAGGTCAACGGGGGTCAGGAGAATGCTGACGCTATTGCTGCCGAGCTTGCCGCCATCGAGGAGCTCCGGGCGCCACTCGAGCTCGAGAAGGTAGACCTGGCCGACTATGTCGCGGTTTTCTACCCCGGTGGGCACGGACCGATGGAGGATCTCGCTGTTGATCCGACCTCCGGCCGGCTGCTGGTCGAGGCCTTGGCGTCCGGCCACCCGCTCGGCATCGTCTGTCACGCGCCCGCCGCCCTCCTGGCGACCGAGGGTGCCGACGGTTCGGTGTTCAGCGGCTACCGCCTGACGGGATTCACCAACGCGGAGGAGACGCAGGCCGGCCTGGCCGACAAGGCCAAGTGGCTCCTGCAGGACCGTCTCGTCGCACTGGGTGCGGACTTCCGCGAGGGTGCGCCCTGGGCGGAGCACATCGAGGTCGACCGCAACCTCTACACCGGGCAGAACCCGGCCTCCTCGGCCGCTCTGGCCGCTGAAATGGTGAAGGCGCTGCAGGTCGCATGACGAACGACCGGCTGGGGGAGGTGCTCGACGCCACGTACGAGTGCCTCACCCGGTACGGCGTCCGGCGGACGACCGTAGAGGACATCGCCGCCGCCGCCGGGATGTCCAGGACCGCTGTCTACCAATATGTCCGGAGCAAGGACGACGCGTTCCGGCGACTTGCCGTCCGGCTGCACGAGCGTGCGCTGGTGCTCTCCCGCGAGGCGTCGGTGGGTGACGATCCCGACCGCGAGCGCCCCATGGGTGAGCGGATTCGTGGGGTGCTGGAAGCAAAGATGAACCTGGTGGTCGCTCTGGCGGGCGACTCTCCGCACACTGCGGAACTGCTGGACCAGAAGGCGCGCCTGTTCGGCGACATCTGTCACCAGTTCAGCCAGGACATCCACGGGTTGCTGGTGGACCTGTTCGATGCCGCACCCGTCCGTGGAGTGACGCCGGTCGAAGCTGCGGACATCTGCATGGCGTTGGTGATCGGCCTGGAAGGCGCGAACCATCCGGCGCCGTTGCTGAGCGCGGGCATCGGAGCACTGCTCGAGGCCTGGAACGTGGTCCCACGGTCAGGCGGCCTCCTGGCGGAGGCCGCCTGTGCCGGGTGATGCCGGATCAGCCGACGGGCGGTGTTACCGGACCGTCGGTGTCCGGCGGCGCACCAGCGTCAGTCCCAGTCCGCCGATGAGCATCAGGGCCAGCGCCAGGAACAGCAGGGTCGTGATGGGCGACCCGGTGTAGGCCAGTGGCGCCGTCGAGAGTACCGCAGTCGCCACGGGAGTGGCGGCTGCCATGGGTGCGGCGGCCTGAGCAGCCGCGACGACGGCTACGGGCTGGCTGAAACTGACTGCGTCGACCTGCACGGTTGGGTCGGTCGGAACCCGGACCGGGTGGGTCGGGTGTACCGGCGTGACCGGGTGGGTCGGGTGGGTCGGGTGGGTCGGGGTGCCCGGAGTGCCCGGAGTGACAGGGGTGCCTGGCGCAACCGGGCCGACCGGGGTGCCGGGACCGACCGGCGTGACCGGGGTGACCGGAGCCGGCTGACCGCAGGTGCTGGTGGAGTTGCCCAGGACGCCGGCGGAGGTGCCGCAGACGCTGATCGGGGCGTTCACAGGGGCCCCCGGGGTGCTGCCGGTGTTGTTGGTCGGGGTGGATTCGCAGGTGCTGGTGGAGTTGCCCAGAACGCCGGCGGAGGTGCCGCAGACGCCGATGGGGGCGTTCACCAGGGTCCCCGGGGTCCTAGTCGTGCTGCCCGGGGTGGATCCGCAGTTGCTGGTGGAGTTGCCCAGGACGCCGGCGGAGGTGCCGCAGACGCTGATCGGGGCGTTCACAGGGGCCCCCGGGATGCTGCCGGTGTTGTTGGTCGGGGTGGATCCGCACGTGCTGGTGGAGTTGCCCAGGATGCCGGCGGAGGTGCCGCAGACGCTGATGGGGGCGTTGGCGAGGGTCCCCGGGGTCCTAGTCGTGCTGCCCGGGGTGGATCCGCAGTTGCTGGTGGAGTTGCCCAGGATGCCGGCGGAGGTGCCGCAGACGCTGACCGGGGCGTTCACCAGGGTCCCCGGAGTGCTCCCGGTCGTGCCAGTGCTGCCGGTGCCCGGGGTCGATCCGCAGTTGCTGGTGGAGTTGCCCAGGACGCCGGCGGAGGTGCCGCAGACGCCGACCGGAGCGTTCACGAGTGAACCAGTCGAACTGCCCGGTCGGGTGCCGGAAGAGCTCGAGGCGGAGTGCCCGAGCACACCCACCGAGGTGCCGCTGACCACGATCGGAGCGGAGACTACCGGTGAGTGGGAGCTGGGCGCGTTGCCCGACGGGGTCGCTGACCCGGCGGGGGCCGAGCATGCTGACGAGGCAGAACCGATGGCGTTACCGCAGATCGTGATCGGGGCCGCGATCAGCGACGTGCCGGAGTGGGATACCGGGGCTGCGCAAGCGGAGTGGGCCCGCCCCAGGACGCCGACCGAATTGCCGCAAACCGTGACCGGTGCATCGACCAGGCTTCCGGACCCCTTTCCGGTGCTGGTCGCCGCGACCGCAGGGCGTCCGGCGGACGTGCTGCTGGTGGACCGGCCGAGCACGGCAATCGATGTGCCGGTGACGGTGACCGGAGCCGAGACCGCCGGCCGGCGTGCCGGCGCTGGTGCCGACCGAACCGTCACAGGCGTGGTGGATTTCGACGTTCCGAGTACCGCGACCGAGGTCCCGGACACGTTCACCGGAGCCGAGACCAACGGTTTGGCAGCGGCCCTTGCCACTGCCTTCGGTGAGCCCGACGGCGCGGCCACCGTGACCTGCGACTTGGACGATCCAATGATGCTGATGCTCGTCCCGGAGACGTTGACCGGTGCCGAGACCGCGGTCCTGACGACGCCCGAGAGGATTCCATGGGGCTGTGGGGTAGGTGATCCGGGTGCTTCTGCGGACGCGATACCCGCGCCGATGGCGAAGATTCCGCCGCTGAGAACTGCGGTGAGCAGTCCTCTCCTGAGCCAGGTGTTCATGAGTATTTCTCCCTGATGGAGTGCCGAATGGTCCTGGCGGCGTCCGGGAACGGAGGCCGCAACGCCGCACCGGGTCGATCCACCCACCGAGGTGACTGGACAGACCTGTGACTGCGGGGACCACTAGTACTACAGTCGAACTTAAGGTTGGTGTCCTCGGGCCCGGTAGTGGCAGTGGCGGGCGCGTTGTTGATGCCGCCGTCGCCAGGTTGATCGGGTCAGGGTGGCGTCGGGGTCGGGTGGGTCGGTCCAGATCAATTGGATCAGCAGTCGGCGTATTTCCGGGACGCTCAGGGCGTGTCTTCCAATAGTCGGTTCCAGACGATGCACGCCGAAAGCACCACTGCCGCGCGGTAGGTGATGGCGAGCTTGTCGTAGCGGGTGGCCAGCCCCCGCCATTGCTTGATCAGAGCGAAGGAACGCTCGACAACGTTGCGTTCCCGGTACATCTGGCGGTCCAGCGCAGGTGGACGGCCACCCTTGCTGCCCTTACGTTTGCGGGCGGCGATCTGGTCGCTCTTGAGCGGAATGACCACCTTGATCCCGCGGCGCTGCAGCATCCTGCGGGTGATCCCGGCGGCGTAGGCCTTGTCCGCCAGGACGGCATCGGGTCGGGTCCGTGGTCGCCCCCGACCTCGGCGCGGAACCCGGATGTCGGCCAGTACCTGTTCCAGGACGGCACCGTCGTTGCGTTGCCCACCGGTGATGACGATCGCCAGTGGCCGGCCCTTGCCATCGACCGCGTGGTGGATCTTCGTGGTCAACCCGCCCCGGGACCTGCCAATGCCGTGACCTGCAGGTTCAGCATCGACCAGTGGCAGATTCTTGTAGTTCGATACTGCCCCCTGTGTCCTGCTCGGGCCGTGTCGTGTTTGTGCTGGTGGGCGCGGTTGATGGTGGCATCCACCGACACGGTCCAGTCGATCTGACCGGCAGCGTCAGCGTCGGTCAACAACGCCGCGAGCACCCGGTCCCAGGTGCCGTCTCCGGCGTACCGGCGGTGCCGCTTCCACACGGTCTGCCACGGTCCGAACACGTCCCGAGGCAAGTCCCGCCAGGGGATCCCGGCCCGGTACCGGTAGGCGATGCCTTCCACCACCCGCCGGTGCTCACCGAACGGATGACCCCGCCGGCCAACATTTGTCGGCAACAACCGCTCGATCCGTTGCCACTGCTCGTCACTGAAGACGCGGTACCGCGACGAAGGAGAACTCATTCAGTGAGCATCCCGCCACACCTACCCAACTTTTGGGAGACACGCCCTAGTCAGGGGAGAAGGTGGGCCTGTCGGCGGCGCTGGTGAACAACGCATCGTCCGACGAGGAGAGCGCTGCGAGCACGGCCAATCGTGATGGATCGGCGGAGCCGTCGAGGTCCGCAGCGACCTGTGAACTGCTGGCGGGGGAATGACCCGATGCGCCGGCGGCCGGCGTGGTGAGTACGACTGGCGCCGGCGCCGGATCGCCGACCGGCGTGGGTGTTTCGGGCGCGGTGGACCGGGTCGTGGTCGTCGTAGAACTCAACCAGGAGACCCGCGACGGCCTCTCGACCCTGACCGGTGCAGCCGCGGCCCGGGCTTGATCGAAACGAGCCAGGCTCTGCAGTGACGTCTTCGCTTCCGCTACCGGTCGGGATGGAACGGGTGCGGAGACACGGGCGGGGGTGGCGCGCACGGTGACACCGGCGGTCCTGGCCTTCGGGACGACGACGGGCGCGGCGGCTCGCACGACCGGGACGACCGGGCGGAGCCCCCCGGCGACCGGGCCACGGACCGGAACGACCGGGTGCACCACCGGAGCTACCGGGTGCACCACCGGGGCCGGCGGGTGGACCGCCACGATGACCGGATGCAGGCGACCGACGATAGGTGCCACGACCGGGGTAACGGTCCCGAGCACCGGCGTGGACGGCCGACTGACGACATGTACGACCGGTGCGACTGCTTGTACGACCGGTGCGACTGCTTGAACGACCGGTGCGACTGCTTGTACGACCGGCCTCGCCGCGATTCTGATGATGGGTGCCACCGTCTCCACCATGGGTGCGACGGTGGCGACGACCGGCTTGGACACCGCAGCGACTGCTGCCACGGGAACTCTCACGATCGGCTGTACACGAGCCGCGACGGGAGCGACGGTCCGCTGGACGACGGACGACGTCAGGTGCTCAACCGGACCAGCCGCCTTCGTCCCCACACCGGAAGCCTTGGCCACCAACGGGGTCACGATCGGGAGAGACGGGCTGTGACCTGGAGTGGACGCGGTTGCGGCGACGGAGTCGGCCAACCAGGCGCCCGTGGCGAGACCGACGATCACACAGACCCGTGCCAGGGTGCGGTGACGCGGCCGGTCGGACGTCGCCGGGGCTTGTTCATCCGCTCGAGATCCATTCATGTCCGCTCACCTCCGCCCTACTCGTTCCTCGGTCATCCCGTCATGGTCAGCGCCGCATGGGGACCGCTGTGATCCGCGGCCTCCACCCAAAGCTATGACCGGTATTGAGACGGCGCCATATGTCGCCCCCTCCAGATGGTCCAAGTCCCCCGAACTGATGATCCACCGCACACCAGGAGTCATCGGGTGCCAACTCTTCGACCTCGCGGACCATCCGTACGGGTGGGTGCGGGGTCCATAGGTCACGCAACTCCGGTACGACCCCTGCCGTCACGCAGTGGTAGGCAGTTCAACACAAGGCCATCGCTAATCACGATGACCGCAGTCGTTTGGTGCCTGACTACGGGCACCGAACGACTGCGCTATCCATTCTTCAGGAATCTTGGGTCGGCCATTGTCTCCCGGCGGCCGTGACCTCGCCCCATGGCGGCGGTTGACCGCCAGGGCATGCACGAATTCAGGTCAGACGGCGTCGCCGCCGAACCCGGCCCGCCCGCGGCTCGGGTTCAGGCGCCGGTCATCATCGGGTGGGAACTCCGCCCGCACTCCGAGTAGCCGGACAGGCCGATCGTCCTCGAGGGAATCCAGCAACTGCACGGCGGCGGATGCGATGGTGTCGGCGTCGTGGGTCGGAGCGGCGAGCGTGGCACTGCGGGTGAGGGTGACGAACGGCTTGAAACGCACCTTGACCCCGACCCGCACCGCGGGACGACCGTCCTCGACGACGTCGAGGGCCACCTGCCGGGCCAGTTCGCCGACCTCGAATCGGACCTCCACCGGGTCGGTGAGGTCATGCTGGAACGTCGTCTCGCGGCTGCGGGCGCGGGCGACGTAGGGCGTTCCGATCACCTCCGACCGCGCGGAGCCGCGCGCCAGACCTACCCACCTCGGCCCCATGGTCGGACCGACCTGCTCGCCGAGGGCGTGCGGATCGGCCGCCGCCAGTTCCCGCACCGTGCGAAAGCCCAGTTCGGCCAGCCGTCTCGCAGTCTTCTTCCCGATACCCCACAACGCTTCGGTCCCCAGATCCCCGATGAGCGGGAACCAGTTGCCCTCGGTGAGAGTGAAGGTGCCACGTGGCTTGCCGAAATCCGTGGCCATCTTGGCGCGGAGCACGTTGTCGCCGATACCGACGGACGCCCACAGGCCGGTTCCACGGAGCACCGCCTGCTGGGCCCGGAGGGCCAGGGAAAGTGGATCTTCGGTGTCGACTCCGAGAAAAGCCTCGTCCCAGCCGAGGATCTCAAGCGTCAGTGGCGTGGGAACGAAGTCCGCCAGGATGGCCATCACTCGGGCCGAAGCCTGTTCGTAGGCCGCATTGTCGGCAGCAAGGAACACCGCGTCGGGACACTTCCTGGCTGCGATCCGCATCGGCATTCCCGACCGCACACCGAAAGCCCGTGCCTCGTAGGACGCCGTGGCGACCACCGAGCGCAGGCTCGGATCGCCGTTCCCGCCGACCACCACCGGCCGCCCGACGAGTTCCGGTCGCCGCAGCACTTCGACGGCCGCGATGAACTGGTCGAGGTCCACGTGCAACACCCACGGTGTCATGGCCCGATTGTGCACGACTGCACGCGCCGGATGGCCCGACCGCGCCATGGATCGGCGCCGGGTGACGACGCCGTGGGTCCGGTGGCCTGGAGCAGTTGCTCGGTCACCCAACGCGCGGTGCTCCCGTCAGGCCCTGGCCATCCGTTGTTTGGAGGTCCGGGTGCCGTCCCCGACGGGAACGTGCCCGGCGGCGGCGGCGAGGCCGAACTTCGGCATGTTGACGTAGACGCCCTCGTAGTCGCCGGGGCGAACGGTGTACAACTCGTGCCAGATGCCGACATCCGGGCCGGACCCGATGTGTTGGTTGAACTTTAGCCACGCGGCGGCGTGCGGGGCCGATGGGTCCGATGCGAAGCGCTGGACGTCGGCGGGGCTGCGCCAGTAGGAGACGAGGATGGTGGTGCGGCCGAACCAGTTCGCCGAACCCAGCAGCCCGGACTCCGGATGCCCGTAGAGGTTCCTCATCCTCGGCATCGCGGTGAACACCGAGCGGGCCTTGATCAGGCCCCGAAACGTGTTGACGCGCATGCCGATCAGAAACACGGCAGTGGCGTCCTGCGGTACTCCGGTGGTGAACCGACCGGGAAAGACCTCGCTCATGGGGGAACCTCCGCGACGACGATGGGACGATCGGCGTAACACTGTTTTAGAACAGCGTTACGGTAGCATCGTGGCATGGCCAGGCCAAGAGTTCACGACGAGAATCTTCGGGCGCGCCTGCTCGGGCATGCCGGGCGACTGGTGACCGAGAACGGCATGGCGGCACTGTCCCTGCGCACTCTGGCCGCCGACGCGGGTACGTCCACCACTGCGGTGTACTCGTTGTTCGGGGGCAAGTCCGAATTGCTCGGCGCACTCTTCGAGGAGTCGTTCCACAGTTTCGGCGCGGCGCAGCGAGCGGTGCCCGTCACCGGAGATGTGATCGTCGATCTACTGGCCCTCGGCCGTGCCTACTGGACCTGGGCACAAGAGCACCCGCACCTCTACGGCGTGATGTTCAGCCAGGTGCTGGCCGACTTCGCGCGCACGCCGGAGCAGCTGGCGGCGTCGGCGACCACGATCGAACCCCTGGCCGGCGCGGTGGCCGCCGGTGTGCGATCGGGTGTGCTGGTGGGAGATCCGTTCGCCATCACGTTCGCGATCTGGGCGGCGGTGCACGGGGTGGTGTCGCTGGCGATGGCCGGGTGCCTACCGGGCGACATGATCATCGACGAGGGACTGTTCACCGCTACCGCAGCCGCGACGGTGCGGGGCTTCCGAGCCGGGCCGGCGTAGATCCCGTCGCCGCCGCACTCACTTCGCCGGCCCTCGCACCCTGGACGGGTGACACGTGTCGGACGACTGGGCAGGGATGTCCTCATCGTCTCCGGGACCGTAGGAGCCCGGCCACGTAGCCCAGTCCGACGAGTGCGCCGAGCGGGACGATGGGCGGTGCCCCGACCAGGATCTGGCGGCGGATGGGGCGGAGTTCGTGGACGGCCCAGCCGCGCCGGACCGCCAACTTCCACAGTCCGGGGTCGGGGTTGACCGCGTGGGGATGACCGACCCAGGTCAGCAACTGCTTGTCCTCGATCGTGTTGGAGTACACGTGGCAGCGGCGGAGGTCGATGTGCTCCCGCTCCGCCAGCTCGCTGATCAGCTCGGCCTTCGCCGCTCCCTGGATCAGCGCCCCGATTCGTCGTCCCGTGTATCGGCCGTCGGGGCCGGTCTCCAGGATGCTGCCCGCCGCCGCCGTCATGTCCAGCGACCTGGCCACCGGTTCGGCCAGTTCGCGTGCCGTCGGTGTGACGAGATACGTACGGTCACCCGCCGCGCAGTGGGCCGCGATCATCTTGGCGATGTCGGGATACACCCACGGCAGGATCTCGTAGGCCGCGATCTGCCGGCCCCAGGCCTCCATCTCGTGGTGGTGGCAGCCCTTGATCGAGGCCAGTGCTTCGTCGCGCATAGCGCTCAGATCCCGGTCGGACTCGCGGGCGAGCCTGATCTTGGCCCTGCGAGCAGCCACTCCGACCAGGTCGCGGGCCCGGTAGACATCGTGGGACCGTAGGTCTCTGGCCATCAGGTACATCGAGGATCCGGGGATGAGGACGTGGTCGAGGTCGAAGAAGGCCGCCGACCCGCTCATGGGTTCACCGCGAAGAGGACCCGCTCGATCGGTGCGAAGCCTTCGGGGGCCCCGGGCGAGCGCCAGGTATTGGCCGGCACGTCCTCGGGCAGCCATTCCGCACGCCAGACACCGAGGGCCAGGTCCAGGTCTTCCAGGGACCCGCGGAGGTCGTCGTCGACCGGTGTCCGAAGATGTTCGGCCCAGAGCCGCACCCGTAGGTCCCGGACCGTGTGGCCGGTGGTCACCATCGCGCAACTCATCTCGCTGTCGGTGCCGACCATCGAACGGCTGAAGAAGTTGGCCGACCCGACGCAGGCGAACACGTCGTCGATCAGGACGAGCTTGGTGTGGACGGTCAGTCCCTCGATGCGGTGCATGATCAGGTTGCGGCGCTTGGCTTTCGGCAGCTTCCGCAGAATTTTTCGTTCCAGGTCGCCGGTCACCTTGCGTTGCAGCTTGATCGTCCCGCCGCCATCGGACGGGTCCTTGCGCCCGGACCCGACCAGGATCAGCTTGACGCCCCGCGCAGCAGCCTCGCGGAGCAGTCGGTAGAGGGCGAATCGTCGGCTGCCGCCCGGCATCTCGTAGAAGTACTGATCCTCGAGATAGATGTATCGCCGGGCACCGCCGATGGCCGCGGCCAGCGTGTCGTAGACCTCCTTGACGCCACCCCTGGGCAGGGTCGCCCACCGGACGCGTTTGAGCGACCGGACGTAGAACACCTTCCACGGACTGTAGGAGCGCAGCACCTGGACGGCGAGGTCGGTGGTGCGCGGAGGCAGGTCGGTGGGTGCCGGAGGCAACGTCATCGGTCGCAACGGGGGGTTGAGCACCGCCAACGACAACGGAGGCAGGTAGAAGTAGCGACGCGGCAGCGTGGCGATCTCCTGCCAGCGCCAGCGGTAGATGTCCCAGACCCGGACGGCGGCCGGTCCGCGCAGGCGGGCGGCTCCGTCGTGCCAGCCCCACCGCTTCCGGTCGCTGGTGACCAGGGTGTGGTGCGGCTCGGCGTCGAAGCGGCTGGCCACCAGGTCGATCCCACCGACGTAGGCCGTTAGCTCGCCGCCGATGTGCAGGATCGCGACCTTCTGGTGGTTGGTGCCGATCCCGGTGCCGGACCAGTCCAGCAGCACACGATCGCGCAGCGGCGGTGCCCCGAAGCAGTGATCGGTGGTGGGCAACCAGCCACGCATCGTGCGGGCCGCCAGGTTGTTGGCACGGAACGGGCCGATCTTCGGCCACTGGAGCGATCCGCTGATCACCGCCCCAGAGAGCAGAATCCGCACGTCGACGCCCTGCGAGGCCTTCTCGGCCAGCACGTCGACGACCGGCCGGTAGGCGGGGTCGTCCGCGTGACGTCCGGTCAGATCCATCTGCGGTTCCATCTGCAGGCCGGACAGCAGGATGCTGTCGCCAGGGCCCGCCGCGGCCATGGCGACCTGGAGCTCGGTGAAATACCCGACGCCGTCGATCACCGGATCCCAGGTGCTGTCCCCGACGAAGGTGGGGCATTGTTCGGTCGGTGGAGCCAGGTATCGGGCGGCCAGGGCATCCAGGGACATGCTTGCTGCCTTTCCTCTCGTCCGTGGTGCTGCCGGCGTTGATCCTGATCGACGTCTGCCGACGGATACGCTTCGTCGGTGCCGGAGATCAGTTGGTGGGGCCACGCCACGGCCACCATTGCCGACTCCGGTGTCCGGATCCTCACCGACCCCGTCCTGACGCCAACGGTCGGCCATCTACGGCGCCGTCGCGGGCCTGCACCCACTGCCGCCGCGTCCGAGGCCGACCTGGTGCTCATCTCCCACCTCCACGGTGACCACCTGCATGTGCGGTCACTGCGGCAAATATCGCACCGAGTCCCCATTGTGCTGCCCCGAGGTGCCCAGGATGCTATCCGGGCGCTGCGATTCCTGCGTCATCGCCAATTCATCGAGATCAGTGCCGGCGAGGTCCTGCAGGTCGGATCCGTCCGGATCCGAGCCGTTCCCGCCCGTCACGACTCCCGCCGTCATCTGCTCGCCCGGCTCGGTTCGGCTCCGCCTCTCGGCTTCGTGATCGAGGGTGAACGTCGCACCTATTTTGCCGGGGACACGGCTCTGTACCCGGAAATGGCGCACGAGGTCGGGGCGTGCGACGTGGCGTTGCTACCTGTCGGCGGTTGGGGCCCGGGGCTCGGGCCCGGACATCTCAATTCGTCGACGGCGGCCGAGGCGGTCGCGCGCCTGGGTGTGACCCACGTCGTCCCGATCCATTTCGGCACCCTCTGGCCGATCGGGATGGACAGGATGCGGCCGGAGGAGTTCCTGCCGCCAGGTCAGGATTTCGTCCGGTCCGTGGCGCGGATCGCACCGGAGGTCTCGGTGCACCTGTTGACGCCGGGCCAGACCGTCCGGATCCCGGCGTGAGCAGCGAGGTCGCGGACTCCGTGGTCCAGACCGTCACCTACTGGACGCTCTTCGGCGGGGTGGCTCTGGGTGCCGTCGTCCCGGTGATCCCGACGGGTGCCCTGGTGAGCGCCGCCGCCGCCGCCGCGCTCTACTCGTTGCACCCGGTGACCGTCCTGCTGGTGATCGCCGTGGGAACGGTCGCCGCGCTGCTCGGTGACATGGTCCTGTTCGGGATCTGCTCTCTCCCCGTCGGTGACCGATTGCTGGCCTGGTTGCGGCGCCGGACGAATCCCGTCCTGCTGGAGAGATCGCACCGCCGGCTGGACGATCACGGTCTCCGTGTCCTGATCCTGTCCCGTCTGATTCCCGGCGGCCGCATCCCGATCATGGCCGCGGCGTTGATGCTGAACCTGACCTGGCGTTGGTACCTGGCCGGTGACATCCTCGCGGCCGCCGTCTGGTCGCTCACCTACGCGGCGATCGGCGTGCTGTCAGGGTCGATCTTCGAAGAGCAGTGGAAGGGGATCGCGCTGGCCATCGTGCTCGTCGTCCTGGTCAGCGTGGCCCCCGCCGGCTGGAAGCGGCTGCGCGGCGGCCGGTCCGGAAATCTTGCGCCGGCCGATCAGGAATCCACCTAGCAACTGGATATCGTAGGTAAAGGGATGGTTTCCTCCAGACCTGGAGAGCCAGGGCACCGGGACCGGGGTCAGCTGATCGGCGTCGGCCTGAGATGGACGTCGAACCGGGCGCTGCAGATCGTCCTGATCGCCGCCGGCTGCTGGGTCGTCGGGTACGTGCTGGGCAGGTTCTGGTCGATCATCCTTCCGGTGGTGCTCGCCCTGTTCGTCACGTCGGTCCTCTGGCCCCTGACGGCCTGGCTGCGCCGGCACCACTGGCGTCCGGCTTTGGCGGCGGCAGCCGTGCTGCTGGCCGGACTGGCGGTCGTGGGCGGCGTCGTCGCCTGGATCATCCCGTCGGTGCTCTCGCAGGTCGGTCAGATCGCAGACCGGACGAGCGCGGGTCTGACGAAGATCGAAACCTGGCTGACCGGGCCACCTTTCAATCTCGGCGTCGACCAGATCTCCGGCGCGGTCGATTCTTTGACGAGCAAATTGCAGTCCAGTGCCAGCAGTATCGCGGCGGGGGTCTTCGCCGGTGTGACGTCTGCCCTGTCCCTGCTGATCACCATGGCGACCGCGGTGGCCCTGTCCTTCTTCTTCCTGAAGGACGGCCCCAGATTCCTTCCTTGGATGCAGCGATCCGTCGGTCAGCGGATCGGTCGGCCGGTCAGCGACGTACTGATGCGGTGCTGATCGGCGGCGGCGTATTCATCCTCGGTGTGCCGCTCGCCCTCCCGCTCGCGGTGCTGACCTTCATCGGTGGGTTCGTCCCGATCGTCGGAGCCTTCGTAGCGGGGGCGATCGCGGTGCTGATCGCTCTGGTCGCCAAGGGACTCACCACGGCGCTGATCGCCCTGGTCATCATTCTCGTGGTCCAGCAGCTGGAAGGGAACGTCCTGCAGCCGATCCTGCAGTCCCGCAGCCTGAATCTGCATGGTCTCGGAACTGTGGCGCTACCTCGCGGAACGGATGGATTCCGACTGAGCGGACGCTCGTCATGACGTCCGCTTGCAGAGTCTCCGGTCGTTTCCCACCCTGCCCGATGGGCATCTTGGAGTTGGACCAAGCGTAGCCATCCAGCTCCGCCGCCCTTCTCGAGAGGAAATCTTCATGAGCACTCCGACCGTCACCAGCACGTCGAGCACCAGCTTCGCCGATCTCGGCAAGGAGCTGTGGACCTACCTGACCGGCAAGGGCGCCGCCATCAACTACGAGTTCGTCAACATGGAGGTCGGGGTGCCCCGCAGTACCGGTGCCGACTCGCCCCGCGCCATCTGGAGCCTCAACGGGACGCTGCGCATCACCACGGCCGAGAACGTCGCCCAGAAATGACGGATGCGCCCTCCGGCGCCCGGCTGAACATCTTCGCCGACCTCCAGATCGTCGCCGACGGGCAGAGTGCATCGCTCGTCGGCGACGGACAGGTACTGACCTTCACCGCCGAGGCGCCCCAGCAGCTCTGGGCGAATCTGCAGCAACTGCCGGTCCCGGCGGGCATCAGATCGGTCCGGGGTGTGCGGGCACTCGGTCAGGTCGCAGAGCTGCTGGGCGACCAAGGGCTGGAACTGCACGTCGTCGGTCCGGCCGGCGAGCTGGCCCATCTCGGTAGGGGGGCCCGCTCCTGGTGGGGCCGGGCGCTGACCGGCAGCAGCCGCATCTCCGTCGGTTCCGCGGCTGCGCTGCGGCCGGTGGTCCTGGCATCCGTGCGTCGATCCCGACTCTTCTGGCCGGTACTGGCGGCCCTCGCCTCCGGCGTCGCCGTCGCTGTCGCGCGTTCTGGCTCCTTTCGAACCAGGAACTCCGGCACTGAGGAATAGCGGACCACCGGTCGGAAGTTGGACAGGAACATGACGACAACGATCGGACTCATCGGAAGTGGCAACATCGGCCAGGCGCTCGCCAAGCAGGCCATCGCACACGGGTACGACGTGGTGCTGAGCAATTCGCGGGGCCCGGAGACCCTGGCCGACCTGGTCGCGGAGCTCGGGCCGCAGGCCTCGGCGGCCACCGCGGCCGCGGCCGCCGCGGCCGCCGACATCGCGGTGGTGACAGTACCTTTCAAGAACTACCGGGATGTGCCGGCGGAACCGCTGGCCGGCAAGGTCGTCATCGACACGAACAACTACTACTTCGAGCGCGACGGCCACTATGCCGACATCGACAAGGGCGACGCGACCGTCAGCGGCTGCCTCGCCGCGCACCTGCCGACCTCGAAGATCGTCAAGGCGTTCAACATGATCCAGGCCCTCGCGATCGCGGACGACGCGAAGCCCCATGGAACGGAGGGCCGACGGGCGCTCCCGATCGCGGGTGACGACGCCGAGGCGAAGGTCGTGATCACCGCGTTGATCGACGAGTTCGGATTCGACGTGGTCGACGCAGGCGCGCTCGTCGAGGGTCGCCGCTTCGACCGTGACAAGCCTGCCTACGGCCCGTACCTCACCGCCGACGAGCTGACCATCGCACTGGCCGCCGGCTGATCCGAGTCGCCCCGCGGGGCCCGATGTGCGGCGGAGGCCCGGTCCGGCCAGGATGGTGGGTACAGCCCGGTCGACGGAGACCTCGGGTACGACGGTGAGGTGCGCGATGGTGGCTTTCGACGACGGGATGGCCGAGACCGAACTGCCTGCTGGGCGTGGATCGAGCACCGGGTCGGCCGGCGCCGAGATGCCGGTGATCACCACCGATGTCCTGGTCGTCGGGTCGGGCCCGGCGGGCGCTTCGGCCGCGCTGTTCCTGTCCACCCTCGGCGTCGCCAACATCCTGATCACCAAGTACCGCTGGACCGCGAACACCCCGCGGGCGCACATCACCAACCAGCGGACGATGGAGATCTTCCGTAACGTCGGGATCGAGGACCAGGTGCTGGCCGACGCCACGCCGCACGACCTGATCGGCGACACCGTCTTCTGCACGTCCATCGCGGGCGAGGAGATCGGCCGGATCCTCACCTGGGGGACGCATCCGGCGCGGGAGGCCGACTACCGGCTGGCGTCGCCGTCGCTGACCTGCGACATCCCGCAGACCTACCTCGAGCCAATCCTGGTCCGCAACGCCACCGCCCGTGGCACGCAGACCCGGTTCTCCACCGAATACCTCTCCCACCAACAGGACGCCGGTGGCGTCGACGTCACCGTGCTGGATCGGCTGACCGGCTCCCGCTACGTCATCCGGGCCAGGTACCTGATCGGCGCCGACGGAGCGCGATCGGCGGTCGCGACTGACATCGGCCTCCCGATGGCAGGCCGGATGGACATCGCCGGGTCGATGAACATCACCTTCAAGGCGGACATCTCCCGTCACGTCGGCCATCGGCCGTCGGTGCTCTACTGGGTGATCCAGCCCGGCTCGAACGTCGGCGGGATCGGTGCCGGGCTGGTCCGGATGGTGCGTCCGTGGAACGAGTGGCTGATCGTCTGGGGCTACGACATCGAAGGTCCTGCGCCGGTTGTCGATACGGCCGAGGCCACCAGGATCGTGCGGAGCCTACTGGGGTTGCCCGATCTCGACGTGGAGATCACCGGGACCTCGCTCTGGGGCAACAACGAGATGTATGCGACCCATCTGCAGTCGGGCCGGGTGTTCTGCGCGGGGGATGCCATCCACCGGCATCCGCCGAGCAACGGTCTCGGCTCGAACACCTCGATCCAGGACTCCTACAACCTGTGCTGGAAGATCGCCGCGGTGCTGGCCGGCACCGCCGGTCCGTCGCTGCTGGAGACCTACACCACCGAACGCGCCCCGGTCGCGCAGCAGATCGTTCTGCGCGCCAACAAGTCCGGCCGGGAATTCGTCCAGCTCTTCGACGCTCTGGGTATCACCACCGCCCGCTCCGAGGCCGAGATGATCGAGCGGATCCAGGAGCGCAAGGCCGATACGCCGGCCGGCGCGGCCAAGCGCGCGGCGATCGTCGAGGCGATGGAGATCAAGAACTACGAATTCAACGCGCACGGGGTGGAGCTCGGCCAGTTCTACGTCTCGCCGGCCGTGGTGTCCGACAGATCCGAGAACCCCGTTCCCACCAAAGATCCGGAGCTCTACTACCAGGCCTCCACGGTGCCCGGCGCCCGCCTTCCGCATGCCTGGGTGGGAGACAGCGCGACCCGTCTGTCCACCCACGACCTCGCCCCGATGACCAGGTTCACCCTGATCACCGGGATCACCGGAGGGGCCTGGGAGGCCGCGGCCGAGAAGGTGGGCGGCGAACTCGGGATCGCCCTGGTGGCCGTCGTCATCGGCCCCGGCCGGGACGTCACCGATCTGTATTTCGACTGGGCGCGACTGCGCGAGGTATCCGAGAGCGGCGCCATCCTGGTCCGGCCGGACACGCACGTCGGCTGGCGGGCCGACACCCTGCCAGTCGATCCCGTCGGGGCACTGCGATCGGCCATGACGAAGATCCTGGGAAGGGGCTGACCGGACGTGACCACAGCGGGAGGGGAACAGGCCGAGCGCGAGCAGGAGCTGACCGGGCGGGTCGTCGCGTCCTTCGAAGGAGCCCCGGACGAACGGCTCAAGCAGGTGATGCAATCGTTGACACGGCATCTGCACGCCTTCCTCCGCGAAGTGCGGCTGACCGAGCACGAATGGCAGCAAGGCATCGAGTTCCTCACTGCCGCAGGCCACATCACCGACGACCGGCGTCAGGAGTTCGTGTTGCTCTCGGACGTGCTGGGGGCCTCCATGCAGACCGTGGCCATCAACAACGAGGCCTACGGCGACGCCACCGAGGCGACGGTGTTCGGTCCGTTCTTCGTCCAGGACGCGCCGCAGGCCGAACTCGGCGCCGACATCGCAGGCGGCGCAAGGGGTGAGCCGTGCTGGGTGTCCGGCACGGTCTCCGATGCAGCCGGGAACCCTTTACCCGGTGCACGTATCGAGGTGTGGGAGGCCGACGCGGATGGCTTCTACGACGTCCAGTACGACGACCACCGCACGGCGGCCAGGGCCGCTCTGGTCGCCGACGGGCAGGGCCGCTACTCGTTCTGGGGCGTGACGCCGACGCCGTACCCGATTCCCGATGACGGACCGGTGGGGGCCATGCTCGCCGCGGTCGGGCGCTCGCCGATGCGGGCCTCGCACCTGCACTTCATGGTCAGCTCACCGGGATGTCGCACACTCGTGACGAACATCTTCGTCCGTGGTGATGAACTGCTCGACCGGGACAGCGTGTTCGGGGTGAAGGAGTCCCTGGTCAAGGATTTCCAGCGGCTCGGGCCCGATGACCCGACCCCCGACGGCCGCTTGACCTCCGACACCTGGACCAGGGTGGAATTCGACATCGTGCTTGCTCCCGGTGAGCAGTGAGATCACCACGATCAGCGGCCAGAGCGCCTCACCGGCGGCCAGCACCCGTTCGCTGAGCCCCAGCATGGTGCCGCCGCGGATCTCGATGACGAACCACGCCATCAGCGACAACAGCACCACCGTGGCCGTCACCCGGCCACCGGATCCGGGCACCAGGGCGAACAGTGGCCACAGCGTCAACGCCAGGAACGCGACACCGGCTGCGATCACGTGCTCCGGTTCCGGCTGGGGGAACACGGCCGTCAGGGAGGTGGCCACCCCACCGGCGGCCAGGAGCACCCGGCCCGGTCGGCCGCCCTCGGTGAGGCCGAGAGCCGTGACGAGATAGCAGGCACCGAACAGCAGCAGTCCGGCCGACATCACCCAGCGGTCGGCCGCACCCCGCTCCGACAGCACGCTGATGGTCTGGTGCACCGGGTCGTAACCCGGAGGCTGACGCGACTGGGCCAGCGACCACGCAGCCACCGGGAGCACCGGTGTCAACGACGAGGAGAGCACGACCCACTTACGCATGAAGCTAACTACCCTGGGAATCTTCCCGGAGCGAGGTGTGAAATATCTAACTTCCGTGGTCCGGCCGCCGCGAGCGGGGTGCGGGCCGCGTCCCGCCCGATCCGCCGCGTCGAGAATGCATCACCGAACCCGCCGACGGCGCCGCCGAGCACCGGTATGCGCCGGGCGATGAAACTCGCGACCTGCTTGCCCCCTGACATCGCCAGCAGCTGTCCCGTCACGGCCTTGGCCACCTGTGCCTGCACCTGCGCATCCGGCACCGCGGTGGCCAGCGCCGCCGGGGAGATGGTCAGGCCGGTGGCCTTGGTCAACGACTTCCGCGCATCACCGTCGAGCAGGCAGACCAGCACGGCGTCCCGGACCGACGGGCTCGCGAGGTCGTACCCGCGCAGATGAAGAATCGCGGCGGCGAGGTGGCACTGCAGCAGGCTCACCCCGGCGATGTTGGCCGGCACCGTGACCGCCATCGTCAGGAGCCCGCCGACGTTGGTCAGGAACCCCTGGGCCCCGGCGAGCCGCAGGTGTGCGGTGATCAGCGAGTCGATGGCCAGGTCGATGTCACCGCCGGCCTTGCGCAGCTGGGCCTGGGCGGATCTGGCGGCTCCGGGGATCGGTCCGATTCCGTCGATGGCACGCTCCAGGATGTCGCGGACCGCCTGCCCGGTCACCGCCGGCGCCACCCGTCTGGCCAGCCCGCTGCCGATCGATCCGGCCACGCCCACTGTGCTCTCCCTCGTTCGTGTCTTCCTCCGACGCTACCGTCATGCCCAGGGGAGGTCGGCGTCATGCATCTGTTGACGGCGCGGGCTACCATGAAACGTATGTTCGACCTCGGATGGGATTCCGGCCTCGACGATGCGCAGTTGGCCGCGGCGACCCACGGGGACTCTCCGCTGGTCATCATGGCCGGGGCCGGCACCGGCAAGACCCGTACGCTGACGGCCCGGGTCGCCTCCCTGATCGATCGCGGCATCCCACCCGAGCGGATCCTGCTGCTCACGTTCACCCGCCGGTCCGCCGACGACATGCTGACCAGGGCCGCGGCGATGTGTACCCAGCCCGAGGCGGCGCGGCGGCTGCAGGGCGGTACGTTCCACGCGGTCGCCCACCAACTGGTCTCCCGGAACACCGGAGCGCTCGGTCTGCCCGGCGACATGTCGGTGCTGGACCGGGCGGATTCGGCGGACGCGATGGACCTGCTGCGTCACGATCACGGTTTGGCAGAGAAGGATTCGCGGATGCCGAACCCGTCGGCCCTGATCGATCTATATTCCAGGGCGGTCAGCACCGGGACGCCGGCGCGGAAGTTGATCACGACCGACTTCCCCTGGCTGGAAACACATGCCGACTCGATCGTCGGGCTGTTCCGCGCCTATGTCACGCGCAAGCGCGAACGGGGCATGCTCGACTTCGATGATCTGCTGCTGGCCTGGCGGAGCCTGCTGGTCGATCCGATCATGGGGCCGGAGATCGTCGGCCGGTGGGATCACGTGCTGGTGGACGAGTACCAGGACGTCAACCAGACGCAGGTCGACATCGTCCTCGGGCTCAGGCCGACCGGTCGGGGCCTGACGGTGGTGGGAGATGACGCCCAGGCCATCTATGGTTTCCGCGGATCCGACAGCGACCACCTGATCAATCTCAGTGCTGCCTTCGACCACTGCACCGTGATCCACCTGGAGCGGAACTTCCGTTCGCGGCAGAAACTACTGGATCTGGCCAATACGTTGCGGCCCAGCACTTCCGGTCACCGCCTGCGTCTGTTCTCGCAGCGCGAGGGCGGTCGGAAGGCAAGGCTGGTGCACTGCCACGACGCGCCGGCCGAGGCGCGTGCGATCGCCGATGCCGTGCTGGCCGCAGCCGCGGACGGACGCAAGCTACGCGACCAGGCCGTGCTGATGCGGACGGGTCACCACAGCGACCTGCTCGAGATCGAACTGGCGGCGCGGAGCATCCCCTACGTCAAGTTCGGCGGGCTGAAGTTCCTGGAGGCCGCCCACGTCAAGGACCTGGTGGCCACACTGCGGGTGACCGGCAACCGGGTGGACGAGGTGGCCTGGTACCGGCTGCTGCGGCTGCACGACGGGATCGGGCCGGCCCGGGCCCGCGATCTGCTCGATACCGTTGCTGCCGCCGACCTCTCGGGGGACTGGGTGGCCGAAGCCGTTGCGCGGGCCCCGGCCATGAGCCGGATCGGCCTGACGGCGACCCTCGATGGCATCGCTGCAGCCCGGGCGGTACCGCAGGTGGCAGGTCGTGCCGCCCGGTGCCTCATGACCCTGCGTCCGCTGATCGTCGCCCGCTACGCCGATTCGCTCGCCAGGTTGGGTGATCTCGAGCGGCTGATCGCGGCGGCGTCGCTGGCGCCCGATCTGGCCGCCTTCGTCGCGGAACTGACCCTGGATCCGCCCGCGTCCACCTCGGACCTGGCCGGCCCGCCGCATCTGGACGACGACTACCTGGTCCTGTCCACCGTGCATTCGGCGAAGGGCCTCGAGTGGCCGGTCGTGCACGTCATGCATCTGGTGGACGGCGCATTCCCCTCCGACATGGCGCTGACCAGCAGCGAAGGTCTGCGGGAGGAGCAACGCCTGTTCTACGTCGCCGTGACCAGAGCCGCCGACGAGCTGTCCCTCTACGCCCCGATGCGCATGCCGCACCACCGTTTCGGCCGGGACGACAAGCACAGCTTCGCGCAGTTGAGCCAATTCATCGACGAAGGCGCCCTGGAGACCTTGGAGGTGATCGACCTGGTTCCGGTACGCCCGGTCCAGCCCCCCGGGCCCGGGGATCCACCGAGGGTCGCCCTTCCCGCACTGGATGACCTGTGGGCGTGATGCGCCCGGTCCAGGCCCTGGGCCCGGACGTCGTTGCCCGCCTCTGCTCGGCCCCGCTGACCTACCCGGAGGAGCTGCCCTACCCCGCGGAACTGGCGGGCGGCGATCGGCTGTCCCCACCGGGATTTCGTTCGCTGTTCGAGGAAGTGATCCTCCCGCCCGACGTGGCTCTGCTGTCGATGGGAATCGGTCCGCTGGCCCTCCGGTCACCGGTCCGCGTGGTGCAGGTCATCGACGAGGCCGGCCGGCGCGGCTTCGCCGACGGCGCCCTGCCCGGCCACCCGGAATCGGGGAGGGAAGCCTTTGTGCTGCAGCGTGACCCGGCCAGACTGCTACGCAGCGCCTGATCACCCGGCGGTACCTGCGTACCTTCCAGTGAGCAGGGATCGTTTCGAGCAGGGTGAGGCACCGCGGCTGTGAAACCATGGTGTCATGGAAGCTGCGCAGCCTCGTGCCGTCCTCTACACCCGAACTGGACCGCCGGAGGTCCTGACGCTGGTCGAGAAGGCCCTGCAGGAACCAGGACCGGGCCAGGTGCGGGTCCGGATCCACCGCTCCGGGGTCAACCCCACCGACTGGAAGTCACGCCGGGGGGCCGCCGAATCGGCCCCGGTCGACCCGGCGCAGGTGCCTGGTCAGGACGGTGCCGGTGTGATCGATGCGGTCGGACCCGGTGTGGACGTGGCCCGGGTGGGCGAGCGGGTGTGGATCTGGGAGGCCGCCTACCAGCGTCCCGAGGGCACCACCCAGGACTTCGCCCTGATCCCGGACGTCAAGGCGGTGGAGCTGCCCCCCGAGGTGTCCTTCGACCTGGGAGCCGGGCTCGGCATCCCCTTCCTGACCGCGCATCGCTGCCTGACGGTGACCGAGGGCGGTCCGGTGCGGCTGGGTCCCGGAGCGCTGTCCGGCCGTCATGTATTGGTGGCCGGCGGCGCTGGAGCGGTCGGCAACGCTGCGATCCAGCTGGCCCGCTGGGCCGACGCCACCGTGATCACGACCGTGAGCAGTGCCGGGAAGGCGCAGTTCGCGGCGGCCGCCGGCGCCGACCACATCATTAACTACCGCGAGACCGACGTGGCCGCCGAGGTTCGCAAGATCGTTCCGGGCGGCGTCGACACGATCGTGGAGGTATCGGCTGCGACGAACGGCGCCCTTGATTCCGAGATCCTGGCGGTGGGCGGCTCGATCGCTATGTACGCCGACGACGGTGGCGCGCAGGTGTCGATCCCGATCCGCGCCTCGATGGGGCCGAACGCGCGCTGGCAGTTCGTGCTCGTCTACACCGCGCCGCACGAGGCCAAAGAACACGCCCTGCATTCCGTCAACGCCGCGCTGGCCGACGGGGCCATCAAGATCTGCATTCCACTGCACCACTTCTCGTTGGCCGATTCGGCGAAAGCGCATGAGGCCGTGCAGAACTCGGCCGTTGGGAAGGTGCTGATCGACCTCACCGACTGACCCGCGATCGCTTCGTCACCACCGATCTGCGCGACAGCATCACCGCCACCGTCAGAGGCCACAGAGCCTCCGCGGCCACCAGGATGCGTTCGCTCAGCCCGAGCAGCGCCCCGCCACCCAGTTGCAGCCCGAACCAGAGCAGGAGGCCGCCGAGCACCGAAGTGGCCGCGACCCTGCCACGGAGGTCGGGGACCAGGGCGAGCGCCGGCCAGATGGTGAACGCGGCGAAGGCGAAGCCGGCGGCCACCAGGTGCCACGGATTGGGTTGCGGCAGTGCGGCAACGGCCACCGTCGCTGCCCCACCGAATGCCAGACATCCGCGGCCGGGACCTCCGATCGCGGTCAGCAGGGTGGCGGTGATCAGATGAGCGAGGCCGAGGAGCAAGAGGCCGAGCGTCATCACCCAGCGATCGGTGGCGCCATGTGCGGCCAGGGCGCTGATGGTCTGCCGAAACGGGTCGTAGCCGACCGGTTGCAGATTCGCTGCGACCACCCAGCCGATCACCGGTACCACCAGGGCGAGCGACGCAGACACCACCGCCCATCGGCCTGCTCCCTTCATCGCGGCTTCAGCGGCCGAGCAGCGAGAGCAGGTCGCGGTAGTCGGTGATCCGATGGTCCGGCACGCAACCCTTGTAGTCCTTGACGCCCTGGTCGGAGTCGAACATCATCGTCTGCAGACCCGCCCGGCGCGCACCGTAGATGTCGCGGCGCATGTCGTTTCCCACGTACAGGGTGTTCTCGGCAGGCACGTCCATGGCGTTGACCGCATACTGGAACAGCCGCTGGTCGGGCTTGCGGAAGCCGTGGTCGCCGGAGACGACGATCGGGTCGAAGTAGTCCAGGATGCCGACCTTGTGCAGTTCCCCTCTGGCGTAGGCACTCTGGGCGTCGGTGACCAGCGCCATGGGCATGGTCCCCCGCAGGGTGTCGAGCATCTCGCGGACCCCCGGATAGAGCCTGAGCCTGCGTCGGGAGATCCCGCGGTACATCTCGGCGAGGAAGAGCGGGAGCTGCTCGAATTTGTCCCGGGGGAGCTGACGGGTGAAATCGGAGATGTTCTCGTCGATCATCTGCCGCCAGATCCGCACGGCGTCGAATTCCGGATATTTCTCGGAGCTCGCCTTCTGCTGCTCTTTCATGATCTGGAAATAGCGGTCCCGCACCTGGTGACGGCGCAGGGCGATCCCCTGATAGGTCAGGTAGTGCCCCGCGGCCCGGAAGATCTCCTCCATGTGCTCGTCGGTCCAGATCTGGACCAACGTCCCGTTGACATCGAAGGCGATCGCCTGGATGTCCATGTCGGCGACCTCTTCCATCGGTGGATCCGCACGCGCGTCAGCCGGCACGGAGCAGTACCCGGGCCTGCCCCACCAACCTTCCGGCATAGTCCTGGTCGACGTAGTCGTTCCGGGCGATCCGCAGGAGGTTGAGGGCCATATAATACGGGTTCCGCGAGGTGATCGATTCGAACGCCCGGTGGCGATCAGGGAAATGGCAGCTGTATTCCCAGAGAAAATGCCCGATGAACGGTTCGGCGCGTCGGTGTTCCCCGGTGGCCGACATGAAAGCGTGCTGCAGCTCGCCTGCCACCCGGCCGATGTCGAACATCCGGTCGCCGCGTTTCATCCGCTCCAGATCGATCGCGGCGGCGTCCAGCCCATGCCCGAAGATGAAATTCGCCGGAGTCGCGTCACCGTGCAGCCACACCTGCTGGTCGTTCCACATCCGCGGCCGCTCACGCCAGCGGTCGCTGAGCCAGAGAAATTCGTCGGCGTCCCACTGCCCGAGCTTGTCCCGCCGCTGGAGTTTGCCCACCAGGGTCCCGAAATAGCCTGTATCGCAGTTGAAGTCGACGCCCTGACCGTTGGCGGTCCGGTTGTGCTGGGTGGCGAGGTAGTAGGCCAACGAGGTCAGACGCCAGTAGAGGTGGGCATGGTGACCGTGATGGATGGCGCGCGCGATGGCCTGGCTGAACTGCTCGCCGTCGTAGTACTCCAGTGCCAGCACGCAATTGATGTCCCGTTCGAACCCCAGCGGCCGGATGACGTGGTGCGGCGACCCGGCCAGGCCGTACCCGCGGAGAGTCTCCAGGCTCTGGTACTCCTGGGAGGCCAACCGGGCCGCGCGATCGGTGTCGGCACCGTACTTGCGCCCGTAGAACTTGCAGATCAGGCGGGCTCCGCTGGCCTTCTCCTCGTAGCCGTAGACCTCGTTGCTCCCGTTGAAGCGGAAGACCCGGAAGGCCGGGCGCGATTCCCGGATACCCAGACGATCGGACATGAGGGTCCACAGGAAGTCGTACATCGCGTCCTGGCGCGAAACGTACCCTTTGAATTTACCTTGCATCCACCCCAAGTCCCCTCGGTGGTCAGCCGGTGCGACCAGGGCATCCAGATGAGCGCATCCTAGGGTCCTGACCAGCGATGACGCCAGTCGCCGTGCGTCACATCACAGGTCAGATCGTAGGGATGTGCTGATCGATCTCGGCCAGCCAGATGGTCGCGTTGCCGTCCGACGGTGCCCGCCAGTCGCCGCGCGGACTGAGCGAACCGCCGGCGGAGACCTTGGGGCCGTTGGGCATCGCGGATCTCTTGAACTGGCTGAAACCGAAGAAGCGCTGCACGAAGACGACCAGCCACCGGCGGATCTCGGGCAACTCGTAGGAGTGTCGACGCTCCGGCGGAAAGCCGACCGGCCATTCGCGTGCCTCGATGTCGCCCCACGCCTGCAGGGCCAGGAAGGCGATCTTGGACGGACGGAAACCGAAGCGAAGGACGTAGAAGAGCGTGAAGTCCTGCAACTCGTAGGGCCCGATCGATGCCTCGGTGCTCTGCGGGGTCTCTCCGTCCTTCACCGGGATCAGCTCCGGTGAGATCTCCGTCCCCAGGATCGACAGCAGCGTGGCGCCGACCTGCTCGGAGAACGTCGAATTCCCGCTGACCCAGCGGATGAGGTGCTGGATCAGGGTCTTCGGCACCCCGGAGTTGACGTTGTAGTGGGACATCTGGTCGCCGACCCCGTAGGTGCTCCAGCCGAGGGCGATCTCGGAGAGGTCGCCGGTGCCGAGCACGATGCCGCCCTGGTGATTGGCCAGACGGAACAGGTAATCGGTGCGGAGACCGGCCTGCACGTTCTCGAAGGTGACGTCGTAGACCTCTTCGCCGGCCGCGTAGGGATGCTGTAGATCGGCGAGCAACTGCCTGGCCGCCGGACGGATGTCGATTTCCCCGGCAGTGATCCCCAAGGCGTTCATCAGCTCGTGCGCGTTGGATTTCGTGGATCCGCTGGTGGCGAAACCGGGCAGGCTGTAGCCAAGGATGTCGGTGCGGGGGCGGCCGAGCAGATCCATCGCCCTGGCCGCCACGATCAGGGCGTGGGTGGAATCCAGACCTCCGGAGACCCCGATGACCACCTTCGGATGACCGGTCGTCCGCAGGCGCTGCACCAGACCGTCGACCTGGATGTTGTAGGCCTCGTAGCAGTCCTGGGCGAGCCGGTCCGGATCGGCCGGTACGAACGGGAAACGCTCGACCGGCCTCAGCAGTCCCAGATCGGTCGACGGCGGGGAGAGGGTGAAGCCGATCTCCCGGTAGTCGCCGGAGGTACCCACCGCCCTCCGGTTGTCCTCGAACGTCCCGGTCCGCGCCCGCTCGGACCGCAGCAGGTCGAGATCCACGTCGGCCACGGTGATCTGGGCCTCGTCCGCGAAACGCTCGCCCTGCGCCAGGATCACGCCGTTCTCGACGACGGTGGTCTGCCCGTCCCAGCTGAGGTCCGTGGTGGATTCCCCGTGGCCGGCCGCGGAGTAGAGGTAGGCGGCCAAGCACCGCATCGACTGCGTGCGGCAGAGCAGCGTTCTGGTGTCGGCGCGGCCGATCGTGATCGGGCTGCCGGACAGGTTGAGCAGGACCGTCGCACCGGCCAGGGCCAGACCGCTGGACGGCGGCACCGGTACGAACATGTCCTCGCAGATCTCGACACCCACCGTCAGGCCGTCGATGTCGTCGGCGGCGAACAGCAGGTCGGTCCCGAACGGTGCTGACCGGCCGGCGACGCGGATGTGCTGTCCGACGATGCCGTCACCCGAGGTGAACTGGCGCCGCTCGTAGAATTCGCGATAGTTCGGCAGGTGGATCTTGGGCACCACCCCGAGGAGTTCGCCGCGGTGGATCACCAGCGCGACGTTGAAGAGCCGGTTGCGGTGACGGATCGGGGCGCCGACCACGAGCACCGGGAGCAGATCCGCAGAACCGGCCAGCAGTTGGCCGGCGGCGGCGTGCACGGCATCGAGGAGGGCATCCTGACCGAGCAGATCGTCGACGGCGTAACCGGTCAGGCACATCTCGGGGAACACGGCGACTGCGACACCACGCTCGTGGCAGTCGCGGGCGACCGCGAGCACCGCGTCGGCATTGCTCGGCGGATCGGCGATCCGAACCCCGATGGTGCAGGCCGCCACCCGCGCGAAACCGTGCCGGTAGAGCGAGGAGAACGTCACGCTGCTCACGATAGCCGGGGGTCAGGATCGTCCGGCCGGTGCCATCATCGATCTCATGACGAGCCCACGCCCCCCGTTCCCGCCTTTCACCCTCGAGACCGCGATTCAGAAGGTCCAGGCCGCCGAGGACGCCTGGAACACCCGGGATCCGGAGCGGGTCAGCCTGGCGTACACACCGGACTCGGTGTGGCGCAACCGGGATCAGTTCGTCACCGGACGTGCGGCGATCGTCGAACTGCTGACGGCGAAGTGGGAGCGCGAGCTCGACTACGTGCTGCGCAAGAGTCTCTGGGGATTCCTGGGCAATCGGATCGCGGTCCGCTTCCAGTACGAATCGCACGACGCCTCGGGCCAGTGGTACCGCAGCTACGGCAACGAGTTGTGGGAGTTCGACGGCAATGGCCTGATGCAGCGGCGGGAGGCGAGCATCAACGACCTGGCCATCCCCGAGTCCGACCGTCGGTACTTCGGTCCCCGACCCGACGACGAGCGCGGCCCCGGGCACGACATCGTTCTGGACTAGCCCGAGCCTGCTGCCGACTCCCGGCAGAACTGGGCGACTTTCCTGGCGCAGAATTGACCTGATTCTGCCGTATCCCCGCAGCGCAAGGTGGAAGAAGGAACAGCGGTGATCGACCAGCAGAGGTCGGGACGCGTTTCGCTACGAGAGGACAGTGTCATGGGAGTCAGTCTGACCAAGGGCGGCAACGTTTCGTTGAGCAAGGAGGCGCCCGGTCTGACCGCGGTCGTCGTCGGCCTCGGCTGGGACGCACGCACCACCACCGGCACGGACTTCGATCTGGACGCCTCGGCCATCATGGTCAAGGCCGACGGAAAGGTGCTGTCGGACAACCACTTCATCTTCTTCAACAACAAGACCTCACCGGACGGCTCGGTCGAGCACACCGGCGACAACCTGACCGGCGAGGGCGACGGGGACGACGAGTCGATCAAGGTCAACCTGGCTACGGTGCCGGCCGAGATCGACAAGATCGTGTTCCCGGTCAGCGTGTACGACGCCGAGGTCCGTCAGCAGGGTTTCGGGCAGGTTCGCAACGCGTTCATCCGGATCGTCAACCAGGCCAACGGCACCGAGATCACGCGCTACGACCTCAGCGAGGATGCCTCGAGCGAGACCGCGATGGTGTTCGGCGAGATCTACCGCAACGGCGCCGACTGGAAGTTCCGGGCCGTCGGCCAGGGCTACGCCTCCGGTCTGACCGGCATCGCGAAGGATTTCGGCGTCACCGTCTGATCCTCGGCCGAATCGGGTACCGGAGCTGCATGGCAATCATCAGCAGCTCCGGTTACGCCCACGTCCGCCTCACCGTCACCGACATCGAACGGTCGAAGGCCTTCTACCAGATGGTGTTCGGCTGGCCGATCGCCATCGACAACTCGGCACGGGTCGACGAACCGGGCGTCAAGGAGTCCGCCGGCGAGTTCTACGGTGGCGTGGTCTTCCAGACGCCGTCCGGCGCCTTGTTCGGGCTCCGGCCGGTGGCGCCCAGCGGGCAGAAGTTCCAGGCCGAGCACACCGGCCTCGACCACGTCAGCTTTATGGTCTCCTCCCGCGAGGACCTGGTCATCGCAGAGCAGGGACTGGCCGACGCCGACATCGAGCACGGCGAGATCATCGACCTGACCGATGCCGGGCTGGCGATCCTGTCCTTCCAGGACCCCGACGGGGTCAACCTGGAATTGACTGCGTTGCTGTCCTGACCGCGCTCGACCGCGTCTCGGCCGCGTCACATCCCGCAGTCCGCCCCTGGATGATTAGGCTGCGGGAATGAAGCACCCCTTGCGGACCCTGGCGATGTGCTCGGCGGTCCTGCTGGTCTCGGCCTGCGCGAACACCGTCGCAGGAACGGCCGAGGTCAACTCGGCCGTCGTGCTGTCTTCCAGCGCACCGTCCTCGGGGCCCGCGAGCCTGCCGGATCCCACCGGCGGTGCGGTGACGCCCACCCCCGAATCGGCCCCGGGTCAATCCAGCGCTGCCCAGTCGACGCCGGCCGAGCAGTCCACCGCGGCTGAACAGTCCACGCCGGTCCAATCATCACCGGCGGTCCAGTCGACGAGCATCGCCACCAGCGCGCCGACCACCACGGCGTCGACCACCAGCGTGCCAGCCACCACTCAGCGCGTGTCGCGCCCGACGAAGCTCAGCTGCCCGGCGGGCGCGCTCACGGCGAAGGGGGGTTCGTTCTGCTTCCAGATACCGGCCGGATTCGTCGACGGGTCCAGTACTGCCACCTACCCGGGGACCGATCCGGTCAGGACGGCCATCCAGCTCAAGGGAACCGGCGAGACCAGGGATCTGGTCTTCGTGACCTCGTCCACCCTGGACATCGACTCCGACGCGCTGGGCGACGCGGTGATCAAGGCATCGCTGGCCAAGGCCCTCAGTGCCAACATCAGCGCAGCCGGTATCACGCCCGTCACGCAGAGCACGGTGGCCGGCGACCGTGCGTTCGAGACGACCCTCAAATTCACTGACGGCGTCCAGCAGCGCTACCTGATCATCTTCGCTGCGACCCACCGGGTGTCCGTGTCGTGCCAGTGGCATGACCACGCGGCGTCCATCGCGGCGGCCTGCAAGTCCGTGCTGGCCAGCCTGCAGATCAAGAATCCGTAGCGTCCGGGCAGCCTCTACCCACGCTCCAGTACGCAGTCTCCGCAGAAGATCGCGCTGTCGCCGGGCGGGGCGATCCGGTAGATCAGGCAGCAGCTCGTCCGTCGAAAATCGGGCCCGGGGGCGGTGCCGAGGGAGCGCCCGAGCGCCATCGACCTTGCGGCGAGGTCCGGCCGCGCCCGGCAGGCCCCCATCACCGCACCGTTGACCGCCGACGACACATTGCCCCACAACACTTTTGACGAGACCGACATTCCGGCGGTCAATTCCGTCAGGGTCCGGATCGGCCCGGTCAGCAACGCCGAGATGTCCCCGGCCACGCCGATTGCGCCAGTGGGCAGGGACAGCGGCATCACACCTTCGGTGACCGGCTGCCACCGGGCCTGCGTCAGGTCCAGGTGATGACCCAGCAGCTCGGCCCCGAACGCGGGGCAGATCAGCCGGGCCACCAGGGCGAGATGACCGGTGGAGGCGGCAACGCGGAACTCCACGGGTCGCCCGGTGGCGCGGCCGAGGGTGGCACGGAACTGCTCGTAGAACGACCGGAGCGCATCGGATCCATCGAGCAGAACGGCCAGGGACCGCCACGGAGGGTCTGCCGCTGATGATTCCTGATGGGTGTCCAGAGCGAAATAGATTCCCAGCGAGGTGATCTCGCGATCCAAATTTTCGGGCAACGTCGGATTCGTGATGAGCGGCACTCCTTCAGGGATGGTAGACGGTAGCCCGGCGGCATCCGTCCGGGCAAGCAGCGACCGGCGTGACCGTCACGCGGCGCGCGAACCGTCCCCGGGGTTGTCCTGGAGGACGGCCACGATGTTGGTGATGTGGACAGGTTCGCCCCGCCACCCGGGCCGGATGTGCTCGGCCTGGGCGTCCGTCCATCTCGTGATGTGGTCGAGCTCGCGGGACAGCGGGAATGCAGTGGGGTAGTCGGGGTCGCATGGAAGGGGCGGGGCGTCGAGAGGGCGGCCGGACGGGTCCGCGAAGATCCAGTGAGGCGTGGCGGCCCTGAATTCGGCGGCCTGCGCGATGCTGAACCCGGCATCGTGGATGGCCATGTGGTGCAGACGGCAGAGCAGGATCATGTTTTCCAGATCGGTCTTCCCGCCGGCCGCCCAGGAGCGGATGTGGTGAGCCTCGAGATGGGTGGTACGGACACACCCGGTGAACTGGCAGCCACCATCACGAACCATCAGGACCCTGCGCTGATGCGCTGACACCAATCGTCTCTTCCGTCCAAGGGCCAACACGGCGCCGCCGGGTCCTCTGAGCATCGCCACGACGACTGCGTCGCAGGCCAGACGCGCGGCCGTGCCGGGCGAGATGCCGCCGACCCCCGCGATCCGGCAGGCGCCACTGGCCGGCACCGCGCTGCTGTCCGTCGGATCGGCCACGACCGGGTCCGGGTCGTCCGTGGCCGGGTGGTCGTCGGCCAGGAGTCGGGCATCGACGTGCACGACGACCAGATGACGGTCCTCACCGGACAGGTCGGCGCTGCTGTTGGCCAGAAATACCTGTGCCACCTGCAGGAGCGCATCCGCGCAGCTGACCGTGGGATCCGGCGCCGGTGGCGGGTCAGGTCCCACCGGAGGGGCGTGATCACGGCCCGGATCATTGATCCCGTTCAGTTCGGCCCAGGCCGACATCGTCGGGTCGGGCTCTGGTTCGCCGGCGCCGGCATCACCGCGAGTGACGGAGGGCTGGTCCATCGCGATCTTCAGCGCGGCGATCAGGATCGCCCCCTCCTCGGACGGGAGCCTCGCCGTCAGGACGACCATTCCGTCGTCGTCGGTGAACCACCTGGCCTTCCGGCGCTTCTCCTGCTCCACCCGAGCACTGCCGGTACGGCGGAACCCCCGGACGGTCCGCTCGAACTGGGACGCCGTACAGGTCTTGGCCAGCGACAACAGGATCGACTCCTCCACCTGATCGGCGATCCGGGTCGCCTCCCGGACCTTGGAGTAGGACAACCTGCCGGCCGCGAACTCGGCGTGGAACAGCGGCATCCCCCGCAGGGCTCTGGCGACCCGGACGTGCTCGCGGGCGGTCCCCGGTGACATCGAGCAGGAGTGTGCGATCCAGTGGGCGCAGTCCCGCACCCCGTATCCGAACCACGCCCCGCGCTCGTCGCACTCGGCGACGAGATCGAGCCACCAGCACTGTGCCGCCGCCATCTGACCGGCTGCCGCACACAGTCTTGCCCGAATCAGCTCCAACTCTGCTGCATCGTCGACGTGTTGGTCCTCCATCGTTCCCCACCCCTTGTCCCGCCCTGTGCCTGGTGGAGCCTGCGGCGTCACCCAGCCATCGAACACATGATTGAAGCTAGTAGCGACCACCGACAGCGGCGCCGGGAAGCCGACGGGGGCACGTCGAAACGTTCCCGCCGGAACGTTCGAGGGACGAAACGGACATGGGTCGCAGTGGTGTTGGATGTACCCATGACCAGCCCAGATGCGGACGAGCCCCACGACATCGCCGACACCCAGATGTTCCGCCGATTCGTCGACGAGGACCCGCGCACGCAGGTCGAGGCAGAGCAGTTCTGGATGTGGAGGTGGCCGGGCCTGCTGGTTCCCGTCATCGGATCGATCGTCATCGTCGCGCTCGTCATCATCCTGCTGACGAACTGAGCTGCTGACGAACTAGTGCGCGCGGTGGTCCTGAATGGTGATCCGCGGGCCGAAACGTGGTTTGAACGCCTGGCCGCTGACCTCCAGGAGTCGGATCACCCGATGCCGATGCGGCCGGAGTGGTTCCAGGTACTCGACCATCTCCGCGTCGTCGATCGGTCGTCCGAGCAGGGTCCAACCGATGACACCGGACAGGTGGTAGTCGCCGACCGAGAGCGCGTCGGCGTCGCCCAGCGCGCGCTGGCCGACCTCGGCGGCGGTCCACTCACCGATACCGGCCACCGACATCAACCGTCGCCGGGCCGCGTCCGTGCTCAGATCGACGCAACGTTCCAGGGCATCGGCCGATCTGGCCGCCGTGACGACCGTCCTGGATCGTTTCGGGTCGACGCCGGCACGATGGAAATCCCAGGACGGCACCAAACGCCATTGCTCGGCGGTCGGCGGTATCCGCATGACGGCCGGAGCCGGCCCGGGTGCCACCGATCCGTGCTGGGTGACCAGCACGCGCCAGGCCCGGAACGCCTCCCTTCCGGTGACCTTCTGCTCGAGGATCGCCGGCACCAGTGACTCCATCACCCGTCCGGAGCGCGGTACCCGCAAACCCCGATGCCGGCGGTGGGCCTCGACGAGTTTGAAATGTTCCGGCGCGAAGGTCGAGCTGTCGTCCCGCTCTCCGAGCAGGTCACCGAGTCCCGCAGCCAGCTCCGAGGCGCCGGGACCCCATGCCTGGCAACGGATCCGGTGGGGGTCCAACTGGCTCAGCCGATAGGTCACCGGGCCGGTGATCATCCTAGACGTCCGCCAGATCGAGCCGTCCTGGCCACTCTGGTGGCACGGATCAGCGGGGCCGTGACGCAGCGGGCCGACGGTCGATGCGAGGTCGACGTCGCGCTCCGACTCGTGCACCGCCTCGATGTCCGCCACGAGTCAGGTTACAACGGCCGGGACAGCCGCCCGGCATTCTCATCTGCACGGCACCTCCACCACCGGCCGGCGACGGGAACCGCCGTGGCGGTCCGCACGTCCGACCGACATGGACCCCACATCTGCCACGACGTCTGAACCAACATCGGGCACGGGCAGGGGCAGTGGCAGTGGCAGGGGGCACAGCGTCGGCGCCGGTATCACCCTGATCTTCATGGCGCCGCTGGTGCTCGTCGTGAACATCTTCCTGGTCTACGCGGCAGCGGTGCATTGCGCGGAACCCGCGCGGGATCAGGGTTGTACCCCGCTCGGTTGGACGCCGGGTGCGGCTCTCGTTCTGCCGGTGGTCATGGGCATCGTCTGCATCGTCACCGGCGTTCGGGGCCGGAACATCTCCGGGTGGTGCTGGTTCCTCAGCGTGGTCGGCGTGATCACACTGCTGGCGATGGCGGGATCGCGCGTCTGACAAGCTGACCGCATGACGTTGTTCGTGCACCGGGCCGAGCGGTCGGACGCACTGGCATCCGCCCTGGCCGAACTGCTGGCCGACCCGCTTCCGGATCCCTTCGCACACGAGGTCGTCGCGGTGCCGGCGCGTGGTGTCGAGCGATGGCTCACCCAGCAGCTCTCCCATCGGTTGGGTCAGCGTGACGGACGTCAGGACGGGATCTGCGCCGGCGTCCGTTTCCCCTCACCGACCGCACTGGTCAACGAGGTCGTCAACGGCCCCGCACGACATGCCGACCCGTGGTCATCGGATGCGCTGGTCTGGCCACTGCTCGAGGTGATCGACGAGTGCGCCGGCCAGCCGTGGTGCTCGACCCTCGGTCGCCACCTCGGCGTCGGGTCCCCCGCGGACGAGCAACACCACCGGGCCGGTCGGCGCTATTCCGTCGCCCGCCGGCTGGCCGGGCTGTTCGACAGCTACGCCGTCAATCGCCCGGCGATGCTGGCCGACTGGGCCGCCGGCCGGGACACGAACGGCGCCAAGGAGATGCTGCCGCCCGACCTGAGCTGGCAGGCCGAGCTGTGGCGCCGGGTGGCCGTGCGCATCGGGTCCGGTGATCCGGTGCAGCGCCGCGGGCTGGCCGTCGCCGCGCTGAGAGCCGACCCGGGAGGTATCGCCCTCCCGCAACGGCTCTCACTGTTCGGGCCGACGCGTTTGCCGAAGAGTCAGCTGGACGTCCTCGGCGCGCTGGCCGAGCAGCGCGACGTGCATCTCTGGCTACCGCATCCTTCCCCTGCTCTCTGGGATCGTCTGCACGGCAGGCGTTTCAGGGGTGCGCGGCGGACCGACCCGACGGTGACGGAGGCCGTCCACCCGCTGCTGGCCTCCCTCGGACGTGACGCTCGCGAGCTGCAGCTGACCTTGGAGACGGTGGAGCACGAGGATCTGCACCACGACCTGCCACCGCTGCCGTCCACCCTGCTGGGGCAGCTGCAAGCCAACATCCGGCTGGACCGGGCGGGTACTCGGGGCAGGATCAGCACCGACGACCGCAGCGTGCAGGTGCACGCATGCCATGGTGCGGCCCGTCAGGTCGACGTACTGCGGGAGGTGCTGGTCGGCCTGCTCGCGGACGACGCAACGCTGGAGCCACGGGACGTATTGGTGTTGTGCCCGGACATCGAGGTCTACGCACCGTTGATCGCCGCCGCGTTCGGGTTGGCCGACGTGGTTCCCGAGGCGAAAGCCCATCCGGCGCATCGACTTCGCGTGCGGTTGGCCGATCGGGCCCTGACCCGGACCAATCCCTTGCTCTCGACCCTGGCCGGGCTGTTGCAACTTTCCGACGGCCGGGTCAGTGCCTCCGAGGTACTGGACCTGGCGAGTTGGCCGCCCGTTCGCCGCAGGTTCGGCTTCGACGACGACGCTCTCGACCAGTTGGCCAGATGGGTGGCGCAGTCCGGGGTTCGGTGGGGCCTGGATGCCCCGCATCGCGGGGCCTTCGGTCTGCAACGGTTCCCGCAGAACACCTGGCGCACCGGTCTGGACCGCATCCTGCTGGGCGTCGCGATGGCCGACGAGGACCAGAATCGGCTCGGTCTGGCGCTCCCGCTGGATGATGTGGGCAGCGGCGACGTCGAACTTGTCGGCAAGCTCGCCGAACTGCTGGACCGGCTGCAGGTCGCGCTCGACGGGATGGTCGGCACCCACTCGCTGGAGCACTGGCTGGACACCCTGGTCGAGGCGATCGACAGCCTGACCGATGTGCCGCCCGACGACGGCTGGCAGCAGGCCGAGGTCCGAAGAGAGCTGGGTGATGTGGCCGAGGCTGCCGCGCAACGGGTCTCGGTCACCGAGCTGACCCTGTCCGACATCAGGGCGCTGCTGCGGGGACGACTGGGTGGGCGTCCGACCAGGGCGAACTTCCGGACCGGCACGCTGACGGTCTGCACCATGGTGCCGATGCGCTCTGTGCCGCACCGGGTGGTCTGCCTACTGGGTCTGGACGACGGGGTCTTCCCCCGCAATCCGAGACCGGACGGTGACGACATCCTGGCCAGGGAGCCGGCCGTCGGCGAGCGCGACGCGCGCGGTGAGGACCGTCAACTGATGCTCGACGCGATCCTGGCGGCGACCGAGCATCTGGTGATCACCTACACGGGCGCCGACGAGCGCACCGGTGCAGCCCGACCACCGGCCGTCCCGCTCGGTGAACTCATCGATGCTCTGGACGAAACAGCCCTCGCAGCAGATGGTTCGGCAGTGCGCGGGCAAATTGTGACTCGACATCCGCTGCAGCCCTTCGACGCTCGGAACGTCATTCCCGGGGCACTCGGAACGCGAGGACCTTTCAGCTACGATCTCGTCGCCCTCCAGGGAGCTTGCGCGGCCGCCGGTCCGCGTCACGACCCCCCACCCTTCCTGTCCGGTCCACTCCCGGCGCGGGCCGAACCGGACGTCGATCTGTCCGACCTCATTGCGCTGCTGGTGCACCCGGCGCGTGGGTTCCTGCGCCAGAGACTGGATGTGGGTACCCGGTTCGAGGATCAGGAGCCCTCCGACAGCCTCACCGTCGAGCTGGACAACCTGCAGCAGTGGGCCGTGGGCGACCGGCTTCTGCGCGATCGGCTGACCGGTGTCGAAGATGCGGCCTGCCGCCAGGCGGAGTGGCGTCGCGGTGTGCTGCCGCCCGGTCCGCTGGGCCAGGCGACGCTAGATCTGCTGCTGGACGAGGTCTCACCGCTGGTCGAGCGGACGGCGGCCCTGATGTCTCCGGAGCGGCGCACGGTGGACGTCTCCGTTCCGTTGTCGGCCGGACGTGAACTGCGCGGCACGGTGGCCGGAGTGCACGGCACCGCTGTGGTCTCCATCGGCTACAGCAAGCTGGGACCGAAACCCCAGTTGTCGGTGTGGATCTCGCTGCTGGCCCTGGCTGCGGCGCACCCGGGGCGACCATGGACCGCGGTGGCCGTCGGGCGTGGTGAGCCGGGGCGTCCGCGCAGCGCGACCTTCGGACCGATCGACCAGAGGACGGCCAGGACGTACCTGACCCAACTCGTGGACCTCTACGACCAGGGCCTGCGCGAGCCACTTCCGTTGCCGCTGAAGACCTCTGTCGCCTATGCCGGCGCCATCGTGAAATCGGAGGGCGAGGACCAGGCCCTGTTCCAGGCACGTCGGGCCTGGACCAGCGGCAAGTTTCCCGGCGAGGACGACGACGCGCCGCACACGGTGATCTGGGGCCATCGGGCTCCGTTCGACGAGGTGTTCGGGGTACCGCCGGCCCGACTGTCGGCACTGTCGGTGCAGCTGTGGGGACCACTGCTGCGCCATCGTCGGATGGTGGCCCTGTGAGCATGAATCTGTTGGAACCACGCCCCTTCGACATCCGGGATCCGTTGCCCACCGGCACCACGGTGCTGGAGGCCAGTGCCGGTACCGGCAAGACGTACACGGTCGGGGCTCTGGTGACCCGATACGTCGCCGAGGGCAGGGCGACCCTGGAGGAGTTGCTGGTCGTCACCTTCGGGCGGGCCGCGAGCCAGGAGCTGCGCGAGCGGGTGCGGGAGCAGTTGGTGGCCGCCGAGCGCGCCCTCGCGGACCCGGACACGGCGCGCATCGACAGCAACGATCTCATCGTGCTGCTCGCCGAGGCCGACGGGCCCGAGGTGGCGTTGCGTCGCCAGCGGCTGAGGCGGGCGCTCGCCGACTTCGACGCCGCCACCATCGCGACCACCCACCAGTTCTGCCAGCAGGTGCTGACCGGGCTCGGGGTGGCCGGCGACAGCGAGCCGGGAGCGACGCTGGTGGAGGACCTGGACGATCTGGTGGTCGAGGTGGTCGACGATCTCTACGTCCGGCGGTTCGGCGCCGCCGGTGCCGAGGCGCCGCAGATCGATCGGGCGATGGCCCTCGAGCTGGGCCGCCGGGCCGTCGGCGATCCCGGGGCCCGCCTGGAGCCTGCTGCTGAACCGGCGGACTCGTTGTCCGCGTTGCGGTTCCGTTTCGCAGGTGCGGTCAGGGCCGAGGTCGATCGGCGCAAGCGACAGCGCGGTCTGCTCGGCTACGATGACCTGCTGAGCCGTCTGGCCGATGCACTCGAGCCGGCCGGTGTCGAAAACGCGGCGCGGATGCGGATGCAGGACCGGTGGAAGATCGTCCTGATCGACGAGTTCCAGGACACCGATCCGGTCCAGTGGGACGTGTTGCGGCTGGCCTTCGCCCACGTCGCGACCCTTCTCCTGATCGGCGACCCGAAGCAGGCCATCTATGCGTTCCGCGGCGGCGACGTCTACACCTACCTGGCCGCCGCCCGGACGGCGGATGCGCGCGCCACCCTCGGTCAGAACTGGCGCAGCGACGCACCACTGGTGGCGGCGCTGCAGGTCCTGTTCGACGGCGCCGAACTCGGGGAGCAGGAGATCGTCGTCCGGCCGGTGCGTTCGGCGCACGCCGGCTCCCGGCTCACCGGGGCGCCGTCGGGTCATCCGTTGCGCCTGCGGGTGGCCACCAGGGAGCAGTTCGGCAAGGGTCCGCGGGCCAAGGTCTACATGGACCAGGTGCGACCGCTGATCGCCGAGGACCTCGCCGCCGACGTGGCGCGGTTGCTCGCCTCCGGGGCTCGTTTCGACGAACGTGCTTTGGTGGCTGGGGATGTCGCCGTGCTGGTGAACACCCACGTCCAGGGTCTGATCATCCGTGAGGCGCTGGCCGCGCTCGACATCCCGTCGGTGACGGCGGGAGCCGGGAGTGTCTACGCCACGGCGGCGGGCGGGGACTGGCTGACCCTGTTGGAGGCGCTGGAGCAGCCACACCGTTCGGCTCGGGTCCGCGCAGCGGCGCTGACGCCGTTCCTGGGGCGCACGGCCGAACAACTCGACCGCGGCGGCGAGCGGCTGACCGACGAACTGGGCACCCTCCTGCGGAACTGGGCGGATCTGTTGCAGTCCCGCGGAGTGGCTGCCCTGCTGGAGCTCTCGTTCGCCGAGCAGGGGCTGCCGGGCCGGGTGCTCGGTGAGGTGGACGGCGAGCGGCGGCTCACCGATCTCCGTCACCTCGGCCAGGGACTGCAGGCCGCCGCGGCGGACGAGGGTCTGGGGCTGGCCGCCCTGGTCGAGTGGCTGCGGCGTCGTCGGGCCGAAGCGGCCGTCGAGACGAACACCGACCGCATCCGACGGTTGGACAGCGACGCGGCCGCCGTCCAGGTGATGACGCTGCACGTGAGCAAGGGCCTGCAGTATCCGGTGGTGTACCTGCCGTTCGCGGCCGACCGCTGGGTCAACTCCGAGCCGAAGGTGTTGCAGCTGCACGACAACGACGGTCGGCGGGTGCTGGACGTCGGAGGATTCCAGTCGACCGGACGGCAGGAACGGGAGCGCCGGGCGGCCAGGGAGCAGGCCGGCGAAGCCCTGCGTCTGCTCTACGTCGGGCTGACCAGGGGGCAGTCCCAGGTCGTCATGTGGTGGGTGCCCTCGAGCAACACGCCGGACTCCGGCCTGCATCGGCTGTTGTTCGGCCGTACGCCGGGCAGCGGCGAGATCCCGGACACCGCTGCCCTGCCCGGTGATGACGAGGTCCAGCGGCGGCTGGCCGAACTGCAGGCCAGGGGCGGCCCCGCCATCGAATCCGCGCTGCCCGCCCGCTACCCCCGGGTGCCACTGCCGGTGGTCTCCGACAAGGGTTTTGCCATCGGCACTTTCGCCAGATCGCTGGACACCGCCTGGCGGCGGGCCTCCTACAGTGCGCTGTCGGCGGCCGGCGATCGGAGCCGGGAGGCGGTGGCCAGCGAGCCCGAGACCGGTGAACGGGACGACGAGGTGATGCCCGAGGTCGTGGCTGTCGATGATGCCCCCGAGAATGCGCTGGTTCCGGACGAATTGCTGGTACTGCACCGGACCCCCTCGCCCATGGCGGATCTGCCGGCCGGAACCTCGTTCGGCACCCTGGTGCACGCGGTGCTGGAGCACACCGACCCGCAGGCCGCCGATCTGTCCGCCGAACTCACCCAGCGCAGCGCCGAGCAGTTGGCGCGACACTCCGGCACGATGACGGCCGGACAGCTCGCGGCGGCGCTGCTCCCGGTGCTGTCCACCCCGCTCGGCCCGATCGCAGATCATCTGTCCCTGAACGACTTCAGCGTTGCCGATCGGCTGACGGAGCTGGACTTCGAGCTGCCCCTGGCCGGCGGTGACCATCCGACGGCCGAGATCACCCTGGGGCAATTGGCCCCGTTGATCCGTCGTCATCTGCCGGCCGACGACCCGCTCCTTCACTACGCCGACCGGCTGGCGTCCCCGGAGATGTCCTGGCAACCCTTGCGCGGGTACCTGACCGGAAGCCTGGACGCCGTGCTGCGACTGCCAGGGCCCCGCTACCTGATCGCCGACTACAAGACGAACTGGCTGGGCGGCGATGACGCAGAACCCCTGTCGGCGTGGCACTACCGGCCGGCGGCGCTGCAGCAGGCGATGACGCACTCCGACTATCCGCTGCAGGCTCTGCTGTATTCCGTTGCGCTGCACCGGTTCCTGCGCTGGCGGCAACCCGGCTACGATCCCGACCGGCACCTCGGCGGGGCGGTCTACCTGTACGTCCGCGGAATGTCCGGGCCGGCCACCCCCCTCGTCGACGGGCTGCCCTGCGGGGTCTTCGGCTGGCGTCCACCCGCTGACCTGGTGCGCGAACTGTCCACCCTGCTGGACCAGGGGACGCCATGACGACGGAGACCGGCCAGATCGGGGAGCTGGACCCCTTCGACGTCCGGATCGCCTCCAGCGCAACGGGCCTGCTGCGAAAGTTCAACCAGGCCGACGTGCTGACAGCAGCCGACGTGCACCTCGCCCACCGGCTCTCGGAGCTGGCCGGGGAGCCGGACGAGGAGGTCCGGCTGGCGTTGGCCCTGACCGTCCGCGGCGTCCGCGGCGGTTCGGTCTGCGTCGATCTGAGGGAGGTGTCCAGGATCGACCCCGCGCTGGACTGGCCGCAGCTGACGAGGTGGGTGGACAAGATCAGGGCCAGCCCGCTGGTCGGCCCGGGACGACCGCTGCGATGGGACCTCGACCTGCTCTACCTGGACCGGTACTGGCGGCAGGAGGACCAGGTGCGGGCGGACCTGGTGGCCAGGGAGTCGCAGCTGCCGCCTCCGGTGGATGCAGACCTGTTGGGCAGCAGTCTGGATCGACTGTTCGGCCCGCACACCGACGGCGCGCACACCGACGGCGCGCACACCGACCAGCGACTGGCCGCCGAGATCGCCGCCCGGCGTTGGACGACCGTTCTCGGGGGTGGCCCGGGGACGGGCAAGACGACGACCGTGGCCAGGCTTCTGGTCGTCCTGCACGAGCAGCACGGGCCAGGGCTCCGGGTGGCACTGGCGGCCCCCACCGGCAAGGCGGCCGTCCGCCTGCAGGAGGCTGTCCGACACGTCGTCGCCACCGACTTCGACGTCGCCGACCAGGAACGGCTCGGTGCCGTGAACGCCTCCACCCTGCACCGTCTGCTCGGCAGCCGGCCCGGTGACGGCACCCGGTTCCGGCACGACCGCGACAACCGGCTGCCCCACGACGTGGTGGTTGTGGACGAGACGTCGATGCTGTCGCTGACGCTGATGGCGCGCCTGCTGGAGGCGCTCCGGCCGGACAGCAGGCTGGTGCTGGTCGGTGATCCCGACCAACTGGCCTCGGTGGAGGCCGGGGCGGTGCTGGCCGACCTGGTCGCCGGCCTGAGTGCCCGACCGCTCTCCGCGCAGGGGGTGCGGCCGGTGGTGGTGCTGACCCACAACTGGCGATTCGGCAGCGGCATCGGCGATCTCGCCGCGACGGTGCGGGCCGGTGACGCCGACGGCGCGCTCGCCGTGCTGGGCCGTGGCGAGGATGCGCTGGACCTGGAGACCTCCGAGTCGCAGATCCGGGGCGACGTGGTCCATGCGGCGACCGCGATCCGGGACGCGGCCAAGAGCGGCGATGCCAGGGGCGCGCTGCAACAGCTCGACAGGCATCGGGTGCTCTGCGCGCACCGCACCGGACCGTTCGGCGTGCAGACCTGGAGCCGCAAGATCGAACGCTGGCTGGCCGAGGTCCCCGGCGATCCCCGGGAGGGTGAGTGGTACGTCGGACGCCCGCTGCTGATGACGGTGAACGACTACGCCCTCGGGCTTTTCAACGGTGACACCGGCGTGGTGGTACGGCAACCGGACGGCAGCGCCCGGGCGGTCTTCGCCAGGGGTGACGAACTCGTCGACTTCGCCCCGAGTCGCCTCGCCGACGTGCAGACGGTGCACGCGATGACCGTGCACCGCAGCCAGGGCAGCCAGTTCGAGCGGGTCACCGTCGTCCTCCCTCCCGCCGATTCACCGCTGGCCACCAGGGAAATGCTCTACACCGCGCTGACCAGGGCCGAGCAGCACGTACGCCTGGTGGGCAGCGAAACCGAGCTGCGCGCCTCCATTGAGCGGCCCGCGGCCAGGGCCAGCGGACTGCGCCGGCGGCTCTCGACCTAGATGGCGAGCACAACCCCGGGGGCGTCCAGGCGTCTGAAGTCCATGCAGCGCGCCCGTTTTGCCTTCGGTCTGTCCGTGTTGTCGCTGGCCTCCTGCATCCTCGTCTCCTGCTCGTCCGGAGGCACCGACGCCGTCACCGTGACCGTGACGTCGACCGGCACCGCCACGGCCGCGCCGATCTCGTCGGGACCCGCGATCCCGGCGTCCGCCAGTCCCCCGACTACTGCGAAGACCCCGACCAGCCGGACCGGCACCACGACCTCGCCGCCCACGACCAGCCGGACCGGCACCAGGAGTTCAGCGACCGCCCCGGCGCCGGGGAGCTGCGCGCAGGCTGCGCTCGACTCCCTCACCCCGGCCCAGCGGATCGGGCAGCTGCTGATGGTGGGGGTCGCCGCCGCCGATCCGGCCGCGTCGATGCCGAAACTGCCGGTGGGCGGCGTCTTCCTGTCCGGCCGGTCGACCAGCAGCGCGGATGCAGTGCTGGCCGGGGTCAAGGCGATCCAGAATTCGGTGACCAGGACGTCAGGGGTACCGGCCCAGGTCGCCGTCGACCAGGAGGGGGGTTACGTGCAGAGCCTGCGCGGCCCCGACTTCCCGGCCATCCCGACGGCCCTGGAACAGGGCAGGCTCGACGCCGCGGAGTTGCACGATGCCACGGTCAGGTGGGCGAAAGGTCTGGTACAGGCCGGTATCACACTGGATCTGGCGCCGGTGGCGGACGTCGTGCCGGCCGGCACCGAGCAGCAGAATCCGCCGATCGGCGGGCAGGACCGGCAGTACGGCTCGACTCCGCAATCGGTCGGCGATTCGGTGGTGGCCGTCGTCGACGGGATGCTCGACGCGAAGCTCGGCAGTACCGTCAAACACTTTCCCGGACTCGGCCGGGTGACCGAGAACACCGACACGTCTGCGAACGCCGTCGATGATCAGACCACCGCCGATGACGTTGCCCTGCAACCATTCCGGGCCGCCATCTCGGCGCGGACCACGGCAGTGATGATCTCCAGCGCCACCTATCCGCAGCTCGACCCCGACCACCCGGCGGTTTTCTCGACGAAGATCATCACCGGGTTGCTCAGGACCAGGATGCATTTCGGCGCGCTGGTGATCTCCGACGACCTCGGGAGTGCGGTCGCCGTCCAGGCCACACCGGTGGGGCAGCGCGCGGTCGACTTCGTGACGGCCGGCGGCGACCTGGTGCTGACCGTCCAGCCCACGGATCTGGTGCCGATGACGGCCGCGCTGACCTCGGCCGCGGCGCGGAGCGTGACCTTCCGCGCCCGGGTCGACGCCGCCGCCCTGCACGTGTTGCAGAGCAAGCAGTCGCTGGGGCTGCTCCCGTGTATCAGGGCCGGGGTTCCAGGCTCCTGAGGGTCGTCACCGGTCCCAGTCTCGTCAGGAGCTCACCATGTCCGTTCGTCTTCGGGTTTCCGCTCTCACCGCTTCGACGGTGGCTGTCGCCCTGTTCCTGACCGGGTGCGCCGGGCCGAACCTGCCGTCGGTCTTCAACGCGCCCCCGACGTCGGCCGGCTCGCAGGCCGTGCTGCCCGGCGGCAGTGGCTCTGGCAATGGTGGTTCTGGGAGCATCGGGGCCGGCGCCTTCAGCTCCGACTGCCTCGGGGTGGCCAGCGCCTACGCCTCGATCGCGCTGGCGCTGATCCCGTCGCTGACCGGCGGTGCCGGGGTCGGGACGTACGACGCGACCCAGGTGACCAAGGCGATCGCGGGCCTCGGCGGCTCGGTGCCGGCACCGCTGAAGGGTGATTTCCAGACGCTGAGCGATGCCGCGAAGTCGGCGTCCGGCAAGTCCCTCACCGACGCCGGCCAGGTCCTCGGTTCCCCCGCGGTGACGGCAGCTTCCGACGACATCAGCAAATGGATGACCACCAACTGCGGGGGCTGAAGTCGCAGATGAGACGATGATCCGGTGCCTACAGCGAATCACGAGAGCATCGCGTATCCCGCCCCTGGAGCACGGCCGCCGCGCAGCCTGCGCGAGACCATCTCCCCGCATGTCGTCGTACTCTTCGGCGCCACGGGCGACCTCGCCAGACGCAAGCTGCTGCCCGGCCTAACGCACCTGTCGCTCTCGGCGCTGGCCCCCGACATCCAGGTGGTCGGGACCTCGCTGGAGGACATGGACGACACCGCGTTCCGCGAGTTCGCCCGGCAGGCGGTCACCGAGTTCGGCAGCCACAAGCTGACCGACGAGCAATGGTCCAGCTTCGCCGGCAAACTGCACTACGTGCCGCAGGGGGCCGGCCCGGACGCGCTGGCCACGGCCGTGGCCAAGGCCGAGGGTGAACTCGGTCCCGAGGTCCTGCGGTTGCACTACCTCAGCGTTCCGCCGAAGGCGGCGCTGGCCGTCATCAACATGCTCAGGAACGCCGATCTGGTGCAGCGCTCCCGGGTCGTCATGGAGAAACCCTTCGGTACCGACCTCGACAGCGCGATCGCCTTGAACGATCAGGTGCACGAGACGTTCTTCGAGAGCCAGATCTTCCGCATCGACCACTTCCTGGGCAAGGAGCCGGCCCAGAACATCCTGGCCTTCCGCTTCGCCAACGGCCTGTTCGAACCGATCTGGAACCGCAACTTCATCGACCACATCCAGATCGACATCCCGGAGACCCTCGGTCTGGACCGGCGTGCCGAGTTCTACGAATCCACCGGGGCCTACAAGGACATGGTGGTCACCCACCTGTTCCAGGTGTTGGCCTTCGTCGCCATGGAGCCGCCCACCGCCCTGGAACCGCGGGCGATCAGCGAGGAGAAGAACAAGGTCTTCCGCTCCCTGCTCCCGATCGAGCCGCAGCACGTGGTGCGCGGTCAGTACGGCGGATACCGCAGCGAGGACGGCGTCGCACCCGATTCCGACACCGAGACGTTCATCGCGCTGAAGTGCCGCATCGACAACTGGCGCTGGGCCGGGGTCCCGTTCTACCTGCGGACCGGCAAGAGGATGGCCGAGGGCCAGCGGATCATCTCGATCGCCTTCAAGGAGGCCCCGAAGTCGATGTTCCCGTCCGGCTCGGGAGTCGGATCCCAGGGCCCGGACCACCTGACCTTCGACCTGGCCGATGCGTCGAAGGTTTCCCTGTCGTTCTACGGCAAGCGACCGGGGCCCGGCATGCGGTTGGACAAGCTGTCGATGCAGTTCGCGACGCAGGAGACCGACCGCGCCGCCGACGTTCTCGAGGCCTACGAACGTCTGATCCTGGACGCCATGCGCGGCGACCACACTCTCTTCACCACTGCGGAGGGCATCGAGAGCCTGTGGGAGCGTTCGATTCCGCTCCTGGACGACCCGCCGGCGGTGAAGACCTACGCTCCGGGCACCTGGGGTCCCAACGCCATCCACCAACTGGTCGCTCCGCACGCCTGGCGGCTCCCGTTCGAGCGCGCCTGGCGGGAGAAGAAGTAGCGGTCACAACCCCACCATGAGGTCGGTCTCGGTGATACCGGGCCCCTGCCCGTCGCGGATGAACCACTCGACGCCGAAGTGGTAGGCGAACGCCGGATCCGGCATCGCAAGGAAGATCGAGTCCTCGCTGATCTGGCTGGCGTGGGCGCCCATCGCGGCCCGTTTGGCGGCGGTGTAGGCGGTGACGTCGACCCGGCCGGTGATCTCCGATTCCGGCTTGCCGAAGTCGGCCCCAGCTGCGCCCTCTACGTCAGGTATCTCGATGCCGGCCTCCTTCGCCTGCGCCGCAAAGGCTTCCATGCCGCGGCGCATGTAGTCGCGGTTCATCGTCATCTGGTAGACCCGGCCGGTGCCGGCGATCTCGGCCGCCCGCTTCCCGACCCGGTGCACCTGGATGTGGTCGGGATGGCCGTAGCCGCCGTTGTCGTCGTAGATCGTCAGCACGTCGGCGTTCTCCTGGACCAGGATGGCCGCGAGTGCGGCCGCGGCCTCCTCGACGTCGGCGGTCCAGAACGAGCCGGGCAGGTCGTTGGTCGGCTCACCCATCATCCCGGAGTCCTTGTACCCCAGGAACTCCAGCCGCGCCACGCCGAGAATTTCTGCGCAGGCTCCGGTTTCGACCACGCGCCGTTCCCAGAGCTCTTCGCCGGGGGCGAGGAACCCCTCGGGCACCTCGCCGTGCTCGCCGCGCGTGCCGACCACCAGCACCACCCGGTGGCCCTCGTCGGCGGCCTTGCGCATCACCCCGCCGCAGCCGATCGACTCGTCGTCGGGATGGGCGTGGAAGGTCACCAGGGTTGCCATGCCGGGAACGGTACCGTCGATCACCATGAGCGCACACGCGGTCCTGGATGATCTGCTGGACCTCCTGGTGGTACCCGGCTACAGCTCGATCGGGCCGGCGCTGCGACGGCGGTGGTGGCCGACCGACGCCGGGCCTTTCGCCGGGCATCCCGAGGTCGTGGTCACCGGCGCGAGTTCGGGGCTCGGCGAGGCCACCGCCCGGGCGCTGGCCGGGCTGGGCGCGAGGGTCCATCTGGTCGGCCGCAGTGCCGGCCGGCTCGACGGGGCGGCCCACCGGATCCGGGCGGCCGTCCCGAGCGCCGAACTGGTGGTGCACGAGGCGGACGTCAGTGATCTGGACGCCATGCGGACCCTGGCCGCCGGGCTGCGTGGGAGCGTGACGTCCATCCACGCCCTGATCCACTGCGCCGGTCTGATCCCCCCACGGCGCGAGCTGTCCGCCCAGGGCCACGAGATGGCCTTCGCCACACACGTTCTCGGCCCGTACCGGCTGACCCTGGAGCTCGGTGAACCCCTGCGGGCCGACGGCGACGCCCGGGTGATCTTCGTGTCCTCCGGCGGCATGTACTCGGCGCCGTTGGTCCGGGACCTGGAGTTCGTCGAAGGTCGATACAGCGGCATCAGGGCGTACGCGCGGACCAAACGGATGCAGGTGAGCATCGCCGAGATGCTGGGTGAGCACTTCGGTGGGCCGCCCGGAGAGAGCGGGGATCCGGTGGTGCACAGCATGCACCCGGGCTGGGCTGCAACCCCCGGGGTCACCGGGTCGATCGCCACCTTCGGCAGGTTGACCAAACCCATCTTGCGGACCCCGGAACAGGGCGCCGACACCATCGTCTGGCTGGCCGCCGCCAGCGGACCCACCGGACCCACCGGACGCACCGGACCCACGACGACGACCGGTCAGTTCTGGCACGACCGCAAGGTCCGCCCGACCCACTACCTGCGGTGGCAGCACGACAGTCCGTCGGCCCGCCGCCATCTATGGGAGCAGTGCGAGCGCGCGTGACCTGCCGCCGTAGGCTGCCGGGGTGCGCAGAGACCGGGTCGCGGCATGATCGACGTCCTGTCGCTCAGCCGGATCGTCGGTGCCTTCACCCTGCAGAAGGGGCTGGAGTACTCACGCCGCGGTGCGGTGCTGAGCATGGAGATCACCGAGGACCCACTGCGCATCTCCGGCCGGGTGGCCGGGTCGGGTCGGGTGCCCTACCAGGTCGACGTCGCGGTGACGCTGAACGGTCCGTCGATCCTCGGCCTCACCGGAATCTGCTCGTGTCCGGTCCGGATGAACTGCAAACATGTGGTGGCCGTGATCATCTCAGGCCTTTCCTCACGGGGGCAGCAGGACCTACGGCCTGCCGTTCCGGGCCGGCCGGCCTGGGAGCGGACGCTGGCACCGCTGGTCGACGCCGGGCTGGACCGGCAGCCGAGCGGCCTGATCGCGCTGGGTCTGCAGTTCGAGTTGCAGCCGGCCGTGGGCGACCCGGCGGCCACCTCGGGTGCGCTCGAGGTCCCGCGTCCGGCCCGCCTCGGCATCCGCCCGGTGCAGCAGGGCGCCAGCGGCAAGTGGGTCCGCACCGGCATCAGCTGGTCGAGTCTGGGGTATTCGAGCTACGGGCGGACCCGGCCCGACCCCGCGCATCTCGAATGGCTGCGCGCAGTGCAATCCGTGACCGGTACGTCAGGATCCGGCTCGTCCCGCTACTACGGATCGGTCCCGGCCTGGATCCAGCTGGACCTGGTGGGTGGCAACGCCATCTGGGACCTGCTCGCCGGCGCCGCCGAACTGGGCATCGCGCTGATCGGGTCCGACCGGGGTCAGCAGGCCGTCACCGTGGCGCCCGAACCGGCCGACCTGGTGGTGGACGTGGTCCGCAGAGGCGGCGACATCGGCCTGGAGGCATTGGTGCTGACCGGTGACGGGTCGGGCGAGATCGACGACTGCCTGGTGCTCGGCGAGCCGGTCAGGGCTCTGGTCAGCTGGCCGTCGAGCTCTGCCGGGGTGCCGCTGCGGGAAAGGGTGCTCCTGCTCACCCGGTTCCGCACACCGCCTGCGGCCGAGCTGATCTCGCTGGTCGACGCGGGCTACCAGGAGATCCCCGGGTGCGACGAGCAGAAGTTCCTCGGTACCTACCTCCCGGTCCTGCGTCAGCGGGTCCAGGTGCTCTCGCACGACGGTTCGTTCCAGGTGCCCGTGCCGGTGCCACCGGAGCTGTGGCTGACGGTGCGGCATCTTCCCGGCCACCGGGCCGGCATCGGCTGGGCCTGGCGTTACGCCGGAGTCGAGGAACCGCAACAGCTCTGGCCCCGGTTCTCGCCGGCGGCGTTCCGCGATCTCGAGCAGGAACGAGGCATCCTCGCCGAGTTGCAGAGTTCGCTGACCGGCGCCGGATATCTGATCGAGGGCGGGCGGTTGCTGGGTGAGGTCACGCTGATCGGGATGCAGGCGGTCCGCTTCCTCGCCGACGTACTCCCGGATCTGGCCGCGCACCCGTGCGTCCATCTCGAGATGATCGGGGAGGCGTCCTACCGGGCCGCCGAGGGTGAAGCGGTGATCGGTATCTCGGGGGAGGCCGTAGAGGGCCGCGACTGGTTCGACCTGCAGATCAGTGTCAGCGTGGACGGTGAAGACGTTGCACTGCAGGACGTCTTCGTGGCACTGGCCCGGGCCCACGAGTACATGATCCTGCCCAGCGGCACCTACTTCGCGCTCGACTCGGAGCGGTTCGAGCAGTTGAGACGGCTGATCGAGGAGGCGAGAGGGCTGCAGGACGGCACCGGGAAGTCCCTGCGCGTCAGCCGCTTCCAGGCCAGCCTGTGGGACGAACTGCAGCGGTTGGGACTGGTGGACCGGCAGGCGCAGGCCTGGCACCGGTCGGTGGGTGGACTGCTGGACGCCGGCGAGATCGAGGTGCAGCCGGTGCCCGACGGCTTCCAGGCGGAACTGCGGCCCTACCAGCAGGAGGGCTTCAACTGGCTGTCCTTCCTGTTCGACTCCGGGCTCGGGGGCATCCTGGCCGACGACATGGGGCTCGGCAAGACGATCCAGACGCTGGCGCTGATCTGCCGGGCGGTGGCAGGGCCCCGGGGGTCGGCGCCGTTCCTTGTCGTCGCGCCGACCAGCGTGGTCGGCAACTGGAAATCGGAGGCGGCCAGGTTCGCGCCCCACCTCAAGGTCCTCACGGTGAACGAAACCAGCACCCGCCGCGGGGTCTCCATCGCCGATCTGGCGGGCGAGTGCGACATCGTCGTCACCTCCTACGCATTGTTCCGGCTCGAATTCGACTCCTACGAGGAGCAGGAGTGGGCCGGGCTGATCCTGGACGAGGCGCAGTTCGTCAAGAACCACCAGTCGCTGGGCTTCAAGAATGCGAAGAAGTTGTCGGCGGAGTTCAAGCTGGCGATCACCGGAACACCGATGGAAAACAATCTGATGGAGTTGTGGTCGTTGTTCTCGATCACGGCGCCGGGGCTGTTCGGCAGTCCGAAACGCTTCGGGGAGTACTACCAGAAGCCGATCGAGAAGCAGGGCGAGACCGAGAAACTCAGGCAGCTGCGCCGGCGGATCCGCCCGTTGATGTTGCGGCGCACCAAGGATCAGGTCGTCGAGGAGCTGCCGCCCAAGCAGGAACAGGTCATCGAACTGGAGCTGAACGCCAAGCACAGCAAGGTCTACCAGACCCACCTGGCACGGGAGCGGCAGAAGGTCCTCGGTCTGATCGGCGACATGGACAAGAATCGATTCGCGATCTTCCGGTCGCTGACGCTGCTCCGGCAGCTGAGCCTGGACGCCTCGCTGATCGACGAGAAGTACGCCGGGATTCCCTCGACGAAGCTGGACGCTCTGATGGAGCAGCTCGAGGACGTGGTGGCCGAGGGCCATCGGGTGCTGGTGTTCAGCCAGTTCACCTCGTTCCTGCGCAAGGTGCGGGACCGCCTCGACGCCAACGCAGTCCAGTACTGCTATCTGGACGGGACCACCAAGAATCGGCCGGAGGTGCTGGAGCGCTTCAGTTCCGGCTCGGCGCCGGTCTTCCTGATCAGCCTGAAGGCCGGAGGGTTCGGGCTCAATCTGACGGAGGCCGACTACTGCATCCTGCTCGACCCCTGGTGGAACCCGGCCAGCGAGGCGCAGGCGATCGACCGGGCACATCGGATCGGCCAGACCAAGACGGTGATGGTCTACCGACTGGTGGCCAAGGGCACCATCGAGGAGAAGGTGATGGCCCTCAAGGAGAACAAGGCCAAGCTGTTCTCCAGCGTGATGAACGACGACGCGGCCGGGTCGTCCGCGTTGACGGCCCAGGACATCCGCAGCCTGCTGTCATGAACCCGCTGTCGATGCACCCGCCGCCCGGGCGGCGATCCGCGCCTTCACCTCTGGTCGTCGCAGCGGCGGAACGGTCGACGGCGGCTGCTTGCGCGGTGGCAGCTCGGCCAGCAGGTGTCGCGTGACGTGCGCGATCTCGGCCACCGCCGCCTCGAAGACCTCGCGGTTGGCATCGGACAGCTTGACGATGCCGCTGACCTTGCGCACGTACTGCCGCGCGGCAGCCTCGACCTCGTCCGGCGTGGCGGCGGGCTCGAGTCCTCGAAGTTCGGTGATGTTCCGGCACATCGCCCCAAGCTACGCCCGGCGTTGACCCTTCTCGGCGTACATGGCGGCATCGGCCCTGGCCAACAGGGTCCCGGTCTGCTCGTGCGGGCGGCTGACGACGACGCCGGTGCTGACCGAGATGGTCAGCAGATGGTCGGCCCAGGCGATGGGTTCAGCCACGCAGCGGCCGGCCGCGCCGCGAAAATTCTGCACCGTCGGGTCCGGTGCGGTATCGGGCCGCAAGGCCTTGGCCAGCACGAACTCGTCTCCGGAGAGCCGCGCCACCAAGGCTCCCGGGGCAGTCAGCTGCTCCAGCCGCCGGGAGATCACCGAGAGGATGTGGTCACCGGCAGCGTGCCCGTGGGTGTCGTTCACCGACTTCAGACCGTCGACGTCCAGGAAGGCGAGCACCACCTGGTGCTCGCCGGCCAGCCACTCCCGCACGTTGTCCAGGAGAGGCCCGCGGCGCAGCAGACCGGTCAGCTCGTCGTGATCGGCCCGCTGGCGCCACCGGTGGGCATCGTTGAGCACCGGGTTCACCAGGTCCATGCACGCGATGAACAGGCGGTATCCGGCGATGTGGGCGATGCCGACGTGCATCCAGCAGGTCACCGCGGTGCCGTCGTCCAGGATCAGCCGGCGCAGGGAACTCGCCGTCGCCCCTGTCGCACCCACGGCATCGGCATCGGCATTCTGCAGCAGGTCCATCGCCAGGTGTTTGGCCGGCGTCCGGTCGCTGAGCGGGATGAAGTCCCGGACCAGCCGACCCTGGATGCCCTCGACCGGGATCTTCAGCAGGGCCGAGCACGCCTCGTTGGCTGCGACGATCTCGTAGGAGGCGGTATGGGCCACGGCAGCCAGCGGGATGATCTGCACCGCGGCGTAGACGGCGGCCAACGCCGCTCCTGTCGGCTGGTCCTCCCGGTGGCCGATCCCGGTTCCGGCATCAGGCACTTCCACTGACCTCCGTCGCACGAGCCCGGGCCCCGGTCCCCGTTGCCGGAGGGCGAGCTGGTGTGACCGCACTGTAGGGCAAGAAGGTGATCGGTGGCCACCCTGCGATCGATCAGCCGGCCGCCGCGGCGGTGAACACCGGCAGGTATCCCTGGCGCTGGCCGGCGGCCGTCGGATGGTAGGACTCCGCGACGTCGGCCAGGTCGGCTGCGTGCAGCCATTTGTTCCCGCTGCAGAGCTGGTGGCCGACGAAGGCGGAGCGAACGTCGCCGAAGGTGAAGCCGTGACGTGATGCGGCCGCGGCGATCAGGTCGTCCACCGCCCCGATGCCCTCGTCGATCTTGGCTCTGGAGGTCTCGGACAACCCCAGGCAGTACCAGACGTGCAGCTGGTAGAAGAGCGGGTAGCCCAGCACCACCACCTTCGCGGACGGGGCAGCAGCGGAGATCGCGTGGTAGGTGGCGTCCAGGCGCCCCGGCAGCACCGAGGATGCCTGGTGCTCAGCCGAATCCACTGCGGCGACGCAGGCCGACGTGCCCTGCAGGATGCAGGTCGTCATGATGTTCGAGAACCCGACGTCGTTGCCGCCCACGGTGATGCTGATCAGCGTGGTGGACCTGGACAGGCTCGGCACCTGAGTGCTGATCACGCCGGCCGTGGTCGCCCCGGCACAGGCGACGCTGCGGTAGGAGGCCGGCGCATGGGCGGCACTCCACAGCGCGGAGTACGCATTCGTGCTGAGGTCGCAGCTGCCTCCGGTGTAACCGCCGCCGGCGCCGAGGCCGGAGGAGTACGAATCGCCGAGGGCGACGTACTCCTGGGGGGCCACCGCGCCGGCGGGCGCGGCCCAGACCGCGGTGAGAACCAGTGCCAGTGCCGAGATGACCACATACCTGATCGGGCGCATCCAGCAGGTATACCACTGCCGGGTGACGACCGCCCAACAGCGAGGTCGACCGTTGTGCCCAACCCGGGAGGGCCGCGGCGGCGAACACAGCGGTGAGCAACCACCAGGTGAGCAGGCCCAAGGACCGGCACGACCGCGTCTACCGGACGATCATCCGGATCTTCAAGGCCTTCTTCGCGGTGATGGACATCCGTTTCGACATCCGAGGTGCGCACCACCTCCCGGCCGGTGGGGCGGCGGTGATCGCCTCCAACCACACCAGCTACCTGGACTTCACCTTCCTGGGTCTGGCTGCCGACCGGCACGGCCGTCTGGTCCGGTTCATGGCCAAGGGCTCGGTCTTCCGGCTGCCCGTGATCGGATGGTTGATGCGGGCCATGGGGCACATTCCGGTGGAGCGCGCGACCGGCGCCCCGGCCTACCGGTATGCCTACCGGGCGTTGCAGGACGGCCAGTTGGTCGGTGTCTTCCCGGAGGCCACCATCAGCCGGGCCTGGACGCTGAAGCCGTTCAAGCGGGGCGCGGCCACCCTGGCGTCGGAGCTGGCCGTGCCGTTGATCCCGACGATCACCTGGGGTGGCCATCGACTCGTCACCGTCGATGGCCGGGGGTCCCTCCGCCGGCACATCCCGGTGATGATCTTCGTGGGCGAGCCGATCCATCCGCAGCCCTGGCAGAGCATCGAGGAGATCGACGCGCTGCTCCGGACGGCGATGGGTGAGCTGCTCGACGCCGCCCAGCGCGAGTACCCGGACCGACCGGTCAGCCTGCGCGACCGGTGGTGGCTGCCCCGTCATCTCGGGGGCAGCGCGCCCGACCCCGTCCAGGCCGCCGTCATCGACGCGGCCAAGGTGCGCATCTGAACGTTCGCACCCCACGATCAGGCCGCCGGGCGGTCACCGATCGCGCCGGCGAAGACCTCGGCGATGCCCGCGTAGCCGAGGTCGTTGGGATGGAAGTGATCGGGGGCCAGTCTGCCCTTCCAGCTCGTCGTCCGCGGATCGCGCAGATCGGCGATGACCAGACCACGTTCGGCCGCGATCCGGTCCAGGGTCGCGTTCGCCTCCAACGCCGCCCGGGAGGGGTTCGGCTGGCTGGCCACCACGGAAGCGACCGGCAGGCGCCTGAGCATCTGTCCGAACAGCTCCGGGAAGACCTTGCGGTAACGCGGGCTGATCAGGTCGTTCGACCCGATCAGCACGGTGACCAGGGCCGGCTCGATGCCCAACGCCTCCAGCGCCGGGAGCTGACGGTCCAGGATGTCGGCGACCCTCGCCCCGCTGGCCGACAGGTTGATCAGCCGACGGGGCACCGAGCCCTGTTCGGCGAGCTGACCCACCCAGCCGCGGTCGAACGCCGACGCGCCGATGCCGAGCGTCATGGAATCACCCAGCGCACACCACAGCGGGCCGCTCTGCTCCAGGGCGCTGAGGTTGGACGCACGCCAGTGCCCGGCGTACGGCGCCACCTGATCCTGGACCTGACGAACCCCCGGCACGACCCTGGACAGCAACCTGACCACCGGCCCGGACGGCCGTCCGGTGAGGTTCGTGTAGTCGAACGGGGTGTCCTGCTCGGTCATCCGACCCTTCCCGGGGTGCTGCGGCGGCCACGAGCAGCCGGTGTGGCCGCTGGCGTCCAGTGTGCCCCGGGGGCCAGCAGACCGGATTCGAGCTCGGCAGCCGTGCCCGGCCTGGCGAACAGGAACCCCTGCGCGGTCGGGCATCCGAGGCGGCGCAGCGCGGTCACCTGACCCTCCCGCTCCACACCCTCGGCGGTGACCGTCAGGCCGAGATCGCGTCCGAGGGAAAGGAAGGCGCGCAGAAACCGTTCCGCATCGGCGTCCCGGTCGATGTCGTCGATGAAGCTGATGTCGATCTTCAGTGCGTCCAGCGGAATCTGCCGCAGGTGCAGGAGCGAGGAGTAACCGGTGCCGAAGTCGTCGAGAGAGAGGGACGCGCCCAGCTCGCGCAGCCGGCTGGTCACCGTCCGCGCGGTCGCCAGGTCGCCGAGCAGGGCGTCCTCGGTGATCTCGAGGACCAGCTGCTCCGGCGGGACGTCGTAGCGGGCCAGGATCGAGGCCACCCGATCCGGGAACTGCTGGTCGACGATCAGCTGCGGTGGGATGTTCACGCCCGTCCGGAGACCGTGGTCGCCCAGATTCCTGGTCCAGGTCGCCATCTGCCGGCAGGCCTCGTTGAGCATGTGATCGGTCAGCTCGGTCATCAGTCCCGCACGCCCGGCGAGTGGGACGAACTCCACCGGCGACACCTGCAGGCCGTCGTGCATCCACCGGGCCAGGGTCTCGACGGCCGTCATCCGCCCGTCCTCCAGGTTGATGATCGGTTGGTACACCGCGACGATCCCGCCCGTCCGCAGAGCGGTCCGCAGTGGCTCCCGGAGCCGAAGATCGACGGCCGCGGGCAGCACCATGGTGGATTCCCACAGGGCCAGCCGGCCCTTGCCGGATCGCTTCGCCGAGTACATCGCCACGTCGGCATGTGCCAGCAGCTCGTCCAGCGTCGGGATCGTCTGTTGTCCGTCCAGGTCGGTCACCCCGACGCTGATGCCCACGTGGATGACGATCTCGTTGACCGTGAAGGGTGCCCGCAACGCGTCGATGATCCTGGTCGCCACCGTGGTCGGCTCGCTCCCGTCCTCCAGCAGGACCGCGAACTCGTCGCCGCCGAAACGCGCGATGGTGTCTCCGTCGCGAAGCGCTCCGCGGAGCCGTTCGGCGACCCGGATCAACACCTCGTCACCCGCGGCGTGCCCGTACGTGTCGTTGACGGCCTTGAAGTCGTCCAGATCGCAGAACAGCAGGCCGACCGGCCGTAGGTCGCGCCGATGCAGATCAAGGGCGTGCGCCACCCGGTCGGTGAACAGGGCCCGGTTGTGCAGCCCGGTCAACTGGTCCTGGAACGCCTGCCGGACGAGTTGGGCCTCGCGGGAGGCGACCACCCCGAGCAGTTGGCGGTTGTCCCGGACGGTCAGGTACTGGCGGAGCAGCACTGCGCTGACGGCGACCGTCAGCGCGGCCGTCTCCACCACCCCGGCGCCCCGGCCGGTGATCGCGCGGAACCCGACGGTGGCCACCGCGATGGCCAGCGGCAGGTAGGGCAGCATGCTCGCGCCGGGGGGCTGGCTCGGCGGCGGGCTGTTCCCGGTGGCCCGGTCGACGGCCAGCAGCCGCCCTCCGATGGTGGCCGCGCAGCCCAGGAAGAGGAAGGCGGCCGCCCAGCCGATGTCCGGCAGCCGGGCCTGGTAGTCCGTGGACTCCAGGGCGGCGAAGCCGGCGTCGGCCAGGGCCATCACCGAGACGCCCCCGGCCAGCAGGACGAGGGCGAGTCGATGCCTGGTGGGCTGCGACACGATGTAGAAGGCGAGGCCGATGATCAGCAGGTCGCCCGTCGGGTAGGCGATCGTCACGATGGCCAGCAACCCGGTGACGGGGGCCCGGCCGTCGTTCGCGAACGGTGACGCGGTGGCCCAGTAGATCGCGATCAGGGCGGCCAGCAGCGCAGACCCGTCCAGCACCGACCGGACCCGGTCGATCTTCCCGCCGGCCGGCGGGAACAGCAGGAGGCAGGCGATCGCCCCGATCGGGAAGACCAGGAAACCGACGTCCGCGAGGGAGGGGTAGGGCACCTGGCCGTCGTAGCCGACGTCGAGCACCGTCCACAGGAGTTCACCGACGGCCCATCCGGCGCAACCCACGCTGATCGCCCGCCAGCTCCGGCGCATCCGGCCGCTCGTCGATCGTGCGGTCCGTCGGCACGCGAGCCAGGCGATGACCGCTGCCGCCAGCTGTCCGAGGTCGGAGACGATACGGCCGGAGGTGATCCAGGGGAACACGATCGGCAGAGCCGTGACGGCGAGCACGACCGCACCGATGACCAGGGCGGAGTTGGAAGGACGCAGGCGGTCCCTGGACCGGGTGGGCGTGTCGGCGGCTACCACTACGGGACGCGTCCTCTCGGGTCTATCCGATCGTGGCCGGTCAGCCACTGAGTTTTCGGTCGCTTGAGGAGGGTCCCGACAGTCCCGCCCCACCTGATGGTAGCCATTCTCCCGGCGGACCGGACCCGAACGCTCGTCGGGCGGTGCCCCAAGGCCCCCCCAGACTCGACGAGATGCGATTCCACAATTGGCGCACGACCGATTCGGCGGCGCCCCGATCAGGTTTCATCGGGTCGATCGTCCCAGCTCGACCCGACAGGCACACCTCCACGGTCACCGACTCGATACCAGGACGGGCAATCGGGGGACAGAACAACCGATTGTTCTCGACCGGCCCAGGACGACATCGACCGGCTGCCAACGGATATGTCTGAATTGCCTTTATTGTCGGGGTGCGGGTCGGCAGTTGGTGGTATTTCACCTGAATGGCGTTGACTATCCGCTCGGACCAGCGATTGCTCGGGTGTCAGGTAGAAAATTAGCGGTATGACGCTCCTTCTATCGTCGGTAATTTCGACCGCGAACGATATCGGCCGGAAATCCAATTCCCTCCCTCCCGTGTACCTGGGCCCGGCCGAGGTGGGTACGGGCCCGGCCCAGGTCACCACCATCCGGGAGGCAGCGCGGGTAGCGATGCTCCGCACCCGGCGAATGACCCTGCTCGGCAACGTGCCTCTGGTCGGGCATCTCGTGGTGCCGTGGCTCTGGCCGCTGCACCTGGCGATCGTCGGTGCCACGGCCGGGCACATCCGTCACACCCCCGACGCCTCGTTGTCGTTCTGCGACGGGACACCCGCCCGTCGGCAGCCCGGCTGCCGGGCCCTTGCCGCCCTGTCGCTCGGGCTCTGGCTCGCCCTGGCCGCGGGGGCGTCGCTCGGTCTGTTCGCCCAGGGCCACGACGGGGCCGGTTGGGCGCTGGTGGCCCTGCTGTGCGCAGCACCGGTGATCGAGCTGCTGGGGCTGATCGAGTTCGCCCTGCTGAATCCGGAGTGGCTGACCCTGAAGCGGGAGCGCCGGCACCGCGGCATCGGCCGTCCCACCATCGTGCTGACCACGCTGGTGTCGCGCCGGGACGGGCACGACTTCGCCGGCCGGCTCATCCGGCAGGAGTTCCCGCAGTGGCATGCCCTGGGGGCCGCGGTGATCGGCTATCCCAGCAGCAAGGCCCTGGTCAGCTACTACGTCCGGATGGGCGCACGGCGGGAACGTCCTGGTGAATCGGTAGGGCCGGCGGCCAGGCGGCGGGTGACCTTCGATTGCCGGCAGCCGCTGCGCGCTCGCCGGGTCGTCATCGGCGGCGGTCGGCCCGGGTCGACGACGCGTGGCTGATCCATCGTTCGATGCGCTCGAAGGAGTCGCGCAGGATGTCGAGCGCTGCAACGTCGGTGTGTTCGGCCACCTCTGTCACCTCTCGTCGTCGACACCCAGGGACACCAGCCAGCTCCGCACCGCCGCGGCGACGAGGGCATCCGCGCCGCGCGGGTCGTGAGCTCCCGGAACCCAGACCTGGGTGACCGGGCCGGGGATCCGCTGGATCTGTTCCGCGAACTCGGCCGGCGACCCGAACGGGTCCCTGTCCCCTGAAACGAAGAGCACGGGCACATCGATGCGCGGGAAGTGGTCCACCCGCAGCCTCTCGGGCTTTCCCGGTGGATGCAGCGGATAGCTCAACAGCACCAGGCCGGCCGCCGGGAGCCCCTGCGCTACTGCCATCGAGCACATCCGGCCCCCGTAGGAGCGTCCGCCCAGCACCAGTCGGCCGGGCGAAAGGCCGAGCTTTGCGGCGAGCCGATACGGAAAATCCATTCGCAGGCACGGAAGGGGCGCAACCTCGTCCTGCACGGCAACGAGGGTGTGGTGGTCCCGGGTCGCTCCGGCGCCCGGAGCGAGCAGCAGGGCTCCGGGGACGCCGTGCACCGGTGCGGGCTCCATCCGGACGACCATAGGGCCACTGGCCGTCAGCCGTGCGCGTCGGGGCCCGGAACGGCCGAAGGGCCCCGGCGGGAGGAGATCCGCCGGGGCCCTTCGGGTTGATTCAGGTGCTACGTGTGCAGGGTGGTGCAATGCGGTGGGACCGGATCACATGGCCGGGGGGGTCAGGACGGTGTCGATCAGGTAGACCGTGGCGTTCTTGGTCTTGACGTTGCCGCAGATGACGGTGGACGTGCCGTTGATCTTGATGTTGTTGCCGGTACCGGTGACGGTGACCGATCCGCCTTCGACGGTCTTGTGGGTGCCGTCGATCTTGCTGGCATCGAGCTGACCCGCGATCACGTGGTAGGTCAGGATCTTGGTGAGCAGCGCGCTGTCGGTGGTGAGGGTGGTCATGGTCTTCGAGTCGATCTTCTTGAAGGCCGAATCGACCGGTGCGAAGACGGTGAACTCACCGGAGTTGAGGGTGTTGACCAGGTTGACCTTGGCGTTCACCTTGCCGGAGACGGCCGCGACCAGGGTGGTCAGCAGCGGGTTGTTGCTGGCGGCGGTGGCGACCGGGTCGGCGGCCATGCCACCGACGGATCCGGCGCCGGCCGGGACGGCCTTGGCGTAGGCGGCGCAACCGCTGCCGACCAGGGCGGAGGCACCGGTCATGGTGGCGCCCGAGGTCATCGCGCCGGAGGTCATGGCACCGGACGTCATCGCGCCGGACGTCATCGCGCCGGAGGTCATGGCGCCCGCTGCGGCCGAGGCCAGCGACGGCGGGGTCAGGACGGTGTCGATCAGGTAGACCGTGGCGTTCTTGGTCTTGACGTTACCGCAGATGACCGCGCTGGTGCCGTTGATCTTGATGCTGTCGCCGGAACCGGTGACCGTGACGGACTCACCCTCGACGGTCTTGTGGCTGCCGATGACCTGGCTGGCGTTCAGCTGGCCCGGGATCACGTGGTACGTCAGGATCTTGGTGAGCAGAGCAGAGTCGCCGGAGATCGTGGTCATCATGCTCGCCGGGACCTTGGCGAACGCGGTGTCGACCGGGGCGAAGACGGTGAAATCGCCGCTGTTCAGCGTGTTGACCAGGTTGACCTTCGGGTTCACCTTGCCGGAGACGGCGGCGACCAGGGTCTTGAGCAGCGGGTTGTTGCTGGCGGCGGTGGCCACCGGGTCGGCGGCCATGCCACCGACGGATCCGGCACCCGACGGAACGGCCTTGGCGTAGGCGGCGCAGCCGCTGCCGACCAGTGCGGAGGCACCGGTGGCGCCACCGGAGGTCATCGCACCGGACGTCATGGCTCCGGAGGTCATCGGGCTCGAGCTCATGGCGCTGGAGGCCATGGCAGAGGAGGCGGACGAGCTGGCCGTGGCTGCCGTGCTGCTGGACCCGCAGGCCACCAGGGCCAGGGCCAGCCCGCCGGCTGCGGTGAGGACCGCGAGGCGCTTGATGATCATTGGAAATGCTCCTTCGACTTCGGATGGTGGACGGATGTCCATCTGGGTTGGTCGGGACGTTTGGCCGCGAGGCCGGGTTTCGGGCATGGAGATACCAACATCTGTACTGCTCGCATTCACCCGGTCTCGCCGGATCAACCACCGCGGAACTTCGTTCCTGGCCGGCCGGGAGATTCTCTCGGCTGACATCTCTGGTTCGGGGGCGTTTGCGGGTTGGATGGGTGCGTTTCTGACTGTTATTAGAACGAGACACAGCGCTTATCCCGATCAAACAGGCGACAAACCGGAATATCGGGACATCCGCTCGAGCCGTCGTGCCTGTTAGGAGATGGGCACTTCTGATGTCAGGGTGAGCAGATGGCTCCCCCTCTCAATCGACGAACGGCCCTGATCGCTGCCGGTCAGGGTATGGCGGTGCTGTTGCTGGCCGCCTGCGGCAAGACCACCGGCCAGGCCACCGGCACGCCGACCTCGTCGGCGACGACGACCGGGGCGGGGCGAACATCCCTGGCCACCGGCGGAACGAGTGCCCGGGTCACCGTTCCGGGTCTGGAACCGGTCGGGACGAGCGCTGCGAGGACTTCGTCGGCCACCTCGTCGATGGCCGGCAGCCGCATTCCGTTGACCCCGGTGACCAGCAGGCCCACCACGAGTACGACGCACGGCACCCATCCGGGCACCGCCCCGGGTACCACCACTCCTGCACACACGTCGACATCCGCCACGTCGACTCCCACCACGCAGCCGCCCACCAGAGTCGCTGCATCGACCACTCCCGTGACGTCCAGCAGTTCGTCCTCGTCGAGCACGTCCGCCCGGTCCAGCACCAGGCCGGTCTCGGGCCGCGGCCTGGCCGGCAAGGTCGTCACCATCGACCCGGGCCACAACGGCGCCAACGGCCAGCACCCGGAGATCATCAACCAGCTGGTCGACGGCGGCTACGGACAGCGAAACGTCTGCAACACCACCGGAACCCAGACCGACGCCGGTTATCCGGAGCACGAGTTCACCTGGAACGTGGCCACCTACCTCAGGCCGCTGCTGGAGGCGAAGGGCATCACCGTGGTGATGACCAGGTCCAGCGACACCGGGGTCGGGCCGTGCACGGACAAGCGGGCGGCCATCGAGAACGATGCCGGTGCCGACGCGGCCGTATCGATCCACGGTGACGGTGCTCCGCCGGAGGTCAGAGGATTCTACGTACTGACGGCGACCAGGCCTCCGGCGGGCGCCGCGATGGCGGCGGCTTCCCTACGACTGGCGTCGTGCCTGGCGACGGCGGCCGTCGCCGCAGGCTTCCCGGCGTCGAACACCCTTGGCAGCGGCGGACTCTGGAAGCGTGACGACCTGACCGGGCTCAACCGCTCGACCAGACCGAAGATCCTGATCGAGTGCGGGAACATGCGCAACGCGACGGAGGCGGCGATCATGTCCTCGACCGATGGCCAGCAGTGGTACGCGCAGGCGCTCGCCCAAGGGATCTTCGCCTTCCTCCAGGGTTGAGGTCGACGGGGAAACGAAACCGCTCCGCGGCGGGAGATTTGATCCCCCGCCGCGGAGCGACGTGTGATGCGGTGGAGCCACAACCAGAGCGACAGGACCTACTCGGCCGACTCCGGTGCGCGGTGCTTGGCCGCGTAGACGGCCGCACCGGCGGCACCCAGGAGGGCAGCCCCGCCCAGTGCGAACAGCCCGGAGTTGTCGTCCTTGGAGGCCGAGCCACCACCGGTGTTGGCGGCGCCGGTCGGGGTGTTTCCGGGGGTCATCTGGACGATGAACGGAGCCACACCGGCAAGAACGGTCGCCTTGGCGATACCGGTCTCGAACGCACCCATGTAGACGCCACCCTCGGGCTTGAGCCCGAGCAGGTTGCCGACGACGGCGGCATGCCGTGCCTCGACACCGAAGATTCCGGCAGCAGCCTGCAGGACAGCCTTGTCCTTGATGTAGCCGGCGGCGCCGAGATAGGCACCGACGCCGACGTTCTCGAAGGTGTGGCTGGTCGTCAGGTAGCTGGTCCGGCTGGCGAACGCCGCACCGAAGTTGACCCCGGGAGCCGCGACCGGCGTGCCACCGAGCTGCTTGATGGTGGCCGTGATGGCGGTGACGTGGTAGGCCTCGTCAGCGGCAATCTTGTCCAGGTACGCCTTCTCGGTGCCGGACAGCAGGTTCGCTGCCTGGCCCTGCGTGTAGAACGCCGACTCCAGGTACTCGAGGGTGAGTGCGTAGTTCAGGACATCGATGTCGCTGGCGAAATCTGCCGCCGACGCCAGAGCCCAACGGTTGTTGAGGGCCGCAAGTGCGAGTGGGGCCGGGACGGACGCCATTTCCCCGCGAACGAATTCACTTCTTGACATGTTTTCTTCCTCCTCTGGGTCAGCTGAGTAGCGGCTTGACGGCGGCGAGCACCGTGGCCATGGTGACGTGTTCCTCGATGTGGTGCGGGAACGGGTCCCCGCCAATGAGGCTGGCGATGATTGCTGCGTGGCGGGACTCGACACCGGCGATGGAGGCTGCCGCACCGAGGATGTCGCCGCTCTGGATCAACGGGACCTGGCCGTGGTAGGCCGTGACACCCAGCTCCTCGAAGACGTGGGCGGTGCCGAGGAAGGAGCTCATGCTGGCGAACGTGCCGGCCGGGTACGTGATCTTCGGCTTGGTGACCGGCGTGCTGCCCAGCGACTTGATCGTGGAGGTCAGCGCGGTGACGTGCGCCTTCTCGTGATCGGCGATCGGGGCGATCAGGTCGAGGGTACGACCGGTCAGGAATCCCTTGGCCACACCGGTCGCGTAGAAGTCGGCCTCGAGGTATTCGAGCGTCAACGCGTAGTTCAGGATGTCGAGGTCACCTTTGGCGACGGCCGCGACATTGGCTGCTGCGTACGGAGCACTGAAGACGCCGCCTGCCACCAAACTCGCACCGACACCTACCAATCCTGCGTACTTCAGGAAGCTCCGGCGGTTCGTCTCGGTGGCGAACTGCAACACCGGCTTTCCGTCGAAGAGCTGTGGATCTCCCATCGGTCGTTCCTTTCACTGGTTCTCGGGTGGATGCATTTCCGCAACAACACTGCGTTCACGACTTCCCAACTGGGATTTTCGTGTCACCGAATTCGCGGATACTGCGTCGTGCGCAGTCGGTCAATCACCGATGTGTCTCCTTCTGGGGTTGCCGAAGGGAGCTACGAGAGTGGATCGAGGGTCCTTGCGCCGACTGGAGCTATCCGGCTGGCGACAGCAGGACTTGCAGGGGCGGGTCTAGGTCGGCAACCCGGGATTGCCGGGCTGCATTCTGTGCTCCGCTGGTCCACATGTAGGCGATTCGCCACAGACTCGGCGACGGATTGCGGGATTGCAACGGAATCCGCATGTTCACCCGTTCGGACCTAAAGATTGCTCTCAGTAAACGGAACGAGCCTCCAACGTGCGCAGTCGGGCCTACCAGGCCACCGGGAGGTTCTGGACGCCGTGCACGAGCGAGTAGTCGTGGAAGGTGATTTCGTCCGACGGAATACCCAGCCGGAGCTGGGGGAACCGGCGGAACAACGCCGGATAGGCGATTCGCAGTTCCATCCTGGCCAGTTCTGCTCCCACGCATCGGTGCACCCCGTACCCGAATGCCAGGTGCGGCGACATGTGCGCCGGGTCGAATGACTGCATGTAATCACCGAGAGCCGGGTCCCGGTTCGCGCCGGACAGAGAGCACAGCACCATCTCGCCGCCCTTGATCTGATGGCCCCCGAGCTCCATGTCCTGCTTCGCGAAACGGGGAAAGGCCAGTTGCACCACCGTCAGGTACCGCAGCATCTCCTCGACGGCCGGAGCGATGGCCTGGTCGTCGGTGCGGATCTGCTCGACCGTCTCCGGGCTCTGCAGCAGCAGGATGGCGCCGAGGGCCAGCATGCTGGCCGTCGTCTCGTGGCCACCGATCAACAGCCCGTCGGCGAGGCCCGCGAGTTCCTGGTCGGTGATCTCGTCGCCGTGTTCGCGGATCAACATGCCGAGGAGGCCGTCGCCGGGGTGCGAGCGCTGGGCGGCCACGAGCTCGCTCATGTACTCCAGCGACTCGGTGATCGCGTCCAGGCCCGTACCGGCCCCACCGAAGATGTCGAACCGCGACCCGCTGAGCCGCTGGAAGTCCGCACGATCCGGGTAGGGCACGTCCAGCAGCTCGCAGATCACCAGGGACGGGATGGGCATCGCGAAGGTCTCGACCAGGTCGACGGGTGATCCGGTCGCGGCCATCACGTCCAACTGCTGCTCCACGATCTCGGCGATCCGCGGGAGGAGCCTGGACAACCGGCGCACGGTGAACTCCGGCGTCAGGGCCTTGCGGAGCCGGGTGTGCTTGGGCGGGTCGCTGAAGCCGAGCCCGCCCGGATCCTGCTCGGCGGTCGCCTGGCCACCGGTGCTGGCCACCACGTTGCTGTAGTCGTTGCTGAAGGCCCTGGTGTCGCCGATCACGGCGCGGACGTCGTCGTAACCGGTCACCAGCCAGGCCGAGATCCCGAACGGGAACTCGAGTCTGCTCACCGGTTCGTCCCGCTGGCGCAGGGCCAGACCGGCGACCGGATCCAGTCCCTCACGCATCAACGGCATGAACGCCTCGGTCATCTGGTCTCCTTCGTCGACGAGCAGAGGGGGCCGGCTGCACCATGGCGAAGTCGCATGGACAGCACCACCGCTGCGAGAAGAGAGGCAGGCTCGGCGGGGATCATCGGTTGCAGTCTATGGGGCGCAGTCCCGACCGCCGGCCGGGCCCACCCGACGGCCGGGCTCACCCGACGGGGACCGCCGGGTCGATGGGTGCTGGGAGCGCCACGGCGGGGTTCGCCGCCCTGAGCAACTGGCGGATCAACCGCTCGCTGTCGGTGTAGCCACCCTCACCGTCCACCACGTGCCGGACGGTCCCCTGGGCGTCGAGGAGATACTGGGCCGGCCAGTAGGCGTTGTTGTAGTTGCGCCAGGTCGCACTGGTGTTGTCCAGTGCCACCGGGTAGGTGATCCCGTCACTCCGGACGGCGTCCTGCACGTTGCCGAGGTCGTGTTCGTAGGAGAACTCCGGCGTGTGGACCGCGATGATCTCCAGACCGCTGGAGTGGTAGGCGCGGTACCAGGCCTTGAGGTAGGGCAGGGTCCGCTGGCAGTTGATGCAGGAGAAGGTCCAGAAGTTCACCAGCACGACCTTCCCGAGCAGGCGCGACAGGGCGATCGGTTGATCCTGCGGAGTGTTGAGCCACGATTGGATTCCGATGATGGCCGGCGCTGTCCCGCAGTTCGCCAGCGTGCGGGCGTGCGAGACGCAGGTCGTGACGGGGCCGGTCGCGACCTGCGCCACCTCTGCGGGTGGTGCCGGTGTTGGTGCTGCCGGTGTGGGGTTTTTTACCTCTGTTGGGCTCGGCGCCTGCTGGTTCAGGCCCGCGAGTGCGGCTCGTGCGGCCGGGCCGTCCTCGACCCGGGCCTGGAGGGCCTGGGTGTACCCCGGCACCGCCCGTTGGAGACCGTCCGTCAGGTTGAAGGTCAGCGCGAGGGCGAGCAGAACCATCACCGTGCCCCCGCCGATCCGAAAGGCTTTGCTGCGCCGTCGGTATGCCGAGAGGCGGCGCGAGATTCCGCCCCCGGCCATGGCGAAGGCGAAGAGCGGGACGGCCACGCCCACTGCGAATGCCACCGTCAGGACGGCGACCCCTCCGGTGACGTGTCCGCCCGTACCCGCAATGCTGATCGCGGCCAGCACCGGTCCTGCGCACGGGACGTAGAGCGTGCCGACCCCGAGGCCCAGGACGAAGCCGTTGCCGCCGGGACGTCCACGACCGTCAAGGGAACCGCCCCGCCCGAACACCTGCGGCAGCCGCTGGAAAGGGCGCTGCAGCAACCGCTCCAGGGGCGGGAACAGCAAGCCGGCCCCGACCAGGACGAGGACGACAAGGCCCGCCCAGCGCAGGAAATCCTGCGGAAGGCCGATGAACGACAACAGCGTCGATCCGAGCAGGGTGAACACCGAGAAGCTGATGACGAGTCCCAGGATGATCGCCGCCGGCCGGCGCAGCCGTTCCGATCTGCTGGAGGTGGTCGACGCCTGGCCGGTCCCTCCCGCGAAGAAGATGACCGGCAGCACGGGCAGGACGCAGGGCGAGACCCCCGCGATCAGACCGGCAAGAAGGCCGATCGCGATCAACACCGGCATGGGAAGGCTCCTGTCCAGCTCTTGGGCTGCTCCACGTGAGTTTCACGTCGACCCGCTGGGGCGGAGCGCATCTCAGTGTGATTCGCCGCGGCCGCTGGTGGCGATCAGAATTCCTTACCGGGTGCTTACGGCGATGCGGCCGGCCGGGTCTGCGTGCCTGGCCGGGTCTGCGGGACCGGCCGGGTCTGCGGGACCGGCCGGGTCTGCGGGACCGGCCGGGTCTGCATGGATGAAAGTGATGACTCCTGTCCCACCGGCCCCAAAACGTCAACCTTCATCCATGCGTGAGAAGTTGATCCACGCCCGGGAAGTTGATCCATGCCAAAGGGGGTCAGCGCTTGGCGGCACAGGAGGCGCAGAGACCGAAGAGCTCGACCTGGTGATCGAGTTCGACGTACCCGTACTGCTCGGCGACCGCGCGCGCCCATTTTTCGACTCCGGGTGCGGCGACCTCCTGGGTCAGGCCGCACGACCGGCAGACCAGGTGGTGGTGGTGCGCGGGCTGCGCACACTGGCGGTAGAGGACCTCGCCGGTCTCGTTGCGCACCGCGTCCAGGTCACCCGTCCCGGCCATCTCCTGCAGCGCGCGGTAGACCGTGGCCAGCCCGACGGTGGACCCGGACGCCCGCAGCGCGGCATGCAGATCCTGGGCGGAGAGGAATTCGTCGGTACCGGCCAGCACCGAGGTGATGACGGCGCGCTGCGAGGTGTTCCGGCGCTGCGTCACCACCACGGGGAGCTCCCTCACCAAGACTGTCCTCACCCACTACGCCTCACCCGCCACGGCAGGTGCCGGCCGGACGGTCGATCCTGAGGCGATCCTACCGGCCGTCTACCGCTGGTGAGGGTGACCTCAGCCCCGGACCCTCCACACCACGAGTTCATGGGGTCCGGACTAACGTCCCGATGTATCAGCAGGTCGGTCGGGACGGGGTGTGCAGTGGGCCGTGCAGTCACGGGATCTCGTGTGGCGGCCGCCCTCGCCGCCCTGCTCGGGTTGCTGCTGACCGGGTGCACCTCGGGCTCCGCCTTGGTCACGGCGGCACCCCTGGTCACGGCGGCGCCTCCGGTCACCAGCCAGGCCCCCGCACCCAGCAGCAGCATCCCCGCACCGGTGAGCAGGGCGTCCACCCCGGCCCCCACCCCCAGTCGAGCCCCTGCCCCGGGCAGCACCGTCAGGACCACCGTCACGCGGACGAGGCCCGGGCCGACGATCACGGTCAGCGTCGGCCCCCCGAAGGCGACCTCGGAACCGGCGGCAGCGCCCGGCGAATGCCCCTACCTGAGCGCGGACGTCGTCTCCGTCATCACCGGTCAGCACCACGGCCCGACCCGGCTGATCGCCGTGACCCCGCATCCGACGTGCGTGTTCTACCGCTCCGACGGCGGCCTGATCGGCAGCGTCCGGGTCGTCCTGGCCGGAAATCCGGAGGCTGCCGCCGCCGCGGTCGACCAGCACGTACCGGTGGGCGGCTCCCAGCCGGCCACCCAACCGTCGGGTTGGGTCGGCGGCTCGATGTCGACACCCGGTCAGATGACGCAGGATTCCACCGGGAGATCGGTCTACGCGGTGTCCAAGGGCAACATCGCAGTCGTGGTGGAAGAGGAGGAGAGCCCGTCGATCAAGGCCAGGGTGATGGCCGTCTGCGCGATCTACGGGCTCCGATTGGAGACCGGGGCGGCTCCGGACTACTGCAGCAGCGTCCAGGGCTGAGTTGTGGTGAGCAGCGGTGTCGGGCGTCCGTGGCAGGATGGAGGGGTGAGTAACCTCTACGCAACCCTGCATACCAACCGTGGTGACATTCGCATCCAGCTGCTGCCGGACGCCGCCCCCAAGACCGTGGCCAACTTCGTCGGTCTGGCCGATGGCACCGGCAAGTACAGCGGCAAGAATGCCGCCGGCACCGACAGTGGGCCCTTCTACGATTCGGCAGTCTTCCACCGGGTCATCGAGGGCTTCATGATCCAGGGCGGGGACCCGACCGGCACCGGCCGCGGCGGCCCCGGCTACACCTTCGGCGACGAGTTCCACTCGGGCCTCGGATTCAACAAGCCCTACCTGCTGGCCATGGCCAACGCCGGTCCGGGCACCAACGGCTCGCAGTTCTTCATCACCCTGGGCAAGACGCCGCACCTGAACAACAAGCACACCATCTTCGGCGAGGTCGCCGACGCCGAATCCCGCGCCATCGTCGATGCCATCGGTGGCACCGCCACCGACCGTTTCGACCGCCCGTCGGACGACGTCGTGATCAACTCGATCACCGTCGAGGGCAAGGAAGAGGCCTGACCGACCGGTCAGCGGCGACAGGCGAATCGATGAGCTCATGACGACCCCGCCGCCGCCGGCCGGACAGGAACCTCCGGCGGGATCCCCCTATCCGGGTCAGTACGGGTACCCGCACCCCGGCCCGCCGGTCCAGTACGGCCAGCCGATCCAGTACGGCCAGCCGATCCAGTACGGCCAGCCGATCCAGTACGGCCCGCCGGCGGTGGTCGAGGCGTGTGCATTCCACCGCGACCGCCAGACGGCCCTGCACTGCACGCGCTGCGGGCGCCCGGCCTGCCCGGAATGCCTGACGCAGGCCAGTGTCGGCTTCCAGTGCCGGGCCTGCGTCGCCGAGGGCCGGGCTGCTCAGCGGGCGCCGCTCGGCGTCACCGGCGCGCGCATCGGTCAGCAGCCGATCGTGACCTTCACGCTGATCGGGATCAACGTCCTGGTCTTCCTGATCACCGCAGTCCAGGCGAGGTCCGGCACCGATCTGACCCCCTCGGCGGTCTATCGCGACGGTCTGCTGGCGCCGACCCTGGTGGCCTCCGGCCAGTTCTGGCGCCTGCTGACCGGCGGGTTCCTGCACGCCTCGGTGGTGCACATCGCCCTCAACATGCTCTCGCTCTACTTTCTCGGCCTGCCGATGGAACGCATCCTGGGCCGCGCCAGATTCCTGGTCGTCTACCTCCTGGCGCTGCTCGGCGGGTCGGCCGCCGTCATGCTGTTCGCCGGCGAGCTGACGCCCACCATCGGTGCCTCCGGTGCGATCTTCGGCCTGATGGGCGGGCTGGTGGTGGTCTTCAAGCGGTTCCGGTACGACATGAAACAACTGCTGTTCGTGTTGGCGATCAACCTGTACCTGAGCTTCCAGCTGTCCGGGATCTCCTGGCAGGGTCACCTCGGCGGTCTGGTCGTCGGCGCCGCCATCACGGCGGCGATGGTCTACCCGGCGCAGGCCATCCGCCGGAGGGTGCAGATCGGCGCGGCGGTCGGTCTGCTCGTGCTGATCGTCGTGGTGATCCTGCTGCGGGACACCCAGATCGCCGTCCGGTGCACCGAATTGACCCAGACCGACTTCCTCGGCTGCAGCGGGGGTTGAGGGCCGACCCCCTTCCCGCGGCCGGCTGCAGGCAGAGCGTCAGGCCTGGCCCGGTCGCCACCACTGACGTAGTTGGGCGGCGACGTCCACCGGATCGGTTCCCAGCTCGGTCTTGCCGAGCACCAGCAGTCCGTCGTCGTCCAGGTCCAGTTCGAGCGAGGTGGACGCCAACCCCCGGCGTCGTCGACTGGGCGCCGAGATCGCCGCGATCTGATGCCACGCAATGGCTCTGGCGCCCGCTGGTCCGCGCACGGTGAGCCCATCGGGACCGGCCGTCAGGCGCTGCCGCATGGTCAGCAGGAGGGCCGCGGAGATGGCGGTCAGGCAGACGCCCGCACCGGCGACGAGCCGGTCCTCCGGCGAACCGGCGATGACCACCCAGATCGCGAAGGCCGCGCAGAGCAGTCCGGCCACAGCGGGGACCAGTGGCCGCACACCCCAGGTCCGCCGCAGGTCATCCGTCATGTCGCGTCTGTCCACACGGGGTTGTCCACACGAGGTTGTCCACACGAGTTGTCCACAGTGGGGATGAATCACAAGCGTGTTGTTCGATGGCCGTCAGGGGTGTGGCAGGTTGCGCTCCGGTGAACGGAACGCAACCGACCGGTGGGGCATCCACCCAGGTCAGCGCCACTTCATGGTCATCAGCAGGCCCGCGATCATCAGGGCGAACCCGACTCCGAAGTTCCAGTTGCCGATCGAGTTCATGAAGCCGATCTGGGAACCCCAGAGGTAGAAGACGACCAGCCAGAGCAGACCGAGCACCATCAGCCCGAGCATGATGCCGATGTAGACGGGCCCGGACGGGCCGGCCACCTTCACCCTGGTGGTGGTGTAGGAGTTCGAGTTCGCCTGCGCCGACGAACTGGCCGCGGTCACCGCGACCTTCTTGCGGACCTTGGACTTGGGCACGTCATTCCTCGCTGCTCTTGGTGTGCTGTGGTTGTCACGGTGTTGCCGCTGGTGGGCAGGCCTGCAACATCGGGTCACCGGGACCGTACATCCCTGCGCCTAGCGTACGTTGTCAGCGCCGTTCCGCCGGCACCACACGGAACGACCGAAGCACAGGCAGGGAGGGGTGTGGGCGTGACGGACGACCCGGGGCGGGCGCTGATCCGCACGAAATCTACGTCGGACCGTCGCCGGCAGATCTGGCGGGCGGCGTCGGTGGTCATCGCCCTGGTGGCCGGGGTGTTGCTGGGGACGGCGCGGTCCTACTCCCACGGGCAGGACATCCGGAACCGCTCGATCGATCTTTCGGCCCTGGTCCAGGGGGCCGGCAAGCGGGTGGTGACGGCGCAGTCGCGGGCCGCCGGACTCCAGCAGGACATCGATGCGCTGGCCGGCTCCGACCTCTCGCCCCAGGTAGCGAAGGCTCGGCAGGAAGCGGACGCCCTGTCGGCCGCCGCCGGGTTGACCGCCGTCAGGGGACCGGCGTTACGGGTGTCTCTCTCGGACGCGCAGAGGGATTCCGACGGCAACTACCCGGCCGGCGTCAATCCCGACGACCTCGTCGTCCACCAGCAGGATGTGCAGTCGGTGGTCAACGCGATGTGGGCCGGCGGCGCCGAGGCGATGATGATCATGGATCAGCGGGTCGTCACCACCTCGGCCGTGCGATGCATCGGCAACACGCTCCTGCTGCAGGGCCGGACCTACTCTCCGCCGTTCGTGATCACCGCGATCGGCGACCCGAACCGGATGTCCAGATCGCTCGACGCCGAGCCGGGCGTCGCACTGTTCCAGACGTACGTGCAGCACTACCAACTCGGTTTCGAGATCGATCCGGTGAAAGACGTGACGCTGCCGGCCTACGCGGGACTCATCCGCCTGACGGCCGCACACCAGGAGAAGAAATGAGCGACGCCCGACCGCCGGGGCCAACCGGGCGACATCACCAGAGCGACGGCGCCTCCGCACCGGTCCGGCTGACACCGCGACCGCCGCGCGACCGCGTGCGGACCGTGGCGCGAGGGGTCGGACAGACGCTGATCACGGCCGGCGTCGTGGTGCTGCTGTTCGTGGTCTACGAGGTGTACGTGACGGACCTCTTCGGGCACCAGAAGCAGCAGCGGGCCACCTCGGCGATGGAGCAGCAGTGGGATCGCACCGGTGCCGCGCCCACGCCGACCGCCGCCAGCTCTGCAGCGGCGGGCAGCAGCAGCGCCGCCGCCCGCACCACCGAGGTCGTGACGGTGGCCGACCCGGCCAAGCTGGTCGTCGACCCGGCCGCCCGCAAGCGGAACTACCAGACCCTCGACGGCCAGGGTTTCGCGCGCATCTACGTGCCCAGCTTCGGCTCGGACTACGCCTTCACGATCATCGAGGGCACGTCGACCAACGATCTCTACACCGGCCCCGGCCACTACACCGACACCCAGTACCCGGGCGAGCAGGGCAACTTCGCGGTGGCCGGACACCGGGTGTCGAAAGGTTCGCCGTTCAACGAGCTCGGCCTGCTGAACGCCTGCGACGCCGTGGTGATAGAGACGCAGAGCGACTGGTTCGTCTACCGCGTGCTACCGATGCAGGGCGATCTGGCGACCTGGTCGAGGACCGCCCACGCCCACTGCGCCGGGGTGGCCCCGCAGACGGGGGCCTACGCCGGGATCTTCGGAAGGGAGATCACCGTGCCGTCCGACTACGCCCAGGTCCTGCCGGTGCCGCACGTGGAGTCCACGACGGTCCCCACGGGTGCCGAGCGGCTGGTCACCCTGACCACCTGCCATCCGCAGTTCTCCGACACCCAGCGGATGATCATCCACGGGGTACTGGTGAAGAGCTACCGGAAGGCGACCGGATTCCTGCCGCCCGAACTGAACGAGAGCTGAGAGATGTACGCCTGGATCTGGCGGCACCTGCCGGGGCCCGTGGCGGTCAAGATGCTCGGGTCGCTGGTGCTCTTCCTGGCCGTCGTCGCGCTGCTGTTCTTCGTCATCTTCCCGTGGCTCGAGCCCTACCTGCCGTTCGATCGCGTCACCACGGGCTGAGGGCTGCGAACACCCCGGACCCTCATCACGCCGAGGGCACGTTCGCCATTTCACGGCCGGCCATTTCACGACGGGCCAGGGCTTCGTCGACGATGGATGCGATGAATTCGTCGGTGACGGGTCTGCGGAGCATGAGCATCTGCAGCATGATCGGGCCGACGATCAAGGCGTAGTCGTCCTCCGACAGCAGTCCCCACCCCGATCGCAACGAACGCATCCGCTCGTCGACCATCGCCCGGAGGGTCTCGGCGCTTCCCCGATCGGTGGTCGCGTGTGACATCAGCAGGGCGGCGGCACTGGCAATGGCCGGTGAGTTCACGTAGTCCCGGGCGTCCTCGAGGAACGCACGGAGATGGGCCTCCGGCGTGGTCCCGACCGGCAGCGGATGCCCTTCGATACTGCTGGCGAACAGCACATCGGCGATGAGCTGCTCCCGCGTGGCCCAGTGCCGGTAGAGGGTCTGGCGGGCCACCCGGGCGGCCTTGCCGACACTGGAGAAGGTGACGCTGTCCGCGCCCTGCTCGTCCAACAGGATTCGGGCGGAATTCAGAACATGTTCTCTGGTCCGTTCGACACGTGGATCCATCGCGACCACCTCAGATCTTTCTGCCGCATCGTGGCGCTTGTGCAACAATGTGTCATTTATGAAACGTATCGAATCGAGTACATCTCAATGCGCTGAACCCTTCTCCACGATGGCCTTGTGGTGTTTCGAGTGCTCACGAGACTATGCAGAGCATGATTGGGACCCCTGCTATATGAATAGCACACTGGTGACAGTCAAAGTCCGCACCATCTATCGAACAGGTTCAGTGATGGGCCTCCTCCGCCGACCACTCCGGGGCGCGGGAACGGACCCGTTCGGGGGAGGGCGAACAGGTGCGTCCGTCGCGACTCGACCTAAGGACGTGCCGGGTAATTACGTAGGTTTGACTGGTTCTTTTCGCTAGAATTGTGCTATGCCCCTACCCACCACCGATGTGGAAGTCCTCACGTCACGGTTGTTGCTGATCAGACCCCATCTGGATGAGCGGGCCTGGCGGTTGTTGCTCGGCTCGGAAGCCAAGGCGCTGGGCCGGGGCGGGATCAAAGTGGTCGCCGGGGCGATCGGTGCGCACCCGGACACCGTGGCCCAAGGAGTCCGCGAATTGGACTACCCCGACCAGATCCCGGGCCGGGTCCGGCGCCCCGGCGCCGGCCGGCCCAGCGCGGCGGTGACCGACCCCACCCTGTGGGAAGCGTTGGATGCCCTGGTGGATCCGGTGACCCGCGGCGATCCGATGTCGATGCTGCGGTGGACAACGAAATCGACGTCGAAACTAGCCGCCACGCTGACCACCAACGGCCACCCGGTGTCGGCATCCACAGTGGGAAACTTGTTGAAGGCCAACGGATACAGCCTGCAAGCCAACGTCAAGACCCTCGAGGGCAACCAACACCCCGACCGCGACGCCCAGTTCAACTATCTCAACGATCAGGCCACCGCGTTCAGCGCCGCCGGTGAACCGGTCATCAGCGTCGACACCAAGAAAAAGGAGCTGATCGGGAATTTCAGCATCGGCGGCAAGGAATGGGAACCCCAGGGTGAACCCACCCGGACCAGCGTCCACGACTTCATGGACAAAACCCTGGGCAAGGTCGCCCCGTACGGGGTGTACGACATCGCCGCGAACACCGGATGGATCAACGTCGGCACCGACGCCGACACCGGGCAGTTCGCCGTGGAATCCATCCGCCGATGGTGGAACACTGTGGGCACCAACACTTATCCAAGCGCAACAAGGTTGATGATCACCGCTGATTCCGGCGGGTCCAACGGCTCCCGGCTACGGTTGTGGAAAACCGAACTCGCCGCGCTGGCCACCGAAACCGGACTGGCGATCACCGTGTGCCACCTTCCGCCGGGCACCTCGAAATGGAACAAGATCGAGCATCGCCTCTTCTCCGCGATCAGCCGTAGCTGGCGGGCCCGACCCCTGACCTCCCACGAAGTCGTCATCGAAACCATCAAAGCCACAACCACCACCACCGGGCTCAGCGTCCACGCCGAACTGGACCTGGGCATCTACGAGAGGGGAATCAAGATCAGCGACCGCCAGATCAAAGAACTTGAAAGCAGCCAGCTACACCGCCATGACTTCCACGGCGACTGGAACTACAGCCTGCACCCCGCGACACGCCCGGACACACCCAAATAATTCGCGGGCGGGCCCTAAGGTGGAACCAGGCGAGGGACGAGACAGCACATCGGGGGGCGAGGTAGTGACCGATCCGCGAACGGATCGGACCCGTCAGCACGTGCTGTCCTGCACCGCCCGGTTGCTGGCCCGCGAAGGGGCGGATTCCGTCACGTTCAGCCGGGTGAGCCAGGAATCGCGGGTGGCCCGCAGCACGCTCTACCGGCACTGGCGATCCAGGGACGATCTGCTCTGCACGGCGTCCCTCCCCGGGTTCTCACCAGAACTGCTGAACGGGCAGCTGGGAATGCGACGGTTCCTGCTGAACTACCTCCTGCAGACCGGGGCAGGTCTGACGGCACCGGGCGCGCAGGCCGCGTTCGTCAATGCGCTGCACACCGCGCAGACCAACGACGTCCTGCGTCAGAATCTTCGCCTGGTGGCGGAGTCCTTCCGGCGCATCCTGGAGAGCCGTCTGGGTCCCATGGACAGCTGGGACCACGCACGGATCATCGGACCGGTGTTCTTCCAGTCGGTGGTGATGGGCGAGCAGGCCGACGGCCCCACGCTCGATCGCTGGGTGCGGGACATCCTGGCGATGCCACGCCATGGTGGGGTCCACGACGAGGACCCGGACCTGCGTCCGACCGGCACCGAGTGAACACCCCGGCCCACCGGCCGGTCCGCACACCGGCCCTCCCACCGGGGGTCGGTTCCGGGGTGCCCGTCTGGGAACATGGTCCGGTGACCCGCATCCTCGTGGTGGACAACTACGACTCCTTCGTCTTCAACCTCGTGCAGTACCTCCAGCAGCTCGGCGCCGAGTGCATCGTGCGGCGCAACGACGAGGTTGCCACCGAGGAGGTCGACGGGCTCGGCGTCGACGGGATACTGCTCTCCCCCGGTCCCGGTGTGCCCGCCGCGGCCGGCGTCTCCGAGGCGATGGTGCGGTGGGCGGCCGGCCGGTTCCCTTTGCTGGGCGTGTGTCTGGGACATCAGGCCATCGCAGAAGTGTTCGGTGGGGTGGTCGACCGCGCGGGCGAGCTGCTGCACGGCCGCACCTCCACCGTGCTGCACGACGGCCGCGGCGTACTGGCCGGGCTGCCGCAGCCGTTCACCGCGACGCGTTACCACTCGCTGGCCGTCGTCGACGGGACGGTGCCCGACGAGCTCGAGGTGACGGCCCGCACCGAGGGTGGCGTCATCATGGGGCTGCGGCACCGGGAGTTCCCCGTCGAGGGGGTGCAGTTCCATCCTGAGTCGGTGCTGACCCAGGGTGGCCACCGGATGCTCGCGAACTGGCTCGCGCTCTGCGGTGACGCCGAGGCCGGCGCCCTGGTCCCCGCGCTCGAGGACGAGGTCGAGCGGCTGCGCCTGATGGCCGGCTGACGTCCGGCCGGCCGGCCGAATGACCGCCCCCGGAACGGCATCGGGCCCGGACAGTCTCTGGGACTGTCCGGGCCCGCCTCGCTGTTGTTACCGGGTTCTGGTTACTGCCGGCTACCCGCCGGGATCACTTGGAGACTGCTGATCCGAGGGTGACCGTGGTCGTCATCGTGGTGGTGCCGCGCAGGTAGGTGACCGGTACCTTGCCGCCCGGGGTGGCCGACCGGATCGTCGCGATCAGCGCATCGGCGGAACCGATGATGTTGGTGCCGATCTTGGTGACCACGTCGTTGGCCTGCAGACCGGCTCCGGCCGCGGCCCCGCCACTGGTCACGCTGGCGATCTTGGCGCCGACGCTCAGCCCGGCCTGGGCTGCCGCCTGGGCATTCGCCGAGTTGGGATCCGGTGCATCGCCGACGGAGGCGCCCAGCACCGCATGGGTGGCGTGACCGGTGTTGATGATCTCCTGGGCGATCCGGTGGGCCTGGTCGATCGGGATGGCGAAGCCCACGCCGATGGATCCCGACTGCGAGCTGGAACTGCTGCTGGACAGCGAGGCGATCGCCGAGTTGATACCGATGACGGCGCCGTTCATGTCCACCAGCGCGCCACCGGAGTTGCCCGGGTTGATGGCCGCGTCGGTCTGGATGGCGTTGAGGACAGTGTCCTGCGCCGGGGTGGAACTCTGTCCCTGCGTCTGGCTCTGCGTCTGCGTCTGCTCGGCGGCGGTGCGCACCGGACGGTTCAGGGCCGACACGATGCCGGACGTCACGGTCGCGGAGAGTCCGAGCGGCGAGCCGACGGCGACCACCTGCTCGCCGACCTTCACGTTCGCCGAGGATCCGATGGTCGCGACGGTGAGGCCGGAGACGCCAGTGACCTTGATGACGGCCAGGTCGTCGGTGGCGTCCGCCCCGACGACCTTCGCCGCTGCGGTGGTGCCGTTGTTGAACTTCACCGTCAGGTCGGTGGCCCCGGCGATGACGTGGTTGTTCGTCAGGATCAGACCGTCGGAGGTCAGGATCACGCCGGAACCCTCGGCCTCCTGCGAGGTGGAGATCGACAGGATCGAGACGACGGACGGCAGCAGTTTGGCCGCGACGGACTCGACGCTGCCGGCCACTACGGGCTGGGTGTCGGAGACGACCGGGGAGGAGGTCTGCTGGCTGAGGGAGCTGTCGGCGGTCGAGGTGGAGCGGTTCAGGCCCGCGCCGATCGCGCCGCCACCGATGCCGACGACGAACGCCAGCACGACGGCCCCCGTCACGATCAGGCCGGTCCGCCGCTTCTTCTGCGGCGGCAGGCCGGACGTGGTGATCGTGCCCGTCGACCCGGGCGGGAGCGCGCCCGCTCCACCCGGCGCCGCGGCGTACCCGAGGGCCGCCGGCGTGCCGTAGCCGGCGTACCGCGGTTCCGAGTACTGGCCGTACTGGTCCTGGGCACGGTACTGGCCGGTGCCGTAGCCACCGGCGGTGCCGGAGGGGTAGATCGCCGTCGACGACGGGTTGGACCACGCATCGGCGGCGAGGGCGCCGCTGGGCCGTGGCTGCCAGACGGGCGCGACGGGCTGCAGCGGACCGGTGTCCAGATGGTCGCTGCTCGCGGCGTTGTCGGTGGACACGTCGGCCGAGTGGTCGGCGGGGTTGTCGGTCGGGTTGTGGGTCGAGTTCTCGTAGGAGCCCTCGCCCGAGTGGGCCGCCGGCGACGAGCCGACGTCAGGCCCCTGCTGCGCGTCCGCCGGGTGGGCTCCGTTGCTGTCCTGGTTCCTGGGGAAGTCCTCGCTGCTCATGGGATCTACGTTCGACCCCGCACGTGTGGAACATCTGAGTGCGGCTTGGACTGCCCGGGTGAATGCCTGTCAAGGCCCTGTGAAGTCAGGGGTGCGTCGAGTCAGGGCGTGCGTCGGGTGGGACTGGTCGGCGTCGTCGGGGCGGCGGTGCTCGACGAAGGTGACGTGGCCGCCGTCGTGGGGGTCGGGGTAGGTGTGGGTGTGGGCTTCGGTGGGTCGCCGTTGATCGTGATGGTGAACGCAGTGTCGAACGGGACCGGGTCGCCTGCGTTCACACCGGACAGGGACGCGAAGGTGTGCGGAACGTGGGGGGGCTGAGCCGGGTTGATGATGTTCAGGGTGTAGTTGGTGAACCCGGCCGCAGTGAGCTGATTCTGGATCTCGGCCTGTGTCGTGACGTCCGGCGTGAAGCTGGGTACCGGAATGCTCTGCTTCTCGTAGACCACCAGGGTGACCCCGACGGTCTTGTTCACGGTCAGATTCGCGGCCGGTGTCTGCGCCGGCACCTGGGTGGGCTGCTGGTTGGCGCCGGGCACTCCGGCGGTCCCGCTCGCGATCAACCCGACAAGGGTGATGTCCTTGGTCGGCGAGGTGCGTTGGTTGATCGTGTTGACGTCGCCCTTCCAGCCCAGCGCGTTCAACTGGGCGACTGCGGCCTGGAGGGGCAGGTTCGACAGGGGGGGCATCACGAACAAGGCGTTGTTGGAGACGTTGATGACCAGCGTGGTCCCGGTCTGCACCCGCCCGCCGGCCAGGGCACCCGTGAAGCTGAGCACCTGGTCCTTCGGGGCCGTCCCGTCGATGCTGGTCTTGCTGGCCTTGAGGCCCAGCTTGCCCAGCTCGGCCGCCGCCTGGTCGTAGGACTTACCCACCAGATCGCTGGGCACCGTCTGGTAGGACGGTCCACTGCCGACCACGACGTCCACGGTGCTGCCAGGTTTCGCCGAGGTGTTCGTCGGGGGCTTCTGGGAGATGACGGTGTCCTTCTGCGCGTCCGACGACAGTTGTTTGGTCGGGGTCCCCATCTGGAGGCCCAGCTTGTTGAGCTGCGCCTTGGCGTCGGTGACATTCATGCCGTTCAGGTTCGGAACGGTCACCTGCGAGATCCCGGTGCTGATCACCAGGCTGACCGACTTGCCCTTGTCGATGGGGGTCCCGCCGCTCGGGTTCTGGCTGACCACGCTGCCGCTGGGCACCGTGTCGGAGGCCAGAGGACTCTCGACCCCGAGGATCAGGCCGACGCCGGTGATCGCCTTCTCGGCGGCGGCCCTGGTCTGGCCCTGCACCTGCGGGACCGGTACCTGCGGGATGGCGGTGCTCGACCTGGTGAGCTTCATCGTCAGGAAGATGGCGCCGGCGAGAAGGGCAAGGCACAGCACCCCGATCCCGACGTAGCCCCAGACCTTCTTGGCGCGGTCGGGCTCCTCGTCCTCCCAGATGTCGTCCGCCATCGGGCGTCGCGGCGGAGCCAGCAGTGATGGGCCGGGCATGACCGCGAGGCCGACGCGCTCCGGAGTCGCACGCATCAGAGTCGTGCGCTCCTCGTCGCTCATCACCGGGGTGGCGTGCACGGCTTGGCCGGACAGTGCCCTGACCAGGTCGGACCGCATCTCGGCCGCCGTCTGGTAGCGGTTCAACGGATTCTTGTTGAGCGCCTTGAGAACGATCGAATCGAGTTCCTTCGGCAGTCCGGGCTTGACCTCGCTCGGAGCCTTCGGTTCTTCGCGGACATGCTGGTAGGCGACCGCGACGGGGGAATCCCCGGTGAACGGCGGGGCGCCGACCAGCAGTTCGAACAGCACACAACCCGTGGCGTAGACGTCGGACCGGGCGTCGACCGCCTCGCCGCGGGCCTGTTCCGGCGAGAGGTACTGGGCGGTGCCGATGACGGCCGCGGTGGCCGTCATGGTGGCCTGGCCGTCGGCGACCGCCCTGGCGATGCCGAAGTCCATCACCTTGACGGCACCGGCTCTGGTCAGCATCACGTTCGCGGGCTTGATGTCGCGGTGCACGATGCCGTGCCGGTGGGAGAAGTCCAGGGCCGCGCAGACGTCGGCGACGATCTCCATCGCCCGCTTGGGGGCGAGCGAGCCCTCTCGCTTGAGCAGATCGCGCAGGGTCTCCCCGTCGACGTACTCCATCACGATGTAGGGGATGGTGCTGGCCTCGCCCTGGGTCTCGCCGGTGTCGTAGACGGCCACGATCGCCGGGTGGTTCAGGGAGGCGGCGTTCTGCGCCTCCCGGCGGAAACGGGTCTGGAAGGACGGGTCGCGCGCCAGATCGGCCCGGAGCACCTTGATCGCCACGTCGCGGCCGAGGCGCAGGTCGCGTCCCCGGTGCACCTCCGACATGCCGCCGAAGCCGAGGGTGTCGCCGACCTGGTAGCGGTCGCCGAACAGATGTCCCGTCATCGCCGTCCTTCATCTTCGTCTCGTCGGCATCCCGTCACCGGGCCGCCTGGCGTCGTGCGGATCGGATCCGCGCTGCAGCAGAAATCCGCTGTGCAGCGCTCTGCCCCTACCTGCATCATCCCATCCGGGCGTGAGGCGGGCGTGCAAGCCGCCGGTCGGCGACGGCACGGATCACCGACATCACGACGCGCCAACGTCGCCGAAGTTGCCTGCCGATGCACTGTGAAGCCCGCCACCCGGCCAGGAGGTGGTGCGGCTGGAACCAGGCGTGCCCGCGTTCGTCAGGACGATCGCACCGGCGATCCCGACGATCAGCAGCACCAGGACCGCGATCAGCACGGCGAGCCCGGTCCGGCGGTTGACCGGCGGCGGGTAGTGCGCCTGGGTCCGATCGGCGGCGAACACCGGGACCGACGAACGCACCGGCGGCGCGTAGGACGGCGCGGCCTGGGACGGCGCGCCCTGGGACGGCGAGGCGTAGGACCGTCGGGCGACGGCTTCGGTCGCCGGGCTCCGGCCCGCGACGGCTGAGCCACCCCCGACAGGGAACGATCCGGTGATGGGTCCGGGTGCGGGGAAGCCGGGCCGGACGCCGCCGCGGACCACGCCGACGGCTCTGGCCACCGATCCGCCGTCGGGGAACCGTCGTGCCGGGTCCTTGGCGAGCATCCGCATGACGAGCGCCGCCACCGGCGGCGGGATGTCCGGCGGCAGCGGCGGTGGTTCGTCACGCACGTGCGCCATCGCGACCGCGATCGGGTTCTCGCCGTTGAACGGACGGGTACCGGCCAGGCTCTCGTAGGCGACCACACCGAGGGCGTAGACGTCGGAGGGCGGGAACGACTCGTTGCCGGCGGCCTGCTCGGGGGAGAGGTACTGCGCGGTGCCCATCACCATCCCGCCCCGCGTCACCGGGACCTGATGGGCAACCTTGGCGATGCCGAAGTCGGTGATCTTGACCTGGCCCGTCGGAGTGATCAATATGTTGCCCGGCTTGACGTCCCGGTGCACCAGGGCCCGGGCGTGCGCCACCTGCAGGGCCCGGCCGGACTGCTCTATGACGTCCAGGACACGCGGCACCGACAGCCGCGGAGTGCGGGCCAGTACGGCCGAGAGTGGTTCGCCGGTCACGAGTTCCATCACCAGGTAGGCCGTGTCACGCGGGCCGCCGGCGATGCTGGCGACCTCTCCGTAGTCGTAGACCGCCGCGATCCCGGAGTGGTTGAGCGAGGCGGTGATCCTGGCCTCCGCCCGGAACCGGTCGACGAATTCCGGGTCGCTGGTGAGCTCGGACTTCAGGATCTTCACGGCGACGTGCCGGGCCAGCCGGGTGTCGTCGGCGGCCCAGACCTCACCCATCCCCCCGACCGCGATCCGGTGCGTCAGCCGGTAGCGGTCGGACAGCAGGAGCCCCGGGGTCAGCGCCATGACCGCCCCGATCCCGGTGTGGGCCGGGTCGGGCTGACCAGGGTAGGGCTGGACAGGGTCGGGCGTGGATCAACTTCGCAGGCATGGATCAACTTGGTGGATTTGGGACTGAAGTGACAGGAGTCATCACTTTCGCCCATGCCGGGGAAGTTGATCCACGCCAACGGCCGGTTCACTGGCTGGTCAGGGCGGCGCTGATGACGGCCCGCCCGATCGGCCCCGCGACAGCCCCACCGGTCGCCTTGAGCCCGAGGTCACCGCCGTTCTCGACGAGGACGGCCACCGCGACCTGTGGGTTGTTCGCGGGCGCGAAGGCCACGTACCAGCAGTCGGGCGGGGTGTTCTTGGGGTCCGTACCGTGCTCGGCGGTCCCGGTCTTCGAGGCGATGACGACGCCCTGGAACGGGTTCGCGCCCGAGGTGTCCTTCTCCGACTGGATCATCATGTCGCGGACCTGGTCGGCGACGGCCGTCGGCATCGACTGGTTGACCATGGTCGGCGAGGTCTGGTTGATCAGCGAGAAGTCCGGTTTCGTGGTCTTGTCGACCAGGTACGGCGCCATCCGCTTCCCGTGATTGGCGATGGTGGCCGCGATCACCGCATCCTGCATCGGGGTGAAGGCGACGTCGCGCTGGCCGATGCTGCTCTGACCGACCGCGGCACCGTCGATCATCGCGCCGACCCGCGACCCGACCACCGGGATGCCGACGTTGAACCCGGCCGGATCGACACCGAGCGCCGCGGCCTGGGCCTTCAGCGGGTCGGCACCGAGCGCGATCCCGACGGTCGCGAATGCGGTGTTGCACGAGTGGGCCAATGCTTCGGTGAGGGTGACGTCGGCACCGCCGCCGGTCCCGCAGGTCTCGTTGTCGAAGTTCGACAGCGTGGCCCCGCCGCCCGGCAGCGTCATCTTCGACACCCCCGGCACGCTGGAGGTCGGGGTGTAGCCGTTCTGCAACGCTGCCCCAGAGACGATCAGCTTGAACGTCGAGCCGGGCGGGTAGACGGCAGCGGTGGCCCGGTTCAGGCGGACCGAGGGTATCGAGGAGTTGATCCGCTTCGACTCGGCCTTCTGCACCGCCTGCAAGTGGCTGGCCAGCGGCGTCGGGTCGTAGGACGGGGAGGTGGCCAGCGCGAGGATGGCCCCCGTGCTCGGCGCGATCGCGACCACGGCCCCGACGTAGTTCTTGTCCTTGAGTCCGTTGTAAGCGGCCTGTTGGACGGCGTCCACGATGCTCAGCTGCACGTTGCCGCCCTGGGGGGCGCGGCCGGTGAGCAGGTCCGAGAACCGGTTGCCGATCAGGGTGTCGTCCGATCCGGAGAGGATCGAACTCTGCGACTGCTCGATGCCGGTCGCTCCGTAGAGGGAGGAGAAGTAGCCGGTGACGGCGCCGTAGGTCGCGCCGAGCGGGTACTTGCGCTGGTACTTGAAGTTGTCGTTGCTGGGTACCGACTGGGCCAGCACGGTGCCCTTGGCCGTCGTGATCTGGCCGCGGGGCTGGGTGTACTCCGCCTGGGCGGTCCGCGGATTGTTCGGATCGGCCCGGTAGGCAGACGCCTTCACCACCTGGATGTAGGTGATGTTGGCCAGCAGCAGCACGACCAGAACGGTGATGGCGGTACCGACCCGGCGCAGGGGTCTCTTCACGACGCAGCCCCCGTCATGACGCAGCCCCTCTCATGACGCCTCCACCTTCGCCACGGGGAACATCTCGGTCTGGGCTTCCAGCAGTGGCACCTTCCGGACGGGTTTCGGCGCGGGCGGACGGCGGGACGAATCCGAGATCCGGATCAGCAGCGCCAGGATGATGTAGTTCGCGAGCAGGGACGAGCCTCCGTAGGACAGGAACGGCGTGGTCAGGCCGGTCAGCGGGATCAGCCGGGTGACGCCGCCGACGACGATGAACATCTGGAACACCAACGAGAACGACAGTCCGCCGGCGAGGATGGAACCGAAGCGGTCCTTGACGGCGATGGCGGCGCGAAGGCCACGACCGCCGATCAGCAGGTAGCAGACCAGGATCGCGGAGAGCCCGACCAGGCCGAGTTCCTCGCCGATCGCCGCGGTGATGAAGTCGGTGGAGGCGAACGGCACGATGTCGGGCCGTCCGGCGCCCAGTCCGGTGCCGAAGATCCCGCCGGTGCCGAGTCCGAACAGCGACTGGACCAGCTGGTAGCCGGTGTTCAGCGGATCGGCGAACGGGTGCAGCCAGATGTCCACTCTCACCCGGACGTGCGCGAACAGCTTGTAGGCGACGAAGGCGCCGCCGCTGAACCCGATCAGGCCGATGATCAGCCATGACACCCTCGACGTCGCCACGTAGAGCATCATCAGCAGCACGCCGAAGATCAGCAGCGACGTGCCGAGGTCGTTGCCGCGGACGAGGACGGCCAGACAGATCAACAGGGCCAGCAGCAGCGGACCCAGGTCCCGGGCCCGCGGCAGCACCAGGCCGAAGATCTTCTTGCCGGCCGTCGCCAGGACGTTCTGCTTGGAGGCCAGGAAGGCCGCGGTGAAGATCATCAACGCGATCTTGGCGAACTCGCTCGGCTGGATCGAGAACAGGTGCGGGATCTTGATCCAGATCTGCGCGCCGTTGACCGCGGAGTACTTGGCCGGCAGCACGCCGGGCAGCGCGAGGAACAGGAGACCGAACAACAGCAGCGTGTAGGAGTACTTCGCCAGCACGGTGTGGTCCCGGATGATCGCCAGCACGCCGAGGAACAGCACCAGCGAGAGGCCGGTCCAGAGCAGTTGGGCCGGCGCCTGTGCGGTGGGGATCGGATCGCCGTTGGCGGTCGCCCTGTTCGCGGCGGCCAGGTCGAGGCGGTAGATCATCACCAGTCCGATGCCGTTCAGCAGCGCCACCAGCGGAAGCAGCACCGGGTCGGCGTAGGGCGCGAAACGCCTGATCATCAGGTGCGCGAAGGTCAGCGCGACCAGGTAGCCGCCGCCGTAGTAGGCCAGGTGCAGGGTCAGTCCGCGACCCTGGTTGAGCTCCACCACGATCAGGGCGGAGGTGACGATGACCGCCGCGAACACCAACATCCACAGCTCAGCGGTACGCCCGGTCCGGCTCACGGGACCACTCGGCAGGTGATCCCCGGCTGGGCGGCCGGGCTCACCAGGGGCGTGCCCGACTGGCTCGATTGGCCGGCCACCGTCAGCGGCACGGTGGTCGTCGTGAAGACGGTGACGGTGGGCGTCGTCACGCTCGGGGCGGCCCTGGTGATCGGACCGGGGCTGGCCACCGGGACCAGTCCGAAGATCGAGCCCACCCGCAGCCGCTGGCCGCTCTGGGTCACCCCGTTCACCGACGGCGCCTGCGGGTTGACGGTGACGGTGACCGTGGTGGTCACCGGCACGACCGGCTTGATGACGATCGTGGTGACCGGCTGGGTGGTGCTGCGGGAGGGGCTCTTCACCGTCGTCGGGACGGTGTTCCTGGCCGTGGTCTTCGTTGCGCTCTTCGCCGTTGTCCTGGGCGTGGTCCTGGCCGTGGTCTTCGCGACAGAGCTCCTCACCGGCGTCTTCGGAGTGGTCCGAGGTGCAGTGGCCTGCGGAGTCGTGGTCGGCGCCGGGGGCGGCGCCGTCCTCGGGAGGCTCGCCGCGGTGCTCGCTGCCGCACCGCCGGCCGTTGCGGTGCCGGAGGTCACGCTGCCGGAGGTCACCGCACCGGAGGTGATGGCGCCGGGCGTCGACCCGGCCACCGGGCAGGGCGGGAGCTGCTGCGAGGTGAGCCGGGTGATCACGGCCCGTGCGTCGGCCAGGGTGGGAACCGGGATGCCGGCGCCGACCTGATCCCGCGCGGCCTGGACCAGATCGGTGACCATCAACGGTGTGCAACCCGAGTCGGAGTACCCGCAGGAATTCTCCTGGACCGAGGCGAAGCGCCAGCCCAGCAGCGACCCGTTCACCCCCCTGAAGACAGCGACCTGCTGTCCGTTCTCCCCGACGTAGTACTTGCTGGTGGCCCACAGCACGGACCCGGTGATGCCGACCCCGACCAGGATGACCAGCGCAAGACCGAATGCCCACCGGCGGCGCCACCGGCCGGCCGGCGGTGCGGAGACCAGGCGTCGGTCGGAGACCCCGTCCGTACCCACGGGCGAGTCGGTGTCCGCGTCCGACGCCGAGACGAACTCGGCGTCCTCGTCTTCTTCGTCCTCGTCTTCTTCGTCGGGGCCTTCTTCGTCCTGGGCGTATTCTGGCTTGGCGGGGACGTCCTCCGGGATCGGGGGCAGTGGCACCCTCGGCATCCGTTGGGTCAGGTGGATCGGCTGCATCGGGCCGGTGGCCTCGGGGTCGGTGGTTCCCCCGGCGGCGCCGAACGCGCCGGTACCGCCGGTCTCCAGCACGTCGGCGACGATCACCGTCACGTTGTCGGGGCCGCCGCCCACCAACGCCAGTTGGATCAGCGTGTCGGCCACCTGGTCGGTGTCCGCGCCCGCGAGGGTGTCGGCGATCGACTCGGGCGACACCACGTCGGACAACCCGTCGCTGCAGATCAGGAACCGGTCGCCGGGTGAGATCTCGCGCATGGTGATGGACGGATCCATCTCGGTGCCGTTGAGGGCGCGCAGCAGCAACGATCGCTGCGGGTGGTGGGCAGCCTCGTCGGCGGTGATCCGGCCGTCGTCGACCAATGACTGCACGAACGTGTCGTCGTGGCTGATCTGGTGCAGGACGCCGTTGCGGTAGAGGTACGCGCGGGAGTCACCGACGTGCGCGAGGGCGACCACCGGACCGTCGAACAGCAGCGCCGTCAGCGTGGTGCCCATGCCGTCGAGTTCCGGGTTCTCGTCGACCATCTCGGCGATCGCGGCGTTGCCCTCACGGGTGGCGTCCGTCAGTGGTCGCACCATGTCGGAGCCCAGAGGCAGCTCGTCCAGGTCGACGAACGCGGCCACCACCAGGCGGGAGGCCACGTCGCCCGCGGCATGCCCGCCCATGCCGTCGGCGATGACCAGCAGGCGGTCGCCGGCGAAGACCGAGTCCTGGTTGTTCGCCCGCAGCAGGCCGCGGTCGGTCCGGGCCGCGTACCTGATGACGTGGGTCATCGGCGCCACTCGATCACCGGGGCGCTCGTCATGGGCGCAACTCGATCACGGTGCGACCGATCCGGATCGGGACGCCGACCGGGACCGGGGTCGGTGCGGTGATCCTGGAGCGGTCGAGGTAGGTGCCGTTCGTCGAACCGAGATCCTCGACGGCATAACCGTTTCCCTGCTGCACGATCCGTGCGTGACGCGTGGAGGCGTAGTCGTCGTCGAGCACGAGCGTGGAGTCCTCGGCCCGGCCGATCAGGATGGTGCCGGACCCCAACCGCAGCCTCGTGCCGGCCAGCGAACCGGCGGTCACCACCAGGATGGCGGGGACCATCGACCCGGCTGCCAGGGGTGTCGGACGACGTGCGTCCTTCCGGCTCGGCCGCGCACGCCCGGTGGCCGCCCGAGGATCGGAGGCCATCTTCAGATCGGCCCGCACCACCCTGATCGCAGCCAGCACGAAGACCCAGAGCAGGATCAGGAATCCCACTCTGGTCAGCTGGAGGATCAGCGCAGGCATGACTGGGCTACGTCACCTGTGGGTGTTGAAGACGACGGTGGAGTGTCCGACCCGGATGACGTCACCGTCGGCCAGCTGCCAGGTCTGCACCGTGGAACCGTTGACCGAGGTCCCGTTGGTCGAACCCAGATCGTGCATGACGGCGACCTGACCATCGAAGTAGATGTCCACGTGACGACGTGACACCGAGGTGTCGGGCAGCCGGAACGAGGCGTCCTGTCCGCGGCCGATGATGTTCGACCCACGCTGCAGTTGATAGGTGCGGTGCGAGCCGTCGTCCACGCTGAGCACGGCCTGCAGATCGGCGGGGGCCTGCTGGCCGTACTGCTGCGGTGCGCCGTAACCCTGGCCGTAGTCGGGCTGACCGTACTGGGCGGGTGGCTGCCCGTAGCCGGGCTGGGGCTGCTGCCCGTATGAGGGCTGGACCGGCTGGCCGTACTGGTCGTACTGCGCGGGCTGGGCGTACTGGTCGGGCTGCACCGGCTGACCGTACTGGGCGGGTGGCTCGTACTGGGCCGGTTGCCCGTAGGGGTTCGAGTTCGGGGCGTACGGCTGTCCGTATCCGGGCTGCGGAGCGGGCGGCTGACCGTATCCGGGCTGCTGGCCGTAGGCCGGGTCGTACGCGGGCTGCTGGTTGTAAGCGGGCTGCTGGCCTGACGGCGGCTGCTGCCCGTACCCGGCAGGCGGCTGCTGTCCGTAACCCGGTGGCGGCTGCTGTCCGTACGCCGGCTGACCGTATCCGGGTAGCGCGGCCTGCTGGCCCGAGGGAGGCGCGGGCTGTCCGTAGGGTTCGGCCGGGGGCTGACGCCAGCCGGGTGGCGGCTGCTGGCCTTGGCCGGCGGGGGGCTGCGGAGCCCATCCTGGCTGGTCGGCGGGCCGGGCCGGGTCACCCGGGTACGCCTGCTGGGGACCACTGGGTGGCTGGTGGGCCGGCGGGCGGCCGGCGTCCTCGGGCTGCTGGGTCATGGATCGCACTCCTGCGCTTCGATGGGCCGAACGCCGGCCGACGTCGGGGTCGACGAGCGAGCTGATGCGGAACTGTCCGGTGTGCAGGACATCTGATTCCTCCAGTGTGACGGCTACGTCACCGAAGGTCTGCCAACCCTGCTCGTCCAGATACTCCCTGATCATGGTGGACAACGCCGAGGCGACCCGTTGTTCGTCCTGGCCGACGCCGTCATGATCGGAACGTCCGAGCCGGACCGTATACCGGTTGGGGGCGATCGTGCGGCCGGCCTGCTGCTGCAGGTGGTTGGCGGCCTCGCTCTGGAGAGCGTCCGCCACCTCGGTCGGTTGCACCGATCCGCCGAACAGACGCGCGAAGGTACCGGCGACGGCGCCCTGCAGTTTTCGTTCGAAGCTCTGGATGACGCCCATCGGTCCCCTCCTCACGTCCTGGTCGAGATTGCCTGGTCGAGATGTCCTGGTCGAGCGGCGCGTGCTGTGCCCCTGATGGTAATGGTGCGTACCAGAGGACGTCCTTGCGTTCGGGAGGTTCCCGATGTGCCCGTCCCGTCGTCACCGGCGGTCCGCTCGGTCCGCTCGATGTCCGTCTGACGTGCCTGTTCTGCGGATTTCGGCCCGGCGTGGCCTGCGTGTTAACCTCGACGCGTCGCTCCGGGCGAGTGGCGGAATGGCAGACGCGCACGGTTCAGGTCCGTGTCCTGGAAACGGGGTGAGGGTTCAACTCCCTTCTCGCCCACCATGGGTTGGTTGCGTTACCTGGCTTCCAGGTTTGCGAAACCCCACCTAACAAGAAGGCCGGTCCATCTCGGATGAGATGGCCGGCCTTTTTCGTGTCCGCTGGGGGCCTGGAGGCGTTGGTGGGTCGGGCCGGCGGAGGGTCAGAGTGCTTGCGGCGGCTTGCTGCTCCGTGATCTTGGCGGTTGGGCAGGCTGACGCCACCGGCAGACTGCGGGTGGGTGGACCAGCTTCAGGCGGGCACGTCTGGCTTGAGCTTGGCAGGGGTGGCCGGCTTGGCCTTGGCCGTGAAGACGGTTTCCGGTCGCCGCGATCTGCGGGTTCTCGGGGCCTTGGGTTCGTGACCGGGAGCTTGGGTCTCGACGAAGAAGGTCCGGATCTTGCGGATGTTGGCGGCCGCCACGGAGGCGGCGACGATCAGGAACTGGCGGGCGTAGCCGCGGATGCGGCGCCGGCCGGGGTTCCCTAGGTCTTCGTAGGCGCTGTCTTTGACGAACGCGTTGAAGCCTTCGATGGTGTTGCGGGCGGTGGAGTACAGCTGATGCCACCGCTGGGTTCCGTACTGGAGGGTCTGCCCGTATTTGATGCCGACGTCCGGCGGGAAGGTGGTGGATTCGCTGTTGGTGCAGCAGGTACCTGGGTCGGCAGGTGGGTTCAGGATCATCGTCTTGGTGGTGCGTGCAGTCGGCGTGGTGAGGGCAACCGGGCCCTTCGGCGCTTTGAGGGGGCAGTTGACGGTGGCGGAGGGGCCCGCGGCGGGGCAGCGCATCGGTACGTAGCCGGCGGCGTCTGGTTTGGCTTTCGGGCGGAACAGGTACTTGGTCCGCTGCTCGATGCGCTTGGCGTAGGTGGTGTCGTCGATGGTGTTCTTGCGGTGGTCGATGGTGGCGTCGATGAGCGGTTGCGGCATGGAGGGGCAGAACCAGTTGCCTTCGACTTGGATGGCTCCGCTGTAGTGGTCCTGTTTGCCGAGTTGGTCTTCGCGGTAGTCGAAGGCGGTGGTGTAGCCGAGGGCCTTGAGTGGGATCTGCAGTTTTTCCACGCGGGAGTTCGGCAGGTAGGCGCGATCGCCGACGAGAGTTCCGCGGGGGTGTCCGCGGTCGACGATGGACTGGATGGTGATCATGGCGTTCTCACCGATGCGGCCGGACGGCTTGTCCATGGCAATTCCCAGGACGAGCATGGGGAAGTCGGGTTTGACAGTGGGGTCGTTGGGCGCCATGACGGTCAGGTGCGCGTCGAAGGCCCAGGCGGACTTGGAGCTACGTCGGCCGCGGCCATCCAGCGCGTCTCGGTGGTCGGCCTCTCGGTGATACCAGCCGGCATCTGATTCCGGGCTGAGCCGGTCGTCCGGGTTGGGCTTCTTGGGGTCTGGTACCGGGGAGCCGCGTTTGCCCCAGACCGCCACGGGGGTGCCATCGATACAGAGGTTGCCCGCCCACTCGGCCCGGGTCTGCGCCGGTAGGAGCTGGAACGTCGTCTCCAGCAGCTGGTTTGAAACCCAATCCGCACGGATCTGTCGCTGCGCGCACTGCTGCGGATCGCGCCCGGCTTGAATGGCTTCGAACTGGGCGCGGGTCGGGCGGTAGCCCACGCTGCCTGGCGCTGAGTCGAAGACGCTGGTCAGGCGGAGCATCGCGCGGCGGATCCGGTGATATTGGGCGAAGGAGCCGATGCGGGAAGTCTGGATCTGCAGGAGCTGCCGTGCGTTCGACGAGAGTCGGCCGTTGACCAGTTCGGCCATCCGGCTGATCAGCGGCGGCTCGCCGCAGACGATCAGGGTCATCAGCAACACCAGAAGTGTGCGGTCGTCCATCTTATGGGGGCGACCGCCTTTTTGTTTACGGTCTGGGTCGTCCTGCAGGCGCCATTGGTTGAGCTGTTCGACGATGCCGGAGCGGTCGATGAATCCGATCATGTCGGTGATGAGACCGTCGGGGGCCTTGCCGCGGAGGGTGGGCCCGCCGTGGATGGGCAGCCGGAACAGGCTCGGGAAGAGGTCGTCGGCGACCAGCGGGTTGGGGTCGGTTGTCATCTCAGCGGGTCTGCAGCCGAAGGGCACGTCGAGAGTCGACATCGCTGAGCGCGGGGAGGTACGGCACGAACCGGGTGAACGCTTCCAGGGAGTCAACGCCGGCCGCCCGCAGGAGCGGCCCGACGGGGGTCCCAGCAGCCAGATGCGTGACGATCCAGGTGGCGCGCATGCGTTGGGTTTGTGGTTGAAGTTGAGTGCCAGCCGACCTCGCGATGAAGCCGTTGATGATGTTCGGGTAGCTGCCGGTGCGGTTCGGCATCAGCAGGAAGCGGTCAGCTGGCGCATCCGTTGCCTTGATGGCGGACAGCAGCGACTCCCATTGACTCAATACCGGAACGGTGCGGGCTCGTTTACCGGTGACGCGAATCAGGACGCCCTCATCGTCGAGGGTGATGTCGCCGACACGAACACCTGCGATTTCCAGGGCGGCCAGGCCGGCTCCGAGCCCAAGGGTGATCAGGACCTGCGCGGTGTCGGCGCGGAAGGCCGTGTTCTGGCCGTTGGCCCAGCCGCGGAGGGAGGTGATTTCGGAGGCGGTGTAGGGCTGGGCTGCGCCGGCTGGAGGTAGGGCCACTAGCCTCGCGCTTTCACGCGGATACTGACCGGGGTGTTTCGAAGTAAGCGAAAGGTGCCCCTACCTGCGATAATGAGGGTCTTCGAGGTCCACATCGTCAGCAAACTGGAGCACCTTTCTGATGCAGCAGCCTACCGGCTTCTACCCGCCGTTGACAGTGGACACGACCGCGAAGCGGGTGGTGTCCCACGCCGGTGCGGTGCTGCTGGTCGCCACGGCCGGCAGGGTCGGTTTGGACCGGGAGTTGTCGGCGGCGTTGGCGCCGTGGCGCAAGCAGTGGGCAGTGCTGGACCCGGGGAAGATCCTGCTGGACCTGGCGATCAGCGTCGCCATCGGCGGGGACTGCCTGGCCGACATCGCGGCGCTGCGCAGCGAACCCGCGGTGTTCGGGCGGGTCGCGTCCGACCCCACGGTGTCCCGGCTGATCAACACGTTGGCCGCCACCCCGCAGGCGGCGTTGGCGGCGATCAACCGCGCCAGAAGCGTTGTCCGCGATCGGGTGTGGAGACTGGCCGGGAAGGATGCCCCCGACTTCGAGGCGTCGCGGGACCGGCCGTTGATCATCGACCTGGACGCCACGTTGATCACCGCCCACTCGGACAAAGAGTGGGCGGCGCCGACCTACAAGAAAGGCTTCGGGTTCCATCCGTTGGGGTCGTGGGTCGATCACGGCCCGGACGGCACCGGCGAGCCGCTGTCGATGATGCTCCGCACCGGTCGGGCCGGCGCCAACACCGCCGCCGATCACATCGCGGTCACCAAAGACGCGTTGCGGCAGTTACCGTTCGCCCGCCGCGGCGGTCGGATCGGCCGGATCGGCCAGAAGGTGTTGATCCGCGCCGACGGTGGCGGCGGCACCCACGAATTCCTGGGATGGCTGGCCGGACAGGGACTGTCGTACTCGGTGGGGTTCGGGTTGTCGCAGGACATCGTGGACAAGATCAACCAGATCCCCGACCAGGGCTGGACCCCGGCCTACGACGGCGACGGGAAGGTCCGCGACGGGGCGTGGGTCACCGAACCGACCGGGATGCTGACGTTGAAGACGTGGCCGCCGGGAATGCGGGTCATCGTGCGGGCCGAACGTCCGCATCCCGGGGCGCAGTTGCGGTTCACCGACGTCGACGGGAACCGGTTGACCGCGTTTGTCACCAACACCACCGGTGGGCAACTCGCAGATCTGGAGTTGCGGCACCGGCACCGGGCCCGCTGCGAGGACCGGATCCGCGGCGCCAAGGACACCGGATTGCGGAACCTGCCGCTCACCGGGTTCGCGCAGAACCAGATCTGGGTCGCCGTCGTCCAGTTGGCCACCGAGCTGACCGCCTGGTTGCAGATGCTGGCCTTGACGGGTACCGGAGCGCGCCGTTGGGAACCGAAACGACTGAGGCTTCAACTGTTCTCCGTCGCCGGGATCATCGCCCGCCGATCCCGACGCACCTACCTTCGGCTGTCCGGGCACGCCCCGCACCGGCACCTGTTCACCACCGGCCTGACCCGACTGCACACCCTCCCGCAGGCCACTTGACCCCAAGCAACCCCACCCGACCAGCAACAAGAAGAACCACCGGAACGTGGAATCCGGCACCACCCAGGTGACCTTGGGTCGCTCCGACGAACCCGCAGACCCCGCGGCGGGCGTCACAACACCAGATCTATCGCGCAGAGGGAAGGCCGACCATCTCAAGAAAGATCGAGGCTAGGCGGGAGACCCGCTTCTCCGGCGGCAGCAAGACTTCCGACATTCTCAGGAGTCGGGATCTGACGTTGCCGCGGGCCGCCGGCTTGAGGTGGTCGCACCCGACAGCGGTGTATTCGGCGATGACGTCCCGGTGGAAAAGGACGCCGCGTTCCAGCGGCAAGCCGGCACTCTGCCAGCACCAGTGCACGAAGCTTGAGGTGGCAGTCAACAGCTGGCGGACTCGGTAGGCGGTCTTACCGGCGCAGTCGGCGACGGCTGCTCGAACGAACGGTTCGATCGCGGGCCAGTGCTCCGGCGGCAGTACCGGAACAAAGCTCGGGGCGCCTTTGGCCACTGAGCCCACCTGTTCTTGTTGGTAGTTACCACCACGATGACTATCGCACGCGGAGTCAAGGGTGGGTGCTCTTAGAAGTTCGCCTAGGCTGCGCTCATGGCACGCCCGAAGAGGCCTCGCCCCCGGGATCTGACCAACTCCTGGCCCGACGAAGTCAGTCCCGACATCAGTGGCGAGGTTGCCCGCCAGCTCGCCAACAACCTCCGCCGCGCGCTGGACGGTCGTGCGCTGCGGGTCGCGAAGGACCTCACCGGGGTGGACCACACCACCATCGGCGACGTCCTGGCCGGATTCACCTCGCCGGACCTGATGACCATCGCTCGCCTGGAATCCGGTCTGGGCACTGACTTGTGGCCCGGAGGTCTGGCCATCGATCTGGGTCTGCGGCGGTAGCGCCGAAGATCTGACCAAGATTGTCTGCGATGTAGCGTCGCTGTGGTCATCGCTATGGACGGTCTTCGTTGGGTTGTTTCGCATGCAGTGTGAGCAAGCGCCAATCGGGAGGCCAGAAGTACCTTCAAACGGTACATGTCTCGTCAAAAGGCACTCGATGTACCTTCCTAGGGTACCGGATGTACCTTCTAAAGGTACATCCGACCAAGGAACGTCAGGATGCGTGTCTCCTGCGCGGCAGCCGATTTGCCGCCCACACTCCGGCTACGGTCTTGCTGTGAGCCGACCGGCGTTTCCAAAAGACTGGCTGCAGGACCCGAATAGCTTTGGTCGACCGAAGCCTGTGCGATGGGTGGCTGCTACTAGGGCGTGTCCCGTGGATCGTTCTCCGTTAGATGCCTGAGCCAGATTCCGATGCTGGCGACGTCGACGGTGCCTCGGTAGACGAACTCCCGTTTGTCATACCGGGTGGCGACCGCGCGGTAGCCGCGTAGCCGGTTGAACGTCCGCTCCACGGTGTTGCGGTCCTTGTAGATTTCCTTGTCGAATTTGGGTGGCCGACCACCACGGGAACCCTTGGACAGGCGACCGTTGATCTGGTTCACCGGCTCCGGGATGGTCGCCTCGATACCCCTACGCCGCAACGACTTACGGATTCTGCCGCTGGAATACGCCTTGTCCGCCAACACCCGATCCGGTCGGGTCCTAGCCTCGCGCTTTCACGCAGATACTGGATCTGGTGTTTCAAAGTGAGGGAAAGGTGCTCTCACCTGCGATAATGAGGGTCTCTGAGGTCCATATCGTCAGCAAACTGGAGCACCTTTCTAGTGTCGAAGCGTACTGGTTTCTACCCGCCGTTGACAGTGGACACGACCGGGAAGCGGGTGGTGTCCCACGCCGGTGCTGTGCTGCTGGTGGCCACCGCCGGGAAGGTCGGGTTGGACCGGGCTTTGTCTGCGGCGTTGGAGCCGTGGCGCAAGCAGTGGGCGGTGCTGGATCCGGGGAAGATCCTGCTGGACCTGGCGATCAGCGTCGCCATCGGCGGGGACTGCCTGGCCGACATCTCGGCGTTGCGGTCTGAGCCGGCGGTGTTTGGCCGGGTCGCCTCGGACCCAACAGTGTCCCGCCTGGTCGACTCGTTGGCCGCGACCCCGCAGGCCGCGTTGGCGGCGATCAACCAGGCCAGAGCAGCAGTCCGACAGCGGGTGTGGAAGATGGCCGGGAAGGACGCCCCCGACTTCGGAATCGACCGGGACCGGCCGTTGATCATCGACCTGGACGCCACGTTGATCACCTCCCATTCGGAGAAGGAACTGGCGGCGCCGACCTACAAGAAGGGCTTCGGGTTCCACCCGCTCGGGTCGTGGGTGGATCACGGCCCCGACGGCACCGGTGAGCCACTGTCGATGATGCTGCGCCCCGGAAGGGCCGGATCCAACACCGCCGCCGACCACATCGCGGTCACCAAGGATGCGTTGCGGCAGTTGCCCTTCAACCGCCGTGGCGGCCGCATCGGGCGCAGGGTGCTGGTCCGCGCCGACAGCGGCGGCGGCACCCACGAATACCTGAAGTGGCTGGCCGGGCAGGGCCTGTCGTATTCGGTGGGGTTCGGGCTGACGCAGGACATCGTCGACAAGATCAACCTGATCCCCGACCAAGGGTGGACCCCGGCCTACGACGGCGATGGGAAGGTCCGCGACGGGGCGTGGGTCACCGAACTCACCGGCCTGCTGGACCTGTCAACGTGGCCGGCAGGGATGCGGGTGATCGTCCGGGCCGAACGTCCGCACCCCGGGGCGCAGCTGCGGTTCACCGACTCAGGCGGGAACCGGCTGACCGCGTTTGTCACCAACACCACCGGCGGGCAACTCGCGGACCTGGAGTTGCGGCACCGCCACCGGGCCCGCTGCGAGGACCGGATCCGCAACGCGAAAGACACCGGGCTGCGGAACCTGCCCTTGACTGCGTTCGCGCAGAACCAGATCTGGGTCGCCGTCGTCCAGTTGGCGACGGAGCTGACCGCGTGGCTGCAGATGCTCGCGCTGACCGGCACCGGCGCCCGCCGGTGGGAACCGAAACGGCTGCGGTTGCAGCTGTTCTCCGTGGCCGGGACCATTGCGCGCCGATCCCGCCGGGTCTGGCTGCGGCTGTCCGGTCACGCAACCCACCGGCACCTGTTCACCACCGCCCTGGACCGGCTGACCCAGCTGCCGGCGCCGACCTGACCTTCAACAACCCACCCGGCCAGCAAGAAGACAAACCCCCCGGAACGTGGAATCCGGCACCCACCCAGGTGACCCACCGGGGCTTCGACGAACCCGCAGACATGCCCGTCGGTGCGAAACACCAGATCTATCGCGCCGAGGAAAGGCCGGGCGTCTCACGAAAGATTGAGGCTAGCAGACTCGGCCCTGACGAACCGATACTGGTCTGATCTGTATGACCCGAATACTGCTGTCTATGCCGTCAGGTCGGTCAGGACCTCGTCGATCGGTAACCGCTCACTTCGAACTGCCTTGGCGGGATCATGGGAAACCCGTAGTACCAACATCGGCACTTCGCCCTCGGCGAGGTTGAGAATCATTGAGAATCGATCGCGAAGCCCGCTGAGTTGGCGATGAAATGGCACTGAGACCGCCAGAAAATCAGCGTCCTGGAGCGTGTAGAGGAATATCGGCGACACCGGCTGAACGCCCAAACCAAGTTGTTCGGCAGTAATCCACACCCGCTCGACGGCGGCCCCGCCCCGCAGATAGTCCAACGCAGTGTGGCCGGGGCCCACCACGACGACGAGTGCGGAGCTGGCGTTGATCCGGTCCCTGGTGTCGTCGCCCAGAGCTGAACCTCCGTTCCAAGCAGCAAGGTTAGCCATTACCTCGGGCCGCTGGGCGACCTGAAGCTTCGCCAAATCTGGGTCGTCCAGGTTGAGGGTGCGGACATCGATACCTGCGTCGAGCCGCTCCCGCCCCGGCCACTTCAGCTCGGACGTCATCTGCAGATGCAGCAAGGGCGTGAGGTATCGGAGGCGATCGGATTCGGCCAGCACGTCGGCCAGCTCACCCAGCCTCCCGGCATCCTCGACGATGTGCACTGCGGCGCCCTCGGCGGCTGCGGCAGTCACCAGGTCCCCTTTCGCCTCATCGCTCAGAGCGGCGCGGCGCCCGATGCTGCGGTTGGAGATCCGGTGCACCATCGCCGAGTACTGCAGGGCCAAGTCCGGTTCCTCGCCGGCTTGCAGGTCGATGGCGACGACAACGTCGGATCCGCAACCGTTCGGCAGCCACTGCACGTTGGCCCGCCGGCGGTGGCTGGCGGCCGCGACCCTGGCGTTGTAAGAGGCGGCACCGATGGCCACGTAGGAGCCGCGGAACTCGTGGTCCATGGCAGAACTCCGTTCACGCACCAGCGAGATGGTGATACCCGAATTCGTCGCGTTCACCGACCACGGCTGCGCGTTCCCGCCGGATGGAGCGAGCCGGACGGCATGGATCACAGCGTCCATCGGTGCAAGCGGTATCTCGGCGGTCAGGTCGGTCGGCTCTCCTATCGGCGCTGCGGACGGTCGCTGCTGGATGACCGGATCGAGCAGGTCGAAACTCTCCTCGAGATCTACCCTGATGCGGCCGGACGGCAGGTGCTCGTCCCGCCCAAATCGGCGGACGGCGGTGGCGACCATGGCCGCGCCCAGCTGAATGTCTCCGCCCAATTGAGGCCACGTCGACAACGTGCGGTCGATCTCGACCATGGAGGCCGCCATTCTGGCCGACAACTCCTGGGCCTGCAAGATCCGCATCACGTGCGGCGCCTTGTCCCGCGTGCTCAACCCGTGGAGAGTCTGCGGGTCGATATCGCCCAGCAGCCCGTGGAAGAGGCTGCGACCGGGTTCTTGGTCATACCGCTCGACGTCAAAAAGCCCACGATCACTGGTCTCCATGAGTAAGGGGATACGGCGACGCCTCGCTTCTTGACGAATACGGACTTTCATGTCCAGGGAGTCGCACTCCTCGACGACCAAATCCAGACCATCGAAAAATCCGGCCATCGACTGTTCAGTCAGCCCCTCGGCGAAGACCTGTACGTCAAGGTAAGGGTCGAGCTCGGCGATACGACGAGCGGCCACGACAGCCTTGTTAACGCCCACATCGAAAACAGATCCCGGAATTCTGTTCAAGTTCGACAGCTCGATGGAATCGAAGTCAGCGAGCCGCAGTTGGCCGCATAAACCCTCCAGGGCGAGCGTGTGGGCAATCGCATGGCCGACACTGAGTCCGACCACACCAATCTTCAGTCGCCGGAAACTCACCTGCTCAGACGAGGTGATTTTGTTGCGGTTCCGATCCGAACGCAGACGCCGGAAGGCGTCGGGACCGGGCAGCAGAACCAGACACGACCGCCAGGAATAATGGACCCACCACTCACCCACCGGGAATTCCAGCGGCGGCTGCAACTTCTGAATTTCCCGGTAAAAGAGCTCACTTCGATCCAGAATGGTCAACCCCGGTTGGTCCCGAAGTTCGGCCAAAGCCGGATCACCGGAGTCCTGGAAAATTGACGCGCGAAATTCATCGGCCGCAATTGTGTCGTCTCTCAACAGGAAGCCCTCTCTATATCGTCGAAGCCCAGGGGGGCGACTGTCCTCAGCTGGGCGGACTCGTTCATGATCAGCGGAAGTTGTTCCGGTACGGCGAGCTCTGCGAAGCTCCTGCTGTCCCACCACATCAGCACCGTCCGGTACCTCTCGTCCGGGTAGGCCACCGGTGCCACCCCCTCGCTGACGACACCTCCGGTGGTCTGCCAGCGACGGATGGCATGCTGCGCGACGGTACCCAATGCCCAACGCACACCCATCAACCGGAGAGAATGGACAAATATCCGAGCAAGCGCATCCGTCAGCTCGCGGCGGTTGCTGGCCATGTCATCGACCCAACCCGTCTTCATCTCGATCACCCCGTCTTCCAGTCGCACCGTGATCTCCTCGTGCAACTCAGTAGAACCCTCCCGGTCGTCCCACTCGCAGATGGCGTGAGCCTGCACCGCCAGCGAATAGGGCCCTTGGACCCGCATGCCGCCGACTACCGCACCAGCCGGATCCAGCGCCGCGAAGAACAACGCGGTCGACCTGCCATCGGCAATGACGTGGTATTCAAGTACAGACTCGACACCGTGCCGGCTGTAACTGACCTCGGCACCCCGCAGATAGGTCTCCCACAGTTGCGGCTGACCGGCCGGAGTGGCGACCACAAACGTGCAGCCCGACAGCACGTCTCGGTACCGCGCGATGATCGGTCCGGCAATCAGCGGCGAACCGCCCTCCGGGCCACGCTGCTGCGGAACCAATCGATCGAAATGCGACATGAACCGATACTAACGGGGATGCGTCGCACTCAGACCGGCCATGCCGTGGCTGCATGGGTTGCTGAACCCCTCCGGGTCAGTAAACAGGGCGAAAGGTCGCCGTCGTCAGAGATCCGACCCGATGAAGAAGCCTGTGAGCCCTGGAACTCCCCCACTAGCGCCACCGACCAGCCCCAAGCCCGTGACGGCCGCGGCCCAACGCTCACCGCCTCCGGGCCGCGCCTCGGTTCGCGTGCAGCCCAGCGATCACATCAAACCTGACCCTGTCCGAGCCAGGTCGCACCTTGCCCAGGTGTTTTCACGTGAGCAGCACACGAGATGGCCAGCCCGATGTGCACGGTGTCGCCGAACACGACGACGGGACGGTACACCGCCGGGCTGAGGTTCGCTCTAGCTAGTAGTACTCTGTTAGGTCCGCAGGTGATAGTGGCATGTAGGGCAGACGCCGATCCAGTACGCGAGGAACTGCTGGAGGTTTTTCAGCAGGGCGTAGAGGGTCAGGGTTGCCCATCGGCTTTTGGGTGGGTGAGGCGGATCCAGGTGAGGAAGACGTGGGCGGCGGTGGCCAGGGTGGCGTGGTGGTGCCAGCCGGTCCAGCTGCGGCCTTCGAAATGGTCAAGTCCGACACCGGTTTTGAGTTCTCGGTAGTCGTGTTCGATGCGCCAGCGGATCTTCGCCAGCCGGACGAGGGTGGGGATGGGGGTGTCGGTGGGCAGGTTGGAGATCCAGTAGTCGGTGGGTTCGTTCTTGCCGGTGGGCCATTCTGCGATCAGCCACTGCTGGGGCAGGGACCCGTCGTCGGCGCGGTCGATGTCCTGGTTGGCGGGGCGGATCCGGACCGCGAGGAAGTGCGATCGCATCGCCGCGCTCTTGTTCCCGGGGCTGGTCTTGGTCCCTTTGCGCCAGGTGAGTTCTTTGCGGGCGGCCCGTCCGGCGGCCAGGATGATGTCCTTGCAGCTGGAAGGGGCGTGGGGGTACCGCGGGACCGGTGGTCGTCCCCGGCCGGTGTAGGCGGCGGTGACCGGCACCGCGTCGGCGGTGTAGGCGCTGGTGGAGCCCTTGACCGCCACGACGTAGCCGATGTTGCGCTCTTGCAGGCCGAGGCGGAATGCGGTGATGTCGCCGTAGCCGGCATCGGCCGCAACCACCGGCGGCCTGTACCCCCACTCGGCGAGTTCGTCGAGCATCTGGATCGCCATCTGCCATTTCCGGCGGTGGTGCTCGCCGGCGGGGATCTTGCACGCCGCCCGCCGCGTCTGCACCGCGGCGGCGGCCTCGGGGCTCTCGGCGGCCTCATCGTCCCAGCTCCTGGGCATGAACAGCCGCCAGTCCAACGGCTCGGAGGCCCGATCGGTGACCGCGTGGACGCTGACCGCCACCTGGCAGTTCCCGATCTTGCCCATCGTCCCGGAGTACTGCCGGGCCACACACGCCGACGCGGTGCCTTCCTTGGCCTGCCCGGTGTCGTCGATCACCCACGCCTGCGGCCCGATCACCCCGATCGCCAGGCGCACCAACACTTTCCGCACCGGTACCACATCCCACGGGGAGGAGGTGATGAACTGCTGCAACCGCTGATGATCCACTCCCAGCCGCTCCGCCATCGGCTGCATCGACTTGCGCCGCCCGTCCAGCATCAGACCCCGCAGATACAACCCGCCCGTCGCTCGCTGATCAGACCGCGGAAACGAGGAGAACACCTGCCCCGCAAAAGCATCCAACTTCTCACCGACCGCAGCGAACCCAGCAGCATCCATACCCCCATTCTCCCCGAAACCCGTTGCTGCACAACGGAGACACGCCGATCTAACAAAGTACTACTAGAGCGTGTCTACTAATCAGCGGAGTTGCAGGACGCTGGCGGCCAGGTGGACGCCGCTCAGGAATGTCAGGGCGTGTTTATCGTAGCGAGTAGCGATAGCGCGCCACTGCTTGAGGCGGGCGTAGCCGCGCTCGACGGCGTTGCGGAGCTTGTAGTCCTGGGCGTCAAAGCCAGGCGGCCGACCACCGCGTGACCCTTTGGTCTTGCGGTGCGCCTGCTGGTCGCTGCGCTGCGGGATGGTGTTGCCGATCCGTCTGCGCCGCAACTCTTTCCGGGTGCAGGGATGCGAGTAGGCGCGATCGGCCAGGACCCGGAACTTGCGGGATCGACCACCTGAGTGCTGCCGACGGTGCAGGTCCAACAGCGGCACCAGTTGCGGGTTGTCGCCGGCCTGGCCGGGCGTCAGGATCACCGTGACCGGGCAGGCCCGCTGGTCGGTCAGGGTGTGAATCTTCGTCGACAGTCCGCCCCGGGATCGGCCCAATGCGTGGTCAGCTGGTTCGACCGGCAAATTCTTGTCGTTCGATGGTGCCCCCTGTGTCCTGATCGGTCGTCGAGACGACCTCCGAGGTGGCGGTCTTGCGGGCCCCGGCTGCGTGTTGATGCGCCCGCACCACGGTGGAGTCCACTGACAGCAGCTCGATGACGGCGTCACCTTCGATGTCGTCGATGAACCCGGCACGTTTCGCGGCCACCAAGATCCGGTCATAGGTACCGTCGGTTGACCAGCGGAAATGCCGCGCCCAGACCGTCTGCCAACGACCCAACTCGGTCGGCAGATCCCGCCACGGCGAGCCCGTCCGGTAGCGCCAGCAGATCGCCTCGAGCATCTCGCGGTGATCGTTCCACGGCCGGCCGCGCCGACCTCCGTAGGCCGGCATCAACGGCTCGACCACCGCCCAAAACTCGTCCGAGATCACACCTATGCGCGCCATAGGAAGATCATCAACGTCAGGGCCCGAAGTATTAGCAGACACGCTCTAGTACTACAGTCGCACTTATGGTTGGTGTCCTCGGGCCCGGTAGTGGTCCTCGGGCCCGGTAGTGGCAGTGGCGGGCGCGTTGTTGGTGCCGTCGTCGCCAGGTTGATCGGGTCAGGGTGGCGTCGGGGTCGGGTGGGTCGGTCCAGATCAGGTGGATCAGCAGTCGGCGTATTTCCGGGACGCTCAGGGCGATGAGGGTGTCGTTTCCCGATTTTGGGCCCCCTTTTTTGACCGGGTGACGGTCAGGAATGCGTGGGCCAGCATCGACAGGGTGATGTGTCGGTACCAGCCGGTGTACTGCCGGACCTGGTAGTGATCCAGACCGGTTTGGCCTTTGGAGGTTTGGAACGTTTCTTCGATGGCGGGGCGGGTTCCGGCGACGGTGACCAGTTCGCTCAGGCCGGTGCGGGCGGGTGCGTGGCACAGGTAGTACGCCAGGTCGGTGGGATCGGTGATGCTGCGGCGGGCCAGCAGCCAATAGGTGGAGTCGGGGAAGTTGATGCCGTGGATCCGAGCCCGGGCCCAGTCATACAGTCGGTCACCTTTGGCCCCTTTGCCCGCTGACCGTCGCCGCCAGGCCTGCGCGGGCAGGGCTGCGATCAGCTCATCGGCTCGGTATTCGCGGCCCTCCCGCTGACCGGCGGCGATGACGTGCTGGTTGACTGGAACGGCGAGAACGTAGGACAGGCCGAGCTGTTCGATCTTCACCCGGAGTTTGGAGTGCTGTCCGTAGACCTCATCGGCGGTGACCCACCTGGCCGGCACACCATTGGCCACGGCCCGCTCCAGCATCACCATCGCCTGCTCGGGTTTGGTCGCGAAGGTGACGTCGGTGCCGATTCCGGCGGCGGCGCAGCGGTCGGGGTCATCGGTCCATGCTTTGGGCAGGTACAACTCTCGGTCCAGGAAGGTCCGTCCGGCCGGGGTCGCGTAGGTCAGGAACACCCCGATCTGACAGTTCTCGATCCGTCCGGCGGTGCCGGAATACTGCCGTGCGACACCGGCGGAGCGGGTGCCCTTTTTCAAGAATCCGGTCTCGTCGATGATCAGCACACCCCCTGGGTCACCCAGCTGCGCCGCCACGTAGCTCTGCAGATCGTCACGGACCAGATCAGGGTCCCAGTCGGTGGTCGACAGCAGCCGCTGCATCCCGTCGGGGGTGGCATCCCCGGCCCGCTCCGACAACGTCCAGGAGTTCTTCCGCTCCTCGGCCGAGAGCAACCCCCGCACATACGCCAACGCATGCTCACGTGGCTCTGACCTGGCAAAACGCCGCCCGATCAAGGCATGCAGCTCCGCCAACCCGTCCGCCCACTCCTGCACCTGCGCCACACAAAGATCATCACCCATCACTGCAGGATCGACCCAACCCGACATTCACCTGCGAAGACACGCCGAGAAGATCAAAATAACCACGACTGTAGTACTAGGCCCGACTTGCATCGTCTGCCACAGTGCGGCACCCCGGGGACGAGGTCACGCCAATACGGTTTCACCGACCGAGTGCAGGTCAGGACCCCCTTTTTTCACCGAGATCACCTCGTCCTGGATGTCCCCAACTACCCGGGATCGTGGCCCACAGACCGGATACGCTCCAATCGGGTCTGCTGCTGCCACCATGTCTGGGTGAGCACCTTGAGGTGCGCCGACCGGGCAGGCCAGGTGGGTTCTGAGCACTCCGATCCTGCAGACGGGTGCGCGAGCCACCCGGCGGATACGGTCTCCATGATGACCGGCCGGTCACCTGACGGCCGGCTGAAAACAGGCTACGGTCAGGCCCCGGTAGGCAGAAAGGCACTACCTGCTTAGACCACCAAAGATGAAACGCCGATTTCGGATCCGGAGATGACAAGCAGACGAGCCGCGGAACGGTAGTTCGGGGTCAACCCGACTCCTGCGATGGCCGGCGGGGGTTCTGGCTGATGAAGTGCCTCAGGGCCGTCTTGGTTTTCGTCGGCTTGCGTCCGCTGAATTGCAGCTTTAGGGCCTGCGAGCTGTAGGACAGCCCTCTGTGCCAACGGGATCGAACCAGCCGGCCTGACCGGAGGTGATCCGAGCCTACGTACCGAAAGATCTCAACACCGAATACTATGGGGCTCGCCGCGAAGGACGGACGGAAAGGATGGGCACATGGAGTCCGATCTACCTTGCCACGTCTGGTGGGACGAGCAGCACCGGATCGCCCGCAACGATTGGAAGCCAGGATCCGTCTGCGACCTGGACGGCGCGCGCAAAGTCACTGCAGCGGTCGGCGCGTTCGGCCGGGGGGCGGTGCCGGTGCTGGTGGATATGCGTTACCTTGCCAAGGCCGATCGGGCGGCCCGCGAACACTTCACCGGGCCGGACGCACAGGCCACTGCGGTAGCCCTGCTGGTGGCCTCAGCTGTCAGCAGGGTGGTGGCGAACTTCATCATCGGGCTGCAGCGCATGCCGGTGCCGACCAGGATGTTCACGGACGAGAGCGCTGCAGTCAGCTGGCTCGGCGAGAACCTTGGGTGAAGTCGACATCGATAGCCGGATCGACGCCATCATCTCCCTCCTGACTCGTCTTGCGGCCGGCGAACTGAGTGCCCGGGGTGAGATGTCCGAGGCCGCCGACGAGATCGACGCCATCGTCACCGGGGTCAACATGCTGGCGGAGGAGCTGCAGGCCAACCGAGACGAGATGGAGAGTCGCGTCCTGCAGCGCACCGTCGAGCTGCAGGAACTCAACATCGACATCACTCGACTCACCGCGTTGGGTAACCTCCTGCAGGCCTGCGATACCGTTGATGAAGCCCTCGACGCGATGAAGGTGTCGCTCACCAGCCTGTTCGCTGGGCTGTCCGGAGTGGTGTACCTCTACCGCGCTTCCCGGAATGTACTGGAACCGAAGGTGATGTGGGGGCGCGTCTCCGAAGTGCACCCACTGCTGCCGCAGGATTGCTGGGGATTGAGACGCGGCCAGCCGCACTCGGTGACGGCGCTCAACCCGAGCCTGATATGTCGCCATCAGAAGCAGCACACCGGCAACGGCATCTGCGTACCGATGTCGGCGCATGGCGAGACCAGTGGGCTGTTGCACCTGACCGATGACAGCTCGATGCCGACTACCTCTGGCCGATTGGCCGGCACGCTGACTGCTGCGAAGACGAGCCTCGCATCAGCAGTCAGCGAGCAAAGCGCCCTCGCCCTTGCCAACCTGGAACTGCGCGAGACGTTACGGTTGCAGGCGGTGCGGGATCCGCTGACCGGCTTGCTGAACCGCAGGTTCGTCGATGAGTGGATTGGCCGTGAGGTCGGCCGGACCGACCAATCCGGCCGGTCCTTCGGGGTGATCATGGCCGACATCGACCACTTCAAGCAGGTCAACGACATGCACGGTCACGACGCGGGGGACCAAATGCTCAAAGCGGTGGCCGAGGCGATCCGTTCGTCGCTGCGGCCCGGCGACCTACCGTGCCGTTACGGCGGCGAGGAGTTCCTGCTGCTGCTGGCCGACGTGAACGAGCAGGTACTGCTCGAACGGGCCGAGCAGGTTCGTGTCCGGATCGCTAATCTGCAGATCCCGCATCGCGGTGGCACCCTTTTGAACGTCACCCTCTCCGCCGGGATCGCTCTGTACCCGCGGCACGGTGCGACGGCGTCGGCGGTGATCGACGCCGCCGACAACGCCCTGTACGCAGCGAAGCGGGGCGGCCGCAACAGAACCGCGCTCGCCCAGCGCCCACCGCTCGATTGACCCCCGGACGCTCAGTCATATCAGCAGCCCCGCACCCGCTTGCCCATAGGCCGCCCGCTGCGGTTGTTCCGGGCCGTCTCATCTCCCCTGATGGGGAGCCGGTGTTGTCACCGGTGGCTTTCTTCGGGAAGGCGGGTGCGCCAGGGCAGAATCCTTCATCGGTTCTGACGGTTTCAGCGTCGAGTTCGATCGGTCTAGGTGACCTCGAGCCCCGGGCCAGGGTGGGGGCGGACCGCGAACCCGCACGTGCCGTTCCGTCTCCCTCATGGAATGCGCCAGCGGGAGCTACCCGCACTGCCGGGAGTTGTGAAGATCTGCTGTCGTTGGTGCGATTCCCAGCCGGCCGGCCCGGTGCACTGCTGATGAGTGAGCAGGTCAGCAACACCGAGTGGGTTCAGCGGACGGTATTGAGCGCCGTGGCGTTGGGTACGCCGGCGCCCGCGTCGACAACTCAAGCGTGACCTACTCCCCGGCGGGGAGCAGGTGACATCCAACCCAGTGTCGGTGTGAGCGTTCACTTCGGTCCTGACATTTCCGGCCGGCTGAACTGCCGAGTGCCGATGTCACCCCTTCGATCATTGGACGGACCGGGCGATGACGAGGCAGGGGTGGGCCGTGACCTCAGCCTGCTGTGCTCAGCCCTCAGCGGTTCACCGTCCGAACGCGGCTATCTGGGCCTGCCTGGATGGCCGCCGACGCCCACCCACGATCTAAGCCTCGATCAGTGGACCTGGTCGGTTTCTGACCGGCGTGGAAACTGAAGAAAGTGTCCTTGACCTGGGACAATCGGTTTGTTGAGGACCGGATTGGTGCGGATCGGAAGGACACTTTCGGTGAGATTGTTGCACGCCTGGAAACCAGATGCAGCGACGTTCGACGATGAGAATCTGGTGTCGGCGGCGGGACTGGTCCCGGTGCTGGCGTTGGCCGAACAGACCCAGCTGCCGGACCTGGTTGATGCGCAGGTCCGGTTCGACTCCGAACGGATCGCCTCAGCGGCGGCGAACCCCGTCGGGAAGATCATGTCGATCATCGCCGGGATGCTGACCGGCGCCGACTCCATCGCCGATCTGCAGATCATCCGCTCTGGCGGATCGCAGAAACTGTTCGGCGCGGTCTACGCACCTTCGACATTGGGGATGTTCCTGCGGGAATTCACCCACGGACACACCCGCCAATTGTCGGCGGTCCTGGCCCGGCACCTGCTGGCCCTGACCCGGCGGACCGGGGTGCTGGCCGGCATCGATGTGCAGGCGTTCATCGACATCGACTCGCTGCTACGACCGGTCTACGGACACGCCAAACAGGGCGCCAGCTTCGGGCACACCAAGATCGCCAACCGGCAGGTGTTGCGCAAAGGACTCTCACCGCTGGTCACCACCATCAGCACCGCCATGGCGGCGCCGGTGATCGCCGGGGTCCGCCTGCGGGCCGGGAAAGCCGGATCCGGACGGGGCGCCGCCTTCATGGTCACCGAAGCGATCAACCTGGCCATCGCCGCTGGTGCCAAGCCGGCGACCATACTGGTCCGCGGCGATTCGGCCTACGGCTACAGCGATGTCATCGCGGCGGTCCTGCGAGCCGGCGCCAAGTTCTCGTTCGTGCTCACCAAGAACAAAGCAGTCAACCGGGCCATCGGCGCCATCCCCGCTGATGCGTGGACGCCGGTGCGGTATCCCGGCGCCATGCAAGACCCGGACACCGGGCAGTGGATCTGCAGGCGCCGAAGTCGCCGAAATCAGCTACACCATGCTGGCCGGCACCGACCGAGCGATCACCGCCCGGCTGATCGTCCGGCGGGTCAAGGACCGCAACCACCTCGACGAACTGTTCCCCGTCTGGCGCTACCACCCGTTCTTCACCAACAGCACCGAAACGGTGACCGCCGCCGACATCACCCACCGCCAACACGCCATCATCGAATCGGTGTTCGCCGACCTGATCGACGGGCCCTGGGCCCACCAGCCCTCCGGCCACTTTCCGGCGAACTGTGCCTGGACCATCCTGGGCGCTATCGCCCACAACCTGCTCCGCGCCGCCGGCACCTGCATCGACACCGCCCACGCCGTAGCGCGCGGCGCGACGCTGCGCCGCCGGGTGGTCAACGTCCCCGCCCGGATCGCCCGACCCCAAGGCCGCCGCATCCTGCACCTACCCACCCACCACCCCCACCAACGTCAGTGGAAACGGCTACGGGACGACGTATTCGACCCGCAGGATCGACAACCCAGCGCAGCCTGACACCAACCACCCGGCCGAAAACGCCGCTACCGAAGGAACAACGGGCACGCCGGCATCAGGCCAGCCGATAACCCACGCCCGCGCCAAGACCGGTACCAAAATCGGCACCGATCACCCGAACAAGATCATCATCCAAGCAGGTCCACTGATCGAGGCTAAATCCCTACGGGTGGCTGGGGTCGGTTCGGCCGGCATCGGTTGTGGGGGGACGGTCGCGGTGTTGGGCCCGCTTGGTGGTCGGGGCCGGGGGGTCTGTGAGGTCGGTTTCCGGCCCCTGGGGGCCGTCAGCTGGTGGCCAGGGTGGCGACCGCATCATCCAGAATCGTCGAATCAAGGGCCCGGCGGGTCTTGCCCTTGATCGCACCGGTCTCGGCGACCACCGCCTTGACCGCATCGAAGATCCGGTTCGGGGACTGGGAGGCGGCCAGCCGGCGTCGCCAGTACGTCAACGTCGTCGGATGAAAACGCCGCCGCCGTCACCGCCAGGCCGCACGCGGCCTCCTACCGCAGGTCGAAGGTCACCGCATCGACGGTCTCGCTATCGGACAAGCCCTGCAGCGCCTGCAACGTCAGCACCGAAGCCATCACATCCACCGGCAGCGAGGGCCGCCCAGACCCCGACGGGAACAGGTCCGCGAACATCGCATCCGGGAACAACACCCGACGATGCACCGCCAGGAACGCGAACACGCTGCCCGGCTTCAACAGATGCGCGGCCACCGACTCCACGTCCACCAAGTCCCGCTGCACCTGATCGCTCTCATCAGGCAAACACAATGGCATCGATCCGCTCTTCCAACGGGTCGAAATCGGGGCGCCTTTCGGAGTCCTCACATCGGCTCAATATTTCAGGTCGACGGGCCCATCAAGTGCCAAGAGCCACCATGGTGTTCGGCGTCACCGTCACCAGCTCACCCATTCAAGTAGCATTATTGTATCCCAGCTTGGTTTTCAACCGAAGGAGTCTCCCATCATCTCGATCTCGTCGTCTGAGTGCGTCCTGACCACCCTGGCCGTTGACGTAGCCGACCTCGATCACCCGGCCGGCGACTCCTACTGTGCTTTGCTGCATATGGCATCACCTGGGCCGGCGACAATTCTGACGTTGCCTCTTGTCGACGGGCGGCCAGCGGATCGGCTGGTCCTGACCAACAAGCACTCAGCGGGCACCTCAGGTCAGCTGTGGCACCTGGAGATGTCCGGCGGATCGTCCCCCACGGTGTACCGGCAGCCGGCCCAGCCGATCGCCTTCGCTGGTTACCCCCGGCAGCGTGCCGAGAAATCTCGTTCAACCAATTGAGATAGGGCGGCGCTTCGATGGGGCCAGCCACGAAGGGCAAGGCGGCCCTGGTCGATTCGAGCAGTCCTGCGGCCGGCATTTGTCGGAGCACCCCCGCACCCTGAAAAGGGGTCTGACATCACGAAGCTTCGCAAGCCAGAACGGGGACACAGATGACGTGGCCGCCTACGGTCAGTTTTTCATGGCCGCGGACAGCCCGCCAGCAATCACTTCTGTCGACGGTTCTCTTGCGGTACAAAACCGATTCCGAGGAGAACGCTCTACGTAACAGATTTCCCGCCTGCAGCCGCTATTCCCGATTCACCCCATGGTTCTTACCCTCGCCCCGGCATGATCGGTCGCGGTTTCGGATCAGGACGGGTCCGCGGGGGGCTGGACAGATGTCAATCATCGGTGATCTGCCCGCATTGCTGGGGAACAGGTAGCGGCGTCTCGCTTTCCCCACCCGGGTGTATCGAACTACTCACTGTCTTCGGTTCTTACCCTCCCGCCTGCTCACTGACGCGATGCTGGTCGGTGTACTACGTCGGACCCCACGCTCACTGACACCGGTCAGCGGCTGTCTGTTCCGACGCTGTGGTGGCGACCGCCGAGCTGTCTGGCCCTCTGGTCCACCCGGATTCGGGCCTCCTGCCCGGCCCAGGGCTCCTGCGGTCAAAGGCAAAACGTCCAGGTCCACGCAACGGCAGACCTAGACGTTGTGCTCACGCCGGAAATCCTAACTCGGGTCAGACGAGATCGAACCGGTCCAGGTTCATGACCTTGTCCCAGGCCGCGACGAAGTCGGTGACGAACTTGTCCTTCGCATCGTCGCTCGCGTAGACCTCGGCCAGCGCGCGCAACTCCGAGTTCGACCCGAAGACGAGGTCGGTACGGCTACCGGTCCAGATGACCTCGCCGGCGCCGTTACGGCCCTCGAAGAGGTCCTGGTCGTCGGCCTTGGGCTTCCAGGTGGTCCCCATGTCGATGAGGTTCACGAAGAAATCGTTGCTCAGCGACCCGGGCGTCGAGGTGAGGACGCCGACCGGGGAGTGCTGGACGTTGGCGCCGATGGACCGGAGACCGCCGACGAGCACCGTCATCTCGGGTGCGCTCAGGTTCAGCAGGTTGGCCCGGTCGATCAGCAGGTACTCGGCCGGCAGCTGGTTTCCCTTCCCGAGGTAGTTGCGGAAACCATCCGCTTTCGGCTCCAGCGCAGCGAAGGACTCCACGTCCGTCTGCTCCTGGGAGGCATCGGTCCGACCCGGGGTGAACGGGACGCTCACCTGATGGCCGGCGTTCCGGGCCGCCTGCTCGACACCGACGCACCCGCCCAGCACGATCAGGTCCGCCAGCGAGACCTGCCCGGCGAAGGACGTCTGGATCCCTTCCAGTGTCCGCAGCACCTGCGCCAGGGACTCCGGATCGTTGGCTTCCCAGTTGCGCTGCGGCTCGAGGCGGATGCGGGCGCCGTTGGCGCCGCCCCGCTTGTCGCTCCCACGGAACGTCGACGCCGACGCCCATGCGGTCGACACCAGCTGGGAGACAGTCAGTCCCGAAGTCAGGATCAGGCTCTTGAGGTTGCCGATCTCGTTGGCGCCGATCGGCTCGTGGTCGGCGGCGGGGACCGGGTCCTGCCAGATCAGCGTCTCGTCCGGGACCAGCGGTCCGAGGTAACGCTGGATCGGGCCCATGTCGCGGTGGGTCAGCTTGAACCAGGCGCGGGCGAACTTGTCGGCGAACTCGTCCGGGTTGGCCAGGAAGCGGCGGGTAATCGGCTCGTAGATCGGGTCGACGATCAGCGCGAGGTCCGAGGTCAGCATCGTCGGGGGGCGGCTCAGGGAGCCGTCCGTCGGGTCGGGGACGCTGTTGGCGCCGGCGCCGCCCTTGGGCTGCCACTGGTGCGCACCGGCCGGGCTCTTGGTCAGCTCCCACTGGTAGGCGTACAGATTCTCCAGATAGCTCTGGTCCCAAGTGGTTGGGGTCGAGTTCCAGGTGACCTCCAGCCCACTGGTGATCGCGTCCCGGCCCTTGCCGGTGTTGAAGCTCTGCTTCCAACCCAGGCCCTGCTCCTCGAGCGGCGCACCCTCGGGTTCCGGACCCACGTACAGATTCGGGTCGGCCGCACCGTGGGTCTTGCCGAACGTATGCCCGCCCGCGACCAGCGCCACCGTCTCCTCGTCGTTCATCGCCATCCGGGCGAAGGTCTCACGGATGTCCCGGGCCGAACCCAACGCGTCCGGGACGCCGTTCGGTCCTTCGGGGTTCACGTAGATCAGACCCATCTGCACTGCGGCCAAGGGGTTCTCCAGCTGGCGGTCGCCGGTGTAGCGCTCGTCGCCCAGCCACGTCTGCTCCGGACCCCAGTACACGTCCTCGTCCGGCTCCCAGACGTCCGGACGACCGCCGGCGAAGCCGAAGGTCTTGAAGCCCATCGTCTCCAGCGCCCGGTTACCGGTGAAGATGATCAGGTCGGCCCACGAGAGGGTGCGGCCGTACTTCTTCTTCACCGGCCACAGCAGCCGACGCGCCTTGTCCAGGTTGCCGTTGTCGGGCCAGCTGTTGAGCGGGGCGAAGCGCTGCATGCCGGCGCCGGCGCCGCCGCGACCGTCACTGATGCGGTAGGTGCCCGCGCTGTGCCACGCCATCCGGATCATGAAGGGGCCGTAGTGGCCGAAGTCGGCGGGCCACCACTCCTGCGAGGTGGTCAGCACCTCGTCGACGTCCCGCGCCAGGGCGTCCAGGTCGACCGTGTTGAAAGCGGCGGCGTAGTCGAAGCTCTCGCCCATCGGGTTCGCGACAGCGGGGTGCTTGCGGAGGATCTTGAGATTCAGCTGCTTGGGCCACCAGTCCTGGTTCCCACCGCCTTCGGTCGGGTGGTGTCGGACATTGGCGTTGTTCACGGGGCACTGGGCCTCGCTCTCCGACGATTGCATGTCGCCGACGACTGCGTTGTGGTTCTCAGACACGGGAATCCTTCCGGGAGTTGGGGATCGGGGCCGGGGGCACCGAGCGAGCGGAGCATTCGGGGCACAGGCCCCAGTAGGTGACCTCGGCCTCGTCGATCGAGAAGCCGTTGTCGTCGGAGGCAGTGAGGCAGGGGGCCTCACCGACGGCACAGTCCACATCGGTGATGACGGCGCACGCCCGGCACACCAGGTGGTGGTGGTTGTCCACCACCCGCGACTCATACCGCGCCACCGAACCCGACGGCTGAATGACCCGCAGCAGACCCGCCGCGGCCAGCCGGTGCAGACAGTCATAGACCGTCTGGCGGGACACCTGGGGATGATCGACCTTCACCGCGCCGATGATCGAATCCGTGTCGGCGTGCGGATGCGTTTCCACCGCGCGAAGCACCGCCAGCCGCGGGCGCGTCACACTCAACGCGGCCTCCCGCAACATCTGCTCGAAACGCCCGATCGATGTCATCCCCCGCAGTGTGACCTCATTTCTGGATCAAGTCAAGAAAAGAACCGGGGAAAGATCTGCCAGTTCTCTTGAGCCGGAGGGCCGCGTTCGCCATTGCATAACGGGCCGGCGCACTCTCGCCTGATCGTGCAGCCAGATCACCGGCGCACAGGCAGATACAAAGTGGGCCGACCCCCGCCACCGGCGACGCTTCGCCGAGGCCACGGGCGGACTGCATACCGGGTGCACCAACCGTGGGACTCCACCACCACCACAGATCCTGTCGCTGCACCCGAACTCACCGTTTCGGTGTTTGTCAAGGGGTTTAAGCCTGGATCCACCGACCCGGGTCGGGGGTTGATCCTTCTCGGGGCAAGTTGATCTTGCCGTCGTGGGGCGTGGTTGATCCGCCGGTGTGCCAGCTGTCCGGTGGGGCGTGTTGATTTCGGGGTGATGCTGGGGGTGGTTGTCCGGGTGCGTCAGCGGGCCCATTTTGGTGGTGGGCCGCAGGCCCGGGTGAACAGCAGATCCCATCCTTGCTGCCAGGGCCCGTTGGTCGGCAGGTGCAGGGTCAGGGTGTTGGCGGTGCCCGAGACCCGGGTCGGGACGTTGATCAGGGTCCGGCGGATCGTTGCGGTGGTGGCCTTGGTCGAGGTCCCTTGCGCGATGGTCGCGGCGGCGCGGGTGAGACATCCCATGGCGAATGGTGTCAAGCTGCGGTGGTCTGCGCGACAGCTTCGTGATGCTGCCAGGCGGTGTTCTCGTCGTAGAGGGTCCCGGTCTTGATGCAACCGTGCTGGATGCCTACGAGCCGATTTGCCAGCTGCCGGAGCGCGGCGTGGTGACCGATGTTGCGGGCGCGCATCGCGTCGTAGTAGGCCCGGGCGCCGCGTGAGCCGCTCAATGCGGAGTAGGCCTGTTGATGCAGCGCGTCACCGAGTCGTCGGTTGGTGGCAAACCTTGCCAGGACCGTGGTTTTCTTGCCGGAGGCTCGGGTGATCGGGCTCTGCCCGGAGTAATTCTTGCGGGCTCGGGCGTTGGCGAACCTGGTCTTGTCGTCGCCGAATTCTCCGAGCACACGGGCGGCGAGGACGATGCCCAGGCCCGGCTGGCTGAGGTAGATCTCAGCGGCCGGGTGGTGGCCAAAATTTTCTGCCACCACCTCGCCGAGCTGCCGGATCTGCTCGTTGAATGTCATCAGCATCGCCACGTGCGCGGTGACGACCGCCGCGTAGGCGGCTTCGGTGGCCAGTGGTTGGCGCAGCGCTGGTGCTCGTAATAGGGCCAGGAGAGCGTCGGCTTTGTCCTGGACGTGATGGCGACGTGCGGCGGTCAGCGCAGAGACAATCTGGCTGCGGGTCAGCTTCTTGGCGCGCTCTGGGTCCGGTGCCCGGCCTAAAAGGAGAAGACTGTCGAGCGCCGTCAAGTCTGAGAAAGCCTGCACTGCAATGGGAAAGAACTCATTGAGCGCGGATCTCAGGCGAAGTTGCTGGCGGGTCCGTTCCCACACTGCGGTCTGGTGGGCGCGGGCGAGCAACTTCACCGCATCAGCCAGGTCGCTGTCACCGGCGATCTGGCGATGGTGGGCCCGGTCCAAACGGACGATCTCGGCCAGCACGTGCGCGTCTCCGGCGTCGCTCTTGGCGCCGGAGGTGGAATAGCGTTCCCGGTATCGCGCCGAGGACAGCGGGTTGATCGCGAACACCTGGTAGCCGGCTGCACGAAGTGCGGTCACCCACGGACCGCGGTCGGTTTCGATGCCGATGATGACCTGTGCGGCGGCTTCATCGGCCGGCAGTTCGGTCCATTCCGGTGGGGCGTGGGCGGCGAGCACGGCGTGCAGTCTGGTGACCCCCTCCAATCCTTCCGGGAGTCGGATCTTGGCCAACTTCTTGCCCGCATCGTCCTCCAGTTCTATGTCGTGATGGTCCTCGGCCCAGTCGTCCCCGACGAACAGCATGCGGTGCCTCATCTCCTGATGGTGCTCGAGCCGAACCGGTCGACAGCAACCCAGCAGACCCTGCAACCTAATGAAAGTGCTCACGCCGAAGCGGGCACGACATCCCATCAGCAGTCCGGCTGCCGGCAACCGGCGGGCGCACGGTCTCACCCAAGGCTTCATCCCCTTGATCAGGGAAGGCCAGGTTGAAGTGAGTGCTGTCCCGCCGGCTGCTGCCACCACCGATCCTTCCAGAGGAGAGGTTCGGCTGATCTCATTAGGTTGAAAGCGATGCACGCCAACACCAACCATGCAGCGTTGGCTGTGAACCGTCCGGACGTTATCTCGAGCTGGAGCCGTCGGCGGGGCTGTGAGCTGGGAGGATGCGTCGTGGACGGTGTTGAGGTGTCGGAGGCGTGTTGGGGCGGCGGCGGCGGTGCGGGCGCGGTCTTTGCGGGAGTTTGTTGCCGGAGCCGGTCGATTTCTGCGCGTAGGTTCGGTTGGGCGTAGAGCCAGGAGCGGGACACGCCGGCTTCGCGGGCGACGGAGTCGAACGTGACGGGCGCGGCGTCGGCGGTGATCCGTGTGAGGGCGGCCTCGGCCTGGCGGCGGGTCTGGCTGGCTCGTTTCCGGGCCGCTGCGAGTAGGTGCGCGGAGTTGTCAGATCGCATCGGAGCCTCGTCGTGAGGTGGGAGATAGGTTGGTGGGTGGGGTGTTTGGATGCCTTCGATCATGCGGTCGAGGTTGGTCAGGACTTGTTGGTTCATTTGGGCGACGCGGGAGTGGCCGACAGCCTGGCAGGTGTTGATCAGGGTGAGGGTGCGGCCGCGGTGTTCTCGTAGTTCGGGCAGGAACTCCGGTCCGGTGAGGAAGACCGGGCAGGTCAGGCAGGCGTTGGCGTGCGGGCAGCTTTTCTGCACCGGGAGTCCGCAGTAGCCGTGCGGCAGTGTTTGGGTTGCGATGCCGTAGCGGGTTTTCGCCCATTGCGCCTGTGCGAGTGGGCCGTCGGGGTCAAGGGTGACGTGTTCGCCGTTGATGTTGACCTTGGTGGCCTGTTCCCAGCGTCGCCGAAGGCGTCTGGTCGGTGATCCGGGCGTAGTGGGCGGTCATCTGGGTTGATTCGTGGTCCAGCAGCACCCGGACGACTTCCTGCGGGACGTCGCGGTTGATCAGTCGGCAGGCGAAGGTGTGACGCCATTGATGGGGAGTCAGATGCACGGGATCGCCTTGTTCGTCGCGGATGTCGCAGACCTTCAGCCAATGCAGCATCATCAGTCGGTAGCTGTAGTAGGTCATCGCGCGTTGCCCGTTGGCGTTGCCGGTCAAAGCGGGGAACAGGTGCGGGTGGGCGCCGGGCCATTGTTCAGCGACTATTGTTTGCTGCCTGCAGATCTCGGTTTCTAGTTCCTCATCGATCGGCACGGCCGCCTCGCGGCGCATCTTGTGGTTGACGTATCGCAGGTAGGGGGCGCCCCAGGGCCCCGGCAAAGTCGGGTTGACAATTCTTGAGCTGCGGCGATGGGTTGCGACACGCCGGGAGGGGCGGTTTGCGGGTGGGCGTGGCCCACGGTGATGATCATGAAGGTTCTTGAGGCCACTCACTCACAGCCAAGGACCACGCCCGATGTCATCATCACCCAGGTATACCGTCGTTGACCAATTCGACGAAGATGAGTTCCCCGACATCCCCACGGCGCCGGCGGCGTTGCTCCGAGCCCTGCGATCGGTTCCCGACCCCCGCAGCGCGCGCGGCCGCCGGCACGGCTTGTCCACCATTTTGGCGGTGGCCGCGTGCGCGGTGATCGCCGGTGCCCGCTCCTTCGTCGCCATCGCCGAATGGGCCGCCGACACCGCACCAGCAGTATTGGCCAAACTTGGCGTATCCAGTGAGAGACCCTGCGAGTCGACGATCCGGCGAACCCTGAACAGGATCAACGCCGACGGTTTGGATGTCATCGTCGGGACCTGGGCCGCTGTGGTCGCCACCGCGTCGAAAACATTTCAAGTGATCGCAGTCGACGGCAAATCGGTCCGGGGATCCGCCGTGGCCGGCGGCCGGTGCCGACATCTGCTCTCAGCGCTCACTCACACCGCAGGCCTGGTCCTGGGGCAGTTGGACGTCGATGTCAAAACCAACGAGATCCCCATGTTCGCCGAGCTTTTAGACAACATCGAGTTGCTCGGTGCGTTGGTCACCGCCGATGCGATGCACTGCCAGAAAATCCATGCCAAGTATCTCGTGGAGCAACGCGGAGCGCATTACCTGCTCACCGTGAAAGGTAACCAACCGACGCTGCGGCGGCGACTGGCCCAACTCCCATGGAACGACGTCGACGTCACCGACACCCAGAAGGACCGCGGACACGGACGGATCGAGAAACGAACCCTCAAGGTAACTGGTCAGGTGTGGGCGGGTAGCCAGGGGTTCCTGCTGGTCAGCTGGGTGAGGGCGGCCAGGGCTGGTACGCCGTGTTTTGCGGTCGTTTGTAGGTAGGAGCGGAGGTCCGCGAAGTGTCCGGCTCCTTTTTCGGTGCGCATGGTGCCCGATATTTTCTGTCGGATCTTGGTCATGCGGATCTCTTGTTCGGTGGGGTTGTTGGTGAACGGGATCGCCGGGTCGGAGGCGAATTTGAGGTAGTCGACTTCTCTGCGGTGGATGCGGCGGGCCAGTGCTCGGTGTTTGCGGCCGATGGCGCCGTCGGGGTGGGTGGCGGCGAGGAGGGCGTGCCGGATCTTGACGGTTTCGGCGGCGATGACCGCCTGGTCGACGGGGGTGTCGGGGTGGGCGGCGGCCGCTTTGTGCAGGGTGAGCAGCGCGTCGCGGACTTGCTGCGCCCAGCACCAGGCGCCGGGCAGGTCTGTGTTGCTGGCGTGGTGGTGGTCGGTGACGGCCTGTAGCTCGCGGAGCAGATGCGCATTGCACAGCGCATGCCGCGCGGCGGTGTAGGTGTCATACGGTGCCCACGCGTCGTGGACGGCGGTGCCGGTGAAGCCGGGCAGGATGTTCATCTTGGCCATCGCTTCGGTACCGCGTCTGCGGTGGAAGAACAGTCTGGTGAAGGCCGGGGTGGACGCGGAGTGCAGCCAGTGGTTGCGACCTTCGCAGCGCAGCCCGGTCTCATCAAAGTGCACCACCGGAGAGGATTTCAAGCGGGCGGTGACCTGGGCCAAAAATTCGCCCAGGTCACCGGCGGCGCGACTGGTCACCGCGGCGACGGTGCCATCAGAGACAGGAATGCCGAACAGTTCGCTGATGGCCTGGGCGGTCCGCTTCTTGGACAGGAACTGCCCCATGAACAGATAGATGACGACCGCGCACATCACCGGCCCGTACTGCACGGGTCCGCCCGCCTGGGCGGGTGTGTCGCCGGTCGAGGTCTTCCCGCAGTGGCAGCGGCGGCTGATGATCTGATGTTCGGTGACGTGCACTTTGATCGGCGGGATGTCGAAGACCTGCCGGCGTGAGCAGCCAACCTCGGTCGCATCGGCCAGATCCGATCCGCAGCCAGTGCAGCAGCTCGGTTCGTGGCGGATCACCACATCCGGGTCGGCGACCTGGGCTGAAGTCTGCCCGCGGTGCCCGTCCTGTCCGCCGGGCTTGCGTGTGGACGGCGTGCGCAGCGACCTGGTCTTCGCCTTGCCGGGTCCGTCCGCCGATGGTGGCTTCGAGGAGTTCTGCGAGTTGGTCCGCAACCGTGCTTCCAGGTCCGCGACCCGCACCTTTAATGCCGCATTCTCGGCGCGGAGGATGTTCAGTTCGGTGCGCATTTCGACGATCAGTTCCACCAGTTCGGCGTACGTCGGCTGCGTCATTCCATTATTATCGCATCAGACAACACCATTGTTCGGCGACACGCCGACACGGCTCACCCCACATAGATCGACATTCTCCGGTCTATTCGCCCAATGAATGACAGTCTATTTCACCGCGGTGAGACCTGACCAGTTACCCCTCAAAGTCGTCACCATCGCCGCGGGAATTCTGTTTCCGCACGCCGCCCAGGCGATTCAGGTGAGCAGAAAAGTCCGGTCGATCCGATCCAAGAAGTGGCATACCGAGACCGTCTACGCGGTCACCGACCTGCACCCGACCCAGGCGTCCGCCGCGCAGCTGGGCACCTGGCTCCGAGGACACTGGTCGATTGAAAACCGTTTGCACTGGGTCCGGGACGTCACCTTCGGTGAAGACCTGTCCCAGGCCCGCACCGGCAACGGACCCCAGGTCATGGCCACACTACGAAACCTGGCCATCGGACTTCTTCGACTGGACGGAGCCCGCAACATCGCAGAAGCCGTCCGACATCACGCCCGAGACCCCCACCGACCACTCAAACTCGTGCTGACCAGCTAAAACAGCCCGACATGAGCGATCTGCGACTTTGCCGGGGCCCTGGGGGGCGCCCTGTCCGTCGTGGATCAGGCACCCGAAGTCCAGACTGGTCGCATCCGATGCGCGTAGTCCGCAGCGGATGAGGATCAGGGTGAGCAGCCGGCACTGCGGATGCGACCACCGGTCCAGGTTGGCGGGCGATTCGATCTGCGCCATCACATGCTCGGACAACTGGCGGGACGCTGCGGGCGGTCGGCGGGGAGCATCGCCGGGGAAGAATGCGGCGGTGGTGGGTAGGCTGTCGTCCCACCCGTGCTGGCGGATCGCTTGGAAGAACGTGTGCAGGCAGGTGACGGCGTCCTCCCGCATGGCCTGGCTGCCGTTCTGGCCGGCCGGCCACCCGAGATAGCGTTCCAGCAGCGGTCGGTCGACGCCGGCCAGGGAAGAAATCGTCGGGCTGCACTGGTCAAGGAAACGGCTGAACCTGGTGACCGCCCCGGCGTCGACCAGGACGGTGCTGACGGCCAGCCCGGAGACCAGCCGCTGCCGGATCCACCGTTTAGCCAGATTCCGTAGCCAGGGCTGACTGATCCGGTCGAAACGTAAGTTGTTCCGGGCATTGTCAGTTTTGCCTGGGTTGCGGGTCACGCCCGGCAGGGTATGCAGTCGCCAGATGTCCCGGTCGTATTCCACCTCCCATCCGGTGCCCTGGGCCAGAAGCTCGACGGCGTTGCGGGCATGGATCAGGAAGCCCTGGTAGGAGCAGGAGGACTTGCTCGCAGTCATTGCTCTCCAATGGTCTTCGTCGTAGTCCAACAGGCTCGAGACCCCGGCGTTCGCCGCGACCCGGATCGCCCAGTTGATCACCGGAGTTGGTGCGGTGATGCTGTTGTCATCGAAGCGGCGTTGCACGGCGTATTGGAATTCCAGCTTCAGCTGCGGCGTCAGCGTGGAGAAGTTGATACGGGCCTTGCCGCGGTCCAGGCAATGGGTGATGTAGTCCTGGATCGCTGGTCGGCCGAGCTGACACCATCGGGTGTGGTGGGACTTGCAGAACAGCTGATGCCGATACTCGATCCACAAGCTGCAAAACGGCAGCCCGCGCTGCGCGTGGTCAGGTTCGGAAACGGTGGGAAACGTCGCCGCCCACGTCGCCGGCTCTGATTGACCCGAGCGGGTAAAGCGGCCGCGGTGTCGCGTGCACAACCCCAGACCATGAGTGCCGTAACGACATCCGTCCACGGCGCAGCCGGACAGTTCAATCCGGCCGTGCAGCAAAGGCCCCGGATCGGCCAGGAACACCGACATGTCCGGGCACCCCGCCGCCCGCCATCGGAAGCCGTGAGCGCTGCAGAGTCGATGCTCAGCCCCGGAGCGGTCGCATCCGAGCACCGAACACAGCGGCCGGCCCAGGATCCGGTCGCCCGGATCCGGCAGATACACCTCGACCCGGAACTGCGGACGCACTGCGGTCATCAATTTGGTCAGCAGTCCTGTCGAGGCCGGTCGCTGCCACGCCGTCTCGGCGGTCACAACGTCACCTCCCGTCCGATGAACCACCCGGCGGTCTCCAACGCCCGTCGGGCGTCCTCGACACCCAGATGACCGTAGGTGTCAATCGTGGTGATGATCGAAGCGTGCCCAAGGAGTTCCTTGACACTTTCCACCCCAGCAGCCCGCCGCAACAGCCAGGTGGCGTAGGTGTGACGGAACATGTGCGGGCCGAAAGTGATTCCGGTGCAACGACGTAGCCGCCGCACCAGGTCATAGACCGCCGGATAGGTCAGCGGCTGGCCGTGCGGTTGGCCGAACAGATTGACGAACACGTAGTCGCCAATCCAACGCTCCGTACTCGGTGCTCAGGTAGTCGGCATACAACCGCATCACGTCGGCGTTCGTCGGGATGGTCCGCCGACGGCCGGCCTTTACCCTGGCCCCGTTGTCGTTGCGGCGGGGCACCACCAGCACCTGTCGCTCGGCGATCATCAGGTCCTCGTGGCGCAAACCCAACACCTCGCCGACTCGGAGGCCGGTGTCCAGCAGCAAAGCGAACAGCAGCCGATCACGCAAGTGCTGGCAGGCATCCAAAATTGCTTGCACCTGATCGACGGTCAGCACCCGCGGTGTGGGGGTCACCGCGGGCACCGTGATCGTCCGGCGACGCTGCGGTCCGGACTTGCTGATGTGATGCAGGAACGGCTTGAACGAGGAGGAACCCCGGCCCCGCCCGGGCGGTGCAGTCGTCACCAGAAGCCCCGCCAACGGCTCCCCGTGTCGGGCATGAAACTCGCAGAACGAAGTCAGAGCAGCAAGTTTGCGGTTCACGCTCGACCCGCAGCATTGCCGCGGCGCCGACGGCAACACCGCCACCCGGCCGTCCCGCCCGGCCGGGGGCAGCTGCAGCCAACCCGCGAACGCGCCGACATCCTCCAACCTCGCCGACCGCCAATCCACGCCGCGGCCGGCCAAGAACACGAACCAATCCTTCAAGTCATGCGCATAGGCCCGGACCGTGTGCGGTGAACGCCCGATCGACGCCAGAAACGCCAGGAACCGCTCCACTGGCACCACCGGTGCCAAATCCTCGCCGAGCACCGTCCACGACCCGACACCCGAGCCCGGCATCACCAACCGCTGCACCCGCATCGCACCCTCCATCTCCGTGTTGGACAACGGCAGATAACCGCATCCAGCACGCAAACAGTGGGACGTTCAGCCTGTGTCGTGCACGTCGTGGACGCCGACGAGCTAACTTCAGATAACGCTCACCGGGTTCGCGCAGAACCAGATCTGGGTCGCCGTCGTCCAGTTGGCCACCGAGCTGACCGCCTGGTTGCAGATGCTGGCCTTGACGGGTACCGGAGCGCGCCGTTGGGAACCGAAACGACTGAGGCTTCAACTGTTCTCCGTCGCCGGGATCATCGCCCGCCGATCCCGACGCACCTACCTTCGGCTGTCCGGGCACGCCCCGCACCGGCACCTGTTCACCACCGGCCTGACCCGACTGCACGCCCTCCCGCAGGCCACTTGACCCCAAGCAACCCCACCCGACCAGCAACAAGAAGAACCACCGGAACGTGGAATCCGGCACCACCCAGGTGACCTTGGGTCGCTCCGACGAACCCGCAGACCCCGCGGCGGGCGTCACAACACCAGATCTATCGCGCCGAGGGAAGGCCAGTCATCTCAAGAAAGATTGAGGCTAATGGCAACGGGCACCGCGTGGCCGGCTCCCCTTGTACCTACCTCGTAGATTCGGACTCTGCTTTCGCCATCCACCACAGACCGGTTCCGGGATGCACAGATTGCGCAGCATTGACTCCATGCTGGACGCCGCCGCTAAGATTGGACAAGTGGGGTTCATGGTTGAATGCCTTGAGGTCAGGGGCCATTGGGAGCGTTGTTCTTGATGACGTCAAATGTCAGCGGGAAGGCGGGGCCGATGTCGCAATGGCCAGGAACGGCCCCGGCGTCCTTGAGGTTCCAGAACGTAGCCCCGACCGCGGGTATGGTTGCTGGGTCACTGCCGTGTTGAATGTCGTACATACGTTGGGCGTGGGTGGCCATAGCGGAGTCAGTGAGCATAGGAATCGGGTATTCGGGGTCGTTGTAGCACGAGGACCACGCCGCGAGGTACCAAGGTTTACCTTTTTGTCGGCAAAAGTTCGCGACTTTTCTCACGGCGCCGTTAAGGTCGCCTTCGGAGTTGATTTCCAGTTCGCACAGCGGATTTGCTGGGTCCGACATGATGGTCTGCCAGGGAATTCCCGAGCTGTTTGTGCTGTTCAGGTGCGAGAAGCCGCCAGTAGTGATGAGAATGTTCGGGGCTAGCGCTTGCCACTCGGTCAGTGTTCGATGATAGAAGTTGACCATGTCAGTTGCGGTACCTGAGGTCCCGGCGGGGCACGTGCTGTCGGTTTCGCCAGGGAAACATGCCTCGCCCCAGATCTGCACCATGGCTATCGTTGGGGTCTCCTGACGTTTTCGTGGGTGGTTTAGCGTCCGGGAAGCGGCGGGCATAACCCGCCGCGGGTGAGCATTGCCATGGCTATCAACGCTTCTGGGCTGTGAAAGCCGTACGACCTGCGGGTCAAGGCCCGTAGGTGAGTGTTGGTGGCCTCGGATTGGGCGTTGCTCATGTGGTGGATCAGGGTGTTCCAAATCAGCTGCTGGAACCGCTTCAACGTTGCGGCCAGGGCGATGAACCCGGGCAGTTGGGAGCGGCGGGCCCAGGCGATCCAGCCGGCCAGCAGTTCACGGCCGGCCTGGCCCTTGACCTGGAACACCGCGCGCAGTTGCTCCTTCAGCAGATACGCCCGATACAGATGCCGGTTGGTCTGGGCGATCGAGGCGACCGACCCGCGTTGCTCCGGGGACAGGTCCGCCGGGTTTTTCAGCAATGCCCAGCGGCTGCCCTTCACCGACGACGCCTGCGCAGAGCTACTGTTACCCCGCAGCGTGTTCCACGTCTGACGACGGACCTTGTCCAACTCCCGGGTGGCCCACCCCACGATATGAAACGGATCCAATCCCAGCACCGCCTGCGGCGCGCGGGCCGTCACGGTGTCGTGGATCCACTGCGCCCCGTCGGCCGAGACGTGCGTCAACGCCGCCGCCCGTTCTGGGCCGAGCTCGTCGAAGAACCGACCCAGGGTGTCGCTGTTGCGGCCCGGTGCGGCCCACACCAATCTGCCGGAGTCTTGATCGACCACGCACGTCAGATACCGCTGGCCTTTGCGGTGGGAGATTTCATCGATGCCGATCCGCTGCAGCCCCGCGAGCACGTCCCGGCCGGCCAAACCGTCGGCGACGACGTGCTCGATGATTGCGCTCACGTGCCGCCACGACGTCCGCATCAACTGCGCCACCACCGACGAAGCGGTGTGCGCCGCCAACCACGCGCACTGGTCTTCAAACGCTCGGGTTGCCCGCGCGCCGGGTCGGGCCCACGGCACCGCCGCGACGACCACCCCGTGCGTCCGGCAGTTCACCCGCGGAGCCGCAGCCTGCAGGAATACCATCGTCGACCCCCAGTCCAGCGACCGCCACCGCCGGGTTCCGCCGCCCTGGTCATAGCCCGGCCGTCTACGCCGGCATCGACCGCACCTACTCCGGGCGCCCTTCGTCGCACGCACCGAAACGACCAGCACCTGCCGGTCGTCGGCCTCCTCCCACGCCACATCGCACACCTGCAGTTGCTCGACACCGAGCAGCTTTCGCCATATCGTTACACCGCGCACACCGTGCTCCTGGATAGTGACTGACCCTAGATAAGCCAGAACCTATACGCAGCCCGGTGTGTCGCCCACAACCAGGGGTCAAACCACCCACGAGAACGTCACAAGAGCCTATCGTTGGGTCGTCCTTGTAGGAGATACCAGTCACTGTATTGGTGCGATTTGCGATAAAACGCAAATAGGGCTGCCAGTCAGTTCGGGTGGGTGTCTTGCCCGAATGTTGCAGGGACTGCGCGTAGCTACTCAGAGTGAGAATGATATGAATTCCGTTGGCGTGGGCCATAGCGATGAACCTGTCGACGCGCGTCCAGGTCGCCAAGGACATTGCATCGAACAGATTATGGTGTTTTGTCTCAAACTCCACGACAGCAAGGGTATTGATGTGAGCGGCCATTGCGAGCGCCACCTCCGCGGCTGGCCGATCATAGGTGCCATACGCAGTCCCGCCGTGGATGCTGAAGGAGTTGGCTTCCAGGCACAGTTGGATTCCGCAGCGGTGCAAAAAAGGATCAGGCTCGGGCGGACGAATCACGACCCACCCTGTTAGCAGGACGACACCGACCACGATGATGGAGACGAATAGTTTCCGTTCCGTCGTGAAGAATGGCCCGGGACTGTGCCTTGCGAATGCACTGATACCGACCTGGTCTGAGGTAATGCTGGCGGACCGAGGCGCCAGGGACGCCCGCCTATCCGGGAGAGTGCGGCGGCGGGGTTGACTCACTGCAACCGTCCAGACATACCCTGCGTGCCAGGATGAGTTGAGGCCAGCGGTTCATAGCAAGTCCGCCTGACGCAGGGCGAGATTCTGAGGTTCGTAGTGATGACAGCAGTGATGGTTCAGGATGAATCGGTGAGTACCGAAGGCCCGAGAGCGGGTGGTCCCAGACGGCGGCGGGCGTTCACCGTTGCGGAGAAGATCGAGCACCTGACGGCGTACGAGGTGGCCTGCACTGCCAGCGAGGGTGGTGGCGGTGCGTATCTGCGGGAGCAGGGCGTGTACTCCTCGCAGATCACCCAGTGGCGGCAGCTGCGCGATGCCGGGTTGCTGGCGGGGAAGAAGCCGGGTGAGAAGGTGGGCCGGCCCACCGCTGATCAGGCGGAGATTGCCCGGCTCACCAGGGAACTGGCGGTCGCCCATCGCCGGTTGGCGACAACTGAGGCAGCCCTGGGGATTATGGGAAAAGGTGCGCCACGGGCGCGGAGAGGGGCGCTGGTGGGTAGGTAGCGCCTCTTGATGTGTTGGCTGTGCATCTGATGAAGGCTTTGGCCCTTCGGTGTCGCCCTGCGTGGGGAGGCATCAAACCACCTCTGGGTGCTGGTCGGGTAAATACCAATGCCGTTAAGTTAGGGTCTCCTGACGTTTTCGTGGGTGGTTTAGCGTCCGGGAAGCGGCGGGCATAACCCGCCGCGGGTGAGCATTGCCATGGCTATCAACGCTTCTGGGCTGTGAAAGCCGTACGACCTGCGGGTCAAGGCCCGTAGGTGGGTGTTGGTGGCCTCGGATTGGGCGTTGCTCATGTGGTGGATCAGGGTGTTCCAAATCAGCTGCTGGAACCGCTTCAACGTTGCGGCCAGGGCGATGAAGCCGGGGAGTTGGGAGCGGCGGGCCCAGGCGATCCAGCCGGCCAGCAGTTCACGGCCGGCCTGGCCCTTGACCTGGAACACCGCGCGCAGTTGCTCCTTCAGCAGATACGCCCGATACAGATGCCGGTTGGTCTGGGCGATCGAGGCGACCGGCCCGCGTTGCTCCGGGGACAGGTCCGCCGGGTTTTTCAGCAATGCCCAGCGGCTGCCCTTCACCGACGACGCCTGCGCAGAGCTACTGTTACCCCGCAGCGTGTTCCACGTCTGACGACGGACCTTGTCCAACTCCCGGGTGGCCCACCCCACGATATGAAACGGATCCAATCCCAGCACCGCCTGCGGCGCGCGGGCCGTCACGGTGTCGTGGATCCACTGCGCCCCGTCGGCCGAGACGTGCGTCAACGCCGCCGCCCGTTCTGGGCCGAGTTGGTCGAAGAACCGACCCAGGGTGTCGCTGTTGCGGCCCGGTGCGGCCCACACCAATCTGCCGGAGTCTTGATCGACCACGCACGTCAGATACCGCTGGCCTTTGCGGTGGGAGATTTCATCGATGCCGATCCGCTGCAGCCCCGCGAGCACGTCCCGGCCGGCCAAACCGTCGGCGACGACGTGCTCGATGATTGCGCTCACATGCCGCCACGACGTCCGCATCAACTGCGCCACCACCGACGAAGCGGTGTGCGCCGCCAACCACGCGCACTGGTCTTCAAACGCTCGGGTTGCCCGCGCGCCGGGTCGGGCCCACGGCACCGCCGCGACGACCACCCCGTGCGTCCGGCAGTTCACCCGCGGAGCCGCAGCCTGCAGGAATACCATCGTCGACCCCCAGTCCAGCGACCGCCACCGCCGGGTTCCGCCGCCCTGGTCATAGCCCGGCCGTCTACGCCGGCATCGACTGCACCTACTCCGGGCGCCCTTCGTCGCACGCACCGAAACGACCAGCACCTGCCGGTCGTCGGCCTCCTCCCACGCCACATCGCACACCTGCAGTTGCTCGACACCGAGCAGCTTTCGCCATATCGTTACACCGCGCACACCGTGCTCCTGGATAGTGACTGACCCTAGATAAGCCAGAACCTATACGCAGCCCGGTGTGTCGCCCACAACCAGGGGTCAAACCACCCACGAGAACGTCACAAGAGCCTTAAGTTAGCGATCTCTCGGAAAAAGGCCCGTTCCGGTCCTGGTGATTTAATTGAATGGTGACCGAGAATGGCGTGGTAGCCATCTTGGAGCCATTAGTTGATGTCATCGTGGGCGTGGCACAATATGTGGTGTGAGTGACTTCGATATCGCTGCTGGGGCCTCCGGTCGTTTGACCGATGTGATCGGTGTGGGTGTGCTGACCCGGCTGATCGACCGGGACACCGTCGACGAGGTCATCGGTCGCGCCGACCGCCGTGAGGTCCGGTCCCGGCTGCTGCCGGCTCGGGTGGTCGTGTATCTGGTGTTGGCGATGTGCCTGTTCACCGCAGACGGCTACGACGAGGTCATCCGCAAGCTGACGAACGGTTAGCGGGGTTCACGGATCTGGCAGGCCACTTGGAAAGTGCCCACTTCGTCGGCGATCTCCCAGGCCCGGACCCGGCTGGGGCATCAGGTGATGGCCGATCTGTTCGACCGGGTGTGCGTCCCGATCGCCAGCCGCGCCACCGTCGGCGCGTGGTATCAGCAGTGGCGGGTGATGGCCATCGACGGGACCGTCGGCGACGTCCAGGACACCGACGTCAACGCCGCCGAGTTCGGGCATCACAGCCCCGGCAAACCCAACCAGAGCGCCTACCCGCAGGTTCGGATCGTCTCGTTGGTGGAGTGCGGCACCCACGCCAGCGTCGCCGCCGAATTCGACGCGATCAAAATCTCCGAGCGAGCGTTGACCGAACGGCTGTCGTATGCCTTCACCGACGACATGATCGTGCTGGCCGACCGCGGGTTCTACTCCTACGACCTGTTCACCATCGCCGCCGCCAATGGCGCGCAGTTGCTGTGGCGGATCTCCGACAACCTGGACCTGCCGGTCCTGCAGCTCTACCCGGACGGGTCGTTCCGCTCCGAGCTGCTGCCGGCGAAGATGAAAGCCGCCGCCAAGACGGCCCGGACCCCGAAGAACGTGGACGCCCACCGCATCCCGGTCCGGGTCATCGAATACATGGTCACCAACCGCGGACAAACCCAGACGATCCGCCTGATCACCACCCTGCTGAACTACTCGGAGGCGCAGGCCGAATCGTTGGCCGCGCTCTACCAGCAACGATGGGAACAGGAACTGGTCTTCGACGAGGTCAAGACCCACCAGCTCAACGCCACCCGGCTGCTCCGGTCCCGGACACCGGACCTGGTGAAACAGGAGATCTGGGCGTTGCTGATCACCCACTACGCCACCCACGTGTTCATCACCGAAGCCGCCGACGAGATCGGCGCCGACCCCGACCGGTACTCCTTCACCAAAACAATCAACATCATCCGCAGCCAGGTTTCCAACCAGGCTGCGTTTTCCCCCCTCACGACTTGATAACGCCCACCGGGAAATGCTCCATGATATCCAGGCCGAGAAACTACCGAAACGTCGCTACCGGTCCTGCCCCCGAGTGGTCCGAAGAATCACCACCCGCAACACCAACGTCAAACACGACCACCACAAGATCATCAAATACGACGATCCACCAGAAATCTACGTCTTCAACAGGACCGCAGCTTAACTAAACGGCATTGGGTCTAGGACCAGCCACACGCACGTGATCAGGACCAGCATGTTGCTCTGGATGGTGAAGTAGCTGAAGAACCGGATGACGCGGGTGAGCGCACTGGGATCACCAGCGGCGAACGCGGCGTCCCCGTCGCCACCGCGAACCGCCATTGCCAGCTGCACCGTCACCGCCACGACGATCACCCCAGCCAGCAGCCCGTTCCAAAGGCGGCCGGCCGCGGACAGCCCGGCCGGGCTATGACGTGACGGGCGTGGAATCACAGGCGATGTCACCCGTGCATCGTAGGACCCAACCCGGTCAACCAGAAACGCCGGATACGATTCGCCTGTACCCGCGCATCACGCCGGGCGGCAACCACGCTCAAGCCCTGCGAAATATGAAGACCCCACATACCGCAACCGCAGGGCCATGTTGCTGTCCAAGGCGGCGCTCCCGGACCCCACCACTGCCCGATCAGCCGGAGAAAGGCAGTGGTGCATTTTCATCATCGAAGGCCAATTGTGGATGGGCCTGCTACCCCGGTCTACCGCCGGTCGGCGGATGAATATGGCGTCGCCGAAACCGCCGCCGCCTTATCAGCACCTGCTGCACATCCCCGACGGGGCAACCGCCGGCAGCAGCCGCTACGTCGCCGACACATCCAACATTTCGTCGCCCTCGGCTACCAAAAGGTGGCTCCGCCAGCAGCAGCTATCGCTGGAGCTGCCCAAAGGCAGTGCTTTTCTTGAGCCGGTGGGTGTCGTCGAGGATGTCAACCGGATGGACCTCGACATGCGGCAAGGTCGGTTGCATCAGATCACCACCTGACGTTCGGTAGTTGCACCCCACCTGCGGCCTGCCTCTGAAACCGAAATCCCCGTCCCGATACTCGGGGAGGGCACGCGTCGCCCGCGGGAGAGCGCCGCTGTAGGCAGGCGGGCGGGCTGTTTGCGGTCCGTGTCGGCGGAGGCAGGGCGCGACGTGACCATTGAAGTCACCCTCCCTCGAGTGCGCCGAGCGGCAGCCCCACGACCGTCACTTCGCGCCGGTTAACGAGACGCGGACCGGAACCGGCGACTATCAGCCCGAGACCGACCAGTGAAAGTCTGGCCGCGGAGATGGAGACGCGGACCGGAACCGGCGACTATCAGCGCGAGACCGACCAGTGAAAGTCCGGCAGCGGAGATGTACGGCAGTCGGTAACTGTGGCCGATGGCCAATCCCATCAGGGGACCGGCGAGGATCGCGCCGCAGGGAAAGGTGTTGCTGTAGAGCGTTGTTGCGCGTCCCGGCTGGCTCGGCAGTAGTTCCTGCACGTAGCTGATGGCAAGGCCGCCGACGATCGCGATGTAACAGGCGTTGAGCACCTGTGCTGCCGCGAGCTGCCAGACCTGCGTGGAGATTGCAGCGAGGAGGTAGTAGGCAGCGCCCAACGGCGGCCCGAGCCGGATCAGCCCGCGCAGCGAGAAGCGCTTGGACAGGTACCCGAAGGCGAGCATCGCTGGGATTTCAAGGCCGGCGCAGAAACCTAAGACTTGACCGGCAGCGTCTACTCCGCCGTGAAGGTTTTGCGCGATGTGTAGCGGTAGCACTTGGACGTTGACGGTCATTGAGCTCTGGATGACAACGAGGCCGATCAGGGTGAGCCAGAGGTTGCGGCGCGGTGCATCCGGCCGGTTCTCGCTGTTGGAGTGGGGTGGCGCGTTGCGCCCGGTTCCCCCCGCGTTCCCGAGCCAGAACGCTGCCACTGCGGCGACCACGACGTACAAGATCGCGGCGGCGCCGTAGACGAAGGCGAATCCGCCGCTGGCGAGCAGTGCGGCGGCGAGAGGGGGGCCCGCGACCCACGCGAGGGAGAAAAACGTTCGTAGCGTGCTGGTCAGCATCGGTGCATCGGGGTCGCCCGCGAGGACCATGCGTGCGTAGGTGAACCCTTGCGGCATGACGGCGCCCGCGAGTGCGTTAACGGTGCAGCCCAGCAGGAGCAGCAGCCAGTAGTCGCGCACCAACGCGAACGACGCAGCCCCCAGCGCCCCGCCGACGGCAGCGACCAGCAATACGTGACGACGCTCGAAACGTCTATCGGACAAGCGCCCCATCATGGAGGAGGCAGCGACTCCGCACAACGGTTGTGCGATCAGGAACACCGACACTGGCAACGGCCCGGCGTGCGCCGCAGTAATGAGGAACAGTGTGAGGAACGGCCCTGCCAACGCCTTCGCGAACCCTGTCGCCAGGAACACGATGCCCAGAGGCGCCAGCGCGCGCGCATACCGAAAACGGCTGGCCGCGGGCGGGTCGCCGGCGACGTTGCCAGCTTCGTTCGGTGTGTGCACTTTCATGGAGTCTCCGGGTTGGTGTCAGGCGTCAGCGACGCAGCAGAACTTTGATCACACCGTTCATCCATGCGGCGCGGTAATCGTCGGCGGCCTCGTCGAGCGGCGCCTTCACCCGGATATCACGCTTGGGTGCTCAACCACGTCACGGTGAGCTCGTGGCGTTGCCCGAAGCGCTCGAGGTGTGAGCCGATGATGTGTTCGATGGTCTCAAGCGCAGCGGGGGTCGGTGCACTGGCAACGAGGCTGAGAGCATCGATACCGGGTAGTAGGAGGCACTCGCCTCCGGCGAGCTGCAGTGCGTCGCCGCGGTCGTCGTGTCGCACCTGGGCCTTGCGGGCGAGGTGGGAGAGCAGCTGTTTCGCGTAGCGGGCGGCGTCGGGTGTTGTCACGGTCGCGGTCGAGGTGACGCCCCCGCTGGTCACTGCTGGCCTTCGGCAAGGATGAGGTAGAGGGCGCGACGTGCCTCGCGGATGACGACGATCGCCGCTTCTTGCTGCGCGAGGGTGCCGATCATCCCTATTTGGCGGCCTGCTCCGTGCAGGTCGTGCACGGCGCCGCGCAGGTCCGGGCCCCCGTGACTGGCGTCGGCGTTGGCGAACGGGTCAGCCCACGTCGGGCGAAGCTCTTGGATGTGCGCGTGGCCAGCCGGGGTCAGCGTGACAAGTTTGCGGCCACCCGCGGCGGTCGTCGTCACGAGGCCGTCATCTTCGAGTTGCGCGATCAGCGGGTAGATGCCGCCGGGACTGGGCCGCCACGCACCGCTTGTGCGCTCCTCCATGGCTTGCATGAGCTGATAGCCGTGCATCGGTTTTTCCGCAAGGAGTAGGAGGGTGGCGATGCGCACGTCGCCGCGTTGAACGCGAAAACGCCCGCTGCCGCGCCCACCGCCGCGCGGGTGCTCCCCGTGTTGATGGTCGGATTCTCCGCCGTAGTGATGGTGTGCGTCGTCATGATCTTTCATGTGGTGACCTTTCATAGGGCGACCCTTCTGTTGATGTAGTCATGATATATCTTGAGCTATTCGTGTCTGCCCATTTTGGTCGAACAGCCTGATCTGTTGAGGATGTGCGCCTGCAGCGGGCACGTCCCACATCCTTTGGATACGGGATGTGGGACGCGGTCCCTTGCGGCTCCCGCTGTGAAGCTTCGTGAAGTTGTCACCAGATCCGTTGGTGGAGTTGTCACTGCGGGTCTACGCCTGTGATGTGAGTGCGTGGTTGGTGCGTCGTTTCTCGACCGCTGCGTGCTCCGGGCGAAGCAGGACCGATGGCGAATCCGAGGGTGAAGTCCAGTGACGTGGCGGCGCGGTGCGGGCCAGCGCGGTGGCGCACCCCTTCCTGGCCGCCGCCGACACCCGCCGCTGGGTAGCTAGGTGAGACCAGCCTGTGCCTGGTCGGGGTGTGCGGTTGGCCGGTACCGTTCCGCTTTAGGGTGCGGCGAGGGCGGGGTCGCGGTAGTTGAGCCGGGCTAGGGCGACGGCGCCCAGGATTTCGGCGTTCGCTCCCAGGTGACCGCGTACGACGGTCAGGCCCGTCGCGGCCAGTGGTTGAAGATAGCGCTGCACCATCTCGCGGATGCCGTCAATGACGGGGTCGGCCGCGCCGCCTAGGAGGCCGTCCACGATGATCTGCGAGGGGTTGAGGTAGACGCAGGCGTCGGCGAGCGAGCGGCCGAGGAGGCGACCTAGGTCGGCGAGCACCCGCAGGACGCCTGGATCCCGGCTATCTGCCAGCGCCAGCACGTCCTCGAGAGTGAGTGTCTGGGGATGCGCGGACTGCACGAGGTCGACCAGCCGGGGCGAGTTGAACTGCGTCATCAGGCAGCCGCGGCCTCCGCAGACGCAGACGGGGCCGTCTTCTTTGACGTGCAGGTGGGCCAGCTCGCCGGCGAGGCCGCCTGCTCCGCGGTGCAGGCGGCCGCCGAGGATCAGTCCGGCGCCGACGCCGACGACAACTTTGAGGTAGATCAGATCGTCGGTGCCGCGGCCGGCGCCGAAGGCGGCTTCGCCCAGTGCGGCCAGGTTGGCGTCGTTTTCGGCCCAGGCCGGCACACCTAGTTGCTCGCCCAGCGCGCGCGCGGGATCAGTGAGCAGCCACTGGGGCAGCTGGTGCATCCTTGTGGTGAGCTGCGGGGGCGGCGTCCGGTCGCGGTGCGGCACGCCGCCCCGCGTTGACAGGGGCAGAGGCACGCAAAGGACGGCGCAGCGCAGCTGCCCGCGCGGGATGTCGCCTTTGCTCATCGCGGCCTCGAGCAGATCGGTCCCCGGCCTCACGAGCCCGTCGGTGAGCTCGTAGAGCACCGTCTCGACGCTGCGGGTGGCGTGGATCGTCCCGTCGAAGCCGACCGCAGCTGCCTGCAAGACGCCGTTGGTCAGGGCCAGGACGCCGATCACACCCGGCGGGCAGGCGAGCGCGACGACACCCGAAGGACGGCCGACGCGGCCGCCGGTGCCCGGTCGCTGCACGATGACCTCCTGCCGGCCGAGCCGGACCAGGACGTCGGTGACCGTGCTGCGCGCCAGGCCGGTCAGCTGCGCGAGAGCCGTCCGGTCCAGCTCCCCGTGCCGGCCAAGCACGTCGAGCACCAGGGCGTCAGTGCGCGGCGTTCGGATGATCTCTGCCATGGATCGATCGTAACGACTCACCACCACAATTAGACGGTTCCGGTGATATCGCATTGTCTGAGATCCCCCACAGACCCGGCCAATATGTTGCATTGACGGCATTGTGCCGTTGCTCTACCGTACGCAGACGTCATGTGCGGCATTGTGTCGACACGTGGAGTTCTGCCGGATCCGGCGGAATTGGTTTCCAGCGGCAGGCCCCTCCCACGCGGGCGCGAAGTCGGCGTCCGGTTCGGACGTTGCGGTGGGGCAGTGCGGCGTTGAGTGGTGAAGGAGATCTGAGTGGACAGCAGGAAATGGGCATCAGCCCGCAGCAGGTCGGCGCGGAGAGTGAGGTCGGCCGTGGCGGTGACCGCCGCGGCGGCGGCCCTGGTGACGTGCTCGTCACTGGGCGCCGCCAGCCCAGCGATCGCCGGTACCTCGACGCCGCCGGCGGTAACTGGGGATGCGCGGGTGGACGGGCTGCTGGCCTTCATGACCACCGACGAGAAGCTGACGATGATCGAGGGGCAGGCCGAGGTGGCCGGCCCGCACGATCAGTACCAGGCCGGCTACCTGCCCGGCATCGCGCGGTTGGGTATCCCCTCGCTCAAGCTCAGCGACGGCCCCCCCCGGGGTGATCACCCGGCAGGACTCGACCGGGATGACGGCGACGATGGGCGTCGCGGCCACGTTCAGCCAGTCCGATGCCAGGGCCAACGGCGTCGCGATCGGCCGGGATGCACGTGCCCTGGGCCAGGACGTCGTCCTCGAGCCGTTCGTCAATATCGACCGCGACACCAGCTGGGACCGCGGGTTCAACACCTTCGGCGAGGACCCGCTACTGACCGGGCAGACCGGTGCGCAGGAGATCAAGGGCATCCAAAGCCAGGGCGTGATGGCGCAGGTCAAGCACTACATCGCCTATGACGGCAGTATGAATGTCACCGTCGACTCCCAGACGCTGCACGAGATCTACCTGCAGCCCTTCGCGGACGCAGTCAATGCCGGCGTCTCGTCGGTCATGTGCTCCTACAACGTGATCAACGGCTACCAGGCCTGCGACAACTCCCAGACGCTCAACGACATCCTGCGCAACGAGCTGGGCTTCAAGGGCTTCGTCACGTCCGACTGGCACGGCACCTACGGCGCCACGAACCTCAACGCCGGCGTGGACATGGAGATGCCGGGCGGCACGTACTTCACCATGGCGGCCCTGAAGAACGCTCTGGCCACCGGGTCGATCCAGCTGTCGCGGGTCAATGAGGCTGTCGGCCGAATCCTCTACGAGATGGACCGTTTCGGCCTGCTCACCGGTTCCTCCAAGCACTCGGTCACCGCGGAGAACACCGCTGCCGACGAGGCCACCGTGCTCAAGACGGCGCAGGACGCAGCGACACTGCTGAAGAACGACGACTCGGCGCTTCCGCTGACCAGCCACGACCTGTCCTCGCTTACGGTCATCGGGCCCGGCGCCGGGCAGACGATCGCCACGAACAGCGGCGGCGAAGCGGCCGGTGGTCTGCTCAGTCAGCAGCCTTCGGCGCTGGCCACGATAAAAGCGGAGACGGCCGGCACCGGTGCGCACCTCACCTACGCGGTCGCCGACGAGCTGACCGGTGCGCCGATCCCGGCTTCGTATTTCACGACCAACGGCCACCCAGGCCTGACCCGCACCGACAGCCACGGTGCGACGATCAGTGACCCGCAGGTCAACTTCACCTCAACGAACGGCGCCGCGTTGCGGGCCGGGAGCACCTACAGCTGGACCGGTGACCTCAATATCACCACGGCCGGCGCGTACTGGCTGAACATCCAGTCCCTGGGTGCCATTGGCGCTCTGGTGGTCGACGGCAACACGCTGACGACCGTGGGCGCCGGTTTCAGGCCCACCCCCCGCTACGGCGTCGTCCACCCGACGGATGGCAACGCGCCGACGGCGACCACGGACGGCCTCGCAAACGGCCGCACCCTCGTGCCGCTGGGCGCCGGCGCCCACACTCTGAAAATCGTGGAAACCCCTGATGTGTCCGGGCGTCCGGTGCAGATCCGCCTCAACTGGGTGACCCCGCACATGCAGCAGGCCAACCACGACGCTGCGGTTGCTGCTGCGGCCGCAGCCAAGACCGCAGTCGTCTTCGCCTGGAACACCGGCGGCGACGACCTTTCCGCCCCACTGCCGGACAACCAGGACCAGCTCATCACCGACATCGCAGCGGTCAACCCCCACACCATCGTGGTGCTCCAATCCGGCCAGCCGACCGCGATGCCATGGCTGTCCAAGGTCAAGGCGGTCGTAGAGGCGTGGTACGGGGGTGACCAGGCTGGTGTAGCACAGGCGGAAGTACTGCTGGGCAGGGTGAACCCGGCCGGACGGTTGCCGTTCACCTGGCCGACCACCCTGGACCAGGAGGTCGCGCACCAAGCGGCTCACCCAGAGCGGACATCCAACGGCGTCGATACCACCGGCGCCGTCTGCGGGCCTCGAGGCGGCGGTCCCCACGCCTCCAGTGTGTGTAAGACGACGTACTCCGAAGGCATCGACGTGGGCTATCGATTCTACGACTCAGCGAACGAGACGCCGCTGTTCCCGTTCGGCTACGGCCTGTCCTACACGTCGTTCTCGTACTCCGACCTCGACGTCTCAAGGGCCGCAGCCGACGGCGGGCTCAGAGCAAGCTTCAAGGTGACCAACACCGGCTCGGTCGCCGGGGATGCGGTGCCGCAGGTCTACCTCGGCGCGCCCAGCACAGTGCCGGCAGGTGTCCAGTTCGCGCCGAAAGCTCTCGCCGGGTATGACCGGGTCCACCTCGCCGCCGGTGCCTCGACGTGGGTCACCATCGGCGTGCCGGTGCGCCAGCTGCAGTACTGGTCTGACGTCTCGGGCTGGACCAAGGCCCTGGGCACCCGGAAACTGGTCGTGGGCGGCAACGAGCACGACACCGCACTGACCACGAGCATCACCGTGAAGTAGAAGCCATCCCCACAACGGCCCCTGCGCACACCCGTGCACAGGGGCCGTTTCACGTGTGCTGCGCACACCCCGGCCGAAAATCTCCGACGAAGACGTACAGCGTCGACGCTTTGCAGGCGTTCCACGAGCACTACCTTGGCCTCGTCCGCTCGCAGGCCGGACCCCGCGCACGCCGTCGTCTTCGAAACGAAGCCGATCGTGTTCGCACTGTCGACGTGACGCAATCGCCGCCACTACGCCGTCCGTTGATTGATCGATGACCGGGCAGCGGTTCCACGGTTCGTCGGCAGGGTATCGGCGGGCTCGTGAGTGCCCGGGCTTGCGCTGAGCGAGGTTGCGGGTGGCGGCGGCGAGCCAGTCCGCGAGGGCCGGGTCTTTGCGCAGCCCGGTCGCCTCACCGAAAGCCATCCCTCGCCCATCGAGCGACCTGTTCCCATCTGCGCACGGGATACGTGAGGCTTTGCGAGCAAGTTGGCATCTTCGGCTGAATCGATGCGAACGGCAGACTGCCATCTTTGTGCACGACCACTGCCATGGCGCCGTCGACCATCAGAGCCAGCACACCGAACATGCGCACTTCTCGTAGTTGCTGAGCCGGCAACATCGCCCTGATCCGGTCCATCAACTCCAGGGGCGAGTCGCGTCTCGGCGGCCATGAAAAATTGCCCGTAGGTGGCCACGAAACTGCCCACCCTTGTTCCCGACACCCCCCGGTTTGCCCGGTGCTTTCGCTCCCCTTCGACGGTCAGCTGATCCTGTTGCGCTTGGGCTTAAGCGTCGGCGTGTTTGCGTTGTTGCTGCTCGGCCTCTTCGGCCGCTGATTCGACGGCCAGCCGTTGGGGGTGGGCCGCATCCGTGGCCGCATCGGCACGAGGGTGACCGTCTTCTGTGCCTTCTGGAGCTTCTTTGTCCCTCCTGGCCGCGGCTGCGGGCAGATGCGCCGGTCAGGAACCGGTTCCGGTGGTGGCCTTGTGGCGAAGTGCGGCGAGTTTGCGGCGGGTTTCCGGGTCGGCGGCGTAGGTCTTGGCGTTGGCGATGACCTTCTGGCCTTGCGGGGTGCGGGCCAGGGCGGCCAGGCCGCCGATCCAGCCGAATTTTTTCAGTAGTCCGACCATCAGTTTTTCGTCCTTTCGACAGGGCGCGGTTGCGATGGTGGTGGGGCACGGCGGAACACCCCACCGCGGCCCCGCCACCGGTTCGACGGCGGCGTGATCGGCCGGGTCAGTGGCCCAGTACGTCTTTGGCGGCGTCTTTGACTTTTTCGCCGGTCTGCTTGACGTCGGCGGAGGCCTGGTCGGCCTGGCCTTGGGCCTGCAGGTCCTCGTTGCCGGTGGCCTTCCCGGTGGTTTCCTTGGCCTTGCCCGCAGCCTGCTCGGCGGCGTTCTTGATCCTGTCTCCCATAGCCATGGTGGTGAACCTTTCCACGTGTCGATGCTCCGCGGGCCGGGTGGCCGGCGGGGAACGCTCCCGGTCGGCCGCCGCCGCCGTTTACGTCGTAAATGCGATTGTTACACGGCCCGAAGGCTTTTGCACCCGTGCGTCGACTAATTTTTCCCGAGAGTTTCCAGGTGCGCGACGAGCAGCCCCAGTGAGCTCTGGAAGACTTCAGCGGAACGATTCTCCGACAGCAGTGGTTTGAGATGTTGTAACAGCGGGTAGCCGTCGAGGTCGCTGGTCTGGGGTGTGCCGGGGTCGGCGTCATCGACGGGGCCGATGTCGGCGCCCTGGGCGGAGACCTCCAGTAGGAGGTGGCCGAGAAGGAAGCTGGAGAAGGCCTGGTAGGCGGCGACGGCGGCGCGGTCGGAAAATTCGCAGTCCCGGAAGTTCTGCAGAAACGATTCCATCCAGCGCAGACTGCGCAGCGGCGGCCGCACCCACGGCGCGGCGGGGGGGCGGGTCGCGATCAACGGGAACAGCTGCGGGTGGGCCAGCGCGATCCGCCGGATGCCGTGGGCCAGCCGCTGCAGGTAGTCCGCCCAGTCATCCGAGTGCAGGTGGACATCGGGATCTCCGTAGAGCTCGTCGATGACCACCTCGACGATGCCGTCCAAAAGGGCATCGCGACCTGCGACGTAACGGTAGAGCGCCATGCCCTCCACACCCAGGTAGGCGCCGAGCTTGCGCATGGTGAGCCCGCGTAGGCCGTCCCGGTCGACCATCGCGATGGCGCCGCCCAGAATGGTGCGGCGGTCCAGGTTGCCCGGGCCGGCGCCGGCGCCGGGCGCGGCGGTGGGTAGCACCGCGGCGGCGCTGCCCCGGCCGCGGGGGCTGTCCGGATCGATCTTGGTGTTCACGACACCTCACTTCTCATCTGCAGTTGTCGTCATTGGAGCCTGATGTGCAGAAATCCTCTGCCCGCAGGACGACTGATCTGCGTCGGTGGTTCCGCTACCGATCTATTTACAACGTAAATGCTTGAGCCCCCGATGTACAGGGCACACGACCTTCATACGCCGACGACGCATCGCACGACACCGGTGCCACTCGTCGATCACGCTCAGTAGTCGTTGACCACACAGCGCAGGTATTCTCGCAGTTCGCTGTTTACCTTGTAAATTCCGGGAATGTGTGGTGTCGTTTACCCAGTAAACGCGAGCCTCCCACCGGGGGTGCCGCCCACGTTGTCATCCCTGAGGGAGATCCCCCTGTGTCCGATTCACTGAAGGCCGGCCTGACGTCGGTCATCACGTTCGTCCCGAAACTGTTGGCGTTCCTGCTGATCCTGATCATCGGTCTGCTGATCGCCAAGGCCATCGCCAAGGTCGTCGCCAAGATCCTGGAGCGGGTCGGCTTCGACCGGGCGGTGGAGCGTGGCGGTATCAAGAAGGCGCTGGCCAAGAGCGACTACGACGCCTCGACCATCATCGGCAAGATCATCTACTACGCGTTGGTGCTGTTCGTCCTGCAGCTGGCGTTCGGGGTGTTCGGTCCGAACCCGATCAGCGACCTGATCTACAAGATCATCGCGTTCATCCCCGCGCTGGTCGTGGCGATCATCATCGTCATCGTGGCCGCCGCGATCGCTGCCGGTGTGAAGACGTTGATCCAGGGCACCCTCGGCGGATTGTCCTACGGCAAGACCCTGGCCAACATCGCCTCCATCTTCATCCTGTTCCTGGGTGTCGTCGCCGCGCTGAACCAGATCGGTGTCGCCACGACCGTGACCACTCCGGTGCTGATCACCATCCTGGCGATCATCGGTGGCACCGTCATCGTCGGCGCCGGCGGCGGACTGATCAAGCCGATGCAGGCCCGGTGGGAGACCTACCTTTCCAAGGCCGAGGAAGAGGCCCCGAAGATCAAACAGCACGCCGCGAACGCTCCCAGCGTCAAGGAGCAGGCGCAACAGGCCGCCAACCAGGTCAAGCAGGCAACCAGCGGCGATACGCGTCCGGGATCCAGCGCCGCCCGCCGCTGACCGCTGCGATCGGTAACCCGTTGCAGCGCAACATTTTCTTGCATCAATTCCCGGTAGTTCACCGGTCGGTTGCCCGGTCGGCGGGTAGCAGCAACTCTTGAAGGAAGTAGTCAACGAGATGACCAACGCACAGGGCCCCGAGGCCTACGCAGGCAAGACCGCCGTCGACACCGCCGGCGACAAGATCGGTACCGTCGAGCAGGTCTACGTCAACGACACCAGCGGTGTCCCGGACTGGGTCACCCTCAAGACCGGCATGTTCGGCAAGGACCGCTTCGCCCCGCTCTACGGTGCCTCGTTCAACGGTGATGACCTGGTGCTTCCCTACACCAAGGACGTCGTCAAGGACTCCCCGGCGGTGTCTGATACCGATCACCTGGACAACGACGAGTCCGACGCGCTGTTCCGCTACTACCAGCAGTACCTGGGCGCCGACTCCAGCTACGACCGCGGCACCGAGACCGAATACCAGACCAACCAGGCCGCCGCCGGCAAGGCAGGTATCCGCAAGTACGTCGTCACCGAGCAGCAGACCGTCAACGTCCCGGTGTCCCACGACGAGGTCCGCGTCATCCGCGAACCCCTGCAGCCGGGCGACTCCGTCGATGGCGCGACCATCGGCGAGGACGCCATCGAGGTCACCCTGATGGAAGACAAGGTCCACGTCGACAAGGACATCGTCGGCGTCGAGAAGGTTCGCCTGGCCACCGAACAGGTCACCGATCAGCAGGCCGTCACCGAAGCCGTCCGCAAGGAACAGATCGAGACCACCGGTGTCGACACCACCGACGGCACCGTCCCGGCGCCGAAGAAGTAAGTCCCACCCGCGAGATCAGTTCCACCCCTGTCAGTTTCGAGACCCCGGAGGCGGGGGCTCACTGGCTGTCGACCGGCGCGGGGCGCAGGACAACGTTCCTTGCGCCCCGCGCCACCCGACGACATCCCCCCCACCGCCGGCACACGCACCTGTACGCGGCCGCCGCGGCCCGTGAGCCCCCTTTTCCCCCTCGTCTGGAGTCCCGCTATGAGCACACCCGTGAACCGACCGCCCGCAGATGACCAAACCGGGGAGCGCTACAACCCCACCGACCGAGTCGCCGCCGTCGATCAGACGCCCGCGGTGGACCGCTACGCCCCGGCCGCCGACGGCAGCTATGCCGCCACCTCCACCTGGGAAGAGCCCATCGCGGTGCCCGCCCAAGGAAACCGCGTGTCCGTGCAGGAACCGGTGATCGATGCGCCCGCACGTTCCTACGGTGAGCACGCCGCCGACCTGGGCATCGACCACGATTCCGTGATCACACGCGAGAAGGAGCAGTTCGGCGGGATGAAGTTCGGGTCCGGATTTTTCGGCTGGGTCGCCGCCGCCGGCATCGCCGTCATCCTCACCAGCCTGCTGACCGCCGCCGGCGTTGCGCTGTCCTTGACCAGCAAGACCTCGACCGCCGACATCGCCAACCAGGCCGCCGCCGGCACCGGCACCGCCAAGACCGTCGGTCTGGTCGGGGCGATTCTGCTGCTGGTGGTGCTGTTTGTCGCGTACTACTGCGGCGGGTACGTCGCCGCCCGTATGGCCCGGTTCAACGGCGCCAAGCAGGGACTGGCCGTCTGGCTGTGGGGCATCGTGTTCGCCGTCGTCATCTTCGTCCTGGTCAAGATCGCCGGCGACAAATACAACATCCTCACCAACCTGAACCTCCCGCGGATCCCCGTCGGCGAAGGCAACGTCACCACCACCACGATCATCGCGATCGCGGCCATCATCATCGTCACCCTCGGCGCCGCCCTACTCGGCGGACTGGCCGGTATGCGCTACCACCGCAAGGTCGACAAAGTTGGCCTGACCGTCTGACGCACCCGCCGCGTCCGACCACTGGTGCACCGCTACCTACTGACGCCGGTCGGCCACCTCCTCTGCTGCACAACATGTTTCAGGAGAAAGAGTCAGTGACTACACGCAATACCGTGATCCGCAGCCTGCACGACGTCGGCCTGGCCGTGTGGTGCGGCGGCGCGCTGATGGGCGCCATCGGTTTGAACGGCACCGCCAACCGCGTCATCGACAGCAAGGACCGCGCCGCGACCGCCTCCGCCGGCTGGGCCCGGTGGGCTCCGGTGAACGCTATGGCCATCGGGGCGCACGCCATCGGCGGCATCGGGCTGATCGCAGCCAACAAGGGCCGCGTCGCCGGCCAGGACGGCGTCGCAGCGAACACCATCATCAAAGCCGCCCTCACCGGCGTCGCCTTGGCCAGCACCGCGTTCTCCGGCTGGAAAGGTGCTGTGGTGGCCAAGGCCGGCCAGTTCCCCGCCGACGGCGCCGTCATCCCCTCCGCCGCCACCCCGCCCGAGGTCGCCACCGCCCAACGGCAGCTCCGGATCGCGCAATGGGTCACCCCCGCGGTCACCGCGGTGCTGATCGTCCTGGGCGCGGCGCAGGGTGAGCAGCAGCGCCCCACCCAGGTTCTCAAAGGCCTGCTGCACCGCAGCTGACCCACGCGTGCAGCACCCTCCGACTAATTCCCCGCGCAGTGAAAGACGATGAAATGACTGATCTCCCAGTTGATCCTGCCTTGCGCCTTGCGGCTGATTCGGTCGCGGTCGGGGTGGGGGAGGACCGCAACTTTTTGGTCCGGTCCGAGGAACAGCTGCGGGTCAGCTCGGTGCGGGTGCCCTCCGGGTCGGCGCGGCTGGAGAAATTCGTGGTCACCGAAACCCAGACGATCACCGTCGAGGTCAGCCACGAGGAGTACCGGCTCGTCCAGGACCCGATCACCGATCCGGGTCCGGCGCCGCGGCACCTGAATCGGGGTGGGCAGCTCAACACCGCCCGCTGGCTGTACGTGAACAGGGAAGAAGTGGTCATCACCAAGAAGGTGATGCCCGTGGAACGGGTCCGCATCGAGGTGTACCCGGTCACCGAACAACGCCAGATCACCGAAGCGGTCCGCCGCGAACACATCGACACCAGCCACCCCGGCGACCCGGATACCCCCCGGCCCGCCTAGAGCGTGTCTGGTAATTCAGCGGAGGTGCAGCACGCTGGCGGCCAGATGGACACCGCCAAGGAATGTCAGGGCGTGTTTGTCATAGCGGGTGGCGATGCCGCGCCACTGTTTCAGACGGGCGTATCCGCGTACTGTGTAGCTGCTTGAGTCAAGTAGTATTTGGCCATGTCAGAGCCAGTGTGTGCCTACCCGGTCGGTGGTGTCGATTACCCCCGGACCTTTCAGGAGTTGCTGGAGTGGTTCCCGGATGACTCGTCGTGTCTGGCGTATCTGGAGCGTCTGCGGTGGCCCCAGGGGTTTGTGTGTCCGGTGTGCGGGGCGCCCGGCGGTTGGCGTACGGCGAAGGCGAAATGGATGTGCACCAGGTGTGGCCGGCAGACGTCGGTGACCGCCGGCACGATCTTCCACCGGCTCCGGACGCCGCTGTCGACGTGGTTCGCGGCGATCTGGTTCATCACCTCGCAGAAGAACGGGATGTCCGCGCAAGGTCTGCAGCGGGTGCTGGGTTTCGGATCCTACGAAACAGCGTGGGCGTGGCTGCAGAAGCTACGCCGGGCGATGGTCCGCCCCGAGCGGGAGTTGCTCTCCGGTGTGGTGGAGTTAGATGAAGTGTTCATCGGCAACGAGCCTCGCGGCCGCGCAGGCGGCGTGAAGGACCACACCGCGGCGATGATCGCAGTGGAATCGATCCCCGGCCGCAAGCTGGGCAGGGTCCGCATCGAGCTGGCCGAGACAGCCCGATCGGTCAGCATGCTCGGCTTCGCCGACCGCGTCATCGCCAAAGGATCAACGGTCAGAACCGATGGCGCCAACTACCTGAAGAAGCTGACCGCGGCCGGCTACGAGCACGTCGCGTTCGTCGGGACCGACAGCGCCGAGCCCGCCCACATCAACCTCCCCGGCGTCCACATGGTCGCCTCGCTGCTCAAACGCTGGCTGACCGGCACCCTGCATTACGCGGTCTCCCAGGAGCACCTGGCCTACTACCTGGACGAATACACATTCCGGTTCAACCGACGCACCTCGAAGAGTCGCGGGCTTTTGTTCTACCGACTGTTGCAGCAGGCCGTGAACACAGACCCACACCCGCTCGCTGAACTGCGCAATCCTGTTGCAGCAGTGGACGTCCCGTTCTGAACTTTACTCAAGCAGCTACCCGGTATCCGCGTTCGACGGCGTTGCGGCGTTTGTACTCCTCGGCTTCAAATCCTGGTGGGCGGCCACCGCGTGAACCCTTCGCCTGACGATGGGCCTGCTGGTCACTGCGCTGCGGAATGGTGTTGCCGATACGTCTGCGCCGCAACTCCTTCCGAGTGGAGGGATGCGAATACGCGCGATCGGCCAGTACCCGGAACCGGCGGGCCCGAACGCCCCGCTGCTGCCGGCGGTGCAGATCCAACAACGGCACCAACTGGGGATTGTCGCCGGCCTGGCCGGGCGTCAGGATCACCGTCACAGGGCAGGCCCGCTGATCGGTCAAGGAATGGATCTTCGTCGACAGACCGCCCCGGGATCGGCCCAACGCGTGGTCAGCGGGTTCGACCGGCAAATTCTTGTCATTCGATGGTGCCCCCTGTGTCCTGCTCGACCGTCGAAACGACCTCCGAGGTGACGCTCTTGCGAGCCCCGGCCGCGTGCTGGTGCGCGCGCACCACCGTGGAATCCACCGACAGCAACTCGATGACGGCGTCACCCTCAACGTCCTGGACAAACCCAGCCCGTTTCGCGGCCACCAAGATCCGGTCATAGGTACCGTCGGTTGACCAGCGGAAATGCCGTGCCCACACCGTCTGCCAACGACCCAGCTCGGTCGGCAGATCCCGCCACGGCGAGCCCGTCCGGTAGCGCCAGCAGATCGCCTCGAGCATCTCGCGGTGATCGTTCCACGGACGGCCACGCCGACCACCGTAGGCCGGCATCAACGGCTCGACCACCGCCCAGAACTCGTCCGAGATCACTCCTGTACGCGCCATAGGAAGATCATCAACGTCGAGGCGCCGATTGATTAGCAGACACGCTCTAACCGCTGCCGCGCAACTGCATTCAGCGCAGCCAGTCCAGCGCCAGCAAGCATTGCCTGTAGCTGCACCCCTCTGATGGAAGAAGGCACCATGAACTTTGACAAAGACACCATCCTGCAGTTTTTGCACGGCAACGGCCAGCACGAGCAGGCCGACCAGGCCGCGACGGAATTACCCGACCAGGTCGACACCGACCAGCACGCCGGGCTGCTGTCCAAGTTCGGGATCAACCCCGCCGACCTGATCAGCAAGTTCACCGGCGGCGGCGGAGCCGGTACCGGCGGCGGCTTGGGCGGCATCATCGGTAAACTGGTGTGACCCCATCTGGGTCAGGTAGGGTATGCGCGTGCAGAGGCTGCGGTGGTTTCGGCGCCGGGGGACCAGGGCTGAAGGTGTGCGGCGGACAGCCGCGGTCCAGGACGCGCAGGACAACCCTCACTCCCGCGGACAACTGGGGGGCAGGTCAGGAGAGCACCCGTGTCGCAGCACCCCGCCGGCGCCATCGAACTGCCGCGCACAGTAGGTCCCCAGCGGGGCCGGGAGCCGCACCCGCCGGATCCGGTCGGCGTCACCGCTCTTGGCCAGATCAATCGGTCGGAGATTTTGCTGGCCGCCGCGGCGGTGATCGAACTCCGCGGCATCCGCGAGTTCACCGTCCGCGGTCTGGCCGATCAGCTGGGCCTGCCGGTGGCCGCCCTGACCCGCATGTTCGGCACCCGCGATGAACTGTTGGACGGGATCGTCGAGGTGGTCATCGACGAGGTGTACGCCGACCCGGACATCCAAACCGACACCGCGCAGTGGCAGGAATATCTGCAGCGCGTCGCACACGGGGTTCGGCGTGTCGCCCGCGGCCATCCACATGTGTTCGCGGTAACTGGTCAGGTCTCACCGCGGTGAAATAGACTGTCATTCATTGGGCGAATAGACCGGAGAATGTCGATCTATGTGGGGTGAGCCGTGTCGGCGTGTCGCCGAACAATGGTGTTGTCTGATGCGATAATAATGGAATGACGCAGCCGACGTACGCCGAACTGGTGGAACTGATCGTCGAAATGCGCACCGAACTGAACACCCTCCGCGCCGAGAATGCGGCATTAAAGGTGCGGGTCGCGGACCTGGAAGCACGGTTGCGGACCAACTCGCAGAACTCCTCGAAGCCACCATCGGCGGACGGACCCGGCAAGGCGAAGACCAGGTCGCTGCGCACGCCGTCCACACGCAAGCCCGGCGGACAGGACGGGCACCGCGGGCAGACTTCAGCCCAGGTCGCCGACCCGGATGTGGTGATCCGCCACGAACCGAGCTGCTGCACTGGCTGCGGATCGGATCTGGCCGATGCGACCGAGGTTGGCTGCTCACGCCGGCAGGTCTTCGACATCCCGCCGATCAAAGTGCACGTCACCGAACATCAGATCATCAGCCGCCGCTGCCACTGCGGGAAGACCTCGACCGGCGACACACCCGCCCAGGCGGGCGGACCCGTGCAGTACGGGCCGGTGATGTGCGCGGTCGTCATCTATCTGTTCATGGGGCAGTTCCTGTCCAAGAAGCGGACCGCCCAGGCCATCAGCGAACTGTTCGGCATTCCTGTCTCTGATGGCACCGTCGCCGCGGTGACCAGTCGCGCCGCCGGTGACCTGGGCGAATTTTTGGGGTCTCCTGACGTTTTCGTGGGTGGTTTAGCGTCCGGGAAGCGGCGGGCATAACCCGCCGCGGGTGAGCATTGCCATGGCTATCAACGCTTCTGGGCTGTGAAAGCCGTACGACCTGCGGGTCAAGGCCCGTAGGTGAGTGTTGGTGGCCTCGGATTGGGCGTTGCTCATCTGGTGGATCAGGGTGTTCCAAATCAGCTGCTGGAACCGCTTCAACGTTGCGGCCAGGGCGATGAACCCGGGCAGTTGGGAGCGGCGGGCCCAGGCGATCCAGCCGGCCAACAGTTCACGGCCGGCCTGGCCCTTGACCTGGAACACCGCGCGCAGTTGCTCCTTCAGCAGATACGCCCGATACAGATGCCGGTTGGTCTGGGCGATCGAAGCGAGGGACCCGCGTTGCTCCGGGGACAGGTCCGCCGGGTTTTTCAGCAATGCCCAGCGGCTGCCCTTCACCGACGACGCCTGCGCAGAGCTACTGTTACCCCGCAGCGTGTTCCACGTCTGACGACGGACCTTGTCCAACTCCCGGGTGGCCCACCCCACGATATGAAACGGATCCAATCCCAGCACCGCCTGCGGCGCGCGGGCCGTCACGGTGTCGTGGATCCACTGCGCCCCGTCGGCCGAGACGTGCGTCAACGCCGCCGCCCGTTCTGGGCCGAGTTGGTCGAAGAACCGACCCAGGGTGTCGCTGTTGCGGCCCGGTGCGGCCCACACCAATCTGCCGGAGTCTTGATCGACCACGCACGTCAGATACCGCTGGCCTTTGCGGTGGGAGATTTCATCGATGCCGATCCGCCGCAGCCCCGCGAGCACGTCCCGGCCGGCCAAACCGTCGGCGACGACGTGCTCGATGATTGCGCTCACGTGCCGCCACGACGTCCGCATCAACTGCGCCACCACCGACGAAGCGGTGTGCGCCGCCAACCACGCGCACTGGTCTTCAAACGCTCGGGTTGCCCGCGCGCCGGGTCGGGCCCACGGCACCGCCGCGACGACCACCCCGTGCGTCCGGCAGTTCACCCGCGGAGCCGCAGCCTGCAGGAATACCATCGTCGACCCCCAGTCCAGCGACCGCCACCGCCGGGTTCCGCCGCCCTGGTCATAGCCCGGCCGTCTACGCCGGCATCGACCGCACCTACTCCGGGCGCCCTTCGTCGCACGCACCGAAACGACCAGCACCTGCCGGTCGTCGGCCTCCTCCCACGCCACATCGCACACCTGCAGTTGCTCGACACCGAGCAGCTTTCGCCATATCGTTACACCGCGCACACCGTGCTCCTGGATAGTGACTGACCCTAGATAAGCCAGAACCTATACGCAGCCCGGTGTGTCGCCCACAACCAGGGGTCAAACCACCCACGAGAACGTCACAAGAGCCCAATTTTTGGCCCAGGTCACCGCCCGCTTGAAATCCTCTCCGGTGGTGCACTTTACCGGGCTGCGCTGCGAAGGTCGCAACCACTGGCTGCACTCCGCGTCCACCCCGGCCTTCACCAGACTGTTCTTCCACCGCAGACGCGGTACCGAAGCGATGGCCAAGATGAACATCCTGCCCGGCTTCACCGGCACCGCCGTCCACGACGCGTGGGCACCGTATGACACCTACACCGCCGCGCGGCATGCGCTGTGCAATGCGCATCTGCTCCGCGAGCTACAGGCCGTCACCGACCACCACCACGCCAGCAACACAGACCTGCCCGGCGCCTGGTGCTGGGCGCAGCAAGTCCGCGACGCGCTGCTCACCCTGCACAAAGCGGCCGCCGCCCACCCCGACACCCCCGTCGACCAGGCGGTCATCGCCGCCGAAACCGTCAAGATCCGGCACGCCCTCCTCGCCGCCACCCACCCCGACGGCGCCATCGGCCGCAAACACCGAGCACTGGCCCGCCGCATCCACCGCAGAGAAGTCGACTACCTCAAATTCGCCTCCGACCCGGCGATCCCGTTCACCAACAACCCCACCGAACAAGAGATCCGCATGACCAAGATCCGACAGAAAATATCGGGCACCATGCGCACCGAAAAAGGAGCCGGACACTTCGCGGACCTCCGCTCCTACCTACAAACGACCGCAAAACACGGCGTACCAGCCCTGGCCGCCCTCACCCAGCTGACCAGCAGGAACCCCTGGCTACCCGCCCACACCTGACCAGTTACTGTTCGCGTTGATCGCCACGCGACCCCAGTCGGCGCCGTGGATCCAGCCGCCGCTGCGCAGTCTGAGGTGGATGGAAAGATTTCTGCGGACGTTGCATGACGCCGGGTTTTCCGACCGGGCCGCGGTCTCTGCCTACCGGGCGTTCTCCTGCTTCCTGCTGGGTCACCTACTGCTCGAGGTCACCGCACTGGGCAGCATCAGTGCCGAAGTCGGACGAGCTGAACCGCAACCGGCGCCACCGGTCTATCTATCGGACTATCCCCACCTGGACGCCATTCAGGCCGAACTGACCCGCCCCTACACCGACGACGAATTCGAGGAAGCGCTGGAATCGTTGCTGGACAGACTGGAAAGTCAGGGGCTCACCTAACACGGGGCAGTCGCATCCGAATTCGTCTGTACCGGCCGGGACTGGCCGCCGCTACCTCAACCGCAACCCGCCGCCCCATCGCTTGCATGGAGTGAATGTGACCACCTCAGCCAGCACCGACACCGGATTCAACGGACACCGCCTGGACCCGGGTAACGGCATCCGCGCCGGTATCGCCGAAGCCGTCGGTACCTTTTTCCTGATCTACACCGGAACGGCCACCGCCGCCGCCGGCGCGCTGGGCAAATCCACCGCCGGACCACCCCCGGACTCCCTCGCCGTTGCGTTGGCATTCGGGTTGGTGCTGGCCGCGTTGGTCGGCGGGCTGGGGCAGGTGTCCGGCGCGCACATGAACGCCGCGGTCACCCTCGGACTCGCGGTCACCGGAAAATTCCCGTGGCGCTACGTCCCGGTCTACCTCGGGTTCCAGCTGCTCGGCGCGATCGCCGGGGCCGGCGCCACCTGGGCGACCTTCGGCAACGCCGCCCGCACCACGGCGCACCTGGGTGCCACCGTGCCCTCCGCCGGGGTCAGCGACGTCCGGGCGTTCGTCGTGGAAGCGTTGATCACCTTCCTGCTGGTGTTCGTGATCATGGCGGTCGCCACCGACCCGCGGGTCCCGGCTGCCCTGGCCGCCCCCTCCATCGGCTTCGCCCTGGTCGCCGCGGTGCTGATCGGCGGCGGCATCACCGGCGGCGCCGTCAACCCCGACCGGGCGTTGGGCCCGGCAATCATGTCCGGAACTTTCACCTCGCTGTGGGTGTACCTGCTCGCACCGATCGTCGGCGGCATCGCCGCCGCCCTCCTTTACAGCAACGTCGTCGCCAAAGCCGCCGCCCCGACGATGGAACACGGCGACCCACAAACCGGTAAAGCCGCCGGTGACCGCAGCCTGGCCACCGGCACGGACAGCCCGCACACCCCCCGCTGAACGGTCATCACCAACCAGTAGACCGCGAGCAGGCCAGCGGGAATCGGCCGCAGGGCCTCATCGAGAACAAAGGAGACAGGTGAGCAACGAGCAACCGGCGGTGAAACCGAACCGGTGGGAACTACGCGCCTGTGGCCGCCGCGGGCACGCCACCTACCGGCCGCAAGAGGCAGACCTGGCTGGTCGGCTGCGTACCGACACCGCCGTCGGGCAGGCATGGCGTTGCCTGCGGTGCGGCAACTTCGTCCCCGGACCGCCAGCCGGCGGCGGACCGGCCGACACCGCGCCGCTGGTGCTGCGCGGCAAAGCCCTGCGGCAGGCCACGATCCTGCGGGTGCTCGCCACTGAACGACTGATCCGCGCGGCGCTGCTGGCGTTCGCGGTGTGGGCGGTGCTGAAATTCCGCAACGCCCACGACTCCATCCAAACCGCCGTCGACCGGGACCTGCCGGCGTTCCGCGCGGTCGGTGTCCACGTGGACCAACTCGCGCTGGTGAAAGATCTGCAGAAGGCGCTGGACCAGGCGCCGAGCCGGTTGACGCTCATCGCGCTCTTGCTGGCCGCCTACGCCGCGATCGAACTGATCGAATCAGCGGGTCTGTGGCTGGCCAAGCGGTGGGGCGAGTACTTCGCCGTCGTCGCCACCTCCATCTTCCTACCGCTGGAGATACGGGATTTGCTGGGCGGCGTCACCTTCACCCGGGCCGGCGCCTTCATCGTCAACCTCGCCGCGGTCATCTACCTGCTGCTGTCCAAGCACCTGTTCGGCCTGCGCGGTGGCCGAGCCGCCTACGACCGCGAACGCCACGGTGAGCAGTTGCTGGAAATCGAACAAGCCGCCACTACCTCCACAGCCGCGCCATCGGCGAGGTAGCGAACCAGGCCACTGAGCACAGATCGAGCAACACTGGCCAATCGTGAGCATCTGCATGACAGAAGTTGATCCTCGCGGTCTGGGTCGGGTCCTTGGTAAGACGAGCCGCGCGAAGCAGAGGTCACATGTCCCGCATATTGTGGACGCGGGGCCCATCCAGACACCCTCTACCCCTATGGTCTCCTCCTCGCCCGCGTCATCGGCCGCAGTCGCTGCTTGGCTATAAAGCGATCTCAGGGCTATCCATCTGAGCCGACTAGGCTGGTGCGGTGCCGGTCGATCACCCACACGGTGGGATCCAGTATCCGCGGTCTCTGGGCGAGTTCCAGTCGTGGTTCGCCACGGATGCGGACTGTCTGGACTTCCTGGAGTGGCTGCGCTGGCCGGACGGTTTCGTCTGCCCGCGCTGCGAGCACGCCGGGGGTTGGCGGGTCGCGGACGGCAGCTTCAAGTGTGCGCAGTGCAAGGCACAGACTGCCGTAACGGCCGGCACGATGTTCGACCGTCGCCGGACCCCGCTGACGGTCTGGTTCCAGGTGTGCTGGGAGTTTGCCACGGCCAAGGATGGCGTCTCGGCGTTGGCGTTGAAGCGGACGCTGCAGATCGGCTCGTACCAGACCGCCTGGGCGATGCTGCACCGGTTGCGCTCGGTGCTGATCCGGCCTGGCCGGGAGCGGTTGACCGGAAGGGTGGAAGTCGATGAGACCTACATCGGCGGCGAGGAGGCCGGACTGGCCGGCGGACGAGCCAAGGGCAAGAAGGCCCTGGTCGCCATTGCGGTGGAAGTCAAGTCGCCCGAGGGCTTCGGGCGGTGCCGGCTGCGCATCATCCCCGACGTCTCCGCCAGCACCCTGCACACGTTCATCACTGACAACCTCGCCCCAGGATCCACGGTGGTCACCGACGGATGGACCGGGTATCTGGGCATCGACAAGTTGGGGTACACGCATGACCGGCGCAGCCAGCGCGCCGCGAAGGCCCTGGGCCAGGACATCGACAAGCTGCTGCCCGGAGTGCACAGGATCGCATCGCTGGCCAAGCGCTGGCTGCTGAGCACCCACCAGGGTGCCGTGAATATCGAACACCTCGACGGGTATCTGGACGAGTTCTGCTTCCGGTTCAACCGCCACCGTTCGGCCAGCCGCGGACTGGTCTTCCTGCGAGTACTGCAACTAGCCGTCGAACACGACCCGCTCCGCTACCGACAACTCATCGCCCGGCCAGCCCCGAAGGGCGTCCCGCCGACACCACCCGGAAGCCGAGGTCACCCACCCAGCCTGGACCGCACCCGCACCAGCCGACCCTGGCGTCGCGAACCCCCCCATCGTCTAAGTCGGCTCAGATGGATAGCCCTGAGCTTCGTTATCTGCCAAGCAAGGATGGAGCGTCGGGCAGGCGGTCCGGGGGCGTCACCAGCACCAATGTCACGTGACGGAAATGATGGGTTCGGAATTCTATTTCTCCTTCGGTCCGGACGTGAGCGGCGTGTTGATCCACATAATGGTGGGTGCCGGGTACGGGGCGGTCTTCGCTGTTGTGGTCAGGATGCTCAAGCTCGGCAGCCCGATGTTGCTGGTCGCGGGTCTGCCGTGGGGTGCGCTGGTGTTCCTGTTCAGTGCCTTCCTTGCGTTGCCGTTGATGGCCGCGATTTTCAACAGCGGCGACCAGATCACCCACATCGCGAAGTCGGCCGGGTGGGGCACGGTCTTCACCGAGCATCTGGTCTTCGGCGTGGTGTTGGGTGCGCTGCTGATGCTCGGCGTCCGGTCCTGGAAGCGGGTGTCGTCCTCGGCGGTGTGAACCGCGACCGTGAGAAGGATCCCGGGAGCGCGCCGACGCTCCGCGGAGACCAACCGGTGGACCTTCTGAACAAGGGATGCACCCGGCGGCGTCCGGGGCGGGGGTGGCAAAGAGCCAAGGTGACCTTCCAAAAGTTGGAATGAAGGCGGCATATCGCCGGGTTTCCGGCATACGGTCTGGCCTGGCGGTCAGGGCTTGTCTCAGCGAAACGGATGGGTGGGGCGATGGTGCAGGCAGTGTTCAACGGCCGGGTGATCGCCGACAGCGATGCAACTGTCGTCGTGGAGGGCAATCACTACTTCCCCGGGCCAGCAGCTGCCCGACCACCTGCAAGCCGGGGGAACCTGTTGCACCGGTGACCACGATGGTGGGCCTCACACCGTCACCTGGGCCGGGACGGTGATCTGCACCTGGCCGGTGGTGACGTCGTAGAACATCCCCGTCACTCGGTAGGAGTCGCTGATGCCCGGATGATTGCGCAGCACCTGCACGTCCACCTCGAGAGAGGCGTGCGGGTCGCCGACGGACTTGGCGGCCAGGTCGGCGGCATCGATACCGAATGCGGCGGCCAGTTGCTCCGGGTGGCCCTGCATGCGGGTGATGCCACATTGGTTGTGGTGCAGCACAATCAGGTCGCCCTTGGCCTCTTCGCTGGCCGGGCCGATCTGGGCGGGGAAACCCAGTGCCAGCAGATTGAGGATGTCCAGTACCGCCGGCGTGATCCGGCCACCGATGTTGCGGATCACCGGGGCATCACCCAACTCCAAGCCCAGGACCTGCGCCGGATCGACCCGGGGATCCAGGCAGCCGATGATCGTGGCCCGCAGCCGGGGCCGCAGTTCCAGCGGTCCCGGGAACCGGTGCTCGAGGAAATCCTGGTTGCGGGTGGTGAGGGTGTGCAGCGACGACATCTGGAACCTCCAGTGGTGTACCTACATCTGATTGGGTGTAGTTACACTACGACGTAGAGGTGATGTACATGCAACAAAAAAAGGAATCTGATCGGGACCGACGTGTCGCCGAGCAGTTGACCCAGGACATGGTGGCCGGCTGCGTCGGTGTGCGGGTCGGGCGACTGCACCGGCTGGTGTCCCGCGAATTCGAACGGCACCTGCGGCCGGTCGGGCTGTCCCTGCAACAGCTGGAGGTCCTGTCCACATTGACTGCCTGCCGCGGACCGGTGAAACCGACGGTCGTCGCGGAGCTGCTGGCCCTGGAACGCTCCACCATGAGCCGCAATCTGGCCATCCTGATCGACCGCGGCTGGGCCGCCAGCACCGACACCTCAACCACCGGACGCTCACTGGCGGTTGAGATCACCGCGGCCGGCACCGCCAAACTCGCCGAAGCCGGCGACGCGTGGCGTCAGGCGCAGACAGCCCTGATCGCCGACCTGGGCAGTGATGCTCCAGCCACTTTGAACGCCTGGCTGGCCGCACTCACGTGAATCGTTCGATCAACGACCGAATGAGTCCACGGAACCGACCGGGCACGACAAGAAGCACTCTGCAGACACATCGGTGGTGCCACTACTCATCCGGTTCGTCCTTGGATCGAGGCCGCGTCGTTGCCTTCACGATCACCAGGTCGGGTTTGAGCGGTCACGCAACCCGTTCGCTTCAAGGCTTGACCGGCAGGCAAACGCTTGACGCGGCCCCTTGCTATCTGCCGAGCGCCGGTGGTGTGTGTCCGACAGCCCGCACCAGGCTCGCGCGCGGTACTGGCCCACCATCGTCTCGGGCAACCACCTCACGGGCCGGGACCGTGTTGTGCTGCGGTCGTGGTGCGTTACCGAGGCGCTTGGTAGGTCGACCATATCGGCGGTACGCCCGTGATCATCACCCTCTGCGTTCCGACCGACTGCGGGAACGCTGATGCAGCCCACTACGCGCCGTGGGGATAGCAGCGGCGCCGGATGGCAGCGATCCGAGCCAGCAGCCATGGCCACCACGCAGCCGCAGTTCGGCCGGGTGTGTCAAACAGTCGTTGGAACGGACCAGCCATGCGGAGTCGACGCCCTCCGGCAGACCCACTGCTTGGGTTATAGTCGTTCATACAAATGTCTTTGTATGAATGAGTATGAAGGGAAGGTAGGTTGTGGAGGGCAGCCCCTACAGTCCTGGTGCCGGCACGCTCCCGCCTGTCCTGGCGGGCCGCGATGGGCTGCTGCATCGGCTGATGATCGGGCTCAACGATGTGTCCACGGTGGGTCGTACGCGTACGCAGGACGTGATCCTGGTCGGACCCAGGGGTGTCGGCAAAACGGTGGCAGTGTCCGTCTACGGGGAGCAGGCACGGGGCAGTGGGTTCGAGGTCATCAACCTGCAGGCGGTGTCAGGACGAACAGGACTCGTGTCATCGCTTCTTGAGCGGGCGGCCAGCGGGATCGCCCGCCACAGTGGCCCATGGACCCGCGCCAAGCAGGCGTTCGACCGCATCGCGAGCATCAGTCTCGGGGTCGCCGGTGTGAGCCTGGGAATCGCGACGCAACGAGAGACACCGACCGGGCATCCGGACCCCGGCACGCTCGCCGAGGCGCTGGCGGCCCTGGCCGACGAGGTGCGCAGCGACACCCCCGGGGGCGGTCTGCTTTTGACGATCGATGAGATGCAGGAGGCTGCTGGGTCGGACCTGGCCCTGCTTGCGGCAACTTTGCACCGGCTGACCGTGGACCACCGAAATGCAGCAGTGCTGTTCGCCGGGACTGGGCTGCCGCACACACCGGACGTGTTGCGTCTGGCGAGGGTGACCCACCCTGACCGGTTGTTCTTGCTGGAGGAACTGCCGGTGGCGCTGGCCCCGGAGGACGCATTGTTCGCGGTCGTGGAGCCGGCGCGCCGGCTCGGTGTGCGATGGGATCCACGGGCGGCCACCGAGCTTGTCGCCGCCAGCAATGGCCACCCCGCCCACGTTCAGATGTTCGCCCATGCGGCGTGGCTCGCCGCGGTGGGCCCCGGGTTGATCGGCCTGACCGAATCGCGGGCCGGGCTGGCGCAAGCCCACGATGATCTTGCCCGCCGCACTCTGGGCCCCCGGTGGCGGGCGATGCCCGAGCGGCAGATGGAGTACATCGCAGCCCTGGCATCGCTGGGTGGCACCTCGACCACCAGCTCGGTTGCGCGAGCCCTGGGAAGAACCGTGCAGGAGCTTTCCCAGGTGCGCGACGCGTTGATGCGCGAAGGCGACCTCTACAGCCTGCACCGCGGTCACATCGCCTTGGCGGTACCAATATTCGGTTCCTACGCGCTGGCCGAATACGAACACGCCAGGAAAGACGCGACCGCCGAGCTGATCGGCCTGGACCAGATGCGTCTCAACGCCGGATCAACGGGCCGCAGTCAGCCTCTGCCACCGGCCTGACCCGCTGAGCCGGGTCGATCCCCACAGTCTGACCCCGTAGGGACTCGGCGATCACGGCGAGATGGCTGATCCGACTGTGACGGTGCTCGTGCCGCGTGGGTAGGTGACCGATACGTTGCCGCCGGCTGTCGCTGATCCGATGGTGGCGATCAGGCGTCGGCGGAGCTGATGAGGTCGCCGCCGACCTTGATGATCACAACCGCTCCGGCGAAGTAACGCTGCACCACCATGGGACGCCACCCACCCGTCTGCTGCGGGTTCTCGACATGCCCACCTGTTAACCGTCGCTGGGTGTGCGGAGGATTTGATCTGATCCGTCGTTGAGCGTGCGGACGGGCTGGTCGGATTCGGCTCGGGGGTTGTGGCCGGTGGTCGGCGTCGTCAGAGTGTCGAGGAACTGTTGGGTGCACGGCACCCCCTCGACTTCTTGGCGGATGTGGACGGGGGTGCCGTGCGTGTGCGAAAGGACGCACGTTGGTCACGGTAAGCGCCGATGCTGGTTCCGTCGAGTTCCGCCTGCTGGCCGGGCAGATCAGCTGTCCGGGCTGCGGGTTGGGGGTGCTCGGCGGGTGGGGTTTCGCTCGTTCCCGCCCGGTCGTCGGTGCCGCCGAGCGTCTGCGGCCGCGCCGGGCGCGGTGCCGGAGCTGTCGGGTGACGCATGTGAACCACCCCGGGTTTTGCGTAGGGCCTGATTCCACGGGAAGGTGGAAGCATGCCAGCACAACGGAAGTACCCGCAGGAGCTGCGGGACCGGGCAGCGCGGTTGGTCGCCGAGGCGATGGCCGAAGACCCCAAACTGTCGCTGAACGCGGCGACGAAGCGGATCGGCCCGAAGCTCGGGATCGTGCCGGACACGCTGCGCGCTTGGATCAGCCAGGCGCAGATCGATGCGGGGAGGCGACAGGGCACTACGACGGAGGACGGCAAGAAGATCAAGGAGCTCGAGTCTGAGGTGCGAGAACTGAAGCGCGCCAACGCGATTCTGTTGGCGGCGTCAAGTTTCTTCGCGCGGGAGCTCGACCCGCGACTGCCGTGGTAGTAGCATTTATCAACCAGAACAAGGCGCGTTTCGCCGGTCGTGCCGATCTGCCGGGTGCTCACCGAGCACGGGTGCAAGATCGCCCCGCAAACGTACTACTCCGCCATCAAGCGTGGCCCGTCGGCGCGAGACCTGCGTGATGTCAATGCATTGCAGGAGATCCGCCGCGTCCACCAGGCGTCGCGAGGCGGCCTGTACGGCGCCAGGAAGGTCTATCACCAGCTCCACCGGGAAAGTGTCCAGGTCGACGGCTCCGGCGTCGCCCGGTGCACCGTGGAACGGTTGATGACAAAGCACGGCCTGGTCGGTGTCCGCCGGGACCGCAAGGTCCGCACCACCATCGCCGACAGGACTGCTCACAGGCCTGCTGACCTGGTCAAACGGAACTTCACGGCCGACCGGCCGAATCAGCTGTGGGTGCTGGATTTCACCTACGTTCAGACTTTGGCCGGCTGGGTGTACGTCGCGTTCGCGATCGACGTGTTCTCCCGCATGATCGTCGGATGGCGGGCATCGACCAGGATGCGCACCGACCTACCGTTGGATGCGTTGGAGATGGCCATCTGGAACCGGGAACGTGCAGGTCACAGCACCAAAGGTACCGTGCACCACAGTGACGCCGGGTCGCAGGGCGGATTCAACTGGTCGTCGCAACACTCCCGAGAGTGGAGGTCTTGCAATGGGTCCAGCTTCGGATCGGATGATGTCGATGACCGGGCGGCCGGCGATGCGGTCGCCCGGGCGGCCGCCGGCCCGCCGGGATGTCGAACGGGTATTTTGGCGCAACATCGCGAAAGGGATGACCAGCGAAGACGCCGCGACGGCGTGCGGCGTGTCGGGGCCCGTCGGGACGCGTTGGTTCGGCGGGCGACCTCACGCACTCCGTTGCCCTGCGCTGTCAGCAGAGCGATGTCCTCTCGCTCAACAAACGAGAGATATCTGCGCGACGGGCGTCGCAGCCACGATGGACCATCTTCCGCCGCGCTGCCCCACCAGGTTGAACGCAGCCAACGTTTCCAACGCTTCGTAGACGGTGGAGCGGGCCATCTGTCAACGGCCATCTTGAGGTCCCCGCTGGTGGCCAGTTGATTGTCCCCACCCGTTGCTGAGGTTTTCAGGTGTTCGTGGTGGCCTCCCGGTGGTTGCGTGCGTCTTTCATGCGGCGGGATTCGCCGTGGGTGACCACGATGGTGGCGTGGTGCAGGAGCCGGTCCAGGATGCTGACTGCGGTGGTGTGTTCGGGCAGGAAGTGGCCCCATTGGTCGAAGGGCCAGTGGGAGGCGATCGCCAGGGAGCGGCGTTCGTAGGCGGCGGCGACCAGGCGGAACAGCAGTTGGGTGCCGGTGTCATCCAGCGGTGCGAAGCCGACTTCGTCGATGATGATCAGGTCGTTGCGGATGAGGGTGTCGATGATGCGGCCGACGGAGTTGTCGGCCAGGCCGCGGTAGAGCTGTTCGATGAGATCTGCTGCGGTGCAGTACTTTACTTTCATTCCGGCGGTGACGGCGGCCTGGCCCAGTGCGATGAGGGTGTGCGATTTGCCGGTGCCGGGCGGTCCGACCAGGCCAGATTCGACTTGTCGGTGATCCACTGGAGGTCGGCGAGGTAGCTGAACGTCTTGGCCGGGATCGAGGAGCCTTCGACGTCGAAGGTGTCCAGGATTTTGGTGACGGGGAACGCGGCGGCTTTGAGCCGGTTGGCGGTGTTGGAGGCATCGCGGGCGGCCAGCTCAGCTTCGATCAGGGTGCGCAGCAACTCCTCCGGGGTCCAGCGTTGCGTTTTGGCGGTGAGCATCACCGCGGCGGCGATGCCGCGGATGGTGGACAGCTTCAGCCGGCGCAGTCCGGCGGTCAGGTCGGCGGGCAGTTCGGGGACGACCGGTGTTGCCGGCGGCGTAGACCTGGTTGAGGTGGTGGTGGTCATGGGGTGACTCCTGTTGCGGTGGTGGGGTTGTGGCCGGTGACCGCGGCGAGGTTGTAGTCGGCCAATGAGCGGGTGCCGGCGGCGGGGAGGGCGACGATCAGGGCTCCGCCGGGTGGGACCTGGGTGGGTGTGGCGGTGCCGGCGGCCAGGATGGAGCGGACGTCGGCGGCGCGGAACCGTTTGAACGCCACCGCCCGGCCCAACGCCGCAATGAGTTGGTCGTGGCCGTGGGCGGCGCCCAGGGCCAGCAGCACGTCCAGTTCGGAGCTCAGGCGGGTGTTGCCGATGGCGGCGGCGCCGACCAGGAACGCCTCCGCGGCCTCGCCCAAAGCGCAGAACTGCCGCTCGGAGGCGGTGCGGGGTCGCGGTGCCCGTGAGGGCGCGGGCCGCGGCCCGCCGTAGTGGACGTCCTGGACGGACACCTCGCCGGGGGCGACCAACAGGTGTTCGGCCAGGACTTCACCGGTGCTGGGGTCGCCGATCACCAGGTGGCCGGCGGCCTGGACGAGGCGGACCTGCCGGCCGATCATGGTGGTCGGCACGGAGTAGCGGGCCGAGGCGAACCGGACGCAGGAGAGCCGGTCGACCTTGCGGATCACCGGCGCCGGTCCGAAGTCCAACCGCAGAGAGGGCAACGGTCGCAACACTTCCCGCTCCACCACCAGTCTTTCGTCGGGGATGGCGGCGATCTCCGAATGCACCCGGGCGTTGACCTCCGCGCACCAGATCTTCGCCGCAGCGTTCGCCGCATCGACCCCGACCGGTCGGCCTGCCAACTGTGCTTCGGTGAGCAGCGGCACCACCAGATCCCGCTGCGCGTAGCCGACCAGGTTCTCCACGATTCCTTTGGACTCCGGGTCCTGGGCGTGGCAGAAGTCCGGGGTGAACCCGTATTCTCTGAACTTTTTTCACTGAATGCGGTGGCCTGACGCCGAGCTGATCGTTGTCAGCGCTTGCCTGTGATGCCCTCTGGCTGCCTTCTGGCGGTAGGGTCACCGAGGTTGACGGTGTTGTTTCGGCCGGAGGTGCGCCGGTTGTCGATCTGGCTGATCTTTTCGGTTGCTCCAGCGAGACTTACTTCCAGTCCTTCGATTTCACCGAGCCAACCCTCGTTCTGGGCTTCGGTGATCCGCGCCTGCAGGTTGTCGCGGATGTCGACGAGGCGGGGCCGCTGGTCGGGGTCGGGCCAGAGCATGGAGCAGCGGACGCAGGCGTGTTCGTGGATGCAGGGGCTTCCGAACGCGCGGGCGCAGGTGCCGATCGAGACTTTCCTTCGCTCGAAGTGGCCGAGAAATTCCTGCCATTCGTCGTCGGTGGGGACGCGGTATTCCTCGGTGGGCCGCAACGAGCGTCGGCGGGCGAGGAACGCCAGGTGGGCGTGGATGGTTTCTTCCGGATAGATCGCTTTGTAGCCGAGGGTCACGTTGATGTCGCGATGCCCGGCGATGATCTGGGCGATGTGCGGTGGGAGGCCGCCGAGGATTGCGCCGGTGATGAACATCCTGCGGAAGTCGTGTGGGGTGTAGTGCAGCGGTTCGTCCTCGCCGGGATTGTTCAAACCGGCTTTGGTGAGAGCTTCGGAGAGGAACTTGCCGACGCTGGTGGTGGAGATTGCCCGGCTCTCCGTGCCGATCCTTCGTTGGAACAGCACCGGCGCCGGCGCTGCCCAGAGTCGCTCGCGTGTGTCATAAGCCGAGACCAGCGGGACAGCCCCGGAGCGCAGACGAATGCGAGAGATGATGGTGCTGAGCACTTCTGCCAGTTCCGGGCTGACCACGAGCAGCCGTTCGGTGTCGGTCTTGGACGGCAGGATCTGCAGCAGCGGGACGATCTGTCCGGTGGTGGGCAGCCGATACTGCACCAGGCTGTGATGGTTGAGCTCGAGGAGTTCCTCGGCCCTGACGCCGGTGGTGCGTAGGACCTCCACGATCGCCCAACTCCAGAACGCGTGGTCCTCCTCACGGGTGAGGTTGCGCCGCTTCCCGGTGATCGGGTCATCCGCCCAGATGGTCTCGCGGGCTCCGCGTGCGACGACAGCTCTGATCAGGGTGGCACCGGCGGCCGTGAACGGCTGTCCTGGTTCTGCTTGGGTCGCCGCGTCGAGCAATGATCTGGCGGTGGTGCGGTGCTGATCGACCGCCCGGACCAGGGCCGGCAGGGCGGGCAGCAGCCGGCGGGTCCGTGCATCCATGCGTGCTTTGAGGCGCCGTTTCGCTTTGCGTCGGTCGATCTCTTCCTCTCCGACCGGGCAGGGCACCACCCACCGGCCCCAGCGTGCAGGGTCCTCGACCGCCCAGTGCGCCAGATCAAGATAGAAGGCCCTGACCGGTGTCAGACATTCCCGGTAGTTGATGCGTTCAACGGTCACGGCCGTCCGTTCACCGGCAGGCAGAGTTCTCGTCTTGGTGAAAGTGCGAAGCCGACGTTTCCAGTCGTCGGCGACCTGAGCAGACAGATGCAGGGTGTCGATGCCTGGGTGGTGGGCCTCAATGTCGGCCCAGAACCGTTTGCCCAGGTAGTAGGACAACGAGTCCAAGCTGGTGTAGTCCAGCGCCGGTTGACGTTCCCGCAGGTAGTCCACGAACAGGTCCCGGACGGCGGGATTGACCAGCTGGTAGCGGTCGATCAGTTGCTCCGGTGTCTGCTGCCCGCGGGTGCGCAGCCCGCGGAGCATCGCCGGTGCGTCGTCGCTGAACACTCCGAGGTCGCGCAGGACCCGGTAGAAGGTGGTGCGACCACTTGATGCGTCCGGGCGTGACCGGTCTTCCGCGGCGAATAACTCCACCACATCGCCGATGGTGATCTGTGCGATGGTGCCGCCCTTGGCTGCCAAGATCAGCGCGCAACGGTAAACGCACTGGGTGGCAGTGGGTTTGGACACGCCACCGTCATCGGCGCAGAGTTCTCGGAGCCGCGCGAAACCCGACTGATCCCGGGAAGCGGCCAGGTTCCGCACCAGCAGGCCACCCCGACCGCCACCGCCGCCGACCAGCCAGGCCAGTGTGGGTCGGAACAGGTCGGCGCTGATCGCCAACGGCAGCGCCTCCACCAACGCTTCCTGATGCCAACGCCGGTGGCCGCGAACACCGAGCCACTCGTTAGGAACCTGCCGCCAATCCGCGCCGGCAGTATCAGCGCCGCTCACCAACCACCGGTCCTGCCACGTCGCGCCAGGCATAGCGCTGAGCCAGTGAAGGAGCAAACCGATCCCACACAGCCGTTTGCTGTGTTCACCGGTCGCCGACCGGACGGGCGGCATCGAGGCGAGATGTTCGCGCGCCAACTCCGCAGACCACCAGGTCGCCGGCCATGACTGGCCTGCGGCCCGCGGCGCGGGTTGCGCTGGCGGTGTCGCCGGCGAGGCAACTACCGAGCCGATCGCCGTCGCGTTCACCGCGAGATGTTCTTGCCGAAAAGCACTTCCATCGTCTCGGGTCGATATCCCGGTGCGAGCGGCGGAACCGCCCGGGCGGCCGCGCGTTGGGACTGCTCGGCGTGGTGAGTGAGCAGCCTTCGGATCACGTCCTCCTTGCGAGGTGTCAGGTAGATCTGTGTGGTGCTGAGCTGGGCATGACCCAACACCAACTGCACGTCGGTCAACGGGAGCGCCGGATCCTCAGCCATCCGGTAGGCCGCGGTATGCCGCAACGCGTGCAACGTCGCCGCGGTGCCCGCCCGCTCGTTCACCCGCTCGAACATGCGGTGCACCGCGTGATAGGTCAACGGGCGCGGCGGGCGTCGCAAGGTCCACCACAACGGCTGGCCACGCCCCGGCGGGATGACCCCATCCATTTCCAACTGGTAGAGCCGCAACCAGACGAACGCATCGGTCGACGCCGGAAGTTGCTGCGCAGCACCAGAACCCTTGCGGACCACGGTGATCAGCTGACGACCAGGATCGGCACCGCCCGAGGTGACGGACAACAGTTCCGAAGCGCGCGCCCCCGTCGAGACATAGAAGGCCACCAGTGCCCGATCTCGATGCGAGGGTAGTCGCGCGAAGATGTCGTTGAACTCTGCATCCGGAATGCTGCGCGGGATCCGGCTCGGGACGACGGGCCGATAAAGGCCGGCCCGTTCATTGCGATACGGCTCCATCGGATTGTGATGAGCGTGTGCCCGGCCACCGCGACGAGAACGATCCAACGGAAACGGGTTCAGGATCGGGCCAGTGCCGCAATCGCGGTGGAAGTCATAGAAGCCCCGCAACACCGACTCGCTGTGGGCGCGTACCGACACCGCATAGGCCATGCCACCCGGAGCGGCCGCCACCGACCCGACCGCCGGTTCGTCCGCCGGCCGCCGCCAATGCGGCCGCGGAGACCGGCCGGTGACCTGGAGCCAGCGGGAGAAGTCCCGGGCCTCGACCCTCGTCGCCCGATCCCACCGCACCCCGACCGCCCACAAAAACCGGAACCACCGCAGCAGATCCATCCCGTAGGACCGGGCCGTCGACGCCGACCGACCAGCGGCCTGCAACTCCCGGAAGAACTCCGACACCGACTCCACCGGGTCCCCGGCCACATCCAGCAGCCGATACGGCTCCGACACCTCGCCGGTCCCGAACAGCCGACCGACCAACGGAACTACCAGCCGAGCCCGATCCGCCAGCCCCTCTCCCACGATTTCCATCCACGATTTCTAGCATCATCAGGTGATCCTCTCGCCGACGACACGCCGCCTTTGAGCTGCAGTTACACACCAAGTAGTTCAGTCAACGGGTAGTGTCCGGCCAACCGGATGAAATCCGGTGTGGGGATGACGACGTTGGCCACGACACCGCCTTTGAGGCACGCCATCCGGTCGGTCAGCAACTTGCCCGGGACACCACCGGCGGCCTGCAGCGCTTCGGCCAGGAAACCCAAAGTGGTGGAGGACCTCTCGTTGGTGGCGAAGGCGACGAACCGCCACCTCGACCAGGCCAGCACCGCGCAGAACAGGTGCAACCCGGCGCCGACATCAGCCCAGTCGAACACCATGAACGCGCCCGGTTCCCACACCGCCGGGCGGCGACCACGGTGATTACTGCGGCGCCACAACGCTTTCTGGTCTGCGACCAGACGCCGGAAGTTCCGGGCCGACCCCTGATAGCCGGCGGCCTGAGCCACCGGCAGCAGCCGCTTCGCCGAGATCCGGCCCTTCGACGTTTCGATTCGTTTGGCGACCAGCTCGGTCACCGCCTCGAAGTTCCGGGCCCGCGGCGCCGGCACCGGCCGGTCCTGGCCGGCCTCGGCGCGTTCCACGACCCGCCGCACAGTCTTGTGGGCGGTGGCGCAGATCTGCGCTGCGCCCCGGTAGGTGCCGACCTCGCGGTAGGCGGAAATGATGTCCATTCGTTCCCTCGCTGACAACATGGAGCTCCCTGGGCGGTGCGGTGACTGGTTGGCACCGCCACCGTCACCGCCCAGGGCCTCACGGCTCGACACGACACGACGAGCAAGGGGTGGGGACTTTCAACTGGCCAAAACCGGGGACCTCACCTGGCCACCACCGGGGACTTTCTCATGGCCACGGACACCATCCCGGTTTCGGTGGACAGTTCGAAGCTGGACGGCCTGCTCTTGGCGCGCTCCAACGCCTCGTAGACGAACGCGGCCGGCAGACCGAGGTCCCGGAACACCGGGCGCAACGCATGGATCTTCCCGGCCCGCCAGTCCAACCGACTGGCGCGGGCAGCGACAGAGTCAGAGATCCGCAGCTCGTAGAGGTCACCGAGTAGTCCCCGGTCGTTCTCGATCAGGTACACCAGCGGCTCCGGCTCATCCCGCAACATCCGCAGGTGCGCTGCGACCGTCGTGTGGTCCATCCCGCTGGCCACATCCAACGACCGGGTCCCGAACGCGATGTACCGGCTACCGGATTTCATCGCCGCCTCACCCAAAGCCCGTAGCACCATCCGCACCGCCGGGCCGGTACGACCGCGGTAGCGACCTCGTTCCGTCAGCTCCAGCGCCGTCCGCCATTCACGGATGAACTGATATTCCACGGCGGTTGATCGTTTCTGTTGACTTTGAACTGTCGTCCCAGGCCGGCGGTGTGTAGCGGGCTCGCTTGTGGGGGATATGGGACATGTCTCACACCGGTGTTGTTTGCCTTCGCTTTTTGGACCCAGGAGACGGCGTTGCGCCAGTCGGACAGGACGGCTCTGCGGCGGGTGCCCGCTGTCTGTCAAGTCAAGCGAGACACGGGTGTTGAGTTTATTCGGGTAGGGCTGGTTCCGGCTTGTTAATCCAGGCCGTCTCGGGTCGGGTCGGTGGGTGGGGTCGTCGGCCGAACCGCGCTGGGTTGGCATGGAACGCCGCGGTCAGGGTCGTGCGGCGGGCGTCGTCGATGGCGTCGGCGGTGCCGAAGTGGACGGACGCGGGCGTGTGCCAGCCGATGCCCGAATGCCGGTGGATGTAGTTGTATTGGTAGAAAAATTCGGTGCAGAATTGTTTGGCGTGCTCCAGCGAGTTGAAGTGTTCAGGGAAATCAGGCAGATATTTCAGGGTCCGGTACTGCGCCTCGGAAAAGGGGTTGTCATTGGACACGTGCGGTCGGGAATGGGATCGGGCGACGCCCAGGTCGGTGAGCAGCATCGACACCGGTTTGGAGGTCATGGAGGTGCCGCGGTCGGCGTGGACGCTGTGCGGGGCGGTGCCGTTGCGGCCGATCGCCCCGGCGATGAAGTCGGCGGCCAGATTGGACTCCTCGCAGGTGGAGACCAGCCAGCCGGGGTTGAAGCGGGAGAAGATGTCGATGAGCACGTACAGGTGGTAGAAGATTCCTTTGCTGGGGCCGCGGAGTTTGGTGATGTCCCACGACCAGATCTGCGACGGTGCGTCGGCCATCAGCTCAGGCTTGATCTTCGCTGGATGTGTTGCTTGCATCCGTCTTTCGCGGGTCTGACCGGCGGCCCGGGCGATCCGGTACATGCTGGACATCGAGCACAGGTACCGCCCTTCGTCCAGTTCACGGGTCCAGATCTGCCCGATCGCCAGATCGGAGTACTGCTTGGTGTTGATCAACTCCAGCACCGCCGCCTGCTCCCTACCTGTCAGGCTCAACTGAGACATCCGCAAGGCCCGGGTGCAACGCTGTAGGGCGTGACAGGAGATAAGCCAGTGACCAGCAACATCCAGCAGGAGACCGACACGGCCGGCGGCGCGGAGCCGGTGAATCCGGCACCGAACCCGATCCGGCGGTCGTTCACCGCGGAGTACCGAGCGCGGGTGGTCGCCGAGTACGAGGTGGCCCCGCACGGTGAGAAGGCCGCCGTCCTGCGCAGGGAAGGGCTGTATCAATCCCAGGTCCGGGAGTGGCGAGCCGAACGGGACACGAAGGCCGCCGGCTTGGTCCCGAAACGCTATTCGCACCGGACGTCGAAAACGTCAGGTTCGGAGACTGACCGGCTACGCGCGGAAAATGCGCGGTTGGCGAAGGAATTGGCGAAGTCGCAGGCGGTGGTGGAGATAATGGGAAAACTACAAGGGCTCTTGGAATCCATCTCCGAGAGCACGGACACGCCGCCGCCACCGACGACGCGTTGAGCGTTGCGTTCGCGCAGCTGTGGGATGGGCAGGTCACGACGAACGCGGCGTGCGCGTTGATCGGCCGGCCCCGGGCCAGTCACTACCGCCGGCACCTACTTGGGCCGGTGCACGGACCGAAGGAGGCCCGCCGGGTCCCGGACAACGGGCAGGCGTTGACCGCGGCGGAGCAGGCGGCGGTGCTGACGTTGATCAACTCGAAAGGCTACGGCGACCTGGCGATCGGGCAGATCTGGACCCGTGAACTGGACGAAGGGCGGTACCTGTGCTCGATGTCCAGCATGTACCGGATCGCCCGGGCCGCCGGTCAGACCCGCGAAAGACGGATGCAAGCAACACATCCAGCGAAGATCAAGCCTGAGCTGATGGCCGACGCACCGTCGCAGATCTGGTCGTGGGACATCACCAAACTCCGCGGCCCCAGCAAAGGAATCTTCTACCACCTGTACGTGCTCATCGACATCTTCTCCCGCTTCAACCCCGGCTGGCTGGTCTCCACCTGCGAGGAGTCCAATCTGGCCGCCGACTTCATCGCCGGGGCGATCGGCCGCAACGGCACCGCCCCGCACAGCGTCCACGCCGACCGCGGCACCTCCATGACCTCCAAACCGGTGTCGATGCTGCTCACCGACCTGGGCGTCGCCCGATCCCATTCCCGACCGCACGTGTCCAATGACAACCCCTTTTCCGAGGCGCAGTACCGGACCCTGAAATATCTGCCTGATTTCCCTGAACACTTCAACTCGCTGGAGCACGCCAAACAATTCTGCACCGAATTTTTCTACCAATACAACTACATCCACCGGCATTCGGGCATCGGCTGGCACACGCCCGCGTCCGTCCACTTCGGCACCGCCGACGCCATCGACGACGCCCGCCGCACGACCCTGACCGCGGCGTTCCATGCCAACCCAGCGCGGTTCGGCCGACGACCCCACCCACCGACCCGACCCGAGACGGCCTGGATTAACAAGCCGGAACCAGCCCTACCCGAATAAACTCAACACCCGTGTCTCGCTTGACTTGACAGACAGCGGCTCGGTCGTGGTCAGTGCCTGCCCGTTGTCCGGGACCCGGCGGGCCTCCCTGGGTCCGTGCACCGGCCCGAGTAGGTGCCGGCGGTAGTGACTGGCCCGGGGCCGGCCGATCAACGCGCACGCCGCCTTCGTGGTGACCTGCCCATCCCACAGCTGCGCGAACGCTACCGTCAACGCCCCGTCGGCGGTGGCTGCGGCGAGGTGTCCATGCTCTCGGAGATAGATTCCAAGAGCCCTTGTAGTTTTCTCATTATTTCCACCACCGCCTGCGACTTCGCCAATTCTTTCGCCAATCGCGTATTTTCGGTGCGGAGCAGGTCAGTCTCCGAACCTGACGTTTTTGACGTCCGGTGGGAATTGCGTTTGGGGACCAGCCCGGCAGCCCGGGCATCCCGTTCGGCTCGCCAATCCCGCACCTGCGATTGGTAGAGCCCTTCCCGGCGCAGGACGGCGGCCTTCTCACCGTGCGGGGCCGCCTCGTACTCGGCGACCACCCGCGCTCGGTACTCGGCGGCGAACGACCGCCGGGTCGGGTTCGGTGCCGGATTCACCGGCTCCGCGCCGCCGGCCGTGTCGGTCTCCTGCTGGATGCTGCTGGTCACTGGCTTATCTCCTGTCAGGCCCTACAGCGTTGCACCCGGGCCTTGCGGATGTCTCAGTTGAGCCTGACAGGTAGGGCCGGGATCACCCGGAAGATGCTGCAGCGCCCAGGCCGCCCACTATCCGCCGCGAGGGCAGCGGGGGTTTGCCACCTACACCCGCAGCGGCGGCCACGGCCTGATCGGTACGGACGAGCATCTGCGCCGGGCCGCGTCCGGCACCACGATCATTGTGATGATCGAAGACAGCGCTGGAGTGATTGCGGCGCAGGACATTGCCGCGGTCGACGGGGTTGATGGCCTGTTCGTGGGTCCGGCCGACCTGGCAGTTGCGCTCGGCTTCTCGGGGCAGCAGAGCGTTCCCCAGGTCAAGACGGCCATCGACCAGGTGCACGCGGGTGCCCGACGCGCTGGCGCCGCGGTGGTCACCATCACCGGCGATCCGGCCGTGGCGCGGGAGCACTTCGCAGCCGGTAGCCAGATGGTGATCTACAACGTGTGGTCGGCGCTCGGTAGGCTGTTCACCTCGTTGGCCGCAGGCCGGGCGGAGCCGGCCCCCGGCTCCGCCCGTGACATCAGAAAGATCGCAGATCCTGTCGTTCTGCTGGCCGGGATGCTGGGGGGCGCCGCCACCTGGGACTCGATGGCGGCGGCGTTGTCTCCGACTCTGTCGCTGCGGCCCGGTCGCATCGATCTGGACGACAGCATTGCGGGCATGGCCGCGTCGGTCCTGGCCGATGCACCCTCCCGGTTCGTTCTGATCGGGCATTCTCTCGGCGGTGTAGTCGCGCAGGAGGTCGTCCGGCAGGCTCCCGAGCGGGTCAGTGCCCTCGTCCTGCTGCACTGCAGCGGACGTGGACCGACCGAGCAGCAGCAGGCCGTCTGGGCAGAACTCGCGGTACGGGCTGGGGACGGGGGCTTCGCCGTCATCGTGGCCGAGCAGGCCGTGACGAATCTCGGGTCGGCTGCGGCCGACCGGACGCACGTCGCAGCGTGGCAGCAGGTGGCCCTCCAAGTCGGCCGGGACGGTTTTCTGCGCCAGCTGGCGGCCCAGTCCGGGCGCCAGGATCACCGCGCGTGGCTTAGGAGTATCGCAGTGCCCACCATGGTGATCGGCGGCATCACCGACGAGGTCTCGACACCTGCACTGCAGCAGGAGCTGGCAGACCTCATCCCGGGCGCCAGGTATGCCGAGATCGATGCCGGACACATGAGCATGCTGGAAGCCCCCGCGGTACTTGCGGCCCTGATCGCGGATTTTCTCGGTTTCCCGAGCTAGGGCGTGTCTTCCAATAGTCGGTTCCAGACGATGCACGCCGAAAGCACCACTGCCGCGCGGTAGGTGATGGCGAGCTTGTCGTAGCGGGTGGCCAGCCCCCGCCATTGCTTGATCAGAGCGAAGGAACGCTCGACAACGTTGCGTTCCCGGTACATCTGGCGGTCCAGCGCAGGTGGACGGCCACCCTTGCTGCCCTTACGTTTGCGGGCGGCGATCTGGTCGCTCTTGAGCGGAATGACCACCTTGATCCCGCGGCGCTGCAGCATCCTGCGGGTGATCCCGGCGGCGTAGGCCTTGTCCGCCAGGACGGCATCGGGTCGGGTCCGTGGTCGCCCCCGACCTCGGCGCGGAACCCGGATGTCGGCCAGTACCTGTTCCAGGACGGCACCGTCGTTGCGTTGCCCACCGGTGATGACGATCGCCAGTGGCCGGCCCTTGCCATCGACCGCGTGGTGGATCTTCGTGGTCAACCCGTCCCGGGACCTGCCAATGCCGTGACCTGCAGGTTCAGCATCGACCAGTGGCAGATTCTTGTAGTTCGATACTGCCCCCTGTGTCCTGCTCGGGCCGTGTCGTGTTTGTCGCGTGCTGGTGGGCGCGGTTGATGGTGGCATCCACCGACACGGTCCAGTCGATCTGACCGGCAGCGTCAGCGTCGGTCAACAACGCCGCGAGCACCCGGTCCCAGGTGCCGTCTCCGGCGTACCGGCGGTGCCGCTTCCACACGGTCTGCCACGGTCCGAACACGTCCCGAGGCAAGTCCCGCCAGGGGATCCCGGCCCGGTACCGGTAGGCGATGCCTTCCACCACCCGCCGGTGCTCACCGAACGGATGACCCCGCCGGCCAACATTTGTCGGCAACAACCGCTCGATCCGTTGCCACTGCTCGTCACTGAAGACGCGGTACCGCGACGAAGGAGAACTCATTCAGTGAGCATCCCGCCACACCTACCCAACTTTTGGGAGACACGCCCTAGCTGACCAACCGACCGTCGCCCCATCAGGCCTGAAGAACTACCGGAGAAACCGGACCAGCCGGTCAGTCAGCCATGCCACCAACAGGGGAAACCCACCGACAAGATCAACTACCGGCCAGCAAGATCAACTACACGGCACGACGGCGCATCCGGGCTTAGAAAGGGGTCAGCAGGATCTTGATCGGCGTGCCGGCCAGTAGGGCGCCGATCCTGGTCTCGTCGAGGACGGCGAGGGAGCCGGCAAGGCGCACGATGGTCGAGCTTTCGAGTTGGGCGACCGCAGCCGCACCGTCGAAGGACGCGGGCGTTGCGACCGGAGCGGAGGTCGGCGGTGCGACCGGAGCGGACGAGGGAATCGGTACCTGGCCGCCGCTGCGCCTTGCGGGGCAAGGATCGGGAGGGCGACCACGACCAGCCCGACGAGCGCGGTCGTGGTCCGCCGCCGGCTCTGCTCTGATTCCCCCATGGCTGACAGTTTGCCTGCTTCCTCCCGGCGGCGGACCATCGGTCGTGAGGTCGGGATGTCCCCCGTGCAGACAGTGACGCTGACGCACGACGGCTGAGTCATCGTCATCGGATCGCCCGCCGCCCCGGGGTCACGGACCCGTTCGGGTCGCAGGCCGACTCAGAAGCTGGTGAGTTCTGCTCTCCCACAGGGCACTTCGGCCCGGAGTCGGGTGCCCTGGCCGGCGTCCGACCGAATGCTGATGGTGCCCCCCAGCGCACCGATCCGGTCGGCCAGGCCGGTGAGCCCGGTTCCGCGGGACGGGTCGGCGAATCCGATCCCGTCGTCGGTGATCGTGGTGATCAGGTTGCCGCTCACATGTTCCACCGTCACCTCGATGGATTGGGCCTGGGCGTGTTTGACGGCATTGGCCAGCGCCTCGGCGACGGTGAAGTACACGGTCGATTCGCTCTCGGCCGGCAGCCCGTCCGGGATACCGCTGATCTGGACGCGAGTGGGGACAGGCATTCGTTCGGCAAGTCCGTCGATGGCAGCGGCCAGGCCGCCCTGCATCAGGGACTCCGGCATGATGCCGGCGACCATCCGCCGGAACTCGGCGTTCAGATCCGTCAGGCCGTCGGCCAGGGAATTGATGCACCTGGCGATTTCCTGGTCCGGAATCCGTCGACTTAGTTTGCGGGCGGTCATCCCCAGCACCACCAGATGTTGCTGAGCGCCGTCGTGCAGGTCCCGGGCGATGCGCCGCCGCTCGGTGTCGGCGGCCTGCACCAGTCGAAGTCGGGAATTGCGTAATGCTTCTTCCCGCACGCGGAGGTGCGCCAGGGTGAGCTGCTGCTCGTCGGCGATACGTTGCTTCTCGATGGACATCGCCACCAGGCTGCCGATCACGTCCACGCCGGCGTTCCTGGCGAGCATCGTGCCGTCGTAGACGATCGCACCGACCAGGACGCCGTCGTACCGGACCGGATGCAGCAGTCGTCGGTCGGCGGCCGGCCGGGGCTCGGCGAGGATGGCGCCCCATTCGTCGATGTAGGCAGCCCCTCGTCGGTAGAGCACGATCGCATGGGGATCACCGAGGGCGGACGCCACGGAGGCCGTCAGGTCTCCGGAGGTCGGCGTGGCCTGCCCGATCCGGACCACCATGTCACGGACGTCCGTGGCCCGCCCGAACGAACCACGGAGCAGTCCGAACAGGAAAACCACCGGCAGCAGCAGTAGAATGGTGGCCTGGCCGGTCGAGAGCCAGGCCGCGAGCGTCGTGCCACGCGCGGCGGTCAGGCCGATTGCGGTGACACCGATCAACAGGGGACAGACGATCCGGTACCAGCGCAGGGGCCCGAGCACACTTCGCTGTTCGCTGCCCGCGTGGGCGGAGGCAATGACGACGATGACCGCGGTGGCCACAACCGAGCTGACGCCGATCGCCGATTGGATCCAACTGGTGAGACCGACGACGAAATGGGGGACCCTGGGGAAGATCGAGAATCGCCCGGCACCGATCAGATATTTGGGGACCTCCAACACGGTGGAGACGAAGTAGCCGACTCCGACCACCCACCGCGCGACGCGGCCGGGCACCACACCGGTGGGGAAGGCCAGCAGGAGGTGGACCGTCAACGCCAGGGGAAGGCTGTGGGTGATGGAACCGATCAGCTGCAGGAACGGCTGATGGAGACGGCTGAGGTCCGAGAGCCACAGGGAAAAGCCGTCGAGGAGCAGTAGCAGACCCAGCCGGTTGTTGGGGCGCAGCCAGAGTGCGACGAGCCCGCTGGTGAGATAGAGCAGGTAGGACAGCGCGCTCACGACGACGTTGACCCCTGCGATCGACGGGGTCGCGAGGGCCAGGGTGATACCGACCATGGCGAGCCCGAAGGAGAACAGGACCATGACGGCTCTGGACATCGCGGGGGCGGACCACTGGCTGCGTCCGCGAACATCGGCGTCCAGCTGGAGTGCGACACATGCTGCTGCCCAACCGGAGTGTTGTTCCGCGCCGGGAGCGGGGTCCGCTACTGCGACGCCCGGGATGTCGGGGTCCAAGCCGGTGTCCGCAAGACTAACATGGTCGGACGGCGGGGCCTTCATCGGAGGATCATTCGCCAACGATATTGTCGTCGGCGTCGTTCTGTCCATTAACTGGGCTCATGCCGCGGTCGGTGTGGTCCTGGCACCATTGCGACCGGGGCATGTCACGAGCCACAGTAAGGAGACCCGCCAGAGCGCAAGGGTCCTGGACGGCTTTCGCGGATGAGTAGTAGGACGGATGGTTCTGACATGGGTGTCGACCCGGACCCGTCGGGGGTAGGGACGGTCAGCGCAACGGACGGGGGAATCCGATGCGTCTAATCATCGGCGAGGACGAGGCATTGCTGAGGATGGGGCTGTCCAGTCTTCTGACCGACGAGGGCCACGAGGTCGTCGCGGCGACCAGCAACGCCGTCGACCTGGTCTCCACGACCCTGCAACTCCGGCCCGACCTCGTGATCACCGATATCCGGATGCCGCCGAATCACACGCGGGACGGTATCGACGCGGCCCTCCGAATTCGGGCACTACGCCCGGGAACTGCCGTGCTCGTACTGTCACAGCACGTGGACAGTGCGGGCGCGACCGACCTCCTGTCCAGCGGCGAGGGCCGTATCGGATACCTGCTCAAGCACCGGATCATGGACATCGATCCATTTCTGCTCGCCATCGAGCAGGTGCTGGCCGGCGGGTCCGTGATCGATCCGGAAGTCGTGGCGAGCATGATCAGTCGGCGCCGAAACGACAATCCGGTCGACGGTCTGAGTCCTCGCCGCCGGGAAACCCTCGCCCTGATGGCGGAGGGGTACAGCAACTCCCGGATCGCCGAGGCGCTGTTCGTCACCGAGAAGGCCGTGGCCCGGAACATCGCCTCGATCTTCTCGACGCTCGGGCTTCCGCCCTCCGCCGATGACCACCGGCGGGTCCTGGCCGTCATCAAATATCTGAATCGATAACGTCCACTGGTCCGTGGTGCGCGTCACTGTGTGGCTGGACAGCCGGCCCGGAGGTGGTGACAGCACCCCAATTGTTATTGAACGATAGATACCATTTTATTAAGGTGGGACACTAAGCCGGGCCGGATGGCTCGTGTGGTAATGCCCCGGACAGCAGAGGATTTATCGTGAAACTTCCCCACGAATCAGCCGTATTCAGCCGGAGGGTCGGGCTGCGAGCAGTGGCCGCCTCGAGCCTGATCGGGCTCGCGGCCTGCACCTCGAAGGCCACGACGGGAAGCAGCGCCGCCGGGTCGACGCCGGCGGATGTGTCAGCGGCTGCGACGAGTCCTGTTGCGAAATCAGATGCCTTGCTCTCCACGGCACTGGCGCCTGTCGTCCCGACCCAGCCGATGCTGAGCCCGAGTCAGGTGTCCGGGGTACCGATTCCGGCCGGTCGCATCGATGCATCCATCAAGCAACTCGACGCGCTGGCCGCCAAGTTGATGGCACGGTCGGGTGTTCCCGGGATGGCGGTCGCCGTCGTACACGGCGGTAAGACGGTGTATGCAAAAGGCTTCGGTGTGAAAGAGATCGGGCAATCCGGACAAGTAGATGCGAATACCGTCTTTCAGCTTGCGTCTTTGTCGAAGCCTATCGGAGCGACCGTCGTTGCCCGTCAGGTCAGCAAGAAGCGGATCACCTGGGAGACCAAAGTGGTCGAGCATCTGCCCTGGTTCGCCCTGGCCGATCCGTACGTCACCGCCAATCTCACCATCGGCGATTGCTACGCACACCGCTCAGGACTCTCGGGCCAGTCCGGTGATCTGATCGAAGACCTCGGCTACGACCGCAAGCAGGTCCTAACGCGTCTGCGGTATCTGCCGTTGGATCCGTTTCGGATCACCTACAACTACACCAACTGGGGTATCACCGCCGGTGCGGAAGCGGCCGCTGTCGCATCCGGTATCGAGTGGGAGGCTCTTTCCGAGCGGGATCTGTATGCGCCGTTGGGGATGACATCGACCAGTTCTCGGTTCGCCGACTACAAGGCGCGGAAGAATCGCGCGGTGGGCCACGCGTACGTGGACGGCCGTTTCCAGGCGAAGTACGTGCGTGAACCTGACACGCAGGCTCCGGCGGGCGGCGTCAGCTCCTCGGTGGACGATCTCGGCAAGTGGCTGGCCCTGCTGCTCGCCGACGGCAAGGCACCCGCGGCCGGCACCGACGCCGACGGCCAGTTCATCACCCCGCAGGCTCTTGGTGCTGCGCTGACCCCGCAGATCGTCTCGTCTCCGCCCGCCACCCCGGATGCCCGCACCGGCTTTTACGGCTTCGGGTTCAACGTCGGGGTCCAGCCCTCCGGCCGCGTCCAGTTCTCCCATTCCGGGGCGTTCATCCTCGGCGCCGGCACAAATGTGGTGCTGCTGCCTTCGGCCGACATCGCCATCGTCACGCTGACCAATGCGGCACCGATGGGTCTGGCCGAATCGCTGAACGCGGAGTTCATGGATCTGGTGCAGTTCGGATCTTCGCAACGCGACTGGTATGCGGGTTATCACGCCCTTCTGGCGGCCCTGCTGGTGCCCGTCGGTGCGCTGGTCGGAAAGGTGCCGCCGGCTGCTCCGGTGCCGGCGAAGGCATCTACCCGCTATATCGGTCGTTACACCCACGACTGCTATGGCCCTGTCGAAGTGGTTGCCAGCGGCGCAGCGCTCGCGCTCCTGCTCGGTCCGCAACCCGTCAGCTATCCGATGACGCATTGGTCAGGTGACGAATTCATCGTCCATTTCAACTTCGAGTCGACCGGGATCGGCAGCGTGTCCGCAGTGACGTTCAAGCTCGGCGCCAGTGGGCCGGCCACCTCCGTCCTCATCGAGGTGCTCGACAAGGACAAGGTCGGAAACTTCACCAGAGCGGGTGCCTGATCGAGCAAATGAGCCGCAGCGGGACCAGGCGAGGTCGTCCAGAGTGTGGACGGATCGACGGTAGCAGGCTACCAATTCGAGAAATACATCGCGCTGAGTGCGCATATTCGTTCGGGAGATACCATGAAGAGGTCTGACACACACCGGGGCCGCACCCGATCAGGGCTTGCGGTATTGACGGTGGTCTTGCTGTTAACTGCGGCCTGTGGGTCGAATTCAGCCGCATCGAAGGGTTCGGTGACAGCCTCCAGCAGTTCGAATGCCGCCGTGTCGAGCAAGGCGTCGAGCAGCTCGGCGGCCTCCTCGGCGCCGGCCAGTTCGAGTACCGGAGCTGCGCCTTGCATCACCGATGTCAACAGCGTGATTTCGCGCAAGGCCGGGGAGACCTCGACGACGGGAACGCTCCCGTCGGCGGAAGTCACCAAGCTCGCTACGGCTGCTGCGGCGTCGTTCAAGTTGGCGGCGGCACCGGGCGCAGTGGTGGGCGTGCGCACCCCGGCCGGCAGCTGGACCCAGGTCTACGGAGAGGCTGATCCGGCGGCCAACGCTCCGATGACGGTGGGGATTCACACCCGCATCGGTTCGGTGACCAAGACATTCACCGGCACCCTGCTCCTGCAGCTGGTGCAGGCCAGGAAGCTGAGCCTGGACGATCCGATCAGCAAATATGAGCCAGGCATCCCCAATGGGGACCGGATCACACTGCGGATGCTTGCCGATATGACGAGCGGGATCTTCAGCTATACCCAGAGCACCGCCTTCACCGATCCGTTCTTCGCCAAACCACAGACGAACTTCACCCCGGCGGAGCTGGTGAAGATCGGTGTGGCCGGATCCCCGATCTTCGAGCCGGGTGCGAAATTCAATTACTCGAACACCAACACGATCCTGCTGGGTCTGGTGATCGAGAAGGTTACCGGGCAGAGCTTCGGGCAGGTGCTCCAGCAGATGGTGCTCGACCCGTTGAAGCTGACGAACACCACGTGGCCGGGCGATTCCACTGCGATTCCGGCGCCGTTCGCACGTGGGTTCACGCTGCAGGGGGACACCGCGACTCCCTCGAAGCCCAGTGATGCGACCAATTGGAGCTCCACGTGGGGATGGACGGCAGGCCAGATGATCTCGAACATAAGTGACCTGTTGACTTATGGTCGCGCTCTGGGCACCGGGCAGGGTCTGCTCGATCCCGCCGTGCAGGCGCAACGCCTGAACTCCTTTCCCGGCGCGGCCGGCTACGGACTGGCTTTGGGATGCGCCGGCGGATGGGTAGGCCACACCGGCGAACTCCCCGGCTACAACACAGCCTTGTACTACGACACCACCACTGACACCACCGTCGTCGTGCAGACCAATAGCGACATCCAGTCGGGCAATTGCCCGGAGAAGGGCACCACCCTCACCGACGATCCTGGTCAGGCCGTCTGCTCGGCACCGGCGACCCGTATCTTCAACGCCCTCGCCGTCGCTCTGAATCACCCCTTCGCGATGTCCTGATCTCTCCCTTTTACCGATTTACCCCCAGCTGGCTCCCTCCGATGTTCGCGGTTCGCGGCACCGGTCCAACGAAAGGTTTGACATGTCAGTCTCAGATACAGTTTCCCCGGTCAAACGAGCAGCGCTGTTCACCGTACCGACGTCCTTTCCACGCCGGGTTCCCCGGTGCGGATCGGACCGGCAGCACTAGCGATGTGCGCCTACCTGACCTGCGCCCACTACCTGCCGATCGGCCGAGCCAACACCCTGATGCAAAACGTTGAACGGGCTGCACCTGGCGCCACCGGATTCACCGCCCGCGCCCGAAGGCGAGCCGCCCGCAAGCTGATCGGCACCTTCCTGCCGCACCTGCAAAAGCTGCTCACGACCGCGCCGGTACTCCCGCGCGGATGAGACCACCGGCCGAGCCGACAAAGCGCTGGCCTACGTGCATGTGGCCTGCACCGAATATTTGACCCTGATGCACGGTCGCAGGCCGGTCCAGCGCCGACATCGACCAGGGCGGGGTGCTGGCCACCTTCACCGGCGTACTGGTCGCGACGGCTACGCCGGCTACGAGCACCTGCCCGCCCTGCACGCCTGGTGCGGAGCGCACCTGCTCGCCGCGACCCACGAGCCGTCTCCGACGCCGACCCGAAGGGCAACTGTGGGCCACCGCCATGGCCGACACCCTCACCGCCGCCCACCGAGCCGCCACCGCCGCCCGCACCGCCGGCCAGGACCGCCTGGATGCCACCACCCTGGCCACGCTGCTCAACCACACCTCGACGCGCTGGCCAAAGGCAGCACCGACAACCTCGGCGACCACAGCGAACTCGCCCCGATCAGCGCGCACCCTGATCCGCCGGTTCCACCGCTACCAAGACATGATCCTTCGATTCACCACAGACCTGACCATCCCCTGGACGAACAACCAAGCCCAACGCGACCTCAGACCAGTGAAAATCGCGCAACGCACCTCCGGCGGATGCTGGCGCACCCTGGCCGCCCTCACCGACTTCGCGACCGTCCACTCCTACCCCTCCACCGCCGGCAAATGGGGCAAAAACAAACTCGACGCGCTCACCGAACTGTTCACCACCGGCCCCTGGCGACCCCCAGCCCTCATGCCCAGCTAAATAGCTACCTCTTGGTTTACCAGGTCTGGGGTGCGGGAGCGCAGGAGTCGGGTGGCGCTCATCTGGTGGGTTTTGATCTCGTCGAAGACCAGTTCCTGTTCCCACCGTTGCTGATATAGCGCGGCCAGTGATTCGGCTTGGGCTTGCAGGTGGTCCAGCAGGGTGGTGATCAACCGGACCGTCTGGGGCTGTCCGCGTCCTTCCACCATGTATTCGATGACCCGGATCGCGATGCGATGGGAGTCGATGCCGGTCGGTGTGCGGCCGGCTTTGCCTGCTGTTTCATCCTCGCTGGGAGCAGTTCCAACCGGAACGACCCGTCAGGAGACCCGAATTTACTCTGTCCCAAATAGTCTTTGCATCCCAACCGCTCGAGCGCCAGGGATCTGCAGCCGCTCATGGGGTGTTAGATCCATAGCCGCCGAAAAGCGAATGCCTTAGCGTGGATTTATCGGGATCCTCCGTGTCCGTCCTGATTGCCCTCAGTGGGTAGTCAGGTCATCCTGCAGTGAAAGGAAGCCCCATGGAAAAAGACCGCGCAATTGCGCTCGTCAAAATGCTCGCCGCTGATCCAGCGCTCCGCGAGCGTCTGACCTCGGCCACCGAGTCGAACCGACTCGCGATTCTGACCGAACTCGGCTACGCCGACGTCACACCGGCCGACGTCTTGGCCAGCGCCAGCCTGTGGGTTCCGCAGGCTGTCGAGGAAATCGACGACGAGCAGCTGGCGAGCGTTGCCGGTGGTGGGATCACCGGCGACAACCCGACCATCATCACCACGACCACGGTGACCGTCGGCGCGGCGGCGGCAGCAGCGACCTGAGTCCGAGCACTCGGATACCGGGCGCCCATTTCGGGTGCCCGGTATCCGGCGTCAGATCGGACCCGACAACACCGGCAGCCCAGCGCATCTACCCCGACATGAACGAATTTCCAGGCGAGCACCGAGGAGGACCAAGTCGATGAACACCGCCGTGATGATCAACGGTGTTTCCTATACGGCCGAGAAGGGTTTCTACCGAGGAACCCAGCGCACGGCGCCCCCCGAGCAGACCCTCGAGCGCATCCGGGCAGTTGCGCCGACCGTTGGGCTTACCCGGCTGGCCGATGTCACCGGCCTTGACCGGATCGGCATTCCCACCGTTGTCGGGTATCGACCTAATTCGCCGACGCTCACCGTTTCCGGAGGCAAGGGTTTCACCACGCTGGCGGCGATGGTATCGGCCGGTATGGAAGCCGTCGAGATCTGGCACGCAGAAAACCTTCTGCTCGACGTCGTCGTCGACACCCATGCCGCTCTGGATGATCTCGGTCTCACTTCGCCGTCCCACCAACTTCCGCTGACCGGCAACTCACTCTTCGACCCGCATCGCGCCGAACCCTGGGTGACGGGCTGGGATCTGATGACGCAGAAGTCCGTGGCTGTTCCCTATGCGATCGTGAGCATGGGCAACACCAAGCATTTCCCGACTCGTCGATGGATGCCGTTCGTCCCCGGTTCCAACGGGCTGGCCGGCGGCAACCACCTGCTCGAAGCAGTGGCTGCGGCTCTCTACGAGGTCGTCGAACGGGACGCCGTCGCCTGTTCCCGCATGGTCGGCAGCGGTCTGGACCGGCGGGTCGACCTGGACACCGTGATCGATCCCCTGGTCCGCTCGCTGATCGACCAATTCGAGGCTGCCGACGTCTCCGTGTACCTGTACGACTGCACGGTCGACACCCGGGTCCCCACCTACATGTCGGTGGTGGCCGACCGCATCGATCCCGCCATGGGGCTCTACCGCGGCTACGGGGCCCACCTCGATCCGTCGATCGCGATGATCCGGGCGCTCACCGAGTCCGCCCAGGCCCGGTTGCTGCTCATCGCCGGATCCCGGGACGACTATTTCACCCGCGATCAGCGGATCAACCGATTCATGAGCGACGGCCGGCGCGAGATCTTCGACAGCATTCCGGCCACAGTCTCGGCTGCCGAGCAGCTCTCGGCGGCCACTTCGTCCTTCGGCGACGACATCACCGTTGTTCTGGACCGATTGCGGGCCGCCGGCTTGGAGTCGGCCATCGTCGTCGACCTGACTCACCCCGACCTGCAGATTCCGGTGGTGCGGGTCATCGTGCCCGGATTGGAAGGCTACATTTTCGACTACTACCGACCGGGGCCACGCGCGCTGGCGCACGCCCATCAGACAGCGGTGGTGTCATGACATCGGTGTTGACCCGCGACGCCACACCGAAGGGTCTGCGGGCTGATGCCCAACGGGCCATCAGCCCGGAACAGACCCTGGAACGGGTCCGCGGGCGTTTCGGAGCAGTCGGATTGACACGACTGGCCAACGTCACCGGGCTGGACGGCCTCGGCATCCCGGTGGTGCTGTCGGTGCGCCCGCAAGCCGGATACCTGACCGTCGACGCCGGCAAGGGCTTTTCGCTCAGCGCCGCGATGGCATCGGCCGCGATGGAATGTTTCGAACGGTATTCCGGTGAGAACACTCCGTTGCCCCGGTTCACCCGGCCCTATGCCGAGCTCGAGGAGAGCGTCCGGATTCCGATGGAGCAGCTTCCCCTGTCGCGCAACTCGTTGTTCTCGCCGGAACTGCCGGAAGAGTGGGTGATGGCGGAGGATCTGCTGGCTGGCCCCGCCGTCGCTGTACCGGCCGTCATGGTGGCGCTCGAGCGGTTTCGGCACCGCCGATCCTCGTTGCTGCCCTTCGCCTTCAGCTCCAACGGACTCAACTCCGGCAACACCAAGTCGGAAGCCCTGATCGGCGGGTTGTACGAGGTCATCGAGCGGGACGCGACGACCCTGACGAAGCTCGCCTGGCAGTCCGGCGCCCCGATGCGCCGGGTTGATCTGGCCACGGCCGCCAGCCCCGACATCGCCTACCTGGTCGACCACATCCGGGCGAACGGCGTCGAGGTCGTGGTGCTGGACTGCACCGTCGACACCAGGGTTCCGACCTTCACGGCATACCTCTGCGACGTGCAGAACCCGGGTATCGGCCTCTACAACGGCTATGGCACCCATCTCGACCCTCAGGTCGCCGTGATCCGGGCGATCTGCGAGGCGGCGCAGGGGCGTCTGGTCTTCATCGCCGGCTCCCGCGACGACTCCTTCGGACATCATCGCCGCTTCCGGGCCACCTTCGACGAAGCGAACGAAACCTTGTTGGCGAAACCGGAAACCGTCGACCTCACCCACTACGACGACGACTCCGGCGACACCTTCGAGGCCGACGGTCGCACCCTCCTGGCGCGCTTGCAGGCGATCGGAATCGCCCGTGTGCTGGCCGTCGACCTCACCCATCCGGACATCGGCGTCGATGTCTTCCGCGCCGTCGTCCCAGGACTCGAGGGCTACATGCTCGAGGACTTCACCCCCGGAACGCGCGCCCTCGAATGGGCACGCGCCGCCGCCAAGCAGGAAGCCACCCTCTCATGACGATCGTCGTCTACCTCGGCCCCACCATGTCCTGGACCGACGCAGGCCAGATCCTGCCGGCCGCGATCTTTCTTCCGCCCGCGGCCCAGTCCGACATCATCAGCGTTGTCGACGACCTTTCGCCCACCGGAATCCTCCTGGTCGACGGGCTTTTCACGCAGCAGCTATCCGTCTGGCACAAGGAAATCCTGTACGCGCTGGAACGCGGCGTCGCCGTCTACGGCTCGAGCAGCATGGGGGCCCTCCGGGTCGCGGAGACAGCCGTTTTCGGCGCCCGCGGCTTCGGCGAGATCTTCGACGCCTACCTGTCGGGTGAGCTCACCGACGACGACGAAGTCACCGTCATGCACGCCAGTTCGGACGACGGCTTCCGCTCGCTCAGTGATGCGATGGTCAACATCCGCGCGACGCTGCGACTGGCCCGGGAGCAGGCAGTGATCAACGCCGGCCAGCACGAGATGTTGATCGGACTGGCCAAGAACCGCTTCTACCCCGAGCGCAGCTACGCGGCCCTACTGTACGACGCCGCCGGGACGGACCTGCCGGCCGATACCCTTGCCGCACTCGGGAGTTTCGTCCGGACACGCGCCGTCGACCAGAAGCGCGTCGACGCCATCGCGATGCTCGGGCATGTGGCCGAGCACGGCGTCGAGCAGCCACCGCCGGTGACGGTAACCCGCTCTCACCCGTTCCAGGCCATGTACGAGCGGGACCGGCGGGTTCGCCGCAGCGGTACGAGCCTGCCACTGGCGGACATCGGAGCCTATGCGGCCCTGCACCTTCCGAATTTCGATGACATGAACGAACGCGCACTGCACGCCGGCCTGGTCGACGTGCTCGGCGAGATGCTCAAGGTGGAGCCCGGCGATGACGCCCTCGCGCTCGAGCTCCAACGGTTCCAGACCGACCGCCGGCTTCGGACGGCCGAGGAGCTCACGACGTGGCGCCGGGAGAACGATCTGAACGAGGATGATTTCCGGCGGCTGATCCGGCAGCTGGCCACCCGCCGGGCGCTGCGCGCCTGGTACGTCAGCCGGAAGTATCTCGAGAGGACCACGCAGGAGGTACTGGACGAGATGCGCGTCCTTGGCACCTACCCGGCCGTTGCTGATGCCGCCGGCAGTCAGCAGTCTCTGCTGGATGCAGCGCACCCGGACTTCACGCTCCGCGCCGACGACGAGGATCTGCTCGAGCTGATCCGTGCCCAGGCCCGCGAGACCGGGTGGCGACCGACGGTTGGCCTGGACGTCTGGGCCTTCGAGAACGGCTTCAAGGACGTCTACGACGTACGGTTCGAGCTGGTGCGCTCGAAGCTGGCCCGCAAGGCGGGCGCTGACGTCCTCGCGGCGTTGACCGCCGGCAGCGCCGAGGGTCCGAACCTCGCATGACGTCGACCCTCACGATCGTCGCCGTGCCGGGACCGGCTGCGCCACCGGCACTGTCGGTGCTGTCCGTTCTGGCGCGGGCATCGAGTCCGACCGAGCGGATCGCCGGTGGTTGGCTCCGTCCGGTGGGAGGTCCGATGGTGGCGGAGCTGCGACTGGCGCGTTGGACCGAACGGATCGCCGGAGATCGGCCCGAACGGGTCGCGGAAATACTGGCCGAGCACGGATTGTCGATCGGGCAGTGGCGTTCCGGCCTCGGTGATGTCGAGCCGGTGGCCGGCGAACCGTTGCCGGACTGGGCGCAGGATGCGCTGACGCTGGTCGGCACGATCGGCCAGGCGGAGACAATTGGCCAGGCGGAGACAATTGGCCAGGCGGAGACAATTGATCGATTGCTGGTGCCGCACCCGGTACCGCGGTTGCGTGAGATCGCCGGTGTGACACTGCCAGAATGGGTTGACGGCGAACAGCCCTGGCGTTTCTATCCGGGGTTCTGTGACTGGATGTGCCTAGCAGCAGAGGATGTCGAAGAATGGGCTGCCCCGGCGCCGATCTCGTCCACCGCCCGCCGGGACCTGGTGCTGGACCTGGCGCGACGGCAACTGGTCGTCAGCGGACCGGTACTGATGGAGGCAGCGGCCAGGCGACCGGCAGAGGACCTTTTGTTCGCCCGAGACCCCAGAACGGACTGGGTCGACCTCTGGACGACCTACCCCGTCCTGGGCCGACTGCTGGCAACGGTGTGGCGGCAGTGGCGAGAGAGCACCGCGGAGATGTGCCACCGGATCGCCGCCGACCTTCCGACCATCTGTCCGGGGACCGAGGTCAGCACGTTCGAGATGTCCGCCGGCGATCAGCACTGCGGTGGCCGCGGGGTGGCCCGCCTCCGGCTGTCGGACGGCACGTCGATCTTCCTCAAACCACGCACGGACGGCCTCCACCGGGCGCTGGGAGCCGTGCTGGCCACGGTCGACGGGGCCGGCGATCCGCTCGGCCTCAGCCCTTCTCTCAGCCTGCCGGAGGTCGTGGAGCGCGACGGATACATGTGGGTGCGCGAGGCTCCGACCGGCGACAGCGCTGACGCTACAGACCGTACTGACGGCGGGCTCGACAGTGGGATCAGCGCGTATTTCCGCCGAGCCGGCGCCCTGCTGCGGGTGCTGCAGGCCCTGGGATCCACCGACCTTCACCACGAGAACTTCATCCCCACCGCGCATCTCCCGATGCTGGTGGATCTGGAGACGGTGGTCGCACCCGGGCCGATGCGCATCGCGCCACCCGATGACGTCGTCACCGAACGATTGTCGGACAGCCCGGGGCCGACCAGCATGGTCACCAGCGTCATCGCCGGAGGACCGGGCCGCAGCACCGTCGACATCGGCGCACTGGCCGGTCCCAGCCAGGGCCTCACGCCCTACGTCGTCCGGACCCTCGTCCAGGGGGCCGACGGTCCGGAACTGCAGAGCGCCCGCGCACTGACGCTGAACGGCCGGGCCCTACCGTCCCGCGATGGTCATCCCGTTGGGTTGCGCGGCTACGAACAGCAACTCATCGACGGGTTCGCGGACGTCCAGCAGCGGCTGGAACTGCTGGTCGACAGCGACTACCTGCCCGATCTGGAACCCGAACCGGCCGTCCGCCTGGTGGCACGGCCGACGTCGACCTATGCTCGACTGTTGTTGCAGAGCACCGTTCCTGCGGTGTTGATGGATGGCGTGGACCGGGAATTCGTGCTGGAGCAGCTGTATCGCGCCACCGGAACAGCGCCGGCCGGACTGATCGGCTGCGAGGTCCAGGCCCTGCGGGAGCTCGATATCCCCTTGTTCACCATCCCTTTCAGCCGAACGGATCTCATCAGTGATCGTGGGGTGGCGTTGACCGATGCCATGACCGAAGCGCCGGACTCCCGGACCCGCCGCCGGTTGCGGGCGGTGACCGACCGCAGCAGCCACGTCGACGACCTGCGCGCAAACCTTTTTGTGATGGACCCTGACGAACGCGCAGTGGCAGGTGATGAGCATTCCGGAACCGAACACCCCGCCGTTGACCGACACGAGCCGGTCAGACTGCTGCTGGACCGGGCGATCGAGATCGGCGACGGCACGCTGGCCTGGATTGGCCTGGAACACGACCCCAACCGGAACCGCTGGAACTACGGCCGGATGGGCCCGGGCCTGACCGGTCAAGCCGGCATCGCGCTGGCACTGGCGACGGTGTCGGCCGGCATGTCGCCATCGACGAACGCCATTGGTGGGCAACCTCTCTCGAGGTCTGACTGTGCCGCGGCGGCCCGCGCCGCTCTACTGGGCTGCGTCCGGCGGATCGGGAACGGCGACCTGGGCCCGGCGGACGGGTTCAACGGACCGGCGGGTGTCCTCTACGCGACCGCAGTAGCCGCCGCACTTCTCGACGATCCGACGCTGCTGGACGCCGCCCGGATGCTGGTCGTGCCGAGTCTGCGAGCTGCCCGCCGGAAACGGCCGTCGATGGTGATCGGCGGGCGCGCGGGCGCTATCTTCGCCCTGCTGCAGCTGCCTTCGGATGACGCTGTGGCCGATGCGCTCACCGAACTGGCTGATCTGCGTGACGACATCACCGGCGTCGATCCGCCGGACCGCTGGTCGCGCTCGTTGCCGTCCCGAGCCTTCGGCGCAGCTCTGGCGGCGCGGCGGCTGGCCCGCACCCGCGGCGGTCCCGCCGATCTGCCGGCGCTGCCGGCACCGGATGGCGCCGGTGACCGGATCGCATGGGCAACACAGTATCCGGCCTCCGGAGCTGACGTGCACACGCCGTCGACCGACGGGCTGTGGACGCTGCTCGACGACGCCCACCTGGAGCGTGCCCGATCCCGATTGCCGGGAGCGGGGAGGTCCGATGCCGGACACAGCGCCGTCGGCCGTCTCATGAGCCGGCGTGCCAGGACCGGACGGTGGGCCGCGCCGCTGTCGGCCCCCGATTCAGTCCTGCTGTCCCCGATCCACGGGATCGCAGCACTCGCCGTCCTTCTCACGCCGGCCGGCCCCGACATTCCGATCGTGAGGGCTCTGACATGACAATAGATCAATCCGACAGAACCCCCGTGACCACCCCGCCGGACACCGGCCTCGGTCACCCGATCAGCCAGAGCGCTGATTCAATCGACCGGGTGGTTCGCCTGGCACCGAAGTGGGCCGTGTGCGCCCTCGGCGCCTGCTCTCTGCTGGTGGTCAGCATCATTATCTGGGCCATTACCGGCACCGTCACCTCGTCCGTCTCCGTGTCGGGCCTCTACCTCGAGGCCGGTGCACTACGGGTGCAGACGACGAAGGACGCCACCGTCGACCGGGTGTTGGTGACCCTGGGCGAGTCTGTGACCACGGGGCAGGATGTCGTTTCGTTGGAGGGCGGAGGATTTCTGACATCACCCCAGAGCGGTATGGTGACTTCGATTCTGGTGTCCGCAGGTTCGATCATGATCGCCGGCAAGATTGCACTCCGGGTCACCGACCTGTCTCAGCTGGACACCGTGGTGGCGCTGGTGCCGGCCGGCATGACAGGGACCGCCGCCGTCGGGTTACCCGTTCGGATGTCGGTGTCCAGCGCCCCCTCGGGGCAGTACGGCTACCTGCTCGGTACAGTCACCGAGATCAGCTCCGATCCGTACACGACCGCCGAGGTTTCGGAGAAACTCGGGCTTCAGCAGGAGGTCGTCGCCTCCCTCCTGGGCTCGGAACCGGGATTCCTGGCCATCGTCACGCTGGACAGCGAACCGTCAACGGTGTCGCAGTACCGCTGGAGCATCGGGCAGGGCCCGCCCTTCCCGATCACCCAGGGCGTGCCGATCGCAGTCGAGATCGACGTCAGCGAGCAGCGTCCGATCCAGGTGGTGTTCTCCGGATGAGCGCGCCACCTCGGGTCCCCGTTCCGGTCGGGGCGCAGCAGGAGCCCGTCTCGTTCCCGCAGCACCGGATCAAGGTGCCCACCATGCTGCAGATGGAGGAGACGGAGTGCGGCGCAGCATCGCTGGGCATGGTGCTCGCCCATTTCCGGAAAATGGTGCCGCTGGAGGAACTTCGCGAGACCTGCGGGGTGTCCCGCGATGGTTCCAACGCCAGCATCATGTTGAAGGCAGCCCGCGGATACGGCATGCAGGCCAGAGGGTTCCGGCGGCCGTTCGACAAACTTGCCGAAGGTGACCTGCTGCCGCAGATTCTCTTCTGGCGTCACTCGCACTGGGTGGTACTGGAGGGCTTCGGCAAGGACCGTCTGTACATCAACGATCCCGCGGAAGGGCGCCGGGCGATCCCGCTGGACGAAGCCGAGCGTCTTTACAGCGGTGTGGCCCTGCATGCCGCGCCTGGTCCGGATTTTATCGTAGGCGGAAGTCGGAAATCCTGGCTCGCGGAGCTCTGGGCGCGGATGCTGCCGGGCCGGCCGGGATTCATCCTGGCGGCAGTCGCCGGTCTGTTCCTGGTAGTGCCCGGGGTCATGCTCCCGATGTTCACCACGGTCTTCGTCGACACCGTTCTGGAATCCACGACCAGCAACCACGGTGCGGACCTGATCTCGGCGGTCCTGATGGTGTCGCTGCTGATCGGGGCGCTGACCCTGGTCCAGCAGTGGTTCCTGGCAAGGCTGCAGACCAGGCTGGCGGTGTCCGGGTCGTTCCGGCTGGTCGATCACCTGCTCCACCTACCGGTCCAGTACTTCACCCAGCGCTACCCGGGTGTGATCGTCAGCCGGTTGGATCAGGTCGACAGTGTCACCAATCTGCTGGCCGGCCCGATGGTCACCGCAGGCGTCGCGACCGTGGGTCTTGTCGTCTACGCGGTCGCCATGTTCTTTTACAGTCCATTGCTTGCCGGGCTGGCCATCCTGGCCTCACTGCTCAACGTGGTCGCGCTCTGGTACGTGTCCCGGCGCCGTGACGCGGCGAATCAGCTGCAGCTACGGGAAAGTGCCCGTCTGACCGGACTCGGCATGTCGATGGTCTCGCACATCGAGGCGATCAAGACCTCGGGTGTGGAGGACTCGGCGTTCGAGCGGTGGGCCGGATTCCAGGCCAGGTACCTGTTGGCCAGCCAGGAGATGGGCAAGCTCAGCAACGGCCTGTCCGTCGTTCCGTCCACGCTGTCCGGCGTTACGTCGGTGCTGGTGCTGGCCATCGGCGGTGTCGCCGTCATCTCGGGGGATCTGTCGCTGGGAATCCTGGTGGGCTTCCAGGCTCTGATGGCCTCCTTCCTCTCGCCCATCGGCCAGCTCATCGGCCTCGCCCAACAGGCGCAGACCGCTCAGGGCCAGTTGATGCAGATCAACGATGTACTGAACAGCCACGTCGACGAGCAGTTCCTGTGCCCCCCGGGTGCCCAGACGGACATCGGCGGTGTCACTGCGGCGCGGCTCAACGGCGCGCTGGAGCTCAGGGACGTCGAGTTCGGCTATACCCGGACCGGCCCACCGCTGCTCACCGGATTCAATCTTTTGGTAGCGCCGGGCAGCAGGGTGGCGCTGGTCGGCGCGTCCGGATCGGGCAAGTCGACGTTGGTCAAGTTGATTCTGGGGCTGTACGAACCCTGGCAGGGCCAGGTGCTGTTCGACGGACGCACCCGCCGGGTCTGGGATCGGGCACTGCTCACCACCTCCGTGTCGTTCGTCGACCAGCGCATCATGCTGTTCGAGGGCACCGTCCGGGAGAACCTCACGCTCTGGGACGACTCGATCTCCCAGGACGACCTGGTCCGAGCCGCACGTGACGCCTGTATCCACGACGACATCGCGGCCCGGGTAGGCGGTTATGAAGCTGTCGTCCAGGGGGGTGGGCAGAACTTCAGCGGTGGTCAGCGGCAGCGGCTGGAGATCGCCAGAGCCTTGACGCTGGACCCCAGCATCCTGGTGTTGGACGAGGCCACCAGTGCGCTGGACACCGAGACCGAGCAGCGCATCGACCGCAATCTGCGGCGCCGGGGCGCCACCTGCGTGATCGTCGCGCATCGTCTGAGCACCATCCGCGACTGCGACGAGATCATCGTGCTCGACGCGGGCCAGATCACCCAGCGCGGGACGCATGACGAGCTGATCGCGCAGGGCGGCCGCTACGCCGCGCTGGTGGAGGCCGAATGACGGCCGTCGAGTCCCGGACCCTGGATGCGAGCACCCCGGTGGTGCTGGACGGTGTCGAGACGGCGCTGTTCCTGACGTCCGGCGAGGTCGACCTCTTCGTGGTGCCGACCGACGGTGTCGGCCGTCCCGGACGCAGGTTCTACGTCGGATCCGCCGTAGCCGGCACGGTGCTGGTCGGCGCCGAGGCGGCCATGCATCACGGCAATACCTGGAGGCTGGTCGCCGTCGGGATCGCGGCGTCGGTGGTGCCATTGGCCCAGTCCTGGTCGGCGGACCTCGTCAACAGCGCTGAGCTGCGATCCGGCCTGCACCAGTGGTTCACCGCGACCGGGGCTGCTCTGCCAGCCCAGGGGCCGCGGACCGCGATCACCTCGGACCAGATCGGGGTCGACCCTGAACTGGTCGCCGGTCAGGTAGTGAACGCACCGGCCGAACTGCTGTGGTGTGTCACCGAAACGGCCCGGCTCGCCCGGGGCGGAATCCGTCAGGACACCGCGTCGGCGACCCCGTTGGGGGCCGGCTTCTGCCTGGAAGTCCTGACGCCGGGAACAGCAGCCATTCGAACGACGGCGGAGCTGGACCCGGACGATCTGCTCGCCGGGCTCGAGTGGATGCAGTCGGCCCTGCTCACAGCCTATGCGGCCCTCGCGGTGGCGCGGTCGAAGCAGTTCACCGCCCTGCAGGCCGATCGACTCCACCAGGATCAGGCCGTCTGCGACAGCGTCCGCTCGACGTTCGGCCGGATCGACGACGCCGCTCGCTGGCAGGCGCCACCGACGGCGGACGCGGTGTTCGCCGCCTGCCAGTTGCTCGGCCGCGCAGCTGGTATCCGGATCGTCCGACCGCCCGACTGGTCCCGCGGGCACAGCGCGGACCCGATCCGCGCCGTGGCCCGGGCCTCCGGCATCCGGGCACGGGCGGTCACCCTGAGCAGCGGATGGTGGCGCAGCGGCCTGGAGCCGATGGTGGCGTTCACCGAGCCATCTGGCGAACCAGTAGTGCTGGTGCCAAGGGAATCCGGTGCCTACCAGGTCGTCGATCCGCTCACGGGTTCGGAGACCAGGGCCACCGCCGAGCATGCCGCCCGCCTTCGACCGACCGCCTACGTCCTATACCAGCCGATGCCGCCCGGGTCGATGACGGTGCGCGGGCTCCTGCAGTTCGGCCTGCGCGGTAGCGGCCGAGACCTGTTGCGGCTTGTGCTGTTCAGTATCGTGTCCGGCCTGCTGGCCCTCGCCCTCCCGGTGGCCACCGGCAGCATCCTCGGTACCATCGTCCCGGTCGGCAACAGTGGCCTGGTGCTCGCGGGATCACTGATCCTGCTGCTCGTCGGATTCGCCGGCACCGGCTTCCTGCTGTCCCGTTCGGCCGGCCTGCTGCGGCTCCAGGGCAGGATGCTGAACCGGATGCAGTCCGGTCTGTGGGACCGGCTGATCGCCCTCCCGGTGCAGTTCTTCACACGTTACTCGGTGGCCGACCTGACCATGCGGGTGAACGGCGTGGATGCGATCCAACAGATCGTCGCGTCGGTCGCGTCGCAGACCCTGCTGGCCGTGGTCACGCTGGTGTTCAGCCTTGGCCTGTTGTTCGCCTACAACGTGATGCTGGCCGTCATCGTCCTGATCGTCACGGCCATCACCGCGACGATCACCGCCTTCATCACGGCGGCGCAGATCCGGCGGTTGCGGGCGATGTACGACGCCAAGGGCCAGGCCTCGGGCGTGATGCTGCAGATCGTCCAGAGCGCGGACAAGATCCGGGCGGCAGCCGCGGAGAACCGCGCACTCGGTGCCTGGGCGACACGGTATTCGGAGCAGGCGCGCTCGTTGCTGTCCTCGGAGCGGCTGTCGGCGATCCGCACCGCGATCTACGCCATGCTTCCTTCGTTCCTGACGGTCATCACCTTCGCCGCGGTGATGCAACACCCGGGGGTGATGACCACCGCGTCCTTCCTTGCCTTCATCACCGCTCTGGGCCAGATCGCGGGCGCCACCGCCCAACTTGACCTCAACCTCGGGTTCGCGCTCAACATCGTGCCGATCTTCGACCGGATGAAGCCGATCCTGGCCGAGCCCGTCGAAGTGGCCCCGGGGGCCGGCGATCCCGGCCTGCTCGGTGGCCGCGTCGAGCTGTCGTCGGTGACCTATCGCTATCCCGGCATGGATTCGCCGGTGTTGCACGACGTCAGCATCGCCGCCGAGCCGGGGGAATTCATCGCGCTGGTCGGGCCGTCCGGGTCGGGCAAGTCCACCGTGATCCGATTGCTGCTGGGGTTCGACCGTCCGGAGGCCGGATCGGTGACCTACGACGGCAAGGATTTGACCACAATGGACACCCGCGCGGTGCGGGCGCAGATCGGTGTGGCCATGCAGAGCGCCTCGGTGACGGGCGGCGACATCCTCACGGCGATCACCGGTGACTCGCCGTTGACGGAGCAGGATGCCTGGGCGGCAGCAGCGAAAGTCGGTCTGGAGGAGGACATCCGCGCCCTGCCGATGGGGATGCGAACATTGCTCGGCGACAACGCGGTGACCTTCAGCGGCGGCCAGCGGCAGCGGCTCGTCCTGGCGGCCGCCATCGCCCGGAACCCGCGGCTGGTCATCCTGGACGAGGCCACCAGCGCGCTCGATTCGGTGACCCAGGCACAGGTGTCGGAGAGCTTCGACCGGCTGCAGGTCACCCGCGTGGTGGTGGCTCATCGGCTGGGCACCGTCCGTCACGCGGACCGCGTCATCGTGCTGGACGGCGGCCGGGTGGTGCAGGAAGGGACCTTCGAAGGTCTTGCGGCCGTTCCCGGGATCTTCCGGGACATGGTGGTGCGTCAGACGCTCTGAGTGTCGCGTGAGTCAGCCGGCGGCGTGCAGGACCGTCGCGATGTCCGCCCGGGGAACGCCCGGCAGGAACAGGCCGGAGAGCTGCCACGGCGTCGCCACCCGGGTTGCGATGGCATCGACGTCGACCTCGGGGAGCCGGGTCGTCAGACACAGTGCCTGCAGCCAACTCTCGAGACGATCAGCGGCTTCCGCGGGGTCCAGCCCGATGATCCGGACCACCCGCTGCACGGATCCCCATTCCCGCCCGATGGATTTTGCGGCGAGGCATTTCAGCCAGGCCGGGATCAGGGCGGCGAGCGCTTCCGCTTTCGGCAGCCCGGTCACCCGCATCACCTCGGTGGCCAGCGGCCACAGCACATGGCCGGCCGGCGCGCGCCCGACAGGAAGCAGGCCCAGGTGCGTCTGCATACTGGCCAGTGCCGCGGATCTGAGCCAGTCAGGCCCGATAGCGCATTCGCTACTGCCGATCTCCTCGCCCAGCGCCAGGATCGTCTCGCCAAGACCGGCGGCGAGTCCGTCCTGGAAGCGCAACCGATCCCCCGCTATCGCCGGGATGCAGACCCGTGACCACGGCTCGACCAGCCCGGCGCCCAGGGCCGCGACCGGAAGCGTGCCGGTGACGGCCGGGTCGATGATCGCCGCTGCCGATCGCAGGCCGGGGCTGATGATCATCGCGGTCCCGGATGCGCTGCGCCGCATGGCGACCGGGCTGACCTCCGAGCCGGTGCCCAAGGTCGACGGAATGCACACGGTGGGGTTGAGCGCCCTGGTGGGAAGAAAGAACGGCCCGTCGTGGCGGGATCGCCAGCCGTTGGTACTCGGATCTGTCAGAGCCAGTGCGGCGAGCCGGACCACGTCCATGACGCTGCCGCCGCCCAGCGCCACCGGAATGGCGCCCGGGCGGCGGGTGAGCGCCTCCGTCACCGTCTCGACGGCATCGTCCGATCCGGAACTGATGACGACCACCGCAAGCGCCGGCGCAAAGCCTTGGACGGAATCGACCTGAGCGGCCAAGCGCTCGTCGGCGAACAACAACATCGGTCGGCCGGCAAGGGCAACCGGTAGCTGGCGCAACCCGCCTGCGTAGACCATGGTCGGGGTCGACCAGACGTCAACAGTCGGGACCCCAAGGCTCGCAATACCAACGGTTTTTCTCACCTGGTGAGGATATCCCCTCACGGTGGCGTAGGATTGTGGATTCTCCTGACCGCAGTGAAGTGGCGAACGATATTCGCCGGGTGGATTGCGGGAGTCGTAAAGCCACCGGGCATCCCGCGTCGGCCGCCGACCCCGGGTGTCGGAGGCAGTTGGTATAAAGAGTCGCGATGCAACCCGCAACTGCTACCGGGAGATGCTGATGTCGGACACCACCTGCCACATGTCGATCTCGCTCGACGGCTTCGTCGCCGGACCGGATCAGAGCCGGGACGATCCATTGGGCAAGCGCGGCCTCGAGCTGCACGGTTGGCACATGGGCGATGAACACGCTCCCGCGGATCAGACAGCCGTCGAGTGGCTGATGCGACCGCGGGGAGCATACATTATGGGCCGCAACATGTTCGGGCCGATTCGCGGGCAGTGGAACGAGCCGTGGGACGGATGGTGGGGATCTGAGCCGCCTTATAACGCCCCGGTCTTCGTGCTGACTAAGGACGTGCCGGGTAATTACGTAGGTTTGATTGGTTCTTTTCGCTAGAATTGTGCTATGCCCCTACCCACCACCGATGTGGAAGTCCTCACGTCACGGTTGTTGCTGATCAGACCCCATCTGGATGAGCGGGCCTGGCGGTTGTTGCTCGGCTCGGAAGCCAAGGCGCTGGGCCGGGGCGGGATCAAAGTGGTCGCCGGGGCGATCGGTGCGCACCCGGACACCGTGGCCCAAGGAGTCCGCGAATTGGACTACCCCGACCAGATCCCGGGCCGGGTCCGGCGCCCCGGCGCCGGCCGGCCCAGCGCGGCGGTGACCGACCCCACCCTGTGGGAAGCGTTGGATGCCCTGGTGGATCCGGTGACCCGCGGCGATCCGATGTCGATGCTGCGGTGGACAACGAAATCGACGTCGAAACTAGCCGCCACGCTGACCACCAACGGCCACCCGGTGTCGGCATCCACAGTGGGAAACTTGTTGAAGGCCAACGGATACAGCCTGCAAGCCAACGTCAAGACCCTCGAGGGCAACCAACACCCCGACCGCGACGCCCAGTTCAACTATCTCAACGATCAGGCCACCGCGTTCAGCGCCGCCGGTGAACCGGTCATCAGCGTCGACACCAAGAAAAAGGAGCTGATCGGGAATTTCAGCATCGGCGGCAAGGAATGGGAACCCCAGGGTGAACCCACCCGGACCAGCGTCCACGACTTCATGGACAAAACCCTGGGCAAGGTCGCCCCGTACGGGGTGTACGACATCGCCGCGAACACCGGATGGATCAACGTCGGCACCGACGCCGACACCGGGCAGTTCGCCGTGGAATCCATCCGCCGATGGTGGAACACTGTGGGCACCAACACTTATCCAAGCGCAACAAGGTTGATGATCACCGCTGATTCCGGCGGGTCCAACGGCTCCCGGCTACGGTTGTGGAAAACCGAACTCGCCGCGCTGGCCACCGAAACCGGACTGGCGATCACCGTGTGCCACCTTCCGCCGGGCACCTCGAAATGGAACAAGATCGAGCATCGCCTCTTCTGCGCGATCAGCCGTAGCTGGCGGGCCCGACCCCTGACCTCCCACGAAGTCGTCATCGAAACCATCAAAGCCACAACCACCACCACCGGGCTCAGCGTCCACGCCGAACTGGACCTGGGCATCTACGAGAGGGGAATCAAGATCAGCGACCGCCAGATCAAAGAACTTGAAAGCAGCCAGCTACACCGCCATGACTTCCACGGCGACTGGAACTACAGCCTGCACCCCGCGACACGCCCGGACACACCCAAATAATTCGCGGGCGGGCCCTAAGCCTGATGGGTCCGGGCGCCGTCGGGTAGGGCTGACGCACCTGGTGGAGGGTCGCGAGCCCCTCCGGGGGAAGTGGCTCCACGGTCAGGGCCATCAACGCCAGACGTTCATCGTGTGGGATCCCGGCCCACGCACGCAGCTGATGTTGGCTGGCGGAACGCTGCACCGCTTCAGCGGTCAGGGCGGCAGCTTCGCCGGGCTCGCCGAGATGGCGGGCTGCGACCGCGGCCAGGATCTGCAACTCGAGCTGATCGCGTCGGCCGACCGTGTCCCGCCACAGTGCCTGACGGGACAGGGTGGAGGCCTGGGACCATTCGCGCTGCGCCAGGCGAAGCCTGGCCCTCTGGACGGGATGGCTGTGTTCCGGCTGGCCGGCCAGGAGTTCTTCGGCTGTGGAGAGTTGACCACCGGCCAGCAGCAGATCCAGGCGCGCTCGGGTCAGAATCTCGGCGGCGAGGGGGGCATGTTGCAGGTCTGGTAGCTGTTGGGCGGCGGCCAGGTTGAGGGTGGACAAGGTGACCGCGGGGTCCAGGTAGAGCAACCCGTACTGGGCCGCGAGGGCCGCCGCGGGAGCCCACCACTCCACGCTGTTGCCGCCCTCACGTAGTTGCTCCAGTTGATGCCGGCATTCCAGCTGGTCCAGTTGGTCCAGCGCGAGCAAGCCGCGGGCTATTTTGGTCCCCGCGGTCGTAGCGAAATCGGCCCATTGGCCGGTGGTGTCGAAGGCGCGTTGGGCCAGCAGCCACTGCCGGGCTAGGGCGTGTCCCGTGGATCGTTCTCCGTTAGATGCCTGAGCCAGATTCCGATGCTGGCGACGTCGACGGTGCCTCGGTAGACGAACTCCCGTTTGTCATACCGGGTGGCGACCGCGCGGTAGCCGCGTAGCCGGTTGAACGTCCGCTCCACGGTGTTGCGGTCCTTGTAGATTTCCTTGTCGAATTTGGGTGGCCGACCACCACGGGAACCCTTGGACAGGCGACCGTTGATCTGGTTCACCGGCTCCGGGATGGTCGCCTTGATACCCCTACGCCGCAACGACTTACGGATTCTGCCGCTGGAATACGCCTTGTCCGCCAACACCCGATCCGGTCGGGTCCTAGGCCGCCCATCACGGCCGCGCACGATCCGAATATCGGCCAGCACCGCGGTGAACGCCAACGCGTCATGCCGCTGACCAGCCGAGATGACCCGCCCCACCGGCCGACACTTCGAATCAGCCGCCATGTGGATCTTCGTCGTCACCCCGCCGCGGCTACGCCCCAAACCCTCCCGATCAACGACCGGCGGCGGCCGATCCGCAGAATTCTTGTAGTTCGATAGTGCCCCCTGTGTCTTTGAGGGCCTTGATCGGAGCCTCCAACACGACGCTGGCAAGGACGGCGGCGGGGATGTCCTTCGGCGGTTCGTGCCGGGCACCTGCCGCGTGGTGATGCGCCCGGATCACCGTCGCATCCACCCCCAACGCCCACTCACCGACATCGCCGTGATCGCAGTCCGCCCGCAGCATCGACAGCACCCGCTGCCAGGTACCGTCCCCTGACCAGCGACGATGCCGGTTGTACACCGTCTTCCAATTGCCGTAACACTCCGGGAGATCCCAGGGCCCCGGCAAAGTCGCAGATCGCTCATGTCGGGCTGTTTTAGCTGGTCAGCACGAGTTTGAGTGGTCGGTGGGGGTCTCGGGCGTGATGTCGGACGGCTTCTGCGATGTTGCGGGCTCCGTCCAGTCGAAGAAGTCCGATGGCCAGGTTTCGTAGTGTGGCCATGACCTGGGGTCCGTTGCCGGTGCGGGCCTGGGACAGGTCTTCACCGAAGGTGACGTCCCGGACCCAGTGCAAACGGTTTTCAATCGACCAGTGTCCTCGGAGCCAGGTGCCCAGCTGCGCGGCGGACGCCTGGGTCGGGTGCAGGTCGGTGACCGCGTAGACGGTCTCGGTATGCCACTTCTTGGATCGGATCGACCGGACTTTTCTGCTCACCTGAATCGCCTGGGCGGCGTGCGGAAACAGAATTCCCGCGGCGATGGTGACGACTTTGAGGGTTCGTTTCTCGATCCGTCCGTGTCCGCGGTCCTTCTGGGTGTCGGTGACGTCGACGTCGTTCCATGGGAGTTGGGCCAGTCGCCGCCGCAGCGTCGGTTGGTTACCTTTCACGGTGAGCAGGTAATGCGCTCCGCGTTGCTCCACGAGATACTTGGCATGGATTTTCTGGCAGTGCATCGCATCGGCGGTGACCAACGCACCGAGCAACTCGATGTTGTCTAAAAGCTCGGCGAACATGGGGATCTCGTTGGTTTTGACATCGACGTCCAACTGCCCCAGGACCAGGCCTGCGGTGTGAGTGAGCGCTGAGAGCAGATGTCGGCACCGGCCGCCGGCCACGGCGGATCCCCGGACCGATTTGCCGTCGACTGCGATCACTTGAAATGTTTTCGACGCGGTGGCGACCACAGCGGCCCAGGTCCCGACGATGACATCCAAACCGTCGGCGTTGATCCTGTTCAGGGTTCGCCGGATCGTCGACTCGCAGGGTCTCTCACTGGATACGCCAAGTTTGGCCAATACTGCTGGTGCGGTGTCGGCGGCCCATTCGGCGATGGCGACGAAGGAGCGGGCACCGGCGATCACCGCGCACGCGGCCACCGCCAAAATGGTGGACAAGCCGTGCCGGCGGCCGCGCGCGCTGCGGGGGTCGGGAACCGATCGCAGGGCTCGGAGCAACGCCGCCGGCGCCGTGGGGATGTCGGGGAACTCATCTTCGTCGAATTGGTCAACGACGGTATACCTGGGTGATGATGACATCGGGCGTGGTCCTTGGCTGTGAGTGAGTGGCCTCAAGAACCTTCATGATCATCACCGTGGGCCACGCCCACCCGCAAACCGCCCCTCCCGGCGTGTCGCAACCCATCGCCGCAGCTCAAGAATTGTCAACCCGACTTTGCCGGGGCCCTGCGGGAGATCCCGCCACGCCGAACCGGACCTGGTCCGCCACAGCACCCCGTCGACGACCCTGCGGTGATCGACCCACCGACCACCCCGAATCGGGGTCCGATCCGGTAGCAAAGGCTCCAACCGGGCCCACTGCTCATCCGACAAATCATGACGATTCTGCACAAATCAGAGTCTGTCGGAACCGACCTCCAAGATCCGCGGGACACGCCCTAGCCTTGCGCTTTCACGCAGATACTGGATCTGGTGTTTCAAAGTGAGGGAAAGGTGCCCCGACCTGCGATAATGAGGGTCTCTAAGGTCCACATCGTCAGCAAACAGGAGCACCTTTCTGATGCCGAACCCTACCGGTTTCTACCCGCCGTTGACAGTGGACACGACCGCGAAGCGGGTGGTGTCCCACGCCGGTGCTGTGCTGCTGGTCACCACCGCCGGGAAGGTCGGGTTGGACCGGGCTTTGTCTGCGGCGTTGGCGCCGTGGCGCAAGCAGTGGGCGGTGCTGGATCCGGGGAAGATCCTGCTGGACCTGGCGGTCAGCGTCGCCATCGGCGGGGACTGCCTGGCCGACATCTCGGTGGTGCGGTCTGAGCCGGCGGTGTTCGGGCGGGTCGCCTCCGACCCAACAGTGTCCCGGCTGATCGACGCGTTGGCAGCGACCCCGCAGGCCGCTTTGGCGGCGATCAACCAGGCCAGAGCAGCAGTCCGACAGCGGGTGTGGAAGATGGCCGGGAAGGACGCCCCCGACTTCGGAATCGACCGGGACCGGCCGTTGATCATCGACCTGGACGCCACGTTGATCACCTCCCATTCGGAGAAGGAACTGGCGGCGCCGACCTACAAGAAGGGCTTCGGGTTCCACCCGCTCGGGTCGTGGGTGGATCACGGCCCCGACGGCACCGGTGAGCCACTGTCGATGATGCTGCGCCCCGGAAGGGCCGGATCCAACACCGCCGCCGACCACATCGCGGTCACCAAGGATGCGTTGCGGCAGTTGCCCTTCAACCGCCGCGGTGGCCGGATTGGGCGCAGGGTGCTGGTCCGCGCCGACAGCGGCGGCGGCACCCACGAATACCTGAAGTGGCTGGCCGGGCAGGGCCTGTCGTATTCGGTGGGGTTCGGGCTGACGCAGGACATCGTCGACAAGATCAACCTGATCCCCGACCAAGGGTGGACCCCGGCCTACGACGGCGATGGGAAGGTCCGCGACGGGGCGTGGGTCACCGAACTCACCGGCCTGCTGGACCTGTCAACGTGGCCGGCAGGGATGCGGGTGATCGTCCGGGCCGAACGTCCGCACCCCGGGGCGCAGCTGCGGTTCACCGACTCAGGCGGCAACCGGCTGACCGCGTTCGTCACCAACACCACCGGCGGGCAACTCGCGGACCTGGAGTTGCGGCACCGCCACCGGGCCCGCTGCGAAGACCGGATCCGCAACGCGAAAGACACCGGCCTGCGGAACCTGCCCTTGACTGCGTTCGCGCAAAATCAGATCTGGGTCGCCGTCGTCCAGCTCGCTACGGAGCTGACCGCGTGGCTGCAGATGCTGGCGTTGACCGGCACCGGGGCCCGCCGTTGGGAACCGAAACGGCTGCGGTTGCAGCTGTTCTCCGTGGCGGCGACCATCGCCCGGCGGAGCCGCCGGGTCTGGTTGCACCTGTCCGGTCACGCAACCCACCGGCACCTGTTCACCACCGCCCTGGACCGGCTGACCCAGCTGCCGGCGCCGACCTGACCTGCAACAACCCACCCGGCCAGCAAGAAGACAAACCCCCCGGAACGTGGAATCCGGCACCCACCCAGGTGACCCACCGGGGCTTCGACGAACCCGCAGACATGCCCGTCGGTGCGAAACACCAGATCTATCGCGCCGAGGAAAGGCCGGGCGTCTCACGAAAGATTGAGGCTAGGTGGCGCGCGCTGGGTGCTGCTTTCGTCTGAGGGCAGGTGAAACCCGGCCACCCAGCTCCGAGCGCGACCCGTGAGCAAGTGGTCCCTGACCTGACGGCCGACAGACTGCAACTCTCGGTTGCTGCAAAGCACGCGATCCTCCGGCAGCTACCCAAGCCACATCCATCTTGACCAGCAATGTTGCGTCTGAACCAGCCGTCTGATGGGATAAAGGAGGCGTTAGCGGAGGATAGCTCTACGGCAGGCCCGGAAACCGACCAGGTGAAACCGGTTTTGCAAACGCCCCACCATGGGTTGGTTGCGTGGCCTGGGTCCCAGGTTCGCGTCACTGTGCTCGACACGAAGGCCGGTCCACCTCGAGAGAGGATGGCCGGCCTTTTTGGTATGGAGACGGACTTCAGATTCACCGGGTCCGAGGACCCGTGAACGAGGACCCCTCCAGGGGATCGGCAACATCCGGTGGCAAGAGCACGATGATGTCGCCGACGAGGTTCCCAGAGATCTTCGTGTCACCGCTGCTGTGTTCACCGCGCTTCAGCACCACCGCGCGGAGACTCCGGGCGACCAGGTAGAGGAAGATGTCGTTGACCTCCACGCCTCTCGAATGCGCGAGCCCCCCGACCTCCTGCAGCGCTACATGTCTCACCGATCCGCCGACCGATCCCGATCGGGCCGTTGATGGACGTACTCGGTGCACCCCGTTCTTGCCGGATCCCGGCGGCCACCCCTTGGTAGGTCGCCGCTGCCGATCCGACGAGGCAGGTGGGACGGGCAACCCGGGCTCGGTTCGAGGTCGGAGATCTGGGCCGCGAGGTTGACCATGCAAAGGCCGTCAGCGTCGCCATGTTTCGCTCGGCGATGGCGAGCGTCTGTGCCTCGCCTGACCACAAGGATCCGGCGCAACCGCGTCCAGTCCTAGGGTCGGAAGTCACCGGAGGGCCAGCATTTCGGCTGTTGCACGCCGCCTCTGGCGCCCCACCTCGCCGGCCTCGGGCGAAGGTCTTCATCCGGTGCGGTCGACGCATCCACGATCATCCGAGCGATCTCTCGTCCTTGGCGATCTCTCATCCGCAGAGTTCGGGCGGCGGCGCCCGCCGACAATCGGTCCCCATCAATCGAGAACGAATGACCCGTTTCGAAACCCCCACGTGCTGGCAGGGATGCGCGGATCACGACCCGGGGAATTCGACCCGTTCCCGGTCATCTCGAATTGCATCCCTGGTGGATCCGGCTTGTCGCCCATCTCCGCTCGGTGCCATATGATGCCAACGGCACAGAGCCCCCTTCTGGTTGAGACAGACGTAGAGGCCCCCACACTCCGGTGTGGGGGCCTTCTGCGTGCGTGCCGGCTCTACTGCGTGGTTGCAAGAGACCATCGGAACATTCAGAACAGGAACCCGGTCTCCTGCAACGCCGGGCTCGGTTCGAGATCGGCGACCGGCGGGCGGCTCGGGGACCTGGCGGCGTCGGGGGCAACGGTCCCGGATTCGCCCGGCCACACACCTGACTCCTCGACCTCGCAGCCCGCCGCCTGTGCGGCTCGCGCCCCGCGACCGGCCAGGTCGTCGGCCCGGACGTTGAGCGGGTGCACGCTCTCGTCACGCAGGTGCGCCTTGACCTTGACGAACGTGACGGTGCCCGCCCGCGAGTCCAGCAGGGCGTGGATCTCCTTGATGATGTCGAGATTGGCGATCGGGCCGGTCTTGCGGACGTAGCCCGCCCGCTGCCAGCCGACCTTCCAGGTCGACGAGCAGCCGATCGCATAGGCCGAATCCGACTGGATCTCGAGACGCTGATCAGGGTGATGACGGAGCACCGTCAGGATCGCCATCAATTCGCCGATCTGGTTGGTTCCCGAAGGCCGGCCGCCATAGGTGAACGTTCCGTCGCCGCAGATGTAGGCCCACCCCGTCGGGCCGTCGGGGTTCCGCAGGCACGAGCCGTCGGTGCCGAAGGTGAGGATCTGTCCACTGCTCATGCAGATCAGATTGCCACAGGGAACCGGCTCTTCCCGGCCGTCGGCGTCCTATCCGGTGTTGGCGGCGGAGTCGTGTTCGATGAAGGTGCTCAGACCCACCCAGCACTCGAACAGAGTGCGTCCGGAGATCTGCGCGATCGTCCGGATCAACGGTTCCTCGAGCAGCAGGTCCCCGTTGGAGTCCGTGCCGTTGGCGGCATGGAGGCCCAGCATCCCCCGCACCGGCTGGAGCCACGTCTGCTCCCCGGACATCATCCGTTCCACCCGCACCCGGATCGCCGGAACCTGCGGACCGGATCCACGCAGTTGGAGCGGCACCATCGCCTCGTCCACGACCGGGGGGCCCTTGTCGGTGAGGGCCATCGCGGCATCCGCGGCCACCTGGGAGAGGTCGATGTCCAGTGCACGACAGATACTTGCCATCACCTCGTCCGGCAGAGTGCGCCGGCCCGCCTCGAAACGGACGTACCTGGGAGCCGACAGCGGCATGTCCATGCGTTCCAGCAGGAGCCGGACACTCACCCGTTGCTCCCGCCGCGCCCAGGCGATGACGTTGGCCATGGACGTCTGCATCGGGTCCGCCCCGGTCGCTACCACACCGGACAGATCGAGACTCGTCATTGCTGTCGCCGCCGGCCTTTCATCAACTCGCGCACTGTTTCTCAGGGTGGATGATCGGACTCTACAAGCTGAATAGAGCTCTATCCACGGAGTTCATCCTTCTGTGCGAAGGCTGCTCGCTGGGGTGACTTCGTTGTCTCTCTGCGTCGAACACCCGCGCCCCTTCGGTGTCCGGCGCCACCCGACCTCCTTTGCATAGTTAGCGGGGGTTTTATTCGAACGGCCGCTGGTTACATCACATTGTGGCGGCCGGAACCGGCCGCTGGACGCGCCGCCCGATCGATCTCCATTTCGAGAATGGTCGCTGGTTGGTCCCCTGCGCTGCAACGCTTCACCAGGGTGCGTCGAGGTCCAATGCGTCCGGGAGGACAGAAGAAACGATGGCTACCGATACCAGGACAGCGCGACGCCCCGCGGCTTCCGTTGTCGACTCCGACGGGTTGACCACCGAGCTGATCTCGCAGCTGGCCCGGCGCACCGCCTTCGAGTTCTCCGACCAACTGGCACCACTGGGCCTGACGCCGGCCCAGTTCGCCGTCATCGACTTCCTCTTCACCAGCGGCGGGTCTGCGACCCAGGCCGAGATCGCCAGATCGGTCGGCGTCGAGCAGCCGACCATGGCGGCCACCCTGCGCCGGATGGAGCGGGACAACCTCATCGTGCGGGTCGCCGATCCGTCCGACGGACGCCAGAGCTTCGTGTCGCCGACGCCGGCGGTGAAGCGCAAGCGCACGAAGCTGACGGCAGCACATCACCGCGTGGAACTGACGATGCTCTCCTCGCTCGACGAGTCCGAGAAGCGCGAGTTGCGGCGCCTGCTCGTCAAGATGCAGAGCGTGAATTCGGTCGTGCGACCGCGGCAGCCGACCAGGAACTCCTGACGGTGCTCGTCGCCACCTGAGGCCGACCGGTCGACTCCGACCGGGCTCGTTCGCTCAGCTCGCGACGGGACCAAGGCTCGACAACGCCCCCAGATCGGACATCGCCAGCACCACCCGGCGGTCGTCCCGGTACCTGCCCAACTCCACGTCGCGAATGCCGAGATCCTCCAGCACCGCTCTTCGCCGACCGGCGGCTTCGTCAGGTCCGAGCGTGTCAGGTGGAGCCGAGCGGAGGTCGGCGTCGAGCAGTTGCCCCCACACCTCGAAGTCGATCTCGGCGACGACGTACCCCCGGCTACCCATCGCCTGTCCACCGATGCAGCCTCTGGCGATCTTGGCCCGGATCGCATTCGTGGTCCCCGGCAACAGGTGCTCGCTCAGCTCCGGTTGGCAGTCGAGCGCCTCGAGCGCGGCCTCGAGTGCGTGGTGGGCCAGCTCCAGGAACGTTGCCTCGGACAGGCCCGCCAGCGCGTCGGCCAGGCCGGCGCAATGGCCTTGGTCCGAGTAGATCCGGTCGGCCAGCGACGCGGCGACGGCTGCGGTCAATGTTGTCGCACCTGGGCGGGAAAGGCGTCCCGCCATCGATCCAGACGAATCTGTCATGGCGTCCTTCGAATGCTTCAGCGGGTGAAGATCCATGGTGAAGAACCATTCAGGCGCAAAGCTACTCCGCCGCGATGCCCAGTGGGCGTCTTTGTGTCAGCCCTGGTGGAGCAACACGACCGAGCCGGCGCGGCCGACGTCCCGGTAGCCGTGTGCACGGGCGTCCTCGAGCCAGGCGGCCTGACCGTCGGTACCCAGCGGAAAGCCGACGTCCGCGGTCTCCGAAACGATGAACTCGGGCCGCGAGGTCGCCAGCGGGGTGCGCCCGATGAGGGTGACGTGGTCCCCGGCGCTCAGTTGCGGCAGGAGTTCGTTCGACGCTGCAACGGTCGTGCCGGACGGGATCTCCGCGAGGAGGGCCTTGACGGCGGCCGTCGACGGGCTGGTGTGCCAGAGGGCTGATGTGAAGGCGGCCGCGAAACCGTTCTGCGGGATCAGGTAGATCGTGATCAGCGTGCTGGCCAGCAGGATCCATCTGACCGAGGCCCGGCCCCGTCGACGGCGCAGGACGTCGATGAAGGCCGCGAACAGGATGGGCATCAGCACCAGACCGTAGTGGTACTGCACTCCCCAGTAGGCCGGGTCGGTGGCCAGGAACCGCCATGCGATGGTCGGCGCCGCCAGGATCAGCAGCGGTGAGCGGATGGCCAGGAAGACGGTCGGGGCGAGCAGGAAGACCAACGTCAGGATCTTGATGTCCGGGCTCAGCACGGTGGTGAACTGGTGCATCAGCGAGGTGCCGAACTTCGTGGTCTTCGTGTTGGCGCCGAGTGGATTGAACGCCGGGATGATCACCAGCACCGCAAGAGCAGAGGAGAGAGCGCCGCCGACCGCGGTCAGCAGGCCCAGCAGTCGGCGCCCCTTCCACGCCACGAGCAGTCCGAGGACCGCGACGGTCAGGCCCAGGTCCTCCTTGACGAACACCAGCGGCGCCGCCCAGGCGACCGCCGCCGTCAGCCGGCCTTCGGCGAGGGCCACCACCGCGAACGAGATCAAGGGCGCGGCGAAGGCGACCTCGTGGAAGTCGAACGTGACGGCGTTGGCCACCCCGAAGCCGAGGCCGTAGCCGAGGCCGACGACCAGGCCGGCGCCGAGCCCGACCGACCGGTGGGCCCACTTCATCAGCGGGACCACCCCGACGGCGATCAGCGCACCTTGGGCGGCCAGCAGCGTCGTCGGCGAGTTGTGCACCCAGTAGAGAGGGGCCAGCAGGGCCAGGACCGGCGAGAAGTGATCGCCCAGCACGTCGAAGTGCGGCCCCTGGACCGAGTTGAACGGCAGGTGCCACAGCGAGTACGAACGGACGGCCTGGTCGTAGATGCCCAGGTCGTAGCCACTGGTCAGCAGTTCGACGTGGCGGCGGATCGAGACGGCGGCATAGAAGACGGCCAACGCGGCTGCCACTACCCACGGGATGAAGCCCATCACCCGGGCGCTCGGAACCGGGCCGCTTCCGTCGGGAACGGCCGGTTGGGGCCTGGTATCGGTCATCGCGTCGGACTTCTGACTGGCCGACCGGGTCTCGGACATGGGCTCAGGTTATCGGGGGAGTCGGCGTCCATCCGGCCGGCACGGCCTCCGATCTCGACCGCAGTCCGGCGAGGACCGTCCAGGGATGCTTGACGACGGTTCGGAACCGGTTGCAGGATGACGTGGATCACTCGCCCGGACGTCGCTGTCGGAGGTCGAGGAGGTCATGTCGGGTCCTGCGTCAACGAAGACGAACCGAAGGAGTTGTTCATGAGCGTGTACGACTTGAACGGACGCAAGGCCCTGGTCACGGGCGGGGCGCAGGGCCTCGGAGCCGGCATGGCCGTGGCGCTGGCCGCGGCCGGCGCCTCCGTGGTGATCGGCGATCTGCAGATCGATGCGGGCAAGGCCACCGCCGACGCGATCTCGGCCACGGGAGCCACCGCCGGGTTCGTCCACCTCGACGTCACCGACGAGCACAGCTGGGAAGGCGCCATCACCGGCACGATCGACCAGATCGGCGGGCTGGACATCCTCGTCAACAATGCCGGCCTCGAGATCTCCAGCCTGATCGTCGATCTCGACCCCACGGACATCCACAAGATGCTCGACGTGAACCTGCTGGGCACCATGCTGGGCATCAAGCACGCCTTCCTGGCGATGAGGCCGGGCGGAGCGGCCGGCAAGGGCGGCGCCGTGATCAACATTTCGTCGGTGGCCGCCACCATCGCCTTCCCGGGGATCTCGGTCTACTCCGCCACCAAGTCCGGCGTCGATCGACTGACCAGGGTCGCCGCGTTCGAGGCGGGCAAGCTCGGCTACGGCGTGCGGGTGAACTGCATCTACCCCGGCCTCGTCCCCACCGAGATGGGCCAGAATCTGGCGGTCGCGCATGCGGCGATGGGGCTGGCCCCGTCTCCGGAGGCGGCCGCCGGCGACGTGATCGGTGCGACACCGCTGGGCCGCCTCGGCGAGGTCGGCGACATGGCCGACGCGGTGGTCTTCCTGGCCTCCGACGGAGCCAGGTTCATCACCGGTACCGGGCTGGCCGTCGACGGTGGAATGGGCATGTGACAGTGGCCAAACCCGTTGTCTTCTATGGTGTTTCCGGCTACACCGGTCGGCTTGTCTGCGAATACCTGCGTGAGTACTAAGTTCCGTTCATCGCTGCCGACCGCGACAAGAACCGTATCCAGGACGTGATCGACAAGGTGCCCGGTATCGAGACCGCCGACTACGAGGTGGTGCAGGTCGATCACACCGTCGGTGCGCTGACCGAGCTCTTCTCCGGGGCCAGCGTGGTCAGCAACATGGTCGGCCCGTTCATCAAGTACGGTCCGGAGGTCGTGGAGGCGAGCCTGGCTGCGGGTGCCACTACATGGACACCACCGGTGAGCAGGACTGGGTGATGTCGGCGAAGGACAACTGGGGCAAGGCCTTCGCCGAGAAGGGGCTGCTGCTCTCGCCCGGTGTCGCGCAGATGTACACCACCGGCGAGACCGCCGCTCAGATCGCGTTGGAGAACCCCGGTCTGGACACCCTGGACATGCTGGTGCTGTGGAAGGGTTTTCCCACCTACGCGTCGATACAGACCATCTTCACCATCCTCAAAGCCAACCACTACTACCTCGAGCAGAACAAGTACGTCCAGTGGGACCCGAAGCAGGTCTTCGAGGTCGCGGTCCCCGGCCAGCACCAGACCGCCCTTGCCGTGCCGTGGGGCGGAACGTCGCATCCGGTGTGGTTCAGGGACGATCCGCGCGTCGCCAACGTCAAGGTGCAGGGCGGGGTGTTCGACCGCAGCGTGATGGAGACCGTCATCGCCACCACCGCGATGTTCGAGGAACAGATCAAGCCACTGCCGGCCGACGAGCAGGAGGTCGCGGTCGCGAACGTGGCCGGGTCGGTCCAGGCGAACATGCCGCCCCGGGAGAATCCGCGGATCAACACCTCGGTTGACTCGGTCTACGCCTCCAGGACGCTGGGCCGGGCGTTCGTCGTCATCCACGGCAACAGCAACTACAAGCAGACCGGCCTGCTGCAGGCCTTCGGGGCGTATTCGCCGCTGCTGCAACCGCCGAAGCGGGCCGGATTCGCCTCCGCGTGCCAGGCTTTCGGCCACCGTGAGTTGCTCGGGGTGCTCAAGAGCTTCGGTCTGGTGATGGAGCCGGTCGTCACGGTCGAGCGCTAGCGATGAGTTTGATCGAATACCTGGGCAAGGGCGCGTCTCTCGGTGTGTCCGCGCCGTGCCTGACGACCGGGGACAGCACACTGTCCTACGGCGACGCGCAGGTGATGGCGTTCAAGGTGGCCCGGGCGCTGGCGAATTCAGGAGTGCGCCCGGGCGAGAAGGTCGCGATCCTCTCGGTCAACGACCCGATCGCCTTCTCCTGCGTCTTCGGCATCTCCCGGGCCGGCGCCGTCTGGTGTCCGATCAACCTCCGCAACGAGGCCGCCGAGAACCGTGATCTGCTCGAGTTCTTCGACTGCGCCTGCCTGATCTTCCAGGGGAGGTTCAGCGGGTTGGTCGAGCAGATCGCGGCCGGTCTTCCGGCAGTGAAGACCCTGGTCTGCGTGGACGGGCCGACACCTGTGGGCGTCACGCTGGACGAGTGGCTCGTCGGTGTCTCCGGCGAGCCGCTGTCCGTCGCGCCGCTGGACGACACGATGTTGATCGTCGGGACCGGAGGTACCACGGGCCGACCCAAGGGCGTCGTGCTGACCGGGCGCAATGTGGAAACGATGTCGCCGATCACGCTGATGTCCTGTCCCTTCGCGCCGCGGCCGGTGTACCTGGCGCTGGCGCCGCTGACCCACGCCGCGGGCGTGCTGTGTTTCCCGATCATGGCCATGGGCGGCGAGATCGTGATCCTGCGCACGCCGGATCTCTCGGATTTCCTCGCTGCGGTGCAGACGCGCAAGGTCACGCACACCTTCCTGCCGCCGACGCTGATCTACATGCTGCTGTCGCATCACGATCTGCCCGATACGGATCTGTCATCGCTGCAATGCTTCTGGTACGGGGCGGCGCCGATGTCCGCGGCCCGGCTGGAGGAGGCGATGACCCGGATCGGTCCGGTGATGGCCCAGCTATTCGGCCAGAGCGAGGCGCCGATGATGATCTCGACGATGGCTCCGGCCGACCACTTCGACCCGGACGGATCCGTTGCGGTACGACGTCTCTCGTCTGCCGGCCGCCCTGCACCGCTGGTCACGGTGGCGATCATGGACGAGTCGGGCGGGCTGCCGGCGGCCGGTGAGCGGGGCGAGATCGTCATCCGCAGCTCGCTGGTGATGGCCGGCTACTACAAGAACCCGGAGGCCACCGCCGAGGTTGGGAAGTTCGGCTGGCACTACACCGGCGGGTTCAACGTTTACTCCGCCGAGGTGGAGCAGGCTCTGATGCAGCACCCCGACATCGCCGACTGCGCGGTGATCGGCCTTCCGGACGACAAATGGGGTGAGCGGGTGACGGCCGTGCTGCAACTGCGGCCCGGTGCCGCGGTGACGTCCGACGAGGTCCGAGCCTTCGTCAAGGCCCGGGTCGGCAGCGTCAAATCGCCCAAGCAGGTGGAGTTCTGGGCCGATCTGCCAAGATCGAAGGTCGGCAAGGTCCTGAAGAAGGACATCAAGGCCCAGATTCTCGGCGGCTAACCTCGCTGTCGTCCCGTCACCCAGTCGTAGCGGATGTCCTCGTCGACGATCGGCGCGCCGGCCCGCCCTCCGACACCGGCGCCGCCATCGACGCTGTACAGCCCGCCAGTGATGTACGAGGCCCCGTCGGAACAGAGCCACAGCACCAGATTCGCCACCTCCTCCGGCCGGCCGGCCCGCGCCAGCGGCAGGGCCGGAATGCGTGTGGCCAGGGCCTGCGCCATCGACGGTGGCAGCGGCTTGGGCTGGGTGTCGATCAGGCCGGGACTGACGCAGTTCACCAGGATCTCGTGGGGGGCGAGCTCGATGGCCGCCACCCGGCTGAAGCTCTCGGTGGCGGCGCGGCTGCTGGCGTAGGCAGCCGCTCCGGCCGAACCACGGTTGCTGACCCCTGACGAGAAGTTGACGATCCGTCCGCCGTCGCCCTGCTCGATCATCACCCGGGCGGCAGCCTGCGTCATCAGGAAGGTGCCGCGGCAGTTGACCGCATAGACCGTGTCCCACACCTCGGCCCGCTCCTTCAGCAGGCTCGCGTGCGGAGCCACCGCAGCGTTGTTGACGCAGAAGTCCAACCGGCCGAATGCCTCTGCCGCGGAAACGATGGACCGAGCCCCTTCCGCCGTGCTCACATCGCCGACCACCGACACCACGGCATCGCCGAACGGCGAACAGGTGACGGCGAGGCCCTCTGCGTCACGGTCGGCGGCGACCACCCGTGCGCCGGCGCCGACGAAGGATCCGACGATCTCCCGCCCCACCCCGCGTGCGGCGCCGGTGACCACGGCGACCTTGCCGGAGAAGTCGTAAGCAACGTTCACGTCAACCTCTGTTCATCGGGAGCGATAGGACGACTGTAGCCACATTGTCGACAATTAGACAAGGGCCCGCCGATGACAACGTTTGCAAGCTCTGCGGTCCAGACAGGCTGGAAGTTTGTCCTTGCATGATGATTCGGGTGCGTGCAGTCAGGTTCACCCGATTGACACATCGATACCTCCGAATGTTTCACGCAGAAAAACTTCCGCCCGACCCATTGACCAATTGTCGACAGACGCCCTACGTTCACTTCCATCGCGCCGGTTCGGCCCCGTCCGTCAGCCACCCCGGCCCGGCCGCCAGCCGCACGACGCCAGAAGCACGACGACCCATCGGCCGTCCCGAATCGACACATCCACCGGAGGCAAGTGAGCGTTGAGTACAAACGAAGACGCTGCGCCGGTCCTGCTGCGCACCGCCGCCCTGTCGAAGCAGTTCGCGATCCGCCGCAGCCTGGGTGCCCGGCTCCGCAGCGAGGCCGGCACGTCGCTCAAGGCCGTCGACGGCGTCACCCTCGAGGTCCGCCAGGGCCAGACCCTGGGGGTCGTCGGCGAGACCGGCTCCGGCAAGAGCACTCTCGGCCGGCTGATGCTGCGGTTGGAGAAACCCACCTCGGGCACCATCGCGTTCGAAGGTCAAGACATCTTCAGTGCCTCGGCCGCCCGGTCGAAGGAACTGCGGCAGAAGATCCAGATCATCCTGCAGGATCCGTACTCGACGCTGAACCCCTACCGGTCGGTTGGCTCCTCCATCGAAGAGGTACTGGCCGTCCACGGCACCTCGTCACCCAAGGAGCGCAAGCAGGAGGCCGAACGGCTGCTCGGTACGGTCGGGTTCCCGGCCGAGCTGATCGACCAACGGCCCGAACAGCTCTCCGGCGGAGGCCGGCAGCGGGTCAGCATCGCCCGGGCTCTGGCCGTCAAGCCGCGGTTGATCGTCGCCGACGAGCCGGTGTCGGCGTTGGACGTCTCCGTGCAGGCCCAGGTGCTCAACCTGTTCTCCGACCTGCGGCGGGATCTCGGCCTCACCTACGTCTTCATCACCCACGATCTCGCTGTGGTGCAACGGCTCTCGGACCGGATCGCTGTCATGTACCTGGGCCGCGTCGTCGAGCAGGCCTCCACCGTCGACCTCTTCAGTCGGCCCCTGCACCCGTACAGCAAAGCGCTGCTGGAAGCGGCGCCCGAGCTGCACCTGCGCAAGACCTCGCGCCAGGCCGCTCTCGGGGGCGATATGCCGAACCCGATCTCGCCGCCGTCGGGCTGCGTGTTCCACCCACGCTGCCCGCAGGCCATGGACATCTGCCGGCGCGAGGTCCCCCTCACCATTCGTCCCCTGGCCGGCCGCACCGTCGCCTGCCACCTGCACCGCGGCCCACTCGCGGAGCCGAGCCCGCCGGTTCCGCCGGCTCTGCCGTCAAAGAACGTTCCGACCACGCCCATGTCCGCATCAAGCTCGAGGGAGAACAAGTCATGACCTCAGTTCCACCGGCTTCGACGGGCGGCCCGCGTCGCGGCCGCCTGTTCCAGCGCCCGGGCCGACGGCTCGGACTGGTTGCGCTGACCACTCTGGTCACCGGATCCCTGTTGCTCAGCGCCTGCAGTTCCAGCAGCTCGACCACTGCCGGCTCGTCGGCCTCTGCGGCTGCCGACGCCACCGGTGCAGCTGGTGCTTCCTCGGTCAGTGCGGCGGCCCCGGCCGGTAGTGCAGTGGCCCCGGCCACCGCGGCGGCGTCCGCGGTCGACACCCTGATCATCGCCAACCCGGTCAAGGTCGACACCCTGGATCCGCAGGTCAGCTCGGTCAACGAATCGATCTGGCTCGACCAGACCCTGTACAGCCGGCTGGTGCAGGCCGACCCGACCGGCACCAAGATCGTCCCGGATCTGGCGACCTCCTGGGACATCGCCAAGGACGCGCTGACCTACACGTTCCACCTCCGGGACGCGAAGTTCTCCGACGGTTCGCCGGTACTCGCGTCCGACGTGGCCTGGTCGATCAACCGGGCCAAGAAGTACGACGGGGGTTGGGGTTTCCTGATCACCGCAGTCACGGGCGTCACCGCTCCCGATGCCAAGACGGTGGTCGTCAAGCTCTCCAAGCCGCACGCGCCGCTGCTGGCCGACCTGGCCATGTACGCCTTCGCAGCACTGCCGCAGAAGCTGGTGCAGGCCCAGGGCGACGCGTTCTTCACGCACCCCGTCGGCAGCGGTCCGTTCGTCGTCAGCGCCTACGCCCCGGACACCGAGGTCGACCTCAAGCGCAACGATAGTTACTACGGCACCAAGCCGAAGATCGCCAACGTCAAGGTCAAGATCGTCACCAACGACAACACCCGCGTCCTGGACCTGCAGAGCGGCGCCGTGGACGTCATCGAGAACCCGCCGGGCAACCTGACCACGCAGATCAACGCCAACCCCAAGCTGCAGGTGGACCTGTTCCCCTCCACCCGCGTCGACTTCATCCAGCTATCCACCAAGGACAAATACTTCTCCAACGTCAAGGTGCGCCAGGCCGTCCGCTACGCAGTCGATCTCGACCAGATCAACAAGCTGGCCTACCAGGGCGCCGGCACTCCGGCGACCTCGTTCATGCCCTACAAGATGCTGTACTGGAACGATTCCCTGCCCAAGCCGGCCGTCGATCTGACCAAGGCCAAGGCTCTGCTGGCCGAGGCCGGATTCCCGAACGGCTTCACCACCAACCTGATCACGGTCAGCGGCGACGGCGCCGGGCAGGCCGAGGCGGTCGTCATCAAGGATTCGCTGTCCAAGATCGGCATCACTGTGAACATCGAGTCCTACGAGTTGGTGACGGCCTACGGCAAGGAGAAGACCGGCTTCTACGGCATCGGCGAGCGCTACTGGACGAACGACATCATCGACCCGGACGAGGTGGTCACCTTCGGCGTCGACGTCAAGGCTGGCTCCAGCTCATTCGACACCTTCTGGAGCGATGCCACCGCGACCAAGATGACCAACGACGCCCGGTCCGAGACCGATCCGGTGAAGCGCGCCGCGATGTACAAGCAAATCCAGCAGATCGTCTGGGACCAGACGCCGTACCTGCCGATCAACTACCCGCCCTACCGCTACGCCAGCGGCAAGTGGGTCACCGGCTTCAACGTCTCGCCGCTCGGCAACTACAACGACTCCTTGCTGACGCTGACCGTGGACAAGCACTAGTCAAGCACTACCACTCAGCACCAATACTTCTCGGACCAGGACGGAGGACACCATGGCTGGATTCGCAGGTCTCGGGCGCCGGCTCGCGCAGATGATCCCGATCATCATCGGCATCACCATCGTGTCCTTCGTCCTGATCCGGATCGTGCCGGGTGACCCGGCGACGTTGATCCTGGGCAACCACTACACGCCGGAGGCAGCGACACAGATCAACACCAACCTCGGCCTGGATCGCGGCATCCTCTACCAATACTGGATCTTCGTGAAGAGCGCGCTGAGCGGGTCGTTCGGGCACTCGTACTCGATCGGCGATTCGGTGGGCCACCTGATCTGGCAGGGTCTGGGCCGGACGCTGTTCCTGATCGTGATGGCCGGCATCTTCACCGCGGCCCTGTCCATCCCGGTCGGGCTGTACGCCGGCCTGCACAGCGGCCGCATCTTCGACCAGACCACCCGGGTGCTGCTGCTGGTCGGGTACGCGCTGCCGGGGTTCCTGCTCGGGGTGCTGCTGATCCTGGTGTTCGGCGTGAAGATCCCGATCCTGCCCATCAACGGCTTCGGTGACGGATTTCTGTCCCACATCCAGCACCTGATCCTGCCGTCGATCACGCTGGCCGTGCCGTTCTCGGCGGTGCTGGTCCGATCGCTGCGGGCCAGCGTGATCGAGGCGATAAAGGCCGACTACGTGACAACTGCTCTGCTCAAGGGCATTCCGTGGCATCGCGTGGTGTCCAGGCACATCCTGCGCAACGCCGGCATGTCGGTGGTGGTGGTGTTCGGTGTCAACCTCGCCTTCCTGGTCGGTGGCACCGTGGTGATCGAGAACGTCTTCTCCGTCCCGGGCATCGGCTCGCTGCTGGTCAGCTCGGTGTCCACCCGGGACTACCCGGTGGTGCAGGGCCTGACGCTGGTCTTCGCGGTGTTCGTGCTGCTCGTCAACCTGCTCACCGACATGGTCCACGTCGCCATCGACCCGCGCCTCGCGGTGGCCTGAGAGCTGAGAGGGGAGATGATGTCCATCCTGGCCCGTCCGGCGACCCGTATCGCCAAGTCCGGCGCGCGCCGCCGCATCCCGATGCCGCGGCGGCTGCGCGGTCGGTTCTCCCTGGTCTTCGGCACACTGCTGCTGCTGATCCTGATCGTGATGTGTGTCGGGGCTCCACTGTTCACCCGGTACGACCCGATCGAGATCGATGCGCTCAACCCGCTGCTCCCGATGTTCTCGCCCGGGCATCTGTTCGGCACCGACGAATTCGGCCGGGACCTCTTCGCCCGGGTGCTGTACGGAGGCCGCTACGACCTGGCGATCGCCTTCGCCGCAACCTTCGTCACCCTGGTCGTCGGCACGCTGATCGGGCTGGTCGCCGGGCACGTCGGGGGCCGGACCGAGACCATCATCATGCGGATCGTCGACCTGTTCTTCGCCTTCCCGTTCATCGTCCTGGTGATCGCGATCATCGCCAGCCTCGGCTCCAGCCTGATCAACCTGTTCATCGCGCTCTGGGTGGTCAGCTGGGTCAGCTACGCCCGGATCTCGCATGGACAGACGTTGTCGGCCAGGCGGTACGGCTACGTCGTCGCGGCCAAGGCCCTCGGGTTCTCGAACCTGCGCATCATGTTCGCCCACATCCTGCCCAGTGTCCTGCCCGGCGTGATCATCTTCGCGATGGTCGATGCCGTCGGAAACGTACTGCTGGGAGCCTCTCTCGGCTTTCTCGGCGTCGGCATCCCCCAGCCGACCCCGGAGTGGGGCTCGATGATCGCCGAAGGGCAGAACTTCATCCTGTCCAACTGGTACCTGTCGATCGTGCCGGGGGCGGCACTGGTGGTGCTCGGCGTCGCGTTGAGCCTGATCGGTGACGGGTTGGCCGACATGCTGAGGACGAACCGATGACCGAGCCGACCCCACTACCCTCAATGGCTCGACCCGTCGTGCTCGAGGCCGACGACATCTCCGTGACCATCAGGACTTCGTCGGGGGTGGTGACGCCGGTCGACCACGTCTCGCTGCAACTGCGGCAGGGTGAGGTGCTCGGCATCGTCGGGGAGACCGGCTCCGGCAAGACGGTGATGTGCCGGTCGCTGCTCGGGCTGATGCCGTCCGGACGGGCCGCGCACACCGGGTCGGTCCGCTACCCCGGGGTGCTGGACGGCAATGCCCTCGACCTGGGTCGGCGGGGGATGCGGGGGCACTGGGGTCGCTACATCTCGATGATCCCGCAGAACCCGATGACGTCGCTGAACCCGGTGCAGCGCATCGGGGATCAGATCGCCGAGGCGGTGACCGCACATCAGAAACTGTCCCAGGCGGCCACCTCGGAACGCGTCATCGAGTTGATGAGCCGCGTCGGCATCCCGGTGCCGGAGAAACGCCTCCGCGACTACCCCCACCAGTTCAGCGGGGGCATGTTGCAGCGCACCCTGATCGCGATCGCGCTGGCCGGCAACCCGAGGGTGCTGATCGCCGACGAGCCGACCACGGCACTGGACGTCATCATCCAGGATCAGATCCTTTCGCTGCTGATCGATCTGCAGCGCGACACCGGGATGAGCCTGGTGCTGGTCAGCCACGATCTGTCGGTGATCGCCCAGATCTGCGACCGGGTCGGCGTGATGTACGGCGGGCAACTGGTGGAAGTCGCTGCCACACAGGACATTCTGCGTCGCCCGCAGCATCCCTACACCGCGGCGCTGCTCAAGTCGCTGCCCGGCGCCGTCGCCCGTGACCAGCCGCTGACCACCATCACCGGCTCGCCGCCGCGGCTGGTCGACCTTCCTCCGACCTGCCGCTTCCAGCCGCGTTGCCCGTTCGCGCAGGACGCCTGCGGGACGTGGCAGACCGACCTGCTGCACACCGACGGGCCGGGCCGGGTCCGCTGCCGACGGCACGACGAACTCGACCTGGCCGCCGGGCTGGCGCCGGTCCCCATCACTGCCGGTCCGTCCCTCCCGATCGTCGGTGTGCACGCGCACTGATGCCTCTGCTCGAGAACGCCCAATCACTTCAAGACGCCGCGGTCTGCGGCGCACCATCGACAGGAGAAATACTGTGCCGCAGGACAAGTTACGGGTCGGCGTCGTCGGCGCCGGCCGTTGGGCCACCCGCTCCCACATCCCCGGTTGGCAGCGCGACCCGCGGGTCGAGGTCGTGGCACTGGCGGACACCGATGCCGATGCTCTCGCCTCGGCCGGCGCCGAATTCGGGATCGAGCGGCTGGAAAGCGACTACCGCAAGCTGGTCGAGGATCCCGACATCGACGTGATCGATGTCGTCACCGGCGACAAGATGCACTTCGAGGTGTCCTGGGCCGCACTGGAAGCCGGCAAGCACGTGCTGTGCGAGAAGCCGGTGCACTCGGACTACCACCAGGTGATCGCGGCGGCCGACCTGGCTGAGAGCAAGGGCCTGAAGACCAAGCTGGGCTTCACCTTCCGCTACGCGCCGGCGACCATGTACGCGGCCGAGCTGCTGTCGCAGGGCTTCATCGGCGAGCCGTACATGCTGAATGCGTTCGAGCAGAACAGCCAGTGGCTCGACCCGCAGACGCCGCTGCGGCAGCTGCGCGACACCTCCGACCCGGACGTCATCCAGGTCGCGTCGATCGAGGGCTACGGCGCCCCGGTGATCGACATCATGCACTGGTGGATGGACGCACCACTGCAGTCCGTCGTCGGGACGATGCGCAACTTCGTGCCGAACCGGATCGTCCGGGAGACCGGCGAGATGACCCGCGTCAACATCGACGACGGCGACATGTGGATCGCCGAGTTCGGCCACGGCCGTCTGGCGTCCGTGCAGTCGTCGTTCGTGACGGTCGGCAACTACCCCGGTATCGAGGTGCGGATCTATGGGTCCGAGGGTGCGATCATCGTCCGTTTGGTCGAGGAGTTCGGCATCTGCCAGACGATCAAGGTGGCCAAGAAGGACTCCGTCGAGTTCGTCGAACTCGATATCCCGCAACGGTTCTTCCCGGCCGGCGGCAGTTCCACCGAGCCGTGGCCGTTCCTGTTCTACTCCAACGTGCTGCGCGACTTCACCGACGAGATCCTGGGCGGTGGCCCGACGAACCAGGGTGACTTCCGTCAGGGCGCCCTGGTGCAGCAGACCATCAACGCCTTCGAACGGGCGCACCGCACCCGCGCCTGGGTCGACTTCCCGCTGGAGACGTCAGGCTGAACAGGCGTCCAATGAGAAAATCGGCTTGAAGAACGCCAACGACGGCGACCGACGAACGGGGATCAGATGGTCAAGAACGCGAGCCAGGGCTTCCGGCATCTCTCCCTGCCCGAATCGGTCCACGAAGTGCTTCGTTCGCGGATCCTGAACAACGAACTGCCGGCCGGCACGCCGCTGGTCGAGATCCCGCTGGCCGAGGAGTTCGGCGTCAGCCGAACGACCGTACGGGCGGCGCTGCGCGAGTTGCAGACCGAGCGGCTGATCGAGGTGCTCCCGCGCCGTGGCACCTTCGTCACCCGGATGTCGGCCGAAGACGTGACCGAGGCCTGCTACGCGCGTTTCGTCCTGGAATCGTCCGGTCTGGCCGAGGTCTGGGAGAGCGCCCGGGCGGCGCTGGTGATCGATATGACGGACGCCGTCCGGGTGATGCAGCTGGCCTGCGACAAGGAGGATCTCGCCGGCATCGTCGAGGCCGACACAGAGTTTCACCGCCTCATCGTGCAGGCGGGGAACCACCCCCGCATCGTCGAGATGTGGTCGACGCTCAACGGACAGATGGGAGCACTGATGCGGTCGTCATTGGATCGCCAGGGCATCGACATGGCGGAGGCCGTGCAGCGGCACACCAAACTGATCACCGCCTTCAGGCGCAAGGACTCGGCGGTGGCCCTGACCGCCCTCCGGTTGCACTACCTGGACCCGACCCATGGCTGACACGCACTGGGGCATCCTCGGCACGGCGAACATCGCTGCCCGCGCGTTCCTGCCGGCGCTCCGGGAGGCCGGCGGCCGGGCCGTCGTCGTAGGTTCCCGATCCGGCGGCCGGGGTGCGGAGTGGGCGTCGGAGAACCAGGTCGAACGTTCTTCTTCCTACGAAGCGGTGCTTTCCGACCCCGAGGTCCAGGCCGTCTACATCGCACTGCCCAACGACCAGCACACGCAGTGGGCCGCGGCGGCTCTGGCTGCCGGGAAGGTGGTGTTGTGCGAGAAGCCGATGGCCCTGGACGCCGCGCAGGCCCGGGCTCTGCTGGCCACGATCCCGTCCGGCGGGCTGCTGTGGGAGTCGTTCGTCTTTCCGTTCCACCCGCAGACGACGCTGATCACCGGACTGGTCGCCGACGGCCGGATCGGTGATCTGTCGGAGGTCGTCTCCGAGTTCCACTTCCAGGTCGGGTCTTCCACCAACATCCGCCTCCACGCCGAACGGGGCGGTGGGGCGCTGTACGACGTCGGCTGCTATCCGCTGCGTCTCGGGCGGCTCCTCTTCGGTACGGAACCGTTGCGGGGAAGGGGAAGTGCGGTGTTCGACGGCGTGGATCGTGACATGGCCGCCGTGGTGGACTTCCCGGACGGTCGGCTGGTGATGTCGGCCGGGCTGCACCGGCCGGCCTCGACCTTCACCCGTATCATCGGCACAGCCGGCGAACTCCGCGTCAGCAACCCGTTCCACCCCCGTGCGGCCGACAGGCTGGAATGGTGGGTCGGGGGTTCGATGGAGCAGACCTGGCCTGCCGCCGCCGGTTCCGCGTTCCAGCACGCCATCACCCACCTCCAGTCGGTCATCAGCGGCGATGTCCTGCCGCAGCACCTTGCCACCCACGACGCCCTGGACCAGGCGGTCGCCATGGACCTGGTGCGCGCCGCCATCACAGACAGGCTCTCCCCTTGACCATGTCCCACCCGAAGATCCTGATCTCCACCTACCTTGAGCCGGAGTACGTCCAGCAGATCGCCGCCGCGGTTGCCTGCGAAGTGCTCTACGAGCCGGAGCTGCTGCCTGTCAATCGGTATGGGAACGATCACGGTGGAATCCGGCCGGTGCTGACCCCGGAACAGGACGCCCGCTGGTCGTCCATGCTGGCTGCCGCCGACATCGCGTTCGACTTCGACTGGCGGGCCCCGGCCGAGCTGCTGACCTCGGCCCCGAACCTCCGATGGGTGCAGGCCACCAGTGCCGGGATCGGCGGATTCGTGCAGCGCTACCGACTTGATGCCGGCGAATTGATCTTGACCACCGCGGCCGGAACCCATGCCGCGCCGCTGGCCGAGTTTGCGGTGGCCGGCGCGATGCACTTTGTCAAGGATGTCCCCGGCCTGCTGTCCGCACAGCGTGGACACCAGTGGGAGCGACACGTCTCGGGCCAGCTGTCCGGACGCCGGGCGACCGTCGTCGGGTTGGGCTCGATCGGTCGCCGGGTGGCCGAGCTGTACTCGATGCTCGGGGTGCGGGTGACCGGGGTCGGCCGGCCGGGCGGGACCTACGACATCCCGGGTCCGGTCATCAGCACCGACGACTTGGACGCAGTACTGCCCGACACCGAGATCCTGGTGCTGGCCTGCCCTCTGACGCCGGAGACCGACAACCTGATCAACGCCGAGCGCGTCGGCCTGCTGCCGGCCGGCGCCATCGTCGTCAACATCGCCCGCGGGCAGGTGATCGACGAGCCGGCGCTGACGGCGGCGCTCACGTCTGGCCACCTGAGCGGGGCGGCACTGGACGTCTTCGCTGTGGAGCCGCTGCCGGGTGCCTCGCCACTCTGGGACCTCCCGAACGTGCTGGTGTCTCCGCACTCGGCCTCCACTGCGGCCGACGAGAATGCCGTGCTCACCGACCTGTTCATCGACAATCTCCACCGCTACCTCGCCGGTGAGCCGCTGCGCAACGTGTACCGGGCCGACCGTGGCTACTGATTCCTCGCCCGACAGAACAGGAGCGCCGACGATGTCGTCGACACCTTCGCCCGACCTCACCACCGATTTGTCGGGGACGTGGTTCGTCAGCCCGACTCCGTTCACCGCGGACGGAGCGGTGGACCCCGCCGGCCTAGCCGGGATCGTCGATGCGACCGCGGACTGGGGTGTGGACGGCATCACCGTCCTCGGGGTGATGGGGGAGGTGTCGGCCCTGTCCGATGCCGAGCGGGACGAGGTGCTGACCGGCGTGCTGCGTGCGGCCGCGGGACGCATCCCGGTGGCGGTCGGCTGTTCGTCGCCGTCGGCTCCCTTGACGGCGCAGCGCATCTCGCGGGCGGTGGAGCTCGGTGCGTCCGCTGTGATGGTGTCGGCGCCTACCCTGCTGAAGGACACCGATCAGATCGCCGGTTTCTACCGCGCGGCCTGCGGAGGTGCCGGCGTGCCGGTCATCGTGCAGGACGAACCGGCCGCCACCGGTGTGCCGCTGCCGGTCTCGGCGCTGCTGGCGGCGCTCGACGCCACCGCCAGCACCACCGTCAAGCTGGAGGATCCGCCGACCCCGCCCAAGATCACCAGACTGCTCGCGGCCCGCCCCGGTCTGACGGTCTTCGGCGGCCTCGGCGGGGTGAGCGCGTATGCCGAGCTGCGCCGCGGCGCTTCCGGCACGATGACCGGGTTCGCGTTCCCGGAGGTCCTGCGGGGCTTGCGATTGGCCGCCGCAGCGGGCGACTTCGCATCGGCAGCCGTTCTTTTCGATCGCTACCTGCCCTATCTGACGTTCGAGGGGCAGCCGGTGGTCGGTCTGGGCATCCGGAAAGAGGTGCTGCGCCGTCGCGGTGTGATCACCTGCGCGCGGACCCGCAATCTCCGACCGTTCCTGGACGAGATCACCCTGGCGGAACTGGATGACGTCCTACGCAGGGTCGACCTGACGCCGGTGCGCGCCGCCCTGGTCGTGTCGGCGTGACGCGCGTCGTCGTCGGCGGCGCGAGTTCCGGTCTCGGCCTGGCCATCGCCGAAGGTTTCGCCGCTTCAGGAGCCGAGTTGTTGCTGTGGGCCAGGAATCGGGACCGGCTGGAGGAGACCGCGGAGCGGCTCCGCGTCGAGCATCCGGCCGCGACGGTGCACGTCGCGGCCGCGGATGCGTCCTGCCCCGCTGCCGCCGAGCAGATCGCCGGGGCCGCCACCGCGCTGATGGGCGGGGCCGACGTGCTGATCCTGAACGCCGGCGGCCCGCCGCCGTGCCCGCCGGATCGGACCGACGCCCAGGGGTGGCGGTCCGCGCTGCAGTTGCTCACGGTCACCCCGATCGATCTGGCCACCCGGCTGCTCCCCGGCATGCGGGCGCAGGGCTGGGGTCGTGTCGTCGCGGTCCTGTCCTCCGGGGTGCGGGAGCCGTTACCTGAGCTGGCGTATTCCAACGGCGCCCGTTCGGCGCTGACGGCGTGGCTGAAGACCATCTCCGCCACCGTGGCTTCCGACGGTGTCACGGTCAACGGTGTGCTGCCGGGCCGGATCGACACCGCCAGGGTCGCAGCCCTGGACGCCGGACGCGCCGAGCGGGAGGGCCGGTCGGTCGCGGAGGTCCGCGCGGCCAGTGCGGCGGCCATTCCGGCCGGACGCTACGGCGAGCCGCGCGAGTTCGCTGCGGTGGCCCTGTTCCTCGCATCCGAGGCGGGTTCCTACGTGACCGGCAGTTTCCTGAGCTGTGACGGCGGCCAGGCCAGGGGCACCTGGTGACCGCGCTGCCATCACTCGGGCTGGAGTCGGCATCGATTCCAGCGTCGGGCATCAGGGCGCTGGCGACCGCGGCGTGGGCGACACCCGGCGCGGTGCACCTGCAGCTCGGTGAGCCTGACTTCCCGACGCCGCAGCGGATCGTCCGCGCCGCAGATCGTGCCGCGGTGGCCGGTCTGACCCGCTACGCGCCCAGCGCCGGCCTCCCGAGACTCCGGGAAGTCATCTGCCATAAACTTGCCCGCGACAATCACTGGGAGGGGCTGGATCCCGATCAGGTGCTGGTGACGGCCGGTGGCGTCGGGGGGCTCCACGCTGCCTACCGCGCGATCCTGGACTCCGGCGACGACGTGCTGGTGCCCGACCCGGGCTGGCCCAACCTTGCGTCGCTGGCGCTGGCCGTCGGGGCACGTCCGGTCCGGTACCGGCTCGATCCGGTCACCGGCTCGTTCGACGGGATCTCGAGGCTGGATGCGGTGGTGACCTCCCGGACCAGGGCGATCGTCATCAATACCCCGTCCAATCCGACCGGCGCCGTCTTCACCGACGCGCAGCAGGCCGCGCTCGGTGAGTGGGCTGCAGCCAGGGGGATCTGGGTGATCTCCGACGAGTGCTATGACCAGCTCTGGTTCGACCGTCCGAACACCGCCTTCGCGCTCGCGTCCCCTGGAGTGCCCTGCGTGACGGCCTTCTCGCTGTCCAAGAGCTACGCGATGACCGGTTGGCGGGTGGGCTACTCTGTGGGCCCCCCGGAATTGATCGCCCGGATGACCAGGGTGCAGGAGACCATCGCCAGCTCGGTGAACACGCCGGTGCAGTGGGCGGCCGTCGAGGCGCTGGAGGGACCACAGGACGACGTGGCCACCATGCGCGACTGCTACCGCACCCGCCGGGACGCGGCGGTCGCGACCGCCTCTGCGCTGGGCCTGGAGCACGCCGTCCCGTCGGGGGCGTTCTACCTGTGGCTGACCCTGCCTGCCGAGGTCAACGACAGCGCGCGGTTCGCGCTGGAGCTGTTGGCGCAACGCGGGATCGCCACCGCACCGGGGTCCGCGTTCGGGCCGGCCGGCCAGGGCCATCTGCGGATCTCCCTGGCCGCCGCCCCGTCCGACATCGAGCGCGGCCTCACCGAGATCGCCGACCTCCTCACGACGACCGCCGAACGGAATTCCCGACCATGACGCAGTCGACGACACCGACCACCGCCCACGGCGATCCGACCGGCCGATCGAACCCGGAAGCGCACGCCTGGGGCGAGATGGCCGACGACGCGGGTGCGGCCCGAATTCTGGAGCAGGCCCTGTCCGCCGTCGGGGCCGACGTTGACTTCGCCGACGTCCGGCTGATCGAGGCGGAGGAATTGCGCCTCTACCACCGCCTCGGCGCCGATCCGGACGAGCGGATCGAGCACAACCTGGGCATCGGCGTGCGGGTGCTGGTCGACGGGGCCTGGGGTTTTGCGTCCCGACCGCTGAACGGCGACGCCGACGTGGTCGCCGCCGCCCGCCGCGCGGTCGCGGTGGCCAGGGCCGGCGTCGGACTTGGTCCACCGGTCCGGCTGCCGACCCGTCCCGGGACGTCCGGCAACCACCGCACGACGGTCTTGACCGACCCCTTCCTGGTGAGCGACGCCCGACGTCATGCGTTGCTGGCGGAGTTGCTCGCCGGGATGTCCGGGCCCTCCGTCGTGCGGGACGCGCAGGCCGGTGTGAACGCCAAACGTCAGCATCGTCATTATGCGGACACCGAAGGGTCCCGGCAGCACCAGCACCTGGTGGAGTCCGGCGCGATGATGGTGGCCACCGCCGCGGACGGCCACGACGTGCAACGGCGCAGTTTCCCGAACTCGTTCCACGGCAACACCGGCGGCGCTGGGTGGGAGTTCGTGCTGGGGCTGGACATGCCCGGCAACGCCGTCCGGGTGGGGGAGGAGGCCGTCGCCCTGCTGACCGCGCCGGTGGCGCCGGCCGGCACCGCCGACCTGGTCATCGGCGCCCAGCAGGTGTCGCTGCAGATTCACGAGTCCTGCGGCCACGCCCTGGAACTGGACCGGATCCTGGGTGACGAGCAGAACTTCGCCGGCACCTCGTTCCTGTCGGTGGCCGATGTCGGTCGGTTCCGCTACGGATCGCCCGCGGTCAACATCACCTCCGACCCGACCGTGCCGGGTACCCGCGGGACGTTCGGGTTCGACGACGAGGGCACGCCGGCGATCCGCACGCCGCTGATCTCCGAGGGCATCGTGAAGAACACGCTGTCCTCCCGGGACTCCGCGGCCCGTGCCGGGCTGCCGGTGACCGGTGCCGCCCGCAGCGACGGTTGGGCCTACCTGCCGGTGTGCTTCTCCACCCACGTCCACCTGGAACCCGGCGAGGGCTCCCTGGACGAGCTGCTGGATCGGCTCGGCGACGGCTACTACCTCGACGACAACCGGAGCTGGTCCATCGACGATCGGCGGCTGAACTTCCAGTTCGGGAGCGAGATCGCCTACGAGGTCAGGCGTGGCCGCCGCGGTCGCCTCCTGAAGAACTTCTCCTACGGCGGTGTCACTCCGCAGTTCTGGGGCGCGGTGGAGGCGGTCGCCGGCCCGGAGGAGGTCCGGAACTTCGGATACCCCTGCGGCAAGGGCGAACCCAAGCAGTGGGGCTTCCTCAGTCATGGTGCAGCACCGATGCTGGTCCGTCAGCAGCGTATCGGGGTGGCGTGATGTCCGGGGCTGCAGAGGTCTTCACAGCAGGTGCCCTCGCGCCGGCGGTCGACCAGGACGAGGCGCTGGAACGGCTCGCCACCGTGGTCAACACCGGCGGCGCCGACGCGATGGACGCGTTCGTGATGGGCCGCACGGGGCAGTACACCCGATTCGCCGACGGCCGGATCCACCAACCGCAGGACATCACCGAACTCCAGGTGATGGTCAGGGCCGTCGTCGACGGCCACGCCGCCCGCGCGGCCACGAGCAGCCTGCGAGGGCTGGAACGGGCCGCTGCCGAGGCGACCCGGATGGCCAGATCCCTGGCGGCCACTGCCTCGGCGCCGGGAATGGCCGCGGTGGCTTCGGTTGCGGACTACCCGGAGGGGAATTGTCCTCCGGGAGAGATGTTGCGGTACGCCAGTACTGCCGCCTTCGACGAGGGCGCCCGGGTCAGGGTTGTCCGCAAGGCCATCGACGCCGCCGCCGCGGTCGGCGGCTCGGCAGCGGGGATGATCGGCCGTGCCCTGAGTCAGTTGGTGGTGGCGACCAGCGCAGGGATCGCCCGGGCGACCACGGCCACCGAGGCGATGGCCGGGCTGACCGTCGCTGTCGACGACAGCACCTCGCACTTCATCGATCTCGGCCGGAGCGCCGATCGGCTCCACCTGGGACGCGCCGTCTCCGCCACCGTCGCGCAGGCGGTGGCCGGTCGGGGTCGCGCCGAGCTGACGCCCGGGGAGTACACCGCCGTCCTCGGTCCCGAGGCGACGGCGGAACTACTGGAATTCCTGCCGGGTTTCGGATTCTCCGGGGAGCTCGCGGCGGCCGGTGTCGGGTTGTGGTCGGCATCGGCCGGTCAACGGGTGGCGTCCGACCTGGTCGACGTCGCGGACGATGCGCTGGTCGATCTCGGCCTGCCTCTCGGATTCGACATCGAGGGTGTGCCGAAGCGGCGGGTGCCGTTTCTCGGGGCCGGTGTGGTGGGTTCCCCGGTGACCGATCTGAGAACGGCTGCCCAGCTGGGTGGCCGGTCCAGCGGACACGCCCACATTGCCCGGGAGGAGGTGCCCGAGACCCGAGCCGCCAACATCGGCATGCGGACCGGTCCGTCGACCGAGGCCGACCTGATCGCCGGCGTGGAACGCGGCGTCTACCTCCAGCGATTCTGGTACACACGACTGGTCGACCGCACCGCCGGCACCATCACCGGGGTCACCCGGGATGCCTGCTTCGAGATCGTCGACGGCCGGCTGGGCCGCCCGCTGGCCGGGATGCGTTTCACCCAATCGGTTCTCGCGCTGCTGGCCCGCGTGGACGGAGTCGCCGACGTCGCCCGCACCGTTCCGGTGATGAACGTCTGGAACGGCGCCATCACCGCCCCGGCCATCAGGGCCAACGGTTTCCGCCTCGGCGCGGCACCACTGAAGAGAGAGCGAGGGACGGCATGACGTTGTCCACCAATCGTGAACGCCTGCTGACGCAGGTGCTGATCGGCGAGGTCTGGCCCGCGCTGGGAGATCGGCATGCCTACCGCACCGACGCCGACGGGGTCCCGTTCCTGCTGCCCGGGATGGGCGGCGTCACACTGGGTGTGCACCCCGGTGACGGCGCCACCGGATATGCCGCAGACCATCTCGAGCCGGGACTGTCGATCCGGCACCGCGAGGAGCGGGCCAACATGGCGCTGCAGTTCTTGACCTGCGTCGGCAACGTGGTCACCGTGCGCTCCGGGCCGGCCGCCGGTGCCGTCGGCCGGGTCATCGGCCAGCACGCCTACGTCCTCGCCGACTTCTCCGAGTCCGACCTCCAGCAGGTGTGCACCGGAGACCAGGTCGTGGTGCACGCCTACGGGCAGGGCCTGAGACTCACCGATCACCCCGAGATCGTCGTGAAGAACGCTGATCCGGACCTGCTCGAGGGGTTGGGCATCACCACCGGACCGGACGGTCGGCTGCGGGTCCCGGTGGCCGTTCGCGTTCCGGCAGAGGCGATCGGCGCCGGGACCGGCATGTACTCCGAATACGCCAACACCGACCTGATGGGCGCCTACGCAGGTCAGGGTGAGGACCTGTCGCTCGGGCTCGAGCTCCTGCGGATCGGCGACGTCGTGGTCCTCGAAGACCAGGATCACCGCTACGGCCGGGGTTATCGTCCCGGCTGTACGACGATCGGGGTGATCAGCACGGGGCACTGCCGGCTCTTCGGCCACGGGCCGGGGCCGAGCACACTGTTGTCCGGGCCGACCGCGGCCTTCGACGTGGTCGACGAACCGGAGGCCAATGTCAGCAACGCCTTTACCGCCATGGGAGTGTCCGCATGAATGCGCCTGCCTTGCTTGCCACGAATGCCCTCGGCATCGTCGAACATCCCGGCCTCGACGGAAATCCGTACCTGACGGACGCCGACGGACGCCCCTACGTACCGACCGGCGACGGCGGGGTGGTGCTCGGACTTCACCTGGGCGACAGCGTCTTCGGCTTCGATGCCGACCACGCCAGCCCGGCGGTGTCGCTGATCCATCCCGAGCAGGCCGCACGCCATGCGCTGACCTCCTTCGCCTGCCTGGGCAACCGGGTGACGGTGCGGACGGGTGCCGCCGCCGGTGCCGTTGGTGCCGTGCTGGGCAAGCGCGGTGAGCAGGGTCGCGTGCTCGCCTGGTTCCCGCAGGACGTGCTCGCGCAAATGGTCCCCGGTGATGCGATGGTGGTCCGCGCCATGGGTCAGGGGGCCGGACTTCCAGAGCCGATCGCCGCCCTCGGTGGACAGCTGCTGAATGTGGATCCTGCCGTGCTGCCGGCGCTCCCGGTGATGGTCGGCGACGACGGCATCAACGTGGTCGTTCGCGGTCGGGTTCCCTCGAAGTTGATCGGCAACGGAATCGGTCGCCCCGCGCACCAGTGGGACCTCGACCTCCAGGTCGACACGATCACGGCCGCCCTCGTCGGGCTGGAGGTCCTGCGGCTCGGGGATCTGGTCGCGGTGGACAACCTCGACGTCCGGCACAACGCCGGCTACCGACGCGGCTGGGTCACCGTCGGGGTCGTCGTCACGACCAGCAGCCCCCGCGCCGGCCTGGGTCCGGGACTGATGCCCATGCTCTGTGTCCCGCAGCAGGTCATCGATGTCACGGCAGCGCCGACCGACCACGTCGGCGTCACCGCCGAACTGCTCGCGCGGTGGGCCGCGAGATGACGATGGTGCACACAGCGGTCAGACGAGCACTGGCCGCACCGTGCTTCGCGGAGGATCCGAACGAGTTGGTCGAGCTCGGGATCGCCGCCGAGGAAGCGGGTTTCGACGGGTTCTTCCTGTGGGACCACCTGATGTTCGCCAACGACGGCGTCGGCCCGCCGATCGTCGACCCCTGGCTGGTGCTGGCGCTGATCGCGGCGCGTACCCGGCGGATCCGGATCGGCACGATGATCACGCCGGTATCCCGACGCCGCCCCGCGGTGCTGGCCCGGCAGACCACGACGCTCGACCTGCTGAGCAACGGCCGGCTGATCCTCGGTGTGGGCATCGGGTCGCCGGCGCAGGGCGATTTCGGCCTGTTCGGCGACGAGACCGATGCCGTGCTGCGGGCCGAGATGCTCGACGAGGGCCTGACCGTTCTCGACCAACTGTGGAGTGGTGAGCGGGTCGACTTCCACGGCCGGCACTACCAGGTGTCCGGGGTGACATTCAGCCCGCGGCCGGTCCAGCGGCCGCGCATCCCGGTCTGGGTCGGGGGCACGCTGCCACGACGCAAGCCGATGAGCCGCGCGGCCCGATGGGACGGCGCGGTACCCATCACCTGGGCCGACGGCCGGCTGTCGCGTCCGAGCACCGCCGAAATCGCCGGTGTCCGCGACCAGGTGGTGGCCGAACGTGGCCACTCGGGCGGCTTCGACCTGGCGGTCTGGGCAGAGGTCGCCGAACGCCCGGACGAAGTGGCCGCCGAACTGCCGGGCTATGCGGCGGCCGGTGCGACCTGGTGGATCGAGACGGCCAAGCCCGAGCCGGGCTGGCTCGAAGGGCTCAGGACCAGGATTGCCGGCCGCCCGACCGCCTGACGACGGTCCGGACGTCCGGGCATGCTGCCGCGCTCCGAGCGAGCGACCTGCCCGAGAAGGACATCAGACATCAGGGGCGAGATCCGCTCAGGCCATCCACCAGGATCTGGCCCTGAGTGATTCGCCGCGGGCCGAGTAGACGTCGACGTCCTTGGTCTTCGTGCATCGGGTGCAGGCCCGATAGCCCTGTGCCTCACGCTGCCCGTGGGTCTCCGGGTTCGGATCCGGGAAGTCGACGAAGTGGTGGAGCCCGAGTCGGCACCGCCGGTTGTCCGCCTTCACCTAGTCTCCCTCCATCGCTCTCACCTCGAACGATACGCCCGAATCGGATGCGGGCGGCGGGGTGGCCGGTGCGGGGCGCAGAGGCACAGGCCCGGGTCTACCGTTGTTTCGAGACGGCACCATCGGCCGTCGCGGGTTCGAGCAAGGGATCACGTCATGCAGCTGGGTCTACAGGTCAACGCATTCAACTTCCCCGGTGCTCCGGCCGGCACCGGCGCCACCTTCAAGAGCGTTGCGGTCGATGCCGAGCAGGCCGGCATGGCCAGCCTCTGGGTGATGGACCACTTCTTCCAGATCTCGATGAACGGCGCGCCCGAGGAGGACATGCTCGAGGGCTGGTCGGCGCTGGCCTTCGCGGCCGCCGTCACGGAGAAGATCAAACTGGGCACCCTGGTCACCGGGGTCACCTACCGCCATCCCGGTGTGCTGATCAAGACGGCCACCACGCTGGACGTGCTGTCCGCGGGCCGCGCCTATCTCGGGATCGGAGCCGCCTGGAACGAGGAGGAGCACGTCGGCCTCGGGGTGCCCTACCCTCCGCTGAAGGACCGGTTCGAGCAACTGGAGGAGGTCCTGCAGCTCGCCCACCAGATGTGGAAGGACGACGACTCGCCCTTCGTCGGCAAGCATTTCGACCTGCAGCGGCCGCTGAACCACCCGCAGGCGGTCAGCGCCCCTCACCCTCCCATCCTGATCGGGGGCACCGGTGAGAAGAAGACGCTCCGGATGGTCGCCCAGTATGCCGACGCCTGCAACATCTTCGAGATGCCGTTGCCGGGCATCAAGGGCAAACTCGATGTGCTGCAGGAGCATTGCAGCCGCCTCGGCCGGGACTACGCGGAGATCGAGAAGACCACCCTGGGCATGGGCCGGTTCACCCGCAACGGCGCCGACGGCACCCAGAGCCTGGAGCAGGCCATCGACCGCTTCGGTGCGCTCGCCTCCATCGGCATCGACCAGGCGCTCGTCGGTTTCCCGAACCCGTACGTCCCGGATGCGTTCGAGGTGATGGCCGAGCTCGTCGAAGCCGTCGGGAAGATCACCCCGGCCGGCCGCTGACCCCACCCCACCCGGCCCCCCCGGTCGGGCCCGGTCTCGACCCGATGACCCCCGTCCCCGGTTGGCGTGGATCCACCCCGTTGGCGTGGATCAACCCGGCTGGCGTGGATCAACCCGGTTGGCGTGGATCAACTTCCCAGGCATGGACGAAAGTGATGACTCCTGTCCCACCCGTCCCAAAAGGGGGAAGTTGATCCATGCGGGGGGACCGACGCCGATCTATGCGAAGGCATGGGAACCGACCCCCGGTTTGACCCAGGACCCGGGGAAGGGCCTAACGTTGTCGCAATGGAATTCAGATACCTCGGAAACTCCGGGCTCAAGATCTCGTCGATCACGTACGGCAACTGGCTCACCCACGGCTCGCAGGTGGAGAACGACGTCGCAGCACAGTGCGTGCGCGCGGCTCTCGATGCCGGCATCACCACGTTCGACACCGCTGACGTGTACGCCAACGGCAAGGCCGAGACCGTTCTCGGCGAAGCCTTGAAGGGCGAACGTCGCGAATCGTTGGAGATCTTCACCAAGGTCTACTGGCCGACCGGGCCGGCCGGGCACAACGACGTCGGGCTCTCCCGCAAGCACATCGCCGAATCGATCAACGCCTCGCTGAAGCGACTGCAGACCGACTACGTCGACCTCTACCAGGCCCACCGGTTCGACACCGAGACCCCGCTGGAAGAGACCATGCAGGCGTTTGCGCGGGTCATCCGGCAGGGCAAGGCGCTCTACATCGGCGTCAGCGAGTGGACGGCCGAGCAGATCCGGGCCGGACACGCTCTGGCCACCGAGCTGGGCATCCAGCTGATCTCCAGCCAGCCGCAGTACTCGATGCTGTGGCGTGTGATCGAGGACGAGGTGGTCCCGACATCGCGGGAGTTGGGCGTCTCGCAGATCGTCTGGTCGCCCATCGCCCAAGGCGTGCTGACCGGCAAGTACAAGCCCGGCCAGGCTCCCCCGGCCGGCTCCCGCGCCACCGACGAGAAGGGCGGTGCGGACATGATCAAGCGATTCATGAACGACGACGTCCTGACCAGGGTCCAGGCACTGGAGCCGATCGCCGCCGAACTCGACCTGACCATGGCGCAATTGGCGGTGGCCTGGGTTTTGAGCAACGACAACGTGGCGGCCGCGTTGGTCGGGGCTTCGCGTCCCGAGCAGGTGCACGAGAACGTCAAGGCCTCCGGCGTCTCGCTGGATGCGTCCGTCCTCGCGAAGATCGACGAGGCGCTGGGCGATGTCGTGGTCCGTGATGCGGGAATGACGACCAGGACCTCGCCGCAGAAGCGCCCGGCCTGACGCACCGGTTCCCCACAGCGAACGGCCCATCCAGAACAGGCCCATCCAGAACAGGCCCATCCAGAACAGACCCGTCCAGAACAGGACTGACATGCCGAGAGCGATTGTCTACAGCGAGTACGGCGATCCCGATGTCCTGACGCCGACGGAGGTCCCGCTCGTCGAACCGGGCCCACGCTAGGTCAGGGTCCGGGTACACGCCATCGGGGTCAACCCGATGGACTGGAAGATTCGGCGTGGCTACATGTCTGGCGGTCGACCGCTGGACGGTCCCTCGCTGACCGGCCTCGAGATGGCCGGTGTCATCGACGCTCTCGGTGAAGGCGTGAACGGGTTCGCGGTGGGTGACCGGGTCGCCGGTGGTGCGGACGGCACCTCGGCGGAATTCGTGGTGACCGGGGCCGATCAGGTGGTAGCCCCAGGGCCCCGGCAAAGTCGGGTTGACAATTCTTGAGCTGCGGCGATGGGTTGCGACACGCCGGGAGGGGCGGTTTGCGGGTGGGCGTGGCCCACGGTGATGATCATGAAGGTTCTTGAGGCCACTCACTCACAGCCAAGGACCACGCCCGATGTCATCATCACCCAGGTATACCGTCGTTGACCAATTCGACGAAGATGAGTTCCCCGACATCCCCACGGCGCCGGCGGCGTTGCTCCGAGCCCTGCGATCGGTTCCCGACCCCCGCAGCGCGCGCGGCCGCCGGCACGGCTTGTCCACCATTTTGGCGGTGGCCGCGTGCGCGGTGATCGCCGGTGCCCGCTCCTTCGTCGCCATCGCCGAATGGGCCGCCGACACCGCACCAGCAGTATTGGCCAAACTTGGCGTATCCAGTGAGAGACCCTGCGAGTCGACGATCCGGCGAACCCTGAACAGGATCAACGCCGACGGTTTGGATGTCATCGTCGGGACCTGGGCCGCTGTGGTCGCCACCGCGTCGAAAACATTTCAAGTGATCGCAGTCGACGGCAAATCGGTCCGGGGATCCGCCGTGGCCGGCGGCCGGTGCCGACATCTGCTCTCAGCGCTCACTCACACCGCAGGCCTGGTCCTGGGGCAGTTGGACGTCGATGTCAAAACCAACGAGATCCCCATGTTCGCCGAGCTTTTAGACAACATCGAGTTGCTCGGTGCGTTGGTCACCGCCGATGCGATGCACTGCCAGAAAATCCATGCCAAGTATCTCGTGGAGCAACGCGGAGCGCATTACCTGCTCACCGTGAAAGGTAACCAACCGACGCTGCGGCGGCGACTGGCCCAACTCCCATGGAACGACGTCGACGTCACCGACACCCAGAAGGACCGCGGACACGGACGGATCGAGAAACGAACCCTCAAAGTCGTCACCATCGCCGCGGGAATTCTGTTTCCGCACGCCGCCCAGGCGATTCAGGTGAGCAGAAAAGTCCGGTCGATCCGATCCAAGAAGTGGCATACCGAGACCGTCTACGCGGTCACCGACCTGCACCCGACCCAGGCGTCCGCCGCGCAGCTGGGCACCTGGCTCCGAGGACACTGGTCGATTGAAAACCGTTTGCACTGGGTCCGGGACGTCACCTTCGGTGAAGACCTGTCCCAGGCCCGCACCGGCAACGGACCCCAGGTCATGGCCACACTACGAAACCTGGCCATCGGACTTCTTCGACTGGACGGAGCCCGCAACATCGCAGAAGCCGTCCGACATCACGCCCGAGACCCCCACCGACCACTCAAACTCGTGCTGACCAGCTAAAACAGCCCGACATGAGCGATCTGCGACTTTGCCGGGGCCCTGGTGGTAGCCCTGCCGGACTCGATCGACTCCGTCACCGGCGCCGGTATCAAGGTGGCGGGCACCACCGCGATCAGGGTCATCACCCTGGCGCACGTCCGCGAGGGTCAGACGCTGCTGTTGCACGCGGCGACCGGTGGTGTCGGAGTCTTCGTGACCCAACTGGCCCGGGCCAGGGACGCCGGGGTCATCGGTACCGCGGGCGCAGCCAACCAGCACTACCTGGCCTCCCTCGGCGCCATCCCGGTGCTCTACGGCGACGGCTGGGAAGACCGGGTCCGTGCCGTGGCCACGGCTCCGATCAACTCGGTGATCGACTGCTCCGGGGCAGGCGTCATCGCCGGGTCGTTGGAGCTCGTGGTCCCTGGCGGCCCGATCGTCACGATCGCCGACTTCGAGGCCAGCGGGCCAGGTGTCGTCATCACCGATGGCAGCGAGCCCGGGTTCGAGGACGCACTGCGGGAAGCCGTGAAAGCCGTCGAGCACGGCACGGTCCAGATCCCCATCGAGAAGGTTTTTCCACTGGAGCAGGCTGCCGACGCGTACCGGCTGTCCGAGTCCGGTCACGTCCGCGGCAAGATCATCCTGACGATCGACTGAACCGTCCTCCTCCTGTGGGGTACTCGGACGTCCCGCATGCTCGGCGCTCCGGCGGCAGGGCTACCGTTTCTCCATGCCGGACACCGATGCAGTGCTGCAGGACGAGTGGGACGTCGTCATCATCGGCGGGGCGCCGCCCGGTGAGAACGTCGCCCAGTACGCGACCCAGGGCAGCGACCGCACCGCCGTCATCATCGAGAAGGAGCTGGTCGGCGGCGAGTGCTCGTTCTGGGCCTGCATGCCGAGCAAGGCCCTGCTGCGCCCGATCTCGGTTCTGGACAACGCGCGGAACCTTCCCGGCGTGCAGAGCATCGTCGGGGATCATTCTCTCGATGCCGCAGCCGTTCTCGAACGCCGCGACCGAATCGTCAATCACCACGACGACAAGTCGCAGGTGGACTGGGCCGTGGGCATCGGGATCGACGTGATCCGTGGCCACGGGCGGGTGGCCGGTGAGAAGACCGTCGAGGTGACCCGGCCGGACGGTTCGGTGCGGACCATCCGCGCCCGATTGGCCGTCGTGCTCGATACCGGCACCACTGCGGCGGTCCCCCCGATTCCGGGCCTGCGCGAGGCGCTTCCGTGGATCTCCCGGGACGCCACCAACATCCACCAGATCCCCCGCCGGGTCGCCGTCATCGGCGGCGGCGTGGTTGCCTGCGAGGCCGCCACCTGGTTGAAGGGACTGGGTGTCGACGAGCTGAGCATCATCGGCTCGGCCCCGAAGCTGTTGGCGCGCAACGAGGACTTCGCAGGAGACCTCGTGGTGAGTCGGTTCAGGGAGAACGGCGTGACGGTCCACCTGAACGCACGGGTCGACGCAGTCCACCGACTCGACCCGCAGGCCACCGGTGAGGGCAACATCCACGGCGGCGAGGTGACCGTGTCCTTCGGCGATCAGTCGGTGACGGTCGACGAGGTCCTGGTCGCGACGGGCCGCGTGCCCGTCAGCCGGGACATCGGTCTGGAGACCATCGGTTCCCTCGCGCAGGCCACGGCGGACAACCACGGCTACGTCGAGGTGGACGATCACCTCACCGTCCAGGGTGTCGAGGGTGAATGGCTCTACGCCATCGGTGATCTCAACGGTCGCGCGCTGCTGACGCACATGGGCAAGTACCAGGCCAGGATCTGCGGGGCGATCATCGCGGCGCGCGCGGAGGGCAGGTCGGTCGACTCACCGTGGACCACCGACACTGCCGACCACGGTGTCGTCCCGCAGGTCACCTTCACCGATCCGGAGGTGGCCTCGGTCGGTCCGACCGAGGCGCAGGCCCGCGAGCAGGGTTTCAACGTCAGGACCGTCGAATACGACCTGGCGTGGTTGGCCGGCACGTCGCTGCAGCGGGACAACTACGTGGGCAACGCCAAACTGGTCATCGACGAGGACAGGCACACCCTGCTGGGTGCCACTTTCGTGGGGCCCGATGTCTCCGATCTGCTGCACGCCGCGACGGTGGCGATCATCGGAGAGGTCACGCTGGAGGAACTGTGGCATGCGGTGCCGTCGTACCCGACGGTCAGCGAGATCTGGTTGCGCCTGCTGGAGACCTACTTCAACCCCTCTTGAGGCCCCGGCTCCGAGAGGTCGTCAGGCCCAGCCGCGGGAGCGGGGATCGGGGGGCAGGCGCGGGTTCACCAGGTGCGCGACGAGGGCCGTCCAGCCGGTCTGATGGGTGGCTCCCAGGCCCTCTCCGGTGTCTCCGTCGAAGTACTCGCTGAACGTGGGATGGTCCTGCCACAGCGGGTTGTCGCTGGACTCGATCCGTTTCCCGTCGGCCGGGCGACGTCCGTCGACGGGGCGGAACAGGGCGGTCAGTCCGCCGTCGACGATGTCGGCGGCCTGTACCAGGTTCTTGAGATTGCCTGAGCCGGTGGGGATCTCGATCTGGAAGGAGTCACCGAAATGGCGCCCGTAAGTGCGGAGCTTGTCGGCCAGCAGCACGTTGACCGGAAACCAGACGGGGCCACGCCAGTTGGAGTTACCGCCGAACATCGCCGTCTGCGACTCGCCCGGCTCGTACCCGATGGAGACCTGCTGGCCGCCGATCTCGGCCGTCACCACATCCTTGGCGGCCGCCGAGAGCGACCGGATCCCGAAGGGGGACAGGAACTCCTCGGTGTCGAACATCCGCTCCAGGATCCGGCGGAGACGCTCCGGGTCGACCAGCGAGAGCAGCATCTTCCGGCTGCCGTCGCCGGTGCGGGAGAGCAAGGGTCCCATCAGCTCCGGCCGACGACGTTGCAGCCAGCGGAGTCTGGCCGTCACGTCGGGGCAGTCCTCGGTGATCCAGGCCGGCACCTCGGTGGCGCCCAGGATCGGCAGCAGGCCGACCATCGAGCGGACCCGCATGTGGGGCGCGGTCCCGTCCGGTTGCACCAGGACGTCGTAGAAGAACCCGTCCTCCTCGTGCCAGAGCGAGATGTTGCGCGAGCCGAAGGTGTTCATGGCCTGCGCGATGGACAGGAAGTGTTCGAGGAACTTGGTGGCCACGTCGTCCCAGGACTTGTCGTAGCGCGACAGCTCCAGAGCGATCTTGAACATCTGCTGGCAGTAGAACGCCATCCAGCTGGTGGCATCGGACTGCTCGAGGCGGAACCCGGGTGGTAACGGCGCGCTGCGATTGAACAGGCCGATGTTGTCCATCCCCAGGAAACCGCCCTCGAAGATGTTGGAGCCGTTGGAGTCCTTGCGGTTCACCCACCAGGCGAAGTTGAGCAGCAACTTGGTGAAGACCCGGACCAGGAACTCCCGGTCGCGGTAGCCGTCGATGCGATAGACATGCCAGGCGGCCCAGGCGTGCACCGGCGGGTTGACGTCCCCGAACTCCCACTCGTAGGCGGGTAGTTGGCCATTGGGATGCATCGACCACTCCCGGCACATCAGGACCAGCTGTTCCTTGGCGAATGCCGGATCGACGTGGGCGAGCGGAATGGTATGGAAGGCGAGATCCCAGGCTGCAAACCAGGGATACTCCCATTCGTCAGGCATCGAGATGATGTCGGCGAGTGACATCTGCGTCCAGTGAGCGTTTCTCGCATCATGGTTCCGACGGGAGGCCGGAGCCGGTGCGTTGGGATCGCCCTTCATCCACTGGTCGACGTCGTAGCGGTAGAGCTGCTTGCCCCACAGCAAGCCGGCGTAGGCCCGACGCGCAACGTGCCGGTCCGCGACCGAGATCTGCTGGTTGATCACGCCTTCGTAGAAGTCGTCGGCCTCGGCCAGACGGTCTGAGTTGGTGGCGGCGAAGGACTCGCCGAATGTCGCCTTCGTCGGTGACGAGGTGGACAGACGTAGCTTGACCTCGACGCTCTCGCCGGCCGGAATGCTCGGGAACCGGTACCAGAAGGCAGCCTTGGTGCCTTCCAGGGCCGGGTTGACCGCTTTCTTGTCGCCCTTGATGACGCGGTTGTTGACGCCGTCCTTGGTGAAGGGGGCCGGATTCTGCGACGCGCCGAACAGTGCGACGGCATTCGTCTCGTTCTCGCAGAACAGCACATCGGGGCTGCCCTCGGCGGCCAGGAAATAGTGGCCGAGGAATCCTTGCTCGACCTCGACCGCTTCGAGTCCACCCACCGTCAGGGTCGGCGGCTGCAGCTGACTGATGGTGGGGCGACGACGGTCTCGCCCCCAGGCCCAGGTGTTGCGGAGCCAGATCTGGGGCAGGATGTCCAGCGGCGCGGCTTCGGGCCCGTGGTTCGTCGCCGTGATCGTGATGCAGAGGTCCTCCGGTCCCGCCTTCGCGTAGGTCATCTGGACGTCGAAGAACCGGTCCTCGTCGAGGATGCCGGTGTCGCCGAGCTCGTACTCGCGCTCCTGCCGGCCGCGCCTGCGGTTCTCGTCCCGGAGACGTTGGTAGGGGTACTCGGCCTGGGGATAGCGGTAGAGCCACTGCATCCAGCTGTGTGTAGGGGTTCCGTCGACGGCCCACCAGTATTCTTTGGCGTCCTCACCGTGGTTGCCCTCGTTGTTGGTCAGGCCGAAGAGCCGCTCCTTGAGGATCGGGTCCCGGTGATTCCACAGCGCGACGGAGAAGTTCAGGAAGCCGAATCGGTCGGAGATGCCGCCGAGCCCGTCCTCCCCCCAGCGGTAGGCCCGCGCATGCGCCTGGTCGAACGGGAAGGACGACCAGGCGTCGCCGTTCTCGGAGTAGTCCTCGCGGACGGTGCCCCATTGGCGCCCGGAGACGTACGGCCCCCAGAGCCGCCAGGGACTGGCCATGGAGGACGACTGGGCCAGTCGCATGCGCTCCTCGCCGAACTGCGGCTCGAACCCGTCGGCCTCCGGCTGGTCCACCTCGACCGACTTCCTCTCGCTCGATCCGGTGTTGTCCACCCACGCAGCTTGGTCCCGTTGCGTGTCCGGCTGATGACAGGTAGCTTACCGTTCCGATGCGCGGGCCGGGATTTCATCCGGCCCAGCGCCGGGCGACGGGGTCGTAGCTGCACATGCCGGCGGACAGGCCGTGCGAGGCGATCCAGGCACGCACGTCGGCGTCGTAGGTGCTACTGCCGGGGTCGGCGACCGAGCCGTATCCGGGCGGGAACTGACCGGAGAACCCGTTGATGGTGGGGACGGCGCGGCCGCCCCGGGAGGTGATGGCCTGGGAGATCAGCATGGCGTCGATGCTGGAGACGAACGCCAACGGAGGGTGGTCCTCCGCGATCGTCAGGTAGAACGCTCGACAGGCCGGGGACGGCAGGGGGACGGCGGCCACGGCGCCCAATTCCGCGGACCGGTCGATGCCCGCATTCTTCCCGATGTTGAATTGTTCCAGGGCCACCAGCAGCACGATGGCAGCCGATCCGACCACGAGTCCTCGACGGACTCCCGGTCGTCCGGTAGCGCGCTGCCGGATGTCACCGCGCCGTTGGTCAGCCCGTCGCAGGACGTCGGCGATCACGAAGGCGACGACCAGGGGTGCCAGCAGACCCGCGATCACCCCTATGCGATCGATGGCCCTGATCGCCCGCGCTCCCGGCACGACCAGCCAGACGACGGCCCACAGCGAGGCACCGAAGAATTTCATCGGCAGCAGGATCATCACCCAGCAGGTAATGGCGGTCGCCATTGGCGCGGCGCCGGCCGGATCATCGACGCTCCTGTTGGATCGGCGGAAGAAATGAGATCGCTGCAGCAAATACGCTGTCGCAGCGATCAGCGCAACCAGCAGTACGGGCGTCAGGCCGAAACCGAGCTCGCCGTTGGTGATGCGCGGCGAGGAACCGAAGACACTGCGGGTGAGTGGACCCCAGAAGTAGTTGCGGGCACCGGTATTGACGATGTCCCTCGGCTCCGAGGCGTACCCGAGGGCGACTGCCAGCGAGCGACCGCCGGCGCCGAGGTTGGGGAGATACACAATCAGAAAGGGAATTCCGCCGATTGCTGCACCGAGGGTGAAGACCGCAACCCTCCTGCGGTGGTCGGCCAGGAAGAGCCGGATACCCGTGCGCCACGCGGTCCGACCCGGCGCCAGCGCCCAGCGCAGGATGCGCCACAGCAGAGCGCTCAGCACGAAGAACCAGGACACGTAGAAGGTCGACAGGAACAGCAGCCCGAGCAGCAGGCCGGCCAGGAATGCGGGAAGGAGGTCCTTCCTCCGCTCGGTCCGCGCACGGAGCACCAGCAGGACCACGGTCGGCAGCCAGTAGACGGAGTAGAGCTGGGTATGGCCGGCCTGGACGTACAGCATGTTCGAGAATGCAAAGGTCAGAGCCAATACCGCACAGAGCTGACGTTGCGGCAGAACCCTTCGCAACAGAAAATAAGAGCCGAGAAACCCGACCAGGCTGAGCAGGATCAGCGTTCCCTGATAGGCGAGGTAGATGTCCAGGCCGGCCAGACGAAGCGGCGCGTAGAACAGTTCGTTCAGGATGAAGGTATCGGAGTACCCGAGCGTGTCGCTGGTCGGGAAGAAGAACGACGGGTCCCGCCAGGACGAGAGGCCGCGCAGTACCTGGAGCCAGTGCTCGTGCAGATAGATGATGAGGCGGGTGTCACCGTTGTCGCCGGTGATGAACCGGAATCCGCTGAAGATCGGCCGACGGAAGAAGGTGAGGGCGCCGGCCGCCCAGACGAGGACGAGGAGCACCGAGCGGCCACCGACAGCGCGGGCGGTCGGCCGGACCGTACCCCCGCGTTCTCCCACCGCGCGAGGCTACCCCGGTGGATGCCCGAATCAGCTCCCGGCGGCGACCTGTGCACTGTGTCCGACCGGGACCCGTTCGGACGGGATCGGCGGACCGGGTGGCGTCCCGTCCCCGAACGGTCGCCCGCCCAGGCTCGCCCGATCGTGCGGGTCCAGCCAGTTCGACAGGTCGGGGCCGTCCGGCACGATCTGCGTCGGGTTGATGTCGATGTGGACCTTGTAGTAGTGCTTCTTGATGTGGTCGAAGTCGGTGGTGTCACCGAAACCGGGCGTCTGGTAGAGATCTCGGGCATAGGCCCAGAGCACCGGCATCTCGGCCAGCTTCTGCCGGTTGCACTTGAAATGACCGTGGTAGACCGGGTCGAACCGGGCCAGGGTCGTGAACAGCCGGACGTCGGCCTCGGTGATGGTGTCCCCGACCAGGAAGCGTTGGTGCGTCAAGCGTTCGGTCAGCCAGTCCAGCGCCGTGAAGAGCCGGTCGTAGGCCTTGTCGTAGGCCGCCTGGCTACCGGCGAACCCGCAACGGTAGACGCCGTTGTTGACCTCGGTGAAGATCCGATGGGCCACCTCGTCAATCTCGGCGCGCAACGGTTCCGGGTACAGGTCGGGGGCGCCGGCGCGGTGGAACTCCGTCCACTGCGTGGACAGGTCCAACGTCATCTGCGGGTAGTCGTTCGTGACGACCTGCCCGGTCGCGATCTCGACGATCGCCGGCACCGTGATACCGCGATGGTAGTCCGGGAACCGGGCGAAGTAGGCGTCCTGGATGCGCTCGATGCCCAGGACGGGATCGACGCCGCCGGGGTCGAGATCGAAGGTCCAGCTCCGCACGTCGTGGGTGGGGCCGCAGATGCCCATGGACAGTGCGTTCTCCAGCCCCAGCAGGCGCCGGACGATGATCGCGCGGTTCGCCCACGGGCAGGCCCGCGCGACCACCAGCCGGTAGCGGCCGGCCTCGACGGGGTAGCCGTCACGGCCGTCCGCAGTGATACGGGTGGCGATGTAGTTGGTGTCCCGGGTGAATTCCTTGCCACCGGAGACATACGCGCCCTTGGTGCTGAGTGCGTTCTGCCCATCGTCGTTGGTCATGCCGACCACTGTATGCGCCGGCATGGACGTTCGCCCGGCGTTAACGTTCGCCCGGTACGGACGTCAGACCTCGCGACGCCAGCTGAACTGCGGATCGAAGCCGAGCAGTCTGCGCGCTTTGTCGATGGACAGCAGCGTCTCGTGCTCGCCGAGGTTCTTGCGCACCTCGACTCCCGGGAAGACCTCGGCCGCGAGAGAGGCGCTGGAGCGGTACATCACCGTGTCCGCGTTGGCGATCACGAAGATCTCCCGGCCCTTCAGCTCGGCCTCCACGGCGAGTCGCACGGCCTGCGCACCATCGCGTGCGTCGATGTAGCCCCAGGCGTTCCACTGCCGCACGCTCGGATCGGCGTCGAACGACGGGAAGACCTTGTAGTCCTCCGGCGCCATCACGTTGGAGAAGCGCAGGCCGATCATCGTCAGGGCCGGATCCCAGCGGCAGAACTGCAGCGCCATCTCCTCTTCCAGCGTCTTGGACAGCGAATAGGACGACTCCGGACGAGGGTGGTACTCCTCGTCGACCGGTAGGTACGGCGGCGGGCTGTCGGGTCCCATCGGGAGGCCGAGCACGGTTTCGCTGGAGGCCCAGACGACCCTCTTGATGCCGGCTGCTTTCGCGGCTGCGAAGACGTGATACGTACTGGTGATGTTGTTCTCGAACAGCGCCGAATTGGTGATCAGTCCCGGCGCCGGGATGGCGGCCAGGTGGACCACCGCGTCGAGGTGGTCGTAACGGTCGTCGATCGCGTGCAACGCCTCGAACGTCTGGCCGTAGTCGGTGAAATCGACCTTGACGTAGAGGGCCCTGGTCTCGGGGGAGGGGGCGCGGTCGAGGTTGACGACCTCGTAGCCGCTGTCCAACAGGTGGGTGACCACCGCCCGGCCGAGTTTGCCGCTGCCGCCGGTCACTGCGATCCGCTTCATGCGCGTTCCTTCATCTCTTGAGTAACGTTCGGTATGACGATGCTGCTGTCCCGCTAGTGCTAGGAGCCTTTCGAAGATGACCTCAATCGACGCCGTTCGCGTTCAGGACGACCTCTTCCGCCACGTCAACGGCGACTGGCTGAGGACCGACGCGATCCCGTCCGACCAGTCCATCCACGGAGCCTTCCAGGAGATGCGCGACCAGTCGGAGGCCATCTGCCGGGAGATCGTGCAGGACGCGGCGGCGAAGTCGGGCGAGTCCGGTTCGGCACAGCAGTTGATCGGTGATCTGTTCACCAGTTTCATGGATGTCGAAACCGTGGAGGCCAGGGGCGGGGCCCCGGTCGAGGCGCGCCTCCGACAGATCGAGGCCGTCACCGACCGGGTCGAGTTTGCCACGTTGCTGGGCGCGCTGCAGCGCGACGGGGTGTCGGGCATGTTCGGCTTCGGCGTCGACACCGACCCTGATCAGCCTGATCGCTACACGCTGGAGTTCTACCAGGGTGGTCTCGGGCTGCCCGACGAGTCGTTCTACCGCGAGGACCAGTACGCGGAGATCCGGATCGCCTACCGCAAGCATGTCCTGACGATGATGACGCTCGCCGGCATCGTCGACCCGGAGACCACCGCGGACTCGGTGATCTCGCTGGAGACCGAACTGGCCGGGGCCCACTGGGACCGGGTGCGCAGTCGGGACCGCTCGCTCACCCACAACCCGATGGACGCAGCGGGCCTGGCCGATCTCCTGCCGAGCGATATCTGGCGTGCCTGGCTGGCCGGTCTCGGTGCTCCGGAGTCGGTGATCGAGCACGTCATCGTCATGCAGCCGCCGTACCTGACGCTGCTGGGCGAGTTGTTCACCGACGATCGGCTTCCGCAGTGGAAACACTGGCTGGGCTGGCGGACGATTCGCAGCACCGCGCCGTTGCTGTCGGATGCCTTCGTCCAGGAGAACTTCGATTTCTACGGTCGGACCCTTTCCGGCACGCCGGAGTTGCGGCCCCGGTGGAAGCGCGGCATCAGCATGGTAGAGGGTGCGGTGGGCGAGGCCCTCGGGCGGATCTACGTCGAGAAGACGTTCCCGGCGGAATCCAAGGCCCGGATGGACGAGTTGGTCGACTATTTGCTGCAGGCCTACCGGCAGAACATCTCTGCGTTGCCGTGGATGACGGAGGAGACCAAAGTTCGGGCGCTGGAAAAGCTCTCGGCGTTCACCCCGAAGGTCGGCTATCCGCCGAAGTTCCGCGACTACGAAGGTCTGGTGATCGTGCCGGACGACCTGGTCGGCAACTCCCATCGTTCGTCGGCCGTCGAGCTGGATCGCGAGTTCGCCAAGATCGGGTCACCGGTCGATCGCGACGAGTGGTTCATGACCCCCCAGACGGTGAACGCCTACTACAACCCCGGGATGAACGAGATCGTCTTCCCTGCCGCAATTCTCCATCCGCCCTTCTTCGATCCGCAGGTTGACGACGCGACCAACTTCGGCGCGATCGGGGCTGTCATCGGACATGAGATCGGTCATGGGTTCGACGACCAGGGATCGAAGATCGACGGTACCGGGGCGCTGAAGGACTGGTGGACCGGCGCCGACCGGGAGGCCTTCGATGCGCTGACCGGGAAGCTGATCGACCAGTACTCGCACCTGTCCCCCGCCGGTGCCGACGGCAAGAAGGTGAACGGTGCGTTGACGATCGGCGAGAACATCGGTGACCTCGGTGGTCTCGGGATCGCCTACCAGGCCTGGCTGTTGTCGCTCGGCGGTGTGATGCCGGAGCCGATCGACGGTGAAACCGGAGCGCAGCGGCTGTTTCTCAACTGGGCCAGGGCCTGGCGTACGCAGACCCGTCCGGCTGAGGTCCAACGTCGGCTGACGCTGGATCCGCACTCCCCGCCGGAGTTCCGCTGCAACCAGGTGGTCCGCAACCTCGACGAGTTCTACGACGCGTTCGGTGTCGCCGAGGGCGACGAGATGTGGCTGGACCCAGCTGATCGGGTCCGGATCTGGTAGGTGCGTGTGGCGGCGGTTCTTGATCGCGATGAGGCCGTCGGGCGACACCATGCGCACCCGGCCGGAACTAGAACCTCGACGCCCGCTGCGGAAGCCGCCGGCGATCGCCGTCACCGACTGCAGGCGCAACTGGGCGGCGGCGACGAACTCCTGCGCAGGTAGCGCAGTCCAGCACGCGCGCTTGATCAGCCGCCGGCGGTGAAGGGTCGGAGTAGCCACCACCGGGCCAAATCGGAACACGTCGGACAGTTCGGCCGGACGCATCGAGGGTCATCGTGACGAACAGCAACCGGCGTGCGAATCCTCGGTGCCCGCTGCCGGCGCCACGTGCGCTGCACGACCGCACACGCGTGGCCTTCGGGGCCGCCGACCGCAGCGGTGTCGCCGGCGCGGCGACGTCCCGGCACGACGACGGCCTGGTGCTCGGCGGAGCGGCGACGCTCGCGCCCCACCGTGGATCAGGTGCGCAGACCGCGCTGCTCCGCGCGTTCCAGGCGGCCCTGGCCACACGTGACCTGGGCCGTCGGGGGGTGAAGCTCGCCGCGGCCACCGCAGCGCCGGGTTCCCCGAGCCTGCGCAACATGGCGTGCGCAGGCTTCGCCGTCCACCCGAGAACGGCCTGGCGGTCCGGACTGTCGGAGTAGCCCACCGACCACGAGAAGCGGGTCACTGACGGACCGCCGACGAGGACATAACCCGCCCTTTCAAGTTTCCTCCACGGGGAGAACTCGTGACCGGCGGCTCTCTACCCCGCGGTCGGTCGAGACCGGTCACTGTGGTGAACAGCTGTCCCATCGGCCCCAGTAGCGCCTCTGCATGGATGAAGTTGCGGGGTTCCAGGCTGGTGTCCATACAGCTCAGCAGGTAGACTGCGAACAAACGTACTGGGTAGCTGCTTGAGTCAAGTTGTATTTGGCCATGTCAGAGCCAGTGTGTGCCTACCCGGTCGGTGGTGTCGATTACCCCCGGACCTTTCAGGAGTTGCTGGAGTGGTTCCCGGATGACTCGTCGTGTCTGGCGTATCTGGAGCGTCTGCGGTGGCCCCAGGGGTTTGTGTGTCCGGTGTGCGGGGCGCCCGGCGGTTGGCGTACGGCGAAGGCGAAATGGATGTGCACCAGGTGTGGCCGGCAGACGTCGGTGACCGCCGGCACGATCTTCCACCGGCTCCGGACGCCGCTGTCGACGTGGTTCGCGGCGATCTGGTTCATCACCTCGCAGAAGAACGGGATGTCCGCGCAAGGTCTGCAGCGGGTGCTGGGTTTCGGATCCTACGAAACAGCGTGGGCGTGGCTGCAGAAGCTACGCCGGGCGATGGTCCGCCCCGAGCGGGAGTTGCTCTCCGGTGTGGTGGAGTTAGATGAAGTGTTCATCGGCAACGAGTCTCGCGGCCGCGCAGGCGGCGTGAAGGACCACACCGCGGCGATGATCGCAGTGGAATCGATCCCCGGCCGCAAGCTGGGCAGGGTCCGCATCGAGCTGGCCGAGACAGCCCGATCGGTCAGCATGCTCGGCTTCGCCGACCGCGTCATCGCCAAAGGATCAACGGTCAGAACCGATGGCGCCAACTACCTGAAGAAGCTGACCGCGGCCGGCTACGAGCACGTCGCGTTCGTCGGGACCGACAGCGCCGAGCCCGCCCACATCAACCTCCCCGGCGTCCACATGGTCGCCTCGCTGCTCAAACGCTGGCTGACCGGCACCCTGCATTACGCGGTCTCCCAGGAGCACCTGGCCTACTACCTGGACGAATACACATTCCGGTTCAACCGACGCACCTCGAAGAGTCGCGGGCTTTTGTTCTACCGACTGTTGCAGCAGGCCGTGAACACAGACCCACACCCGCTCGCTGAACTGCGCAATCCTGTTGCAGCAGTGGACGTCCCGTTCTGAACTTTACTCAAGCAGCTACCCGGTACAGATGTTCGGGGAATTGCTGGATTGCTGGGGGGTGTGGGCGGTGGTGGTGCGGGTGGCGGGCGGTGGTTCTGCGGTGGCGGTCGCTGCTGCGGGTCTGCCCGGGGTCGGGTCGTTGGCGGTGTTGGCTGCTGTTGATCCGGCTGCGTTGTCCCCTTCTGATCTGGTCGATGCGGTGATCACCGCTGAACGGTTGTTGGCGTATGTGAATGCGTTGCAGGCCCGGTTGTTGGCGGAGTTGGGGCGCCCGCACCGTTGCGGGGATGTCACCGCGTTGGTGGCCGCTCTGGTGGACAAGGCCGGGCAGGGCCGCGGACCGGACGGGCTGGTGGATCCGGTAGTGGTGGCGGAGTTGACCTGCGACCGCAGCATCGGGGTGGCGGCCACGGAGGTGGCGGCGGTGTTGGACTGGTCGCCGGTGACGGCGAAGATCCGGATCGGGCAGTCGATGCGGCTGGAAACGGCGCTGCCCCGGGACGTTGGATGCGTTGTGGGCGGGGCGGGTGGATGTGGGGCGGGTCCGGATGATCGTGGACCGGACCGCGGTGCTGTCGCCGCAGGTGTGCCGCCAGGTGGAGCGGCGGATTTTGCGGTGTGTGAAGGGCCGGTCCAAGGCGCGGTTGGAGACGATCGTGGACCGGGAGGTGATCCTGGCCGACCCGGCGGCGGCGGAGCACCGGCGGGTCAAAGCGGTGGCCGACCGGGGTGTGACGCACCGGCGGGATCGGGACGGGATGGGGATCATCAACGCCCTGTTGCCGGCGGAGGCGGCGGTGATGGTGTTCACGTTGATCGATCTGATCGCCGATGCGAACAAGGGACTTGATGCCCGGAGCGTGGATCAGCGTCGCGCTGATGCGGTCGCCGACATCGCCCGGGAGTTGTTGACGTTCGGGTTCGTGGATCTGCACGGCCTGATCGCCCGCGCCGAACACGCCACCGCCACCGACACTGCGCCCACCGGGCCTGCCGGGCCTGCCGGGCCTGCTGCTCCGGCTGGCACGGCTGAGCCCGACATGGGTGAACGGACCGACCCGGACGACGCTGCTCCCCACGACGCTGCTCCCCACGACGCAGCTCCCGCGGGTCGCCCGGTCGGGTCTGTCTCCGGCGGGGTGGATCTCGCTGATCGGGCGGGGCGGTGGGCGCGGGCGTTGTCACGGCACGGCCGCCGGCCGCACCTGAATGTGACGGGGGCGTGGTCGACGGTGATCGGGTGGGATGATCTGCCCGGGCAGCTGGATGGGCATGGGGTGATCACCGCGCAGCTGCTGCGCCAGATCGCCGTGTCGTGGGGGACGTTGACCGCCGTCGGGGTGGATCCGGTGACCGGGACGGCCACTGCGGTCGGGGCGTTGACCTATCGGCCCGGGCAGCAACTGTGCGATCAGGTGGTGGTGTTGTCCGGGACGTGCCGGATGGCCGGGTGTGCGATGCCGGCGTGGAAGTGCGACATCGACCACCTGGACCCGTTCGACCACCAGGATCCCACCCGAGGTGGGAAGACGTTGTTGTGCAACAGTATTTCGTTGTGCACGTGGCATCATCTGTTGAAGCACCACACGGATTGGACGCCGCAGCTGCAACCGGACCTGTCGATCCGGTGGACCACCAACACCGGCCACCACGCCATCTCCCATCCGCGGGAGTTCACCCTGCCCGGGGAGTGGCTCCGACCAGCCGCCACCACCGCCCAGGTCGCGACCGATCAGGTCGCGACCGATCAGAGACCCACCGCCGAAACGAATATCACCGACCCTGGGGAGAAGACTGCCCCGGGCCGGGCAACAGGCCCGGCGGACACCGAACCGGACGAGACGAGGGTGATCATCGGCCCGACCGTCTTCGGACCGACGATCCCGGTGGTCCCGGCCGGCGTCGACTGGATCGAGCCGAACACCGAACTGGAGGACCCCGTCACCATCCCGCACCCCGGCAGCGTCGAGATCACCACCTACCGGATCCTGCGCCGACAGGCCCGGGAACATTCCCTGCGCAGGCTGGCCACCCTGCGCACCGCGCTGGACCCCGTCGAGCAACGCAAACGGGACTTCATCGCCGGCAGACAGTTCGACACCGACGGCCACCAATTCGACCCGGCCGACTTCGACGCCGCCACCCGCGAAAAAGCCGACCTCACCGAAACCTTCCAAATCGCCGCCCTACTCGAACGATCCCGAAGGCCCACCAAGACCGTGCCGCCGCCAGTACCGGAAGTCGGCGGCGACCGACTCCTCGATGTGCTGGGAGACAGCGATGACCCACCCTTCTGAAGCTGCCTACCCTTCTGAAGCCGCGCTCTCGGGCAACGGGTCTCCATCCGTAGCGCGTCCGGTCGACCACGTCGCGTCCGGTCGACCAACGTGACGCACTGGATCGGCCCGACCGAGGCGACCACCTCGTCACACTCGATCAACCGGATTCCCTCGTCGAGACGCCCGCGGATCCTTCGGGAGCTGTCCGGAGCCGTCGTCAGGGCGATTGCCGGGCAGGTTCGGGATCCGGCCGACTACCATCGGCGGGTGAGCCAAGCGCCTCGGCCGGTGACGATCCCGGATGTCTCAGCGAAACCGCGGACATCGCTGGCCTCATTGACCCCGCTGACCCCCTTGGCCCCGCTCGTCCCGTTGACGACCCAGCAGCGGCGCAGCCAGGTCAGTCGCGACAAGATCCTGGACGCCGCGGTGCGTTGCTTGATCGAATACGGCTACTCGGGCGCGTCGACCCTGAAGATCCAGGAGTTGGCCGGGGTGTCGCGCGGGCGACTGCTGCACCATTTCGCTTCGCGCGATCTGCTGCTGATCGGAGCTGTCCACCACCTCGCCGCCGGCCGCCTGGCCGAACTTCGCAACGACGCACGGGAGTCGGTCACCGCATCCCCCGAAGATCCAGCCCGGATCGAGCAGGCGATCGCCCGGGTGTGGCTCGATTTCCACCAACCCTACTTCTGGGCCGAGATGGAGCTGTGGATCGCCGCCCGGCACAACCAGGACCTGCGCGCGGCGCTGGGCCCGAGCGAGCGTGTGCTCTACCAGAGCATCTACCACACCGTCGACGTCACGTTCGGTCCGGTCTTCTCAGCGCATCCCCGTTACCCGCTGGTGCGCGAGATCCTGCTCTCGAGCATGCGTGGCACCTCGATGACGTACTCCTTCCAGGGCCGGAATCCACCGACCGACCCTCACCTGCAGTACTGGGCGCAGATGACGAGAGATCTTCTCTGCCAGTAGCCGGGCTGTCGTGATCGTGGCACCGGCAGTCCCGATGCGCGCACGGACGGTCAGAGCGGACTGCCGCACGGCCGGAAGAATCTCGTGGCGGGAACGTCCGGACGGGGCTTCCAGGAACGTCCCAAAAAATCTCGGCATCCGACCCATCGACCCCTCTCGGGGCAACGAATAGGCATTTATCGGCGACCAGTCGTAGAGGTCTACGAGTCTTACAGTCAGTGTTGACTCTTTGCGTCGCGAAGGGGAAGCTGGATGCAAATCAGGACAGACCGGCCGCTCCAGCGGCTGGAAGAGTGTTCGGAGGACAGTCAATGGCGACACGTTCACAGCAGTCCCGCAAGAAATTCCGCGCCACTGCCGCCAGGCCGGGAGATGACCTCCCGGCTGACGGTCTTCCCGCCGATTTCGGGGAGTCACCCGCGGCGGACGGCTTCAGCCGCAGGCGTTTTCTCGGTTATCTGCTCGCCGCACCGACCCTGGTCGTCGCTGCCGAACTCGGCACATCGGGGTTCCGTGGCAACCAGGCGGCGGCCTCCATCCCTTCCGCTCCCGAGCCTTCCGACCTGTTCGATCTGGGTGACCTCCTGAATTTGGCGGCTGCACCGACGTCCGGCCTCATCTCCATCCAGGTCAACGCAGATGGCACCGCATCGTTTGCGATGCCCCGTGCCGAGGTCGGGCAAGGCATCACCACTTCGGTCGGCATGCTGATCGCCGAGGAGATGGACCTGCCCCTCGACAAGGTGGCCGTGACCCTCGCCGACGCCCGCCCGGAGTTGTTGATCAACCAGCTGACCGGCGGCTCCAACACGATCCGGTCGATCTACACGCCTGTCCGGGTCGCCGCCGCGACCGCCCGCGCGCGGTTGGTGGCCACCGCCGCCGCGAAGTTCGGGGTCGGCGTCTCGACCCTGACGGTCAAGAACGGCGTCATCACGGCGGCCGATGGACGCACCGCGACCTATGGATCCCTCGCGGTCGCCGCATCCTCCTCCGTGGTGGTGAGCCTTCCCGTGCAGCTGAAGCCGCAGTCGCAGTTCACCCTGGTCGGCACCTCACAGAATCGGGTCGACGCACTCGAGGCGGTTACCGGCAAGAAGGTCTTCACCATGGACCTGGTCGTCCCGAACGCCCTGCCCACCATGGTGTGTCGGCCGCCGACCATCAACGGCACGGTGCGTTCGGTGGCCAACATCGCCGCCGTCAGAGTGATGCCGGGCGTGACCGACGTCGTGATCGTCTCGACGGGTGTTGCCGTCCGGGCGGCCACCTTCGGCCAGTGCATCGATGCCGTCGACGCCCTCCAGGTCACCTGGGGCCCGGGCACCGAGGACCAGCAGTCCGACGCAACGGTGCTCGCCGAGGTCAGGGCCGCGCAGATCCCCCTCGCCGTCCCGCCGCTCAACCTGTTGGCCAAGACGGTGGACGGTGATTTCACCTTCTACTTCCGCAGCAACAGCCCGCTCGAGACCAATTGCGCCATCGCCGATGTCCGTTCTGATCGAGCGGAAATCTGGTCCAGCCTCAAGAGCCCGATCTCGGCGCAGGCCGCGATCTCGCAGAAGCTGGGACTGCCGCAGACCTCGGTGACCTGCCACGTCATGCAGGGCGGTGGCTCGTTCGGGCGCCACCTCTTCTGGGACGCGGCGATCGAGGCCGCCGAGATCTCGCAGAAGCTCGGCAAGCCGGTCAAGTTGATGTGGCACCGGACGGACGATTTTCGTCACGGCCGGACCCACCCGCTGGCTACATCCCGCATCAGGGCCACCTACCTGCTCGGCAACGTGGTGTCCTTTGAACAGCGTCACACCAGCGTCTCCACCGACTTCACCCACGGGCTCGGCGAGGCGATCACCTCGGTCGCGGCACAGCTGCCGCTGGGCAACCTGACCTTTTCCGAGACGGTCTTCGAGCTCACCGCGAACGTGCCCTACAACTTCGGGGTCACCACGCAGTTGCTCAACGAGGTGGATCTGGGCTTTCACACCAGCAGTGCGCGCAACATCTACTCACCTGACGTGTGTACGGCCACCGAGCTCATGGTCGACAAACTGGCCAAGGTCGCCGGTCAGGATCCGTACCAGTTCCGCCGGGCGTTCCTGAAGGACGCGAGATCCATTGCGGTGCTGGACAAGGTCGCGCAGGTCGGTAACTGGGGTCGCGCCATGCCGGCCGGTACGGCACAGGGGATCGCCTTTCACGCCGAATACAAGGGCGTCTCGGCGTGCCTGGTCGAGATCGACTGCACGCCGGCAACTGTCAACCGCAAGATCAGGGACGCCTTCACCGGGCCCCGCGTCACCAAGGTCGTCTTCGCGGTCGACGTCGGATTCGCCCTCAACCCCAAGGGCATCGAAGCCCAGATGCTCGGCGGCATCATGGACGGGATCGCCCAGACGCTCACTTCGAGCCTGCACTTCAAGAACGGCATCCCGCTGGAAGGTAGCTGGGACAACTACTACTACACCCGCCAGTGGAACGTGCCGCCGACGATCCAGGTCATCGTCATGCCGACGACGACCGGAAACCCGGGCGGTGTCGGCGAATTCGGAGTCGCCGCCTCGATGGCCGCCGTCGCAGCCGCCTATGGCCGCGCCACCGGCACCATGCCGAGCAGTTTCCCGATCAACCACAACGCCGCCCTCGGTTTCACCCCGCTACCGCTCGAACCGCCGCTGCCTCTCGAGCCCACCAACGGCCTCACGTCCGGAAATTGAGGAAACCCCATGTCCATGCACACCTTCAACGTCAACGGCAAGAAGGTCACCGTCGAGACCGATGACGACGTCCGTCTCCTGTGGGTTCTCCGCGACCTGCTGGGCATCCACGGTCCGAAATACGGCTGTGGTCTGGATGTCTGCAAGGCCTGCACGAGCCACATCAACGGCAAGTCGTTCAACCCGTGCTCGGTGCGTGTGGCCGACATCAAGCCGACGGACGAGATCACCACGATCGAAGGCCTGCCCGCCACCGTGGGCGCCGACCTGCATCCGATGCAGCAGGCCTGGCTGGACATCGACGTCGCTCAGTGCGGCTACTGCCAGCCCGGCCAGATCATGGCGGCGGTGGCGCTGGTGAAGTCCAAGAACGGAGCGCCGATCACCGAAGCGGACCTCGACGGGATCCGCAACATCTGTCGCTGCGGGACCTACCCGAGGATCCGTGAGGCGATTCGGCAGGGCGCCGCCAAGATGTAGCAACCGCCGGGCCACCGGCCCGTCCGCTCGACAGAACCGCCCGCGCGAAAGGTGACCTCCGGAGCCTGGGCGGTTTCTGCTGGTCTGCCAACCACCGCCGACACAGGCCACAGTTCACGACGACGACGACAAGACCATGCGACGGGCTCCGTTCTTTGCATAGTTTGAGGGTCCCCGAGTAGCTCGGCTGCGGCCATGATCAGGATGTCGGACAAGCCGGCGGGATGCGTCGAATCGAGGGTGAATGTCTTCTCCACTAATGGTCGAGGACGCAGAAGTCGCCCTGATGGCAACGCCCTCGCCGACGGAACGTCGCGCCACCCTCGATGGGCTGCTGACCCGGGTGGCCGCGGGCGACCGACGTGCCTTCGATGCTCTTTACCCCCTGGTCGAGGCACGGGTGTTCGGCTTGTGCCTGACTCTGCTTCGCGAGCGCCAGCAGGCCGAGGAGGTGACGCAGGAGACGTTCCTGCACATCTGGCAGCGGGCTGCCTCCTTCGATGCCGCACGCGGCCCGGCCATCTCCTGGATCCTCCGTCTGGCCCGCAGCAAGGCGATCGATCGCATCCGCCAGAGCCAGGCCAGCCGCGTGCGCGATACCCAGTACGCCGAGTGGAATCAACTCCCCGATACCGACGTCGTCGTCGAGGAGGTGCTCGAGGGGGTCCAGAACGTCGCCGTCCACCGAGCGCTGACAATGCTGTCGGACAAACAACGTCAGGCCGTCCTGCTGACCTACTTCGGTGCGATGACGTCGTCCCAGATCTCCCGGCGCCTTGGCATTCCCGCCTCCACCGTCAAGACGCGGATCCGCGATGGTCTGGCCAAGCTCGGCACCCATCTCGCAGCCATGGACCTGGTCGCGTTGCCGGTCGCCTGACAGCGTCACAAGGTCTACCCGGAGTCTCCCGTCCGACCTTCTGTCGTATTTTCGCCCGTTTGACTCACCCATTTGCCGAAATCTCTCGGCGCTTGGATGGGTGAAGAGTGACAGGTCTCGGACGTTCACCCTTCCTTACACCACTGTGAAGAGTCGCTGGTCCATTCGTTCGGGGGGTTTTCACCTCGGGTGAGCATTGCTCTGACCTCCAGTCCTTCCTGGCCCTAGCGTTGAGTCGGGTGAAGTCTGCCCCAGGTGCGCTGAATCGCGGTCGCCCGGGAGTTGATGATCAAACCGAACGCTTCGCGACCGGACGGAGGGGGTGCACCGATATGACGCAGTTCGATCCGAACGAGCGCGAGGTGCGATCATCTCTCCGACGGACGGCCTCCAGGGCGTGCGTCGTGATCGGCCTGGCCGCGGGCGCGTGGCTCGCCGGTTCCCTCACCGCCTCTGCCTCGGCCCAGACGCCCATCCTTTCCCCGCCGACGCCGGTCGTCGCCGGTCTCCTGGGGTCGGTCCACCAACTGGCCGCGCCGGGCGTGGTTCAGGTGTCGGTCGTGAAGACGGTCGTCGCACCGGTGGTGACGCCGGCAGTTGTGACAGTCGTGGCGCCGGTTGTGAAGACGGTGGTCGCGCCGGTCATGAGTGTGGTCGCGCCGGTCGTGAGTGTGGCGGCGCCGGTCGTGACAGCGGTGATGCCAGTGGTGAGTTCGGTGGCGACGCCGGTCGTGAAGACGGTGGTCGCACCAGTGGTGGCACCGGTCGTGAGTGTGGTGGCGCCGGTCGTGACGGCGGTGACGCCGGTGGTGGGTGCGGTGGCGACGCCGGTCGTGAAGACGCTGGTCGCACCAGTGGTGGCACCGGTCGCGCCGGTCGTGGCAGCGGTCGGCCCTATCGTCGGGGCACTGACGAAGCCGCTGATCGCGCCAGTCGTGGTCGTCGCCGGCGTGCTCCCTCCGGTCGCCCCGGTGTTGGCTCCGGTCGTCGGAATCGTCCGCCCGGTGTTGGCTCCGGTCGTCACGGTCCTTGGGCCGGTGACCGACCCAATCGTGAAGGTCACCCCGGGAACACCGGGCCGGCCGACGGTTCCTGGCGGCCCTGGTGCTCCCGGCTCGCCCGGCCTGCCGGTCGGGTCCGGCGTGCCGATCGGGTCCGGCGTGCCGGTCGGGTCAGCCAGCGGTTCCGCGGGTCGACCAGCACCCTCGGCAGTCTCCGGCGGGACGCCCCCGGAGGCGACAGCCGCGGCGGCGACGCCGGCACTGCCCCGGCCCCATGCATCCGATACAACTTCGAAGCCGTCGACCCCTTTGATCGATCACCCCCGGGCCACCCCGCTCGGGGCCGGCCCCACCTCGACGGGCCCCGCCTCGACCGGTTCGATCACCGACCCCGGCCACTGGCTGGATGCCCGCTCCCGTCCCGGGACGTCCTCCCGGCGACCGGCCTCGCTCGTCCGGCCCGGAGCCGCGGCCCCGGGGACCACGCCCGCAGCTGATCACGGGCCCTCCCCGGCACCGATCCACACCCCGCCGACGCCGACGATCCCGCCGACACCGACGATGCCCGCAATCCCGACGACGCCGGCCGCGCCGGCCGCCGGCTCTGGCGCACCGGGCTCCGGCAACGCCGGTCGCGGTTCGTCGCCCGCTGCAGTTCTGTCGCCGACTGCCGACCAGGCCCGGCTCACCCTGCTGGCTGCCCTTTCGTCATCGGACGGCGCGCGGTTGTCCGCTCCGGCCGATCGGCCGACCTTCTCACCTGACTAGCGGTCCCGCAGTCACCGGTGATCCCCGCCCGCGGGTAGGCGGATTCTGCCGGTGCGCTGTCGCGGCCTCCCCTCTCCGGATGCCGCGCGGACCCCGATCCGTCAGGGAGAAATGACCTCGAAGCCCTCGCTCCATCGATGGCCGCCCACGGCCGTTCCCGGCAACGGGCTGTTCAGCGTCACCTCTCGGGTCCAGTAGTCCCTCGCGTTCGGGCTGCCTGGGCGGCCGGATCGGCGTCGGTCCCGTTCGCTCGGGACCGCTGCCCCGTGGGGCCCCGGCCGATTCCCGGCTCGCGCCCCGTTGCTGAAACTCTTCGTCCTCTCCCGTCAGGCCGCGCCCGTGAGCGCAGGCCGGGGAATCAGCCACCCCGAGAGGTGCACCGTGGCAATTGCGTCAATTTCAATGGCATCGCCCGTGATCAGCCAGCGGACAGGGCAAGATCCCAGCCCTGCCGGATCCAGCCGCACCGGATCCAGCCCCACCTCGGGCCGCAGCAGCGGCCAGGCCCGGAGCACGGAAGCCGGCACGGCCGATGCAGACCGCGCGGTCCTGGTCGCGGTCGCCGGCGGCGATCGAACCGCTTTCGCCGCGCTCTACCGCCAGTTCTCCGGCAGCGTGTACCGGATGGTCCACTCGGTCATCCGGGATCCCGCCCAGGCGGAGGAGATCAGCCAGGAGGTGTTCCTGGCGATCTGGCGCGAGGCTCACCGTTTCGACCCCGACCGGGGCACCGTCGCCGGCTACGTCTCGATGCTCGCGCACGCCAAGGCCGTCGATCGGGTGCGTTCGGCACAGGCCGCCCGCCGGCGCGACGAGAAGTACATCGTCAAGAACGTCGACCGCAACGAGCACCACGATCCGGTGCTGGAACGAATGCTGCTCCGTGACGAGAGCGTGCAGATCCGGGTCGCCCTGGGCGTGTTGACCGCGTATCAGCGGGAGGCGATCGAGCTGTACTACTTCGATCGGCGCACCTATCTGCAGGTCGCCGAACTGCTGGGTGTCTCCACCGCCGCCGTCAAGGCGAGGGTGCGCGGCGCGGTCGTCCAACTGCGGAACCGGATGGTCGCGATGGAACAGGAATGCGCCTGACGGGGCACCGATATCTGGTGGCCGCGGGTGCTCGGCCGGGTCAGAATGTGCGTCATGAATGCGAGCGTTGTCCCGCGCCGGTCCCTGATCTTCGATGCCGACGACACGCTCTGGCAGAACAACGTGCTGTTCGAGCGGGTGGTCGAGGACTACCTGGACTGGCTGGCCCATCCGACGCTGGACCGGGACGCGATCCGCCTGGTCCTGACGGATGTGGAAGCGGCGAACGCGAAGACCAACGGCTATGGCGCACGAGCCTTCCTGGGTAACCTGGCGCAGACCTTCGAGCTGTTGCACGCCCGGCCGGTGACGCAGCGGCAGCGCGAGGAGATCGAGATGTTGGCGGTGGCGTTGCTCCGGCACGACATCGAACTGATGCCGGGAGTGGCGGAGGTCCTTGCCGCTCTCGGCACCCGTCACGACCTCTACCTGCTGACCAAGGGGGCGCTCGACGAGCAGCAGCGCAAGGTGGCGGCGTCCGGGCTGGCACACCACTTCAGGTCGGTGCACATCGTTCCCGAGAAGGACGCTGCCGTTTATCTGGCGGTCACCGCCGAGCACGGGCTGGATGCCGCCGACACGTGGATGATCGGCAACTCCCCGAAATCGGACATCCTGCCTGCGCGGGCTGCCGGCCTGAACGCCGTGTTCATCCCGCACGCCAGCACCTGGGTACTCGAGCACGCCGAGATTCCTGACGACGACCGGGTCCTACGGCTACCGTCGTTCACCGCGCTGCTCGAGCACTTCTGAATGCCGTCAGGGAACGTTTCCGGCCACCTCCGGGGGATGCTGTGACGATGGGGATGCTGTGACGGTGGGGACGCTGTGACGGTGGCCGAGGTGTCGACCGGCCGGATCGTGTCCCTGGCCGCCTCGGCCTTCGTGGTGCTCGCCGCCGAACCGTTGTTCCTGCTGGTGGACACCGCCGTGGTCGGGCATCTCGGGCAGATCCCGTTGGCCGGACTGGGTGCGGCCAGCACGCTGATGACGCTGCTGGCCCTGGTCGGGACCTCGTTGGAGTACGGGACGACCGGGCGAGCCGCACGGTTCTTCGGCGCCGGGCGACGGGATGCGGCCGTCAACGAGGGCGTGCAGGCCTCCTGGCTGGCCCTGCTCATCGGCGTGGCGGTGGTGCTGATCGGCCAACTGGTCGTCGATCCGCTCACCGAGTTGATCGTCGGGGGCCCCGGCGCGGTGTCGGATGCCGCCGAAGCCTGGCTGCGCATCGCGATCCTCGGGTTGCCCGGTGTCCTGCTGGTGCTGGCGGGCAACGGATGGATGCGGGGCGTGCAGGACACCAGGACGCCGGTGCGCATCGTGGTGCTCGCGAACATGTTGTCCGCCATCGCTTCTCCGCTACTGGTGTATTCCGTCGGCCTCGGTCTCCAGGGTTCGGCGATCGCGAACGTCGGCGCGCAGTGGGTCGGCGGGACGTTGTGCGTACGGGCGCTGCGACGCGAGCACGTACCGGTTCGCCCGCAGTGGAAGGTGATGGGGCGGCAGTTGGTCGTCAGTCGTGATCTGGTCCTGCGGGCCAGTGCCTTCCAGGCCTCGTACATGACGGCCGCCGGCGTCGCGGGCCGGATGGGGGCGGCGCAGTTGGCCGCGCACCAGATCGGCATGCAGCTCTGGAATCTCACCGCGCTGCTGCTGGACTCGTTCGCGATCGCCGCCCAGTCGCTGGTCGGTGCCTCGCTCGGCAGCGGCGATGCGGCCGCCGCGAAGAGCACGGCCTGGCGGGTGAGCCGGTACGGGCTCGTGGCCGGATTGATCTTCGGGGCCATCGCGGCAGCGGGCTGGTACGTCATTCCGCTGGCTTTCAGCTCCGACCCCGGAGTGCAGCACCAGGCGCATCTCCTGTGGCCGTGGCTGGTCGGCATGATGCCGGTCGGCGGGATCCTGTTCGCCCTCGACGGCGTGCTGATCGGAGCCGGCGATAACGCGTTCCTGCGTACCGTCACCCTGCTGTCGGCGTTGCTCGGCTACATCCCCCTGGCGCTGTGCGCGCTCGCTTTCGGGTGGGGACTGGGCGGTGTGTGGGCCGGCCTGGCCACCTTCATCGTCCTGCGGTTCGTCGGCATGGCCTGGCGGACCGGGAGCGGGAGGTGGCTGGTGGTCGGGGAGTCGCGCGTCTGAAACCGTGTCACGTCTGCGCGCTGGGCCACCGTCAGGAGCTGGGCCACCCGTCAGGAGCTGGGCCACCGTCAGGAGCTGGGCCACCCGTCAGAAGCCGGTGCCCGACCCGCCGGCGGCCAGATCGGCACCGGTCCGGGCGTTCTGCAGGCCCTGCGCCTTGGCGCGCGCGAGCCCCGCGTCGGGGCCGCCCTGCAGCGGGACGTGGGCCCCGGCCGTGCGGGCGCGAATCTCGAGACCGAGTCCGGCACCGCCGACCACCAGCAGAATCAGGCCGAGCGCCCAGGCCTGTCCGATCAGAGCGGCGACGGCGCCGAGCATCAGCAGGATGCCCGGGACGGTGTACAGACGGTTTGGTCGGACCCCCATCGCCGGGATGATCCCGATGCGATCGACGCTAGACCTTTTGGAACGACTGTCAATGACCGGCCGCAGGGATGGTCGTCAGGCAAGCGTGGGCTCGTCGGGGGCGGAGAGGCTGAGGACGACGCCCACCAGGGCCGGTGTCGACCGGGACAGCCTCGCCTCCAGATCCCGCAGCCGGACGGCCAGTCTGGACTCCTTGTCGTCGCCGCTGAGGTCGACGTCTGCGATCAGGCTGACCTGCCGCGGCCCGACGATCTCCAGGCGGATGTAGGTCACCCTGGCCACTTCCGGCATCGCCATCAGGGCTTTGATGGTGGCGGTGCGCACCCTCGGGTCGGCCAGTTCGCCGACCAGGAACCTACGGTTGCGATTGATCAGGATGAGCGCGACGATTCCCAGCAGCACACCGATCAGGATCGACGCGATCGCATCCGGCGCGGACGATCCGGTGATCTGGTGCGCGCCGAGACCGGCCGCGGCGATGACGAGCCCGATCAGTGCCGCGGAGTCCTCCGCGAAGACGGCCCGCAGGGTCGGATCCGACGTGGCCAGGATGTGTTCCAGCGGGTCTCGATCCAGCGTTTCGGCTTCGACGCGCGCCTGCCTGGCCGACTGGAGGAGCGAGAGGCCCTCCAGCACGAACGCGATGGCCAGCACGATGTAGCCGATGGTGAAGTCCTCGGCCGGGGATGGATCGAGCAGTTCGGTGATCCCGTGGGTGACCGACACCGCGGAGCCGGCGGCGAACAGGCCGAGCGCGGCGAACAGCGGCCAGACGTAGGCCTCGCGGCCGTAGCCAAGGGGATGGTCGTCGTCGGCCGGGATCTTGGAACGCTTGTCGGCGATCAGCAGGAAGATCTCGTTCCCGGCGTCCGCCCACGAGTGGGCGGCCTCGGCCACCAGCGACGCGGAGCCGGTCATGAATGCGGCGACCGATTTCGCCAGGGCGACGAGCAGGTTGGCGGCAAAGGCGACGATCACCGTCGTCAGGCTCTCCCCCTTCTGGCCGCTGGCCGGAATGGGAAGCCGGGAGGGTGATCGCCCCGGCGAGGCGGTGTCGGTCATGACTCATGGGTAGCACGGCCCGCCGTCGGGCTGCCTCGACGGCGCTCTAGGATGACCGGGCCGGCAGCGGCGCGCCGTGTCCGTGGCGTTCTCGTCGTCCGGAAATCCGCCCACCGAACCTTGCTGCCCGAACCGGAGATCCGTTGTCTGTCGATGCCGAACTGTCCAGCTCCAGCCTGTCGGTGGGGGTCCTGGGTTACGGGGCCCGCCTGTCCTACATCCGCACACCGAGCCGCCACGGCGTCTGGGCCGATGTGGCGATGGGCTTCGACGACCCGACCGCCTGGCGCGCGGACCAGACCTACCAGGGTGCGACGATCGGGAGGTACGCGAACCGGATCAACCGGGGTTCCTTCGAGTTGGACGGCCGGCAGTTCACCGTGCCGATGAACGAGACGCGGACGGCTCTGCACGGCGGGACGACAGGATTCGAGTCGTTCGAATGGGAGGTCGAGCCGGTCGTCCAGACCGCACACGAGAGCAGCGTCACGCTGCGCCGCACCTCGCCGGACGGAGAGATGGGGTTCCCGGGCAACCTCGACGTGAGCGTGGTGTTCAGCGTCAGCGGCACCGATCTGACCGTGGACTACCGGGCCATCACCGATGCCCCCACCCCGATCAATCTAACGAACCACGTGTACCTCAACCTGGCGGGCGTTCCGGGATCGGTCGCCGAGCACGAGTTGACGGTGTTCGCCGATCGCTTCGCCGAGGTCGACCCCGACTCCGTCCCGACGGGCCAGATCCTCGAGCTCGCCGGGACTCCGCTGGACTTCCGCTCGCCGGCTCCGATCGGCGGCAGGTGGCGGGCGTCGCACCCACAGATGCTGCTGGTCCGCGGGTACGACCACGCCTACCTGCTGGACGGGGCCGGCGGCGAGTTCGATGGCCTCCGGCTGGCCGCCCGGGCCGTCGAGCACGGGAGCGGCCGGTGCCTGGAGCTCTTCACCGACCAGCCTGCGGTGCAGTTCTACACCGGGAACTCATTGGACGGATCCATCGTGACCAGGGACGGAGCGACTCTCCGCCAGGGTGACGCCTTCTGCCTGGAACCCCAGCATCTGCCCGACTCGATCAATCACGCCCATTTCCCGAGCACCGTCCTGCGGCCGGGCGCCGAGTACCGCAACCGGACGATCTACCGGTTCACCGCGAGCTGATGTCGGGGTTCGCATCGAGCGGAGACCTTCGGGCAATTTTTGGGCGCTTTGCCCGAGTTGAGTCACCGCTCGATGCGAACTACGACGTGGCGGGTGCCGCGGTGCCGCGGTCGATGACCCGGGTGGCGGTCATCGAACCGGCTCCGGTGCCCAGCACGCCTGCCTGATCGCCGACCTTGACCTCACTGATGGAGCCGGGGGTCTTCGCGGCACCCTTGGCTGCCTTGACGTGCACCTTGGTGGCGCTGTTCACCGCAAAGCTCTCGGAAGTGCCGTCAGCGGCCTTGATGGTGATCGAGGTGGCGGACACCGCCGACACGTTGCCGCGGATCGCGTCGTGGGTGACGAAGGTGTCGGTCTTCCCGTCCTTGCTGACCCACTGGGCGTGAGTAACCTTCTCCAGGCTTTTCGCCAGTTCGTGGCGTTTGCCGGCCCGGTGGGCCCTGGCCTTCGTGACCTTGTCGCCGGGCTTCGCCGTGGTGGTGGTGAGGGCGGCGGGTGCGGCGACGTCGCCGGTTGCGCCCACCTGGGCCGCGGCCACGGCGGCCGGAGCGGTCGAGGTCGAGTCGGCCAGAGCTACTCCGCCGATACCGAGTCCGGCCACGGCGGCGATTCCGCCGATGACCACGAGCTTCTTCAACATGATGTCCTCCAGGACGATTGATGCAGTGCCGTCAGGCCCGGAACTGGACCTGACCCCACAGTGCCGGGTCGCTGTTCAGGTTTGGGCCGCTCTCTGTTCGGACTGTGTTCGGATCCGCGCTGATCAACTCGGCTCGCGCTGATCAACGAGGCTCGCGCTGATCAACTTGACGGTTTTGTGACGGATGGGAAAGAAGTTGACGAGTTGAACAGCGCGGTCGAAGTTGATCAGCGCGGGGGCGGGGGCGGGGGCGGGGGCGGGGACGGGTCAGACCAGGCCGTGGGTGAAGGCGTAGTGGACGGCCTGGGCCCGGTCGCGGACGGCAAGCTTGGCGAAGATGTTGTTGACGTGCGTCTTCACGGTGGCCTCGCTGACGAACAGGCCCACGGCGATCTCCTTGTTGGAGCGGCCGGCCGCGATCAGGGCGAGCACCTCGCCCTCGCGCGCCGACAGCCCGTCCGGCAGTGTTCTGGGCCGGACGTCGGACCCGGCACCGGCCGGATCGACGGATCCGCCACCGGGTGCCAGGCCACCGACAGCGGCCGCCACCAGCCGGGCCTGGACCGCCGGATCGAGAACGGCCTGACCGGCGGCCGCGGCTCTGGCTGCCCGGGCGATGTCCTCCCGGCCGGCCTGTTTCGTCAGGTAGCCGCGGGCCCCGGCCCCGAGCGCAGCGATGATCGACGCGTCGTCCTCGAAGGTGGTCAGCACGACGACGGCGATCTCCGGGAAGCGCGCGGTGATCTGACCGGTCGCGGCGATACCGTCCATCTTCGGCATCCGCAGATCCATCAGGACCACGTCCGGGCGGTGTTCGGCCGCCATGGCGACGGCCTCCAGTCCGTCGGCCGCGGTGGCCACGACGCTGAGGCCGGGCGTCATGTCCAGCATCATCGCGAGCGCCTCCCGGATGGAGGCCTGGTCGTCGACCACCACCAGGCGCAGATCGCCCTCGTTCATGACGTCCTCTTCCTGGAATCGAGCTGCCGGTACTGACGCCGGACGGACGCCGGCCCGGGCTCGGCCGGAACACCGACCAGCACCCGCCAGCCACCGGCCAGCGGTCCGTCGAGGATCGGCCCGGCGTCGACGCGGCCGCCGAGAAGGGCAGCCCGCTCGCGCATTCCGACGAGCCCCATCCCAGAGCCTGCCAGGCTCTGTGCACTCGGACGACCCGCAGGGGTGGGCCCGTTGTCCACCACCAGTTCCACCTCGTGGGGCCGGTAGTCCAGACGGACCTGCAGAGCACCGCCGGGCGCGTGCCGCCTGGCGTTCGTCAGTGCCTCCTGTGCCGCTCTGATCAGCGTCTGGGTCGCCTCGGTCGAGAGTTCGGTCGGGGCGCCCACCACCGTCACATCTCCGGCGCCCCAGAACTGGGCCTGCAGGGTCTGGGCCAGCGGGAGCACCTCGGCGCGCAGTGCGCCCACGGCCCGACGGGCTTCGACCATCCCCTCGCGGACCATGCTGTGCGCCCGGCCGATGGCCTCGCGGGCACGGTCCGGATCTCCGCCGTCCAGCAGCATCTCGCTGAGTTCCAGTTGCATGCTCACGCCGGAGAGTGAGTGGGCCAGCACGTCGTGGATGTCGCGGGAGATGCGGGCGCGCTCGGCCAGCGCCTGTTCCCTGGCCTCGGACTCGGCGGCGCGCTGGGCCGACCGCGCCGCTTCGAGCGTGCTGGCGACGGCCGCATCCCGGCTCCGGTTGGCCATGCCGAGGAACACCGGGAGGGCGACGGTGAGGCCGACCACCCATGGCGAGGCCGGTATTCCCCTGGCGTGGGCGATCGCCAGGAACCCCGCCGACAGGCCCGCGTCCAGCGTTGCGACCGCCGCAGCGGGCCCGACCCGCAGCCGATATCCGGCGTGGCCGGCGACGAAGTAGGCGAAGGCCGACGCCAGGCCCAACGAGCGGAGGGAGAGCAGGGCGGACGCGGTCAACGCCCAGCAACACAGGAGCGGCACGTCCCAGGCCGGCGGCACCAGGCCGTTCGGCAGGTGCCGACCGAGGACGAAGATGGAATTGACCAGCAGCAGGGCCAGGACCAGACCGTCGAGGCCATCGATGCCCAGCGGCCGCAACCAGATCCAGCTCAGCACGACGGCCAGGACCGACATCCCCACCTGCACCCGCTGGTCCCTGAACCTGATGGCGGTCTGCGGCAACTCGCGAGCTCCGGACGCCGTCATGATCCTCATCGTCGCATCACCTCGATCACCACACTGCCTGCGATGGTGGCCGGACGCATCGGGCCCGGGGTTGAATCGCCGCTCCACCCTGGGGTGGAGCGGCTGGAACCGCCTCCCTGGCTGCGCCGGACGATCGGGCCACGGTATCTTCACTGACAGCTCGGTAAGTAGATGACGACGATGCCGTCGATGCCGGTCAAGGGCGCGCGGCAGGGAGAGAGCACAAACATGGGAACGCTTCCGACGCTGTCGGTGCAGCTGTACTCGGTCCGTCGACCGTTGGCCGAGGACCTTCGTGGCACCCTGGCCACCCTGGCCGAGATCGGGCTGACCACGGTCGAGCCGTACGATCTGCTCACAGATCCGATCGGTCTTCGAGATGCTCTGGCGGACAACGGGTTGACGGCGCCGAGTGCGCACACCCGGATGGCCTCGGGCACCAATGATCTCGATCAGGTCTTCGACGCGGCCAAGACGGTCGGCGTCCAGATCGTCATCGACCCGATGACGGATCCGTCCAGATGGACCACCCGCGAGGACATCTCGCAGGTAGCCGCCGACCTCAACCGGGCCGGCGAGAAGGCCGCCGGCTACGGCCTGACCGTCGGTTACCACAACCACGCGTTCGAGTGGGAGAACAAGATCGACGGGACCCCCGCGCTGGAGGTCTTCGCCGCGTTGCTGGATCCCACCGTCGTGCTCGAACTCGACACCTACTGGGCCGCCGTCGGCGGACAGGACGTGCCCGCCGCGCTGCGCCGGCTCGGTGACCGGGTGCAGCTCCTGCACCTCAAGGACGGTCCGATCAACAAGACGAACCTCGACCAGCTGCCCCTGGGCGACGGCGCGATGCCGGTGGCCGAGATCGTCGCCGCTGCCGAGGGTCTCAAGATTCCGGTGCTCGAGTTCGACGACTATGCCGGCGACATCTTCGACGGTGTGCGACGCGGGTTCGAGTTCGCCAGGGGTCTGGGGACGTGAGCGGCAGCGGACCTCTCGTGGTCGGCGTGGTCGGCGCCGGCAAGATCAGCGAGCAGTATCTTGCGAACATGGCGCAGTATCCGGACCTGGACGTCCGGTTCGTCGCCGACCTCTTCCCCGACCTGGCTCGCTCGCGGGCCGACGAATTCGGGGTGGCCGGGTCCGGCACCGTCGAGGCGTTGATGGCCCGCGACGACGTCGAACTGGTCGTCAACCTGACGATCCCCCTCGCGCATGCCGAGGTCGCGTCGGCTGCGCTGGCCAGCGGAAAGCACGTCTGGAACGAGAAGCCGATTGCCGCGGCCCGCGTCGATGCCGCCGGATTGGTGGCGCAGGCGGCGGCCGCCGGTCTGCTGATCGGAACGGCACCGGACACGTTCCTGGGCCCGGGCCTGCAACGGACCCGTCAGATGATCGAAAGGGGTGACATCGGAACACCTCTGACCGCTTCGATGGTGTTCCAGACCGCCGGTCCGCACAGTTGGCACCCGAACCCGGAATTCCTCTACCAGGCCGGGGGTGGGCCGCTGCTGGACATGGCCCCGTACTACCTCACGGCCATGACGCAGATCTTCGGACCCATCAGCCGGGTGGCGGCGCTCGGTTCGTCGGCCGGTCCGACGCGGGTCATCGGATCCGGACCGCGCGAGGGCGAGTCGTTCGACGTCACGGTCCCGACCCACGTCAGCGCGCTCTACGAATTCGCCGGCGGCCTCAAGGCGCAGGCGGTGTTCAGTTTCGACTCCGCGCTCAAGCGCGTCGGGATCCTCGAGATCAGTGGCACCGACGCCACCATCGCCCCGCCGGACCCCAACCGCTTCACCGGTGACATCCGGCTGATCACCGCCGACTCGCCGGAAGAGCAACTGATCCCGGCCGGTGATCGACCCGCCGGCCGCGGCATCGGAGCGGTCGACATGGCGCGAGCCATCCGCGGTGGTGCCGCCTACGGGGGGCATCGGGCGACCGGAGCATTGGCACTGCACGTCCTGGAGGCGATGTTCGCGACCGCCGAGTCGATCGATTCCGGTGAATTCGTCAGGGTCGAGTCGCGCTTCGAGCCGATCCCGGCACTGCCGGACGACTGGGATCCGACGCAGCGGACGGTGTAGCGGACGGTCCGGCCGAACTGAGTCGTTTGGTCGGGCCCGGCTGTCCTGCCGGCGGGTAATTTGGACATCAGATCGGCGGTGCGTCGAAGAAACGGCGCGATGGCCGGTTCCACCTGTCAGGACTGCCATGCAGATAGACGGATCGTTCGACGTCACCGTCGAGAAGACCGCTTGGGGCGACATCACTCTCACCCTGAGCCACCACGACCTCCGGATCGATCTCGATCCCGAGGAGGCGGCCCGCGTCTGCCGTGACGTGTGGACCGCGCTCGGCCACGATCACCCGGCCCGCGACGGAGCGGCCGCCTGAGGCGTTAGCGCCCGGGACGAGGTCGGCCGGCGCACCACATCGGCCTAGCGGCCTGCGCTGACGTGGCTGCGACCTTCTCGCAGGTGGGCGGCACTGTCGGTGGTCGGTGCAAGGGTGGGTCAGTGGGCGAGAACGGTGTGGACGAGAACGGGCGGGATCCGGTCAGGTTGGATCAGGTCATCGTGGCCGCCCAGTTGCACGTGACGGATGTGGTGCGGCGCGAGGGTGCGTTGCGGGTGGTGACCTCGCTTCGGATGCAGGGTGCTCCGCCGGAGGTCTGCGTGGAATTCGCCGGTCTGGTCGGCCGGCACCACTACCCGGCGAACGCCAGGGTCAGCGTCCGCCGGCCGCGTCAGTCCAGCGGGGAGTGGAAGAACCAGAGCTGACCCTCCGGATCGCGGGCCCCGTACTCGCGCACGCCGTAGTTCTGGTCGACGGGCTCTTCGATGACGACGGCCCCGGCGGCCACGCTCCGGGCGTGGTGGGCATCCACGTCGTCCACCACCAGCATCGTCATACTCGTTGCGGCGCCGACAGTCCGAGGAGATTTGAAGTCCTCGCCGGCCGGGTGGAGCCAGATCACCTGTTCGCCGGCGCGGACCTCGGCGCGGACCGCCCTGCCCTCGCCATTGCGCTCGACCTCCCCGGACGTCAGGCCGAACACCCTGACCAGGTACTCGTGCGCGGCGGCCACGTCGTTGTAGACGAGCAGAGCGATGGTGCTGTGGACGGTGGAATCGAGCATGGTCATCTCCTCGAGAGCCCCGAACATCTGGTCGGGGGATGGGTGATCGTGGCGCGCCAGCTCGGCGGCCATGTCGGACAGCCGGTTGCTGAGGCTGGTCGCGATGTCCGCGCGGCGCTTCGTGTCGCTCAGGTGCCGCTGGACGGCAGGGCGCAGTTCCCAGTTCGGGTCGTCGAGCACGTGCCCGATCTGCTCCAGCGGAAATCCGAGACGGCGCAACAGGCTGATCCGGTACAGCCTCGCGATGTCTTCGGCGGTGTAGAGCCGGTGCCCGGCGGAGCTCCGGGTCGAGGGGACGAGCAGCCCGATGTGGTCGTAGTGGTGCAGGGCACGGACCGTCAGTCCGGTCGACTGCGCCAGTGCGCCGCCCTTCCACGTCCGGCTGCGGTCGTCCGCGTCGGCGTTCTCGTTCGCGCGCTCGTTGGTGGGCATGAGGACGACGGTAGGACCTGACGTCGGGTCAGGAGCAAGGGCTCCACCGATATTCGGTGGTGGTTCCTCCTCACCCCGACGGCGGCCGCCCCCGCGAGGGGAACGACCGCCGCTCCAGATCCGGTCGGACGATCAGGCGCGCTCCAGGGTCACCGTCACCCAGCTCAGCGGCGGGAGCTCCAGATGCAGCTCGCCGCCGACCAACTCGACCTTGTCCAACGGAACGGGTGCCACCCGATCCTGCTGCTGCGCCGTGTTGCTGGCCAGCGGGTCGTCGTCGGCGAGCACCAGGGCGGTGCCGACGGCCAGGCTGCCGAAGGCGCTCACGTCGCCGACCAGCGCGACCGGTTCGGACTGCGAACGGTTGATCGCGAACAGCACCAACGATCCGCTCTCCTGGTCATGGGTGAGAACGCTGTCCACCACCGGAGCCTCGCCGTACCGGGCGGTCGGGAGCGTCGGCGCGGCCTGGGTGACGCGCAGGACCCGTCCCCTGGCGCGGGCGGCGGTCTCGGCGAACGGGTGGAAGATCGTCTGGCGCCACGCCGGGCCGTCGGGTTCGGAGCGGATCGGGGCGATGACGTTGACCAGCTGGGCCAGGCTGGCCGAGGTGACCCGGTCGGCATGCCGCAGCAGCGAGATCAGCAGGCTGCCGACCACGACGGCGTCGGTCACGGTGTACTCGTCCTCGATCAGCCGCGGCGCCTCGCCCCACTCCGGGCCGGTGCCCTTCGCCTGGAATTGCCTTGCGTACCAGACGTTCCACTCGTCGAACGACAGTCCGAGCCTTTTCGGCGAATGCCGCCGCGCCCCGACCGCATCGGCGGTGGAGATCACGGCCTCGATGAAGCGGTCCATCCCGACGGCACTGGCCAGGAACGAGTCGACATCCCCGTCGATGGGCTCGTAATAGGCGTGCAGGGAGACGAAATCAATGGCGTCCCATGCCTCCTCGAGTACCTCCGACTCCCAGGACCCGAACGTCGGCATGTCCATGTTCGAGCTGCCGCAGGCCACCAGTTCGAGCGTCGGGTCGTACTGCCGCATGGCCTTCGCGGTCTCGGCGGCGAGGCGCCCGTACTCGGCGGCCGTCTTGTGCCCGGTCTGCCACGGTCCGTCCATCTCGTTGCCCAGGCACCACATCCGGACGTTGTGCGGCGTCGGCACGCCGTCGGCGATGCGGCGGTCCGACAGGGCCGACCCGCCGGGGTGATTGGTGTACTCGAGCAGATCCAGGGCCTCCCGGACCCCCCTGGTGCCCAGGTTCACCGCCATCATCGGCTCGACGCCGGCGCGCGCCGCCCAGCGCATGAATTCGTTCAGTCCGAACTGGTTGGTCTCGGTGGTGTGCCAGGCCAGATCCAGCCGCCGCGGGCGCTGGTCGGCCGGGCCGACCCCGTCCTCCCACTGGTAGCCGGAGACGAAATTGCCGCCGGGGTAACGGACGACGGTCACGCCCAGCTCTCGCACGAGGTCCAGCACGTCCTGACGGAACCCGTCGGCGTCGGCCGTCGGGTGGCCGGGTTCGTAGATGCCGGTGTACACGCAGCGGCCCATGTGTTCGACGAACGAGCCGAACAGCCTGGGCGGAACGGGGCCAACGGAGAAGGCGGGATGGGCGGTGAAACTTGCGTCGAACAACAGCTTTCCCTTCGGTTTGAATTTTCGACGGACCAGGTACCAGGTGCGCCGTGTGCAAGGCGGAGGACGAAGGCGACACCGGGGTTGCATCGGCAAGGACGACAACGCCGCAGACGACCCACCTGGGGACAGATCACTTGATGCCGGTGGAGGCGATGCCCTGCACGATCTGACGTTGGAACAGCAGGAACACCGCGAGCAGCGGGAGCAGTCCCAGGACCGCCGAGGCCATCACCTCGGCGTACTGGATGCCGTAGTTGCCGGCCACCGTGGCCAGGCCGACCGGGATCGTCATCTGCTTCGTGTTGCTCAGTACCAGCAGTGGCCAGAGCAGGTTGTTCCAGGTGGACACGAAGGTGAAGATCGCCACCGCGGAGATGGCCGGACGGCACAGTGGCATGCAGATCTTGAGATAGACCTTCCACCAACCGGCCTCGTCGATCCTGGCCGCCTCGATCAGCGGATCGGGGATGTTGCCGATGAACGCCTGGAAGACGAACACACCGACCGGCGCGGCGACCGCGGGCAGGATGATGGCCCAGTAGGTGTTCAGCAGCCCGGTGGCCCTGAACTCCTCGAACTGCGGCAGGATGAGCACCTGCCCGGGGATCATCAGACCGGCGAGCACGATGGCTGCGACGCCGCCTCGCCCACGGAACCTTGTGCGAGACAACGCAAATCCTAGCATCGAGCAGACGATGACGGTCATCACGACGGTGAGCGTCGAGATCACGAAGCTGTTGAGGTACCACCAGCCGATGTCGGTGGAACCGATCACGTTGCGGTAGGCGGCCAGGGTCCAGTGGGCCGACCACCACGACGTCGGGCTGGTGGTGATCTCGCTGTCGGGTCGCACCGAGGTGACGAACGCCCAGACCAGCGGCACCAGCCACAGCAGCGCGAAAATGGTCAGGACGACCGTGCACAGAATGCCGAAGGTGCGCGAATTGGACCGGGGATCCATGCGCCGGGTCACCGGGCGCGAGGTGGCCCGGCCGTCGGTCGTCGGGGTGAGAGTGGTGGCCATGTCAGATCTCCCGTGCAGTGTCGGGGGCGGGGGACCGGACCGCCGTCGAAGGCTCGCCCGCCTGCGCGGTGGCGTTCGGGTCGGCCTGGTTCGGGTCGGCCTGGTTCGGGTCGGTGTCGGCAGGGTCGGCCCGGTGCCGGTTCATCAGGAACCATCCGAGCGAGACGATCAGCAGGACCACGAAGTAGACCATGGTCGCGGCCGCGGCGTACCCGGCGCGGAAGTCGGTGAACCCGACGTCGTAGATGTACTCGATCACCGGCCGGGTGCTGTAGTTCGGGCCGCCCTGCAGCAGGAGGTAGATCTGGTCGAACACCCGGAGGGAGGAGAGCAGCTGCAGGATGACGACCAGTGCGGTGGTCCGCCGGAGCAGCGGGAAGGTGATCGACTTGATCTGCTGCCATCCACTGGCTCCGTCGGTGGCGGCGGCCTCGTAGAGGTCGGCGGGGATGTCCTGCAGGCCCGCCAGGTAGAGCACGAAGTTGAATCCGACCGTCCACCAGACGGTCAGCAGGATGACCGACGTCATCGCCCACGCCTGCGTGCCGGACCAGTTCGGTGCCGTGAACCCCAGCAGGGTGAAGGCCTTGTTGATCAGGCCGATCTGCGGCGCGTACAGCCAGGTGAAGATCAGCACCACCGACGCCGAAGGCACGACGTAGGGCGCGAAGAAGACCAGGCGGTAGAACCACTTTCCCCGGCGTACCCGCTCGGCGAGGATGGCGAACGCCAGAGCCAGCACGACCAGGATCGGGGTCGAGACGATGGTGAACAGGATGGTGTGCCACATCGAGGACCAGAACTCGTTGCTGCTCAGGGCTTCGCGATAGTTGTCGATCCCGACGAAGTCGCCGAGGCCGCCCTTCACCGTCGTGGTGTTGAAGAAGCTCATGGCCAGGCCGTACAGCGTGGGGCCGATCAGGAACACGGCGTACAGGATCAGGAACGGCAGCGAGAAGAACCACCCGGCGCGGGTTTCCGTCCGCCTACCGGTCTGCCGGTCCTCGGTGGTGACGGGATCCGGGGCCGTCCTGGTCGGACGCGGGGCGACGGTGGTCATGACGCGCTCACCTCTTTGACGGGCGGGGTGGTCCTGGCGTAGGTGGTCAGGCCGGCGCGCATCGAGCTGATGGCGCTCGCGGTGCTCGCCGAGCCGGTCTGCACGGTCGCGACGGCGGAACCCATCAGTGTCTCGAAGTCCGACCCCGACCCGCTGTACCAGGCGTCCGGGTCGTATCTGGCCGAGTAGGCCGCCTGGATGTAGTTCGACTGCGGGGACATCGCCTGGAACTCGCTGCTCTTTTGCACCGGCAGCCACGCGGGGATGTGGCCGCCCTTGGCCCAGACCAGACTGTTGTCCAGCATGGCCCGGATGTAGGCCACCGCCCGTGCCGTTCGCTCGGGCGACCGGTGGCGGTCCGCCGGAATCACCAGCGCGTGCGAATCGGCGTGGGCGACCGACTTCTCGCTCAACAGCGCCGGGATCGGTACCACGCTGAAGTTCGTCTTGGAACCCACGTACGTCGGGATCTGCCATTCGCCGTCGAGCAGGAATCCGCATTTTCCGGTGGAGAAGAGCGACGTCACCCCCTGGGTGTCGATGCTGTTCGGCATCAGGCCGAGCGGCCCGGTCAGCTGGTGCATGAAATCGAGTACCTTGGCGGCCTTCTCGTCATCGAGCACGACGGTTCGGCCTTGATCGGTGACCACCTCTCCGTCGAGCTGGCCGTACAGGGTGTTGAACCACCGCCAGTTCGTCGAGGGATCGTTGTTGATGTTGATGACGCCGCCGTACTGGCCGGTGACTTTCTTCATCGCCTGCAGTGCCGAGATGAACTCGTCCTTGCCGCTGATCGGCTTCAGCTTGTCGCCGTCGGCCAGCAGACCGGCCTTCTTCGCCACGTCGACGTTGTAGTAGAGGACGAAGGGATGGGTGTCCAGCGGGATCGCGAAGGACTTGCCGTCCACCTGCGATTTCTGCCAGGCGGCGGGGGTGAACGACGAGGAGACCAGACCGGCCTGTGCCGTGCCGACCGTGGACAGATCGGTGAGCAGGCCGGCTCTGGCCAGGAGCGCCAATCGGGTGAGGTGGGTCACGGCCACGTCGGGCGGTTGTCCGCCCGCGCCGGCCAGGGCCAACTTGGTGTAGTAGGGGTTTCCCCAGGCCAACGTGGTCGATTCCAGTGGGATGCTCGGATTGGCCTGTTGATAGGCCTTCTCCATCAACACCATGTTCGCGCCGTCGCCGCCGGAGAACAGGTTCCAGTAGGTCAGACCGTTGGGATTGGGTGCCTTTCCGGTCAAACCGGACGTGATGGGATTGGCGCAGGCCGAGGCGGCCGCCCCGGCAACAGCGAGAGTGCCTGCGGCGCGCAGGAAACGACGCCTCGACAGGGGGACAGCCATCGGTGGAGACCTCCAGGCTTCCGCGCCTCGTCGGTGAGGCGCAGTTCGATGGGATGAGTGTGACGTGATCGTTGCAACGATGCAAGCCTTTGGAGCCATTTGAAGAATTGCGGCCCGCGCGGAACGGTGCGGATATCGGTCCGCTCCGTCACGAATGTCCTGCCTGTCCGTTGCGTTTGTCTGCCGGTCCGTCGTGAATACTGAGGCCCCTGGTGTCCGACGGGCGAGAAAGCTGGAGGCGATGGCAGTCACCCTGCGCGACGTGGCTCTTCGGGCCGGTGTGTCGGTCCGGACCGTGTCGAACGTCGTCAACGGGTTCCGTCATGTCTCTCCCCAGATGCGCGAACTGGTGCAGGCGGCCATCGACGAACTCGGCTACCAGCCGAACGTCCTGGCGCGGAGCCTGCGCCGCGGCCACACCGGTGTGATCGCCTTGCTGGTGCCCGAACTGGGGGTTCCCTACTTCGGTGAACTGGCCCACCAGGTGATCGAGGCGGCCCGCGTCAGGGGGCTGACGGTGATGGTCGACGAGACCGCCGGCAATGCTGCGCGGGAACGCGAGATCCTCGACCTGGCAACCAGTTCCGGCCTCGTCGACGGCGTGATCCTCAGTGCGCTGGGATTGAGCGGCGACGAGGTCGCCCTGCTGCACCCGCGGGTGCCGATGGTGCTGCTCGGCGAACACACGGCTCCGCGGAGGTTCGACCACGCCGGGACCGACAACGTGCTGGCCGCCAAGGACGCGGTCGCGCACCTGGTGGCGGCCGGAGCCCGTCGGGTTGCCGTCATCGGGGCGGAGCCGGGGGCCGGCCGGGAGACCTCCCGGCTTCGGCTGCGGGGCTACCGGGCCGCGGTGAAGGCGGCCGGGCAGCGGCCGGATCCCGGCCTGGTCCAAGCGGTCGGGACCTTCCATCGACAGGATGGCGCCGAGGCCATGCATCGCCTGCTGGGCCTCGCGAATCCACCTGATGCGACGTTCTGCTTCAACGACAGCCTCGCGCTGGGGGCGTTGCGGGTGTTGTACGACCGCGGCATCCGATCGCCGCAGGACATGCGGATCGTGGGGTTCGACGACGTGGAGGAGGGTCGGTTCAGCATGCCGACGTTGAGCACCATCGCACCGGACAAACCCGCGATCGCCCGTGCCGCCGTCGATCTGCTGTGCGACCGGATCGGCGGATCCACGCTCGCCCCGCGAGATGTGGTCGTGCCGCACCATCTCGTCCTGCGGGAGAGCAGCCAGGTGGGTGCTGGGGTGGGTCCGGATGCGGTTCCGGGCTCGACCGGCTGAGCGGGCTGCGGTCGGTCCGCCCGGCTGCCCTCCCGGAGGTGGGTAGCGTCTACGTCCATGCCAGCGATCAGAACCCGCCCGGAGAGCCTGATCGTCGCAGTTCTGCTGTCCGTCATCGGGGGCTTCCTCGACGCCTACACGTTCGTCGGGCACGGCGGGGTGTTCGCGAACGCCCAGACCGGGAACGTGGTGCTGTTCGGCGTGGAGGCGGCGGCCCGCCATTGGCGCGCCGCCCTTCTGCACGTTCCCCCGATCCTCGCCTTCCTGGTCGGTGTCGCCCTCGCCGAGTCGCTTGCCCGTCCGGCGGCACGACGAGTGCTCAGACGGCCCACGCGTGTCGTGCTGGGCGCCGAGATCCTGGTGCTGGCCGCAGTTGCCCTCCTGCCGGCGTCGGTGCCGGACCAGGTCGCCACGACATCGGTGGCTTTCGTTGCAGCACTGCAGGTATCGACCTTCCGCCTACTGCACGACGTCGCCTACAACACGACGATGACGACCGGTAACCTGCGCACTCTGGTGTCCTCGGCCTACCGGTGGCGGACCGATCGTGACGCGAAGGCGGGTCGTCAGGCCGGCCGACTCGGGGCGGTGGTGGCAGCGTTCGCACTCGGAGCCGCCGTCGGCGCAGCGTTGACCGAACATCTCGGGTCACCGGCGGTCCTGCTGGCAGCGGGCGGGCTGGTGCTCGTGCTCGTGCTGATCGTCGTCGAGACGGCCACGCTCGCTCGCAGGGTGGTCTGACCGCTCTCGATCGGACCGCTCTCGATCGGACCGCTCTCGATCGGACATCTCTCGATCGGACGTCCGGAACGGAGGCGAGCACGAACCGATTGGTCGTGGGTGTCGGCTACGGGGCGGGGGCGGGAGGAACCCAGTTGATCGTCTGCTGGGCCGTCGGCTGGCCACTGGTCAGCGCGTAGAGGGTGTAGATCTGGGTCCCCTGCGCGGGATCACAACCGTTGGGCGGCAATTCCAACTGGCCTGACGACGGGTAGCCGGTGCCGTAGGAACCGACGATGCCGGGGTTGTCGATCGACAGGGCGACGTCGTGGGTATTGGTGGTCGTCCACGTCAGCAGGGGGACCGTCGCGCCGGTCGACCTGGAGTACTGGCAGAGCACCGACATCCCGGTGATCTGCGGTGCGGTATTCGGTGCGGTGGTCGTGGTCGGGGTGGTACTCGTCGTCCGGCGGGAGGTCGTCGGGGTGCTGGTGGCGCTGGACGTCCGGGTGTTGGCCGAGGTCCGCGCCGTCGAGATGGTCGACCTGGTCAGCGATGTCGCACTCGACGCGGTGCTGGTGGCGCTGGACGTCCGGGTGTTGGCCGAGGTCCGCGCCGTCGAGATGGTCGACCTGGTCAGCGATGTCGCACTCGACGCGGTGCTGGTGGACGCGGTGCTGGTGGACGCGGTGCTGGTGGACGTGGTGCTGGTGGACGTGGTGCTGGTGGTCCCGGTGGGGATGGACGCGGTGCTGGTGGTGGCCGGCCTTGATTTCTCGGTCGGCGCGACGACGGTGGGTCCGATCACCAGCGGCACGGCGGCACCGGTGGTCGGTGACCCGGGCGCCGTCGACGACGAGATGGCCTGCGGTGAAACGGAGATCGCCGGCAGCGGGCCCCGGATCGCCTGCGGTCTCACCGACGGTCGACCGATCGCGACGAAGGCGCCGATCAGAAGCAGGACGGCGACTGCGGCGGCCACCGCGACGGCCGCGCCGCGCCGTCCGGAACGGCGGCGCTCTGATCCCGAACCGCTGGAGCCCGGACCGGAGGGATGTGAACCCGAGCCGCCGGACACCCTGGTGCCACCGACGTTCGAGCTCTTCGGCGGCCAGCCGTCGTTCCACGGGTCCGATGGCGGCACGACGATCGACCCGGAGCGGGCCTCGTAGGCGGTATCCAGGATGTGCGAGCGGAGACCGATCGGGATCGGCATCGCGAAGGCGGTCCCCGCGCCGAGCAGGGCAGCGGGTGAGGCCACCCGCTTCTCCTGCTCCTGGCAGAGCGAGCAGTCCTCGATGTGGCGCGCCACGCGCTTGCGCAGCAGGGGCGTCATCGAACCGTTCCAGTTGCCCAGCAACGCATTGAGCTCGGTGCAGTGGTCGCGACCGGTGCGGGCCACCAGGAGTGCGCCGATCGATCGACGGGCGGTGGCGCGGGCCCTGGTCAGGAGCTTGTAGGCCGAGCCCGGCGACATCGACAGGGCCGCAGCGACTTCGTCGGTGGCCAGGCCCTGACGATCAGCCAGATCCAGGACCAGGCGGTCCCGATCGGCGAGCCCGGCGATCGCATCGGCCAGCAGTGCGGCCAGTTCGTTGTCCAGCGCAGCTCCGGCGGGGCTGTCCCCGGCAGGTGCGGCCCGGTCCGGGCGGCGCTCTTCGGGCACGGCGTCCACGAGCACCTCCCTGGTTCGGCGGTCCAGTCGCCGCAGACATTCGTGCCGGGCGATGGCGAAGAGCCACGACCGCAGACGGTCCGGCTCGCGAAGACCCGAGATGCGGGTCGCGGTCAGGATGAAGATGTCCTGCAGGCAGTCCTCCGCGTCGGCGCGGTGGTGCAACATGCTCTGGCAGAAGGCCAACAGGCGCGGGGCGTAACGATCGAAGATGGCGGCGAGAGCCTTCCGGTCTCCCGCCGCCACTGCCACCGCAAGATCGGCGTCAGCCGCCTGCGATTCGTCCGAGTCCACGATCGTCAGTGTGGGGGATCAATGGCCGGGTGCGGACGTTGTTGCCGAACTCGTCGTCTTCACGGTCGCCGGGTCGAGGGTCAGTGGTACCGCCGGGAGGAGCAGGGGCGGGACCGGGGCCAAGGTCGGCGCGTCGGTGAGCACCGACGTGGCCGCCAGCGGCGGCGTGAAGGTCGGTGCAGTCATCGGCGCAGCGGCCGGGGTTGGCAACGGTGACGTCTGGGGCGTCGGTAGCGAGAACGGCGGCGGGGTGATCGCGGTGTAGGTGCCGGTACGGACGATCGTCACGGAGGCTTGCGGGCCGGTGCCCCCGACGGTGTAGAGGGTGTACGTCTGCGGGCCGTTCACCGAGTAGCACCCGAGGCTGGGGATCTCGATCGTGCCGTGCCAGCCGTAGGTGCCGAAAGAGCCGACCAGACCGGGGTTGTCGATCGAGAGCGCCATGCCGGTGGCGTTGGCCATCTCGTAGCTGAGGTTCTCGTGATAGGCCTGATCGCTCTTGGAGTAGTCGCAGCTGATGGTGGCCGACACGATCCCGGGGGCCGGAACGGCCGCGCCACCGGAGGACGCGCCACCGGAGGACGCGCCGCCGGACGACGCGCCTGCTGAGGGTGCACCGGAGGACGACGTCCCGGCGTGGCCGGTACCCGACGCGTTACCGGCTCCGGTCTTCGGGCCGGTGCCAGGACCGCTTCCCGAGCCCGGCCCGGTCACCGGCTTCGCGGAGGTGGTGACGGTGACAGCAGCGCTCGCGCCGGTCGATCCGTCTGCGCTTCCCGACCCGATTGCGATGGATCCGGCGGCTGCGACCGACCCGTCCGAGGACGCACCGGAAGCGGAGTCCGCGCCAGGAGAGGGTGACTCGGCGGCCGTACTCGACGGCGTGGCATCGAGCCCCGCGGCCGGACTGACAGCGGCGCTCCCCGCGGCCGGGCTGACAGCGGCCTGGGTCACGAAGGCCTGCGGGGGAACGGCCGAGCCGTTCAGACCCGACTGGCAGGCGGTCAGCGCGAGGAGAGCGAAGCCGCCGATGATGGTGGCGGCCGCGGTGGTGGCAATCCGGTTCATGGTGGTCCCCTTGGGTCTGCAGCCACCGGTGGTGGCCGTTCTGACCAGGTAGACCGCCCGGCCCCCGCGTTCCGGACACTTTTTTCAGAGATCTTTCCCATGCCGCTGAACTGGGGTGATGACAAACTGGCCAGAGCCTCCAGGCCGGAGGTCACAGGATCTGCCAGCACCGGGTAGAGATGACGTCACTACCGGGTGTGTGCCCGGTAGCCCCGAAGAGTCACAGGAAAGCAGATGATGAACGTCAACGACCTGATCAGCAACTACGGCTACTACGCCGTGTTCCTGGTCATCGGGCTGGAGAGCGTCGGTATCCCGCTCCCCGGCGAGACCGTGCTGATCGCGGCGGCCACCTATGCGGCCACCTCGGGCAACCTCAACATCTGGGTCATCTTCGCCGCCGCCGCGGCCGGGGCGATCCTCGGTGACAACGTCGGCTATTGGATCGGCAACAAGGGCGGCTACAAGCTCGCCCGCAAGTACGGTCCGAAGATCCATCTGGACGAGCGCAAGCTCAAGGTGGGTCGCTATATGTTCGACCGGCACGGAGGCAAGGTCGTCTTCTTCGGGCGGTTCGTCTCGGTGCTGCGCACGTTCGCAGCCTTCCTGGCCGGCACCGTCCGCATGTCCTGGCCCCGATTTCTCCTCTACAACGCGCTCGGCGGGCTGGTCTGGTCGGCGATCTACGCCTTCGGTTTCTACGCGGCGGGCAATACGCTCAAGCAGCTGTCCGGCATCGTCAACTATGTCGCGATCGGCATTGCGGTGGTCGTGGTGGTGGTCGTCTTCCTCGTCGTCAGGAGGCAGACGAACCTCCTCGCCGACAAGGCCGAGGCCGCCTACCCCGGTCCTCTGGAGTAGCCGTGGGATACGCAGCGCGGACCTCGCACGGCGAAGACGTCAGGCGTCCTGGACGGCCTGTTCGTGGGCGAGCAGCTCGGAGAAGGTGAACGTGCCCGTGTGCGGGTCGTCGCGTCCGTCCATGTAGAGCCGTTTCACCGCGACGAGGATCCCGTCGGCAAGGGTGTTCCGGAAGTCGTCCCGAACCAGACGGTCACGCTCGGCGTCGTTGGACAGGTAGCCGAGTTCGACCTGGATCGCCGGCATCTTCGTCAGGCGCAGGATGTCCCAGGTGCGGTGGTGCACCCGGCAGTCGGTCATCTGGGTGCGGGCGACCAGTTCTCGCTGCACCAGTTCGGCCAGGGTCTCCCCGACGGTCGAGGTGGCGCCGGAGTCGGTACCGAAGTGGAAGGTCGCGATCCCGGACGCCAGTCCGGACACCGAACCGTCGACGTGCAGGCTCAGCATCAGGTCCGCGTTGACCTCGTTGGCCAGCCCACAGCGTTCCTCGACGGTGGGGTTCTGGTGCGCGCCCCTGGTCAGGAAGGTCTCCATACCGGTGGCCAGCATGCGGCTCTCCAGTCGGCGGGCGAGGTCGTACGTCAGGTCCGACGCGCGCACTCCACCGCTGACCCACCCGGCCTCGTCGCCCCCGTGGGCCGGATCGATGACGATCCGCTTTCCGTACAGGCGGGGACCGGCCTGGCGCAGGTTCTGGTGCTCACGGAGGAAGAACGGTCGACCGCCCGTGCCCCTCCGGCCGATGCGGTTGAGTTCGCGGTAAGTGTCGGATCCGAACACGCCGTCCTCCGGCAGACCGCGGTGACGCTGGAAGTCACGGACGCAGGCGTCGGTCAACGAACCGAACACGCCGTCCGGCCGTCCGGTGTTGTAGCCGAGTTCGGCCAGCCTGATCTGCAGGGTCTGGACGTCGTCACCGCTCATCACGGCGGACAGCGTGTAGGCCAGGGTGCGATCGCCGAGGGCCCAGCGCGCGTCGGTCAACGAGCGGACGGTGACGGGGCCGACGATGCCGTCGACGATCAGCCCGCGCTCCTGCTGGAACTGGCGGATGGCACCGTCGGTGGCGACGTCGAACTCCACGTCTGCGGGATCGACGGCCGGGTCCAGCGCGGGGAGCTTCTGCAGTGAGGACAGTGCATTCCGGACAGCTGCGACGGCTGCGCCTCGATCTCCTCGCCGCAACAGCATCGTTCGCCCTCGTCCCCGTGGTGCTCGCCCTGCCGTGTGTGTCGGCGCCCTGGTGGTCGCTGCGACTGTGCCTCGTGGCACCTGGCCCTGGGGCCGTTCACCATTGTGCAACGCCCAGGGCCACCCGCACGACACATCGGCCGAATGACGCACAAATGGCCGGGTACCCAGTGGATACCCGACCATTTGCCCGATCCGCGTGGGCCTCCAGTCGGACAAAACGACGTCAAGTGGGCGCAGTTGCCTGCCCACTCACCCGGATGCCGGAACTTGATCGTTTCAGAGTGGCAGGGCGTTCCAGGCGTCGGGAAGACCCCGCCGGGTGACGGCCCGTCAGGCCAGGATGTCGGCGAACTCGGCGAGCAGCGCCGCCTTCGGCTTGGCGCCGACGATCTGCTTGACCGGCTTGCCGCCCTTGAACACGAGCATGGTCGGGATCGAGAGGATCTGGTACTGCTGGGCGATCTCGGGGTTGGCGTCGATGTCGAGCTTGGCGATGGTGACCTTGTCGCCGTGCTTGTCGGAGATCTCCTCGAGGATCGGGGCGACCATGCGGCACGGGCCGCACCATTCGGCCCAGAAGTCGACGATGACCGGCTTCTCGGACATCAGGACGTCATCGGCGAAGCTGGCGTCGGTGACCTTGACGGTAGCCATGATTGAACCTCAATCTGTTGTGGGGTAGGGATTGTCAGACACTGATCGAAACCTGGGCAGGTTCCGGATCTGTGACCGCGGCCAGCTGGTGCGTGGACAGGAAGTGCTGCGCGTCCAAGGCGGCCGAGCAGCCCGAACCGGCGGCCGTGATGGCCTGACGGTAGGTGTGATCGACCAGGTCTCCGCAGGCGAAGACACCCTCGAGGCTGGTCGCGGTGGAGCGGCCGGCGCCGATGTCGCCACCGGTCAGGACGTAGCCCTCACCGTCCAGGTCGACGACGCCATGGAACAACTCGGACCGGGGGTCGTGGCCGATGGCGACGAACAGCCCGGTGACGGCCAGTTCCGAGGTCTCACCGGTCCTGGTGTCGGTCAGCGTGACGCCAGAGACCGTGGTGTCGCCGTGGACCGCGGTGATCGAGGCGTTGGTGGCCCACGTGATCTTGGGGTTGGCCCGCGCGCGGTCGAGCATGACCGGGCTGGCGCGGAATTCCTCCCGGCGGTGCACGATCGTCACGGATCTGGCGAACTTCGTCAGGAAGGTGGCCTCTTCCATCGCCGTGTCGCCACCACCGACCACGACGATGTCGTGATCGCGGAAGAAGAAGCCGTCGCAGGTCGCGCAGGCGGAGACGCCGCGGCCGATGAGGCGCTGTTCGTCCGGGAGTCCGAGGTAGCGGGCCGCCGAGCCGGTGGCCAGCACGACCGAGTGGGCCCGGAAGATCTCGCCGTCGACCGTGACGGACTTGATCGGTCCGGCCAGGTCAACGGATTCCACATCCGTGCCGCGCAGGTCGGCGCCGAAGCGTTCGGCCTGCTCGCGCATCTTGGCCATCAGCTCGGGACCCATGATTCCGTCGGCGAAGCCGGGGAAGTTCTCCACCTCGGTGGTCGTCATCAGGGCCCCGCCGTACGCGAAACCTTCGAAGACGAGTGGCTTGAGGTCGGCGCGCGCGAGGTACAGGGCCGCCGTGTAACCGGCCGGACCGGACCCGATGACGATGACGTCGTGGATCTTGTCGCCGATGCCGATGCCGATGCCGATGCCGGCGCCGTCCGCGCCCGGGGTACCGGACACGGTGCTGTCGGACAGATCAACTGCTGGGTCGGACACGAAATTTCCCTCCATCACCGCTGTTCGCGGGGCACAGTCGATAGAACAACAGCCTACCGACAGTCATTCCCCGTGAGGTGACGGTCGCCTTCCCTGTCGGGTCGATCCGCCGCGCTCATGATCGGGTCGACTTCCGTCACATGAGTCCCAGAATCGTGACGTTCATGAGCGCCGACGATGTTGATAAGCGCGGGGCGGGGTTGCCTTGCGGGTTGAGGGGCGGGGCGGGGCGGGGTTGCGGGTTGCGGGGCGGGGGTCAGCGGGCGACGGTCTCGGAGTCGAGCGCGGCCTTGGCCCCGTTGACCCCGCAGCCCAGACCGACCACGACGATGCGGGCCTGGGTCGCGCTCACCCGGACGGCGATGGCGGAGGCCCGCCGGCCCTTGAAGGTGACCTGGGTGACGCCGAGGACGTCCGCCCCCGCGATCTGGTTGGCGCCGTAGCAGGCCGCCGACACCAGGGGATCGGTGAGCGGACCGCTGTGCGCGCCGTTGATCTGCTGGTACGCCTGCTGGAACTGGCCCGGCGTGAGCTCCAGCGCATTCGGGGCGCCGCCCGTGACGGTGACGGCGGGTGCGGTGCTCCCGGCCTGGGGAACCGCCTGGGACGGACTACCGGATTGGTTCAGCGACGTCAGGGTGATGGTGGCGCCCACCACCACCGCAGCGGCGATACCGAGCCCCCCGACCCACCGCCGGCGTCTGGATCGCGCGGCGTCCAGCGAGATCACGGTGCCGGGCGGCGGTTGATCGGTCGGTCGGGTCGGTCCCTGGGCCGGCACACCTGGGCCGTCGAACCGCGGCTGCCCACCGAGCCGGTCCTGGGGTGCGAACTGGTCCTGGGGTGCGAACTGGTCGCGGGGCGCGAACTGGGCGGGAACAGCCCCAGCAGGCGGTGTGGAGGTCAGTTGCGGAGACGGCGACGGCGACGTGTGGGCCGGGCCGGGTTGTTCCGCCGGCGCTCGAAAGGCCGGCGGCGCGAATCCTGGCTGTGCGGGCCGGCGGACAGCAGCGGCGGATCCAACCGCCCGGGCGGAGCTCTCGGCTGCGATCGCGGCGTCCAGACGCACTGCGTAGCGTTCGGGCATGGGCGGGAGCGGCAACAACGAGAGCGCATCGACGGTCGATTCGAGAGCAGCCAGGATCGCCGTGGCCTCCGGGTCACCCGCGACCTGGGCGCGCAGCCGGGCGGAGACGTCTGCGGAGTGGACGCCGGCCTGCAGATCGGCCAGCACGTCGATGCTCCACGGCGGGCCGCTCGGGACGGCCGGGGGGGCCGGGTCGGTACTCATCTGGTGTCACTCCCTTCCGCGCGACTCGGTGGCGATCCACCTGGTCTGGTGCCTGGAACTGCGGAGATACCGGAAGAGCCCGGCGCGCACGGTTCACCGTCGGAGTCTCTGACGCTGCCGGGACCGTCCAGGTTCCGCAGATGCCCCAGCAGAACCGCCAACTTCGCCCGCCCCCGGGCGCAGCGGCTCTTGACGGTGCCCTCCGCGACCCCGAGCGCCACGGCCGCATCCGCGACCGAGTAGCCCTCGACGTCGACGAGCACGATCGCGGCACGTTGGTCGCCCGGGATGGTCCCCAGTGCCTGTTCGATGTCCATCGCCAGCTCGCGATCCGCGTAGGCATCGCCGGACGGCCGGCTCGCCGGGTCCCTCCTCCGGGAGCGGCACCGTCGGCCGGACCTGACCCCGACGGATCCGGTCCAGGCAGGCGTTGACGACGATCCGGTGCAGCCAGGTGGTGACGGCCGATTCGGCCCGGAAGCGGTCGGCGGCCCGGAAGGCGGAGATGAAGGCGTCCTGGACGGCGTCGGCCGCTTCCTCGGGATCGCGCAGTGTGCGCAGCGCCACCGCCCACATCCGGTCCCGGTGACGGGCCACCAGCTCGCCGAACGCCTGCGGGTCGCCGGCGGTGTGCGCGGCCAGCAGTTCGGCGTCGCTCCGTCCGGAATCCAGGGCCTGCACGCCGCGAGCCTATCGGCCCGGCCGGGCGACCCAGCGGAGCAGCGCGTCCGGCATCAGTTGCCCGAGACCGAGATCTCGTTGAGGTGGGATTGGAATCGTGATCCGGTGGGGGCCATCTGCACCACGAAGATCACCAGGAACTGCGACTTCGGCGCGTTCGTGAGCGGGATGGTCGCCGTTCCGGGGGCGCTGTTCGTGCCCGGCGGGATGTTGCCGCGGCCCAATGCCGTGGTCTGCTCGTAGGGCAGGTCGACCCCGGTGGCCGAACGCACCTCGACGACGGTGTTCGGGGTGTCGGAGGAGACGGTCACCGAGGTCGGGGTGATCGGGCCCGCGAAGGTCAGCTGGAGGCCGACGCCGGGCTTGAGGGAGGGGAACTGCCGGATGTAGACGAATGTTTCCCAGAATGTGGTCGGATCCCCGTCATAGGCCAGTGGGACCCGGTCGGCGAAGTCCTTGACGCCGTCGCCCTTCGGGTCGTACACGGACGCGGACTCGATCTTCTGCACCACGGCCGGTGCAGGAGCCGCGGAGCTGGAGGCACTGCTCGACGGCGTCGGGCCCGACGCCGAGGCAGTGGTCGGCTTCGTCGCCGAGGTCCTGGCCGGAGTCGGCTTGGTGACCGGAACCGCCGGAGCGGTCGGTGCCGAGGTCAGCTTCTGCGCTGCGGTGACCGTCGGCCCCGCGACGTCTCCCATCACGGTCTTGGCCAGACTCGCCACCACGATGATGATCAGTGCCGAGAACGCCGCGATCATCACGGCCGCGATCCCGAGCTTGGCCCGTCGTTCCTTGACCAGCCGGCGCTCGGCGGGGTTGAGCACGGGTCTGATCGGCTCGGCCACGCCCGCGGACGGTGCCGGCGGGGCGATGTCGGGCTGGCGCAGCAGTGCCGCGATGGCTCCGACGGCGTGGATCCCGGCCGGGTCGTCCGGATGGAGGGCCCGCTCGGCCAGCGCCGAGAGTGCCTCGGGAACGCCGGGACGAACCTCGGAGGCGGGAACCTCCCGGCCCATCCTGGTCGGCGCGGGGGTCAGTTGCCCCGGCGTGCCGCCGCCGGGCCTGACGGTGCGATCGGCACCGCCGGCACCGCCGGCACCGGCAGCACCGGTCCAGGCGGCCGCGCCGGCGGGCAGCGGCCAGGTACCGGTCAGCATCAGGTAGAGGAGGCCGCCGACGGCGCGGATGTCCTGGTCAGGGGTGGCGTTGCCGTGCGCGATGACGTGCGAGAGCCGCACCTGACCGTCGAAGTTCACGCGCACCAGCGAGGGATTGATGGCGCCGAGGGCGATGCCGTTGCGATGGGCCTCGGCGACCGCTTCGGACACCTTCGCGGTGATCGATGTGGCGACGTCGGGTTCCAACGGTCCACCGGCCAGCAGATCGGTCAGGGTCGCCCCGTCCACCCACTGCCCGACGACGTACGACTGGCCCTGCTCGGTGCCGACGTCCAAGGTCTGCGGAAGGCCGATGTGGTGCAGGCGTCCGACCCGCAGCGTCCTGGCGACGGTCGCCGAGGCGGCGTTGGTGTCCGGGAGCAGCGTCACCGCCATGTCCCGCGGGAGCACGGTGTCCTTGGCGCGCCAGAAGCGGTTGCCGGCGTCGTCCGCCCCGACCAGGCTGACCAGCCGGTACCGGCCCCCGACGGTCGCTCCGGGGGCCAGTACCACCGGTGGGCCGCCGGCTCCGGAGGTACCGCCCAGGTTCACGGTGTTCTCCGAACCGGAGCCGGAACCGATGGTGGTGTCGTTGGGCGAGGACCCTGGCACCGGATGGACGACCGGGACCGGCCCGTCGGGGGTGTCGCGGGGACGGCCCGCACCTGCATCGCTCACGCGCTTGGTGACCTGCTCTCTGATGGGTGGGCGGGCTGGTGTGGGTGGGCGGGCCGGTGTGCCAGGGCGGGCAGTGGGAACCGTCAACACGACGGGCCCCGCAGATCCTCCCATTGACGAGGGTGAAGTCGCGGTGACGGGCGGCCGGAAGCCGAGCACGCGCAGGACCCTGCGACGCACCGGGTCCAACTCCTCGACGCCCAGGACGATCGACATGATCGAGATCACCAGCAGCCCGACGATGCCGCCGAGCAGGAGGATCCTGACCGCGTCGACGGGGCCGTCCGGGGAGGTTCCGACCGTAGAGCGCAGCACGACGTAGGCGGCGCCGCCGCCGACGGCGGACGCGAGGAACATCTTCCCGATGGTGGTCAGGGTGCGGGTGCTGCCCATCCGGCCGAAACGGGCGCGTAGCCAGAACTCGCCGACCACCGCTCCGACGAGGTACGAGATCGCCGTCGAGAGGGCCAGTCCGGGGATCACCCATTTCGGGTCCAACGAGGCACTGACGAGCAGCAGCGGCACGCGCACCGCGACCATCACCCCGTTGATGATCGTCGGGGTCCGACCGTCCTTGACGGCGTAGAAGACCCGCATCTGGACGAGCGTCATGGCCAGTGGCACCAGTCCGATGGCCATCGCTGCGATGGTCACCCCGATGCGAAGGACGTCGGCATGGGCGGCCTGCCCGTAGCCGAACAGCACCGTGGCGAGGCTGGTCCCGAGGACGATCAGGGCGGCCGAGACGGGCAGCAGCGCCACCGACGAGAGCCGGTTGGCCAGCGAGACGTCGTCCTTGACGTCCTCCATCTGCCCGGCCGCCGCGTGACGGGCCAGTCGCGGCATGATCGCCGTCAGGACCGCGACGCCCAGGATGCCGTACGGCATCTGGAACAGCAGCGACGCGTAGCTGAAGACCAGCGGCCCGCTGGAGGCGGACCCGAAGGCGACCCTGGTGGTCACCACCACGCCCACCTGCGAGATCAACACGTAGACCAAGGCCCAGCCGACCAGTCCGCCGGCCTCGGTGAGGCGACGGTCCCAACCCCATCGCCAGCGGAAGCGGAATCCGGACCGCAGGAGCGCCGGGATCATCACCACGGCCTGCAGGACGATGCCCAGCGTGGTGCCGACCCCCAGGATCAGCAGCTCGGTCGTGTTGAGGCCACGGGTGAGGGACGTATTGGAGACGCGCACCGTCAGCAGCACGCCGGCGACGACGATGACGATGACGTTGTTCAGCACCGGTGCCCAGGCGTTGGCGGCGAACCGCTCCTTGGTGTTGAGGATGGCTCCGAACAGTGCCGCCACCCCGTAGAAGAAGATCTGTGGCAGCAGCAGCCGGCCCAACTTGGTCGTCAGGGCCGTCTGCGACACGAGGTCGGGGTTGCGGGCCGAGCTGCTGGGTGCGTAGAGATGGGTCAGCAGGGGCGCGGCGGCGACGGCGATGACGGTGGCGATCAGCAGGCCGACGACCGCGATCGTCATGAGTCGCTGGGTGTACTCCTGGCCGCCGTCCGCATCCGAACGCTGCGCCCTGGTCAGCAGCGGGATGGCGACGGAGGTCAGCACGCCGCCGATCAGCAACTCGAAGACGATGTTGGGCAGGGTGTTGGCGACGGTGTAGGCGCTGTTGGTCAGGCCGCTGCCGATGATGGCGACCAGGGCGGTCTTGGACAGCAGACCGGTGACGCGACTGACGACGGTCGCGATGGCCATCAGAGCGCCGGCGCGCACGACGCCGGCGGTGCTGGCCGTCTTCATGCCGTCGGTGGCCGAGCGGCCGATGCTGACCGTCTCGTCGTCGCGGACCTGACGGGGCACGGCCTGGTCGGTGATCCGCTGGATCAACATGGTCGCGTCCTCGGCGGCCGGGAACATCGCTCCGGGGGGCGCGCCGATCCACGGCCGCTCGTTCTGCCGCACCGGGCCCCGGACTTCGCGACCCGGTACCGACGGTGGGCGGGATACCGGATGACGGGTGTCGTTCACCCGCGTGAGGGCCTCGCGCTGGGCCTGCTCGCGCTCGTCCCTGGCACGTTGGGCCTGCACGCGTTGCAACCGTTCGCGGTCGAGCCGGAGTTGGTCGAGACGCTCCCGCTCACCCCTTTCCTGCTGGGACTTGCGGAACCACTCGGGTGGGGTGCCGCTGCCGGGTGGGGTGCCGGTCGGATCCGAGGGGGACGACGGACCGGGCGGGCGCGGTCCGGTCATCGCTTGTCCCCACCCCCCGCATCGTCCATGCCGTCGTCGCTGTCGCTGTCGTCACCCTGGCGGGGAGCGCCAAGTCCTGGAGCGCCTTGTCCAGTAGCGCCAAGTCCTGGAGCGCGGCGCCGATCCACCGCATCGTCCGATGACGTCTGCGACCGGTTCGGGTTGCGAACCTCGAGCACATCGGCGGCTTCGTCGCGGTGGCCGTCGTGGGGGTGAAGGTCCTGGTGGTCACCGGGCTCGCGGTCGCGGCGGCCGGCGTCGCCATCGTCCTTGTTCCGCGCCCTGATCCGCTGCACGATGCGCAGGGCCACCATCAGGAAAAGGGCTCCACCGGCGACGATGATGAGGATGACGGTGAGGGTTCCGTAGGCGGACGACCGCACGGTGATGGTCTGCGGGTCGCTCCAGGCGGACCCGTCGGCGGCGATCAGCTGGACCTGGATGGGGAACTTGCCCGCCTTGACGACCTTGGTCTCGATCTTGAACTGCCGGGCCTGGCCGGCCGGGATGCTCAGTGGTCCCGGGTCGGTCGCCGTCATGCCGACGGTCTGGGCACCGCGGATGACCACCCGGACCGTCACGACGTACGGCAGGTCGTTGCGCACGTTGATCAGCAGGGGCGAGGTGGACGCGGCCAGCGTGTAGGAGGTGCCTGCGGCGATCTTGACACCTTCGTGCAGCGGGCGGAGGGTTGCTTCGGTGGTCTGCAGGATGCTGCGTCCGGTCCGATCGTTCGTCCGGAACCCGGTGGACATGGTCAGCGCCATCGCGGTCGACAGCGGATCGAGCACGTCGGCGGGGTCGAGGGTGAGGGTGCCCTTCGTCTTGGCCACCGAGTCCCTGACGCCGGCCAGCAGGCCGAGGTCACGCCCGACGGAGGCCAGGTAGTCGGCGTCCAGTTCGTGCTGCCGCGCGTCATCCGGGTAGGTGACCGTCGAGGCGAGCTTGGCCACGCCGGCGATCGCGGGCAGCGGGACACCGGCCAGGACACCGCCGGATTCCATCGCACGGAGCAGGCCCGTGAGCACCTGGAGACCGGCCACGTCAGGAGTCCACCGGTGGGACTGGGTCAGGATCAGCGGGGTCGCACTGCCGTCGAAGTTCCCGCCCGCGAGGACGGCGGCCAGCGCGTCGAGGCGCACGGCGAGCCCGGCGGAACGTCCCTTGCCGACGACGGTGTTCACCATGGACAGGACGTCGGCGTCGGTGACCACGGCGTTCACGGCGTGCCCGCCGTTCCGGGCCTCGTCGATGGTGACCGCACCGATGGCTCCGCCGGCGTGCTGGAGGCTGCGGGGCGACAGCAACGCCTGCGTCAGCCCGTTGTTCGACAGCGCCGCAAGGGTCGCGTCGTCGACGACCCCACCCTCGGGCATCGCCATGGTGGTGACGAGTCCCGGCTGTCCCGGGGCGGTGATCGGTGCCAGTTGCAGCACCCTGGACGCGACGTCGCGGCCGCGGCTGACCAGGGACGACAGTTGTTGGCCCAGACCGGCTCTGACCATCGCCACCGCGTCCGGATCGGAAAACGGCAGGACCAGCACCTGACGGCCGGCCACCGCCTTCCGCAGCGCTGCGAGGTACGTGATCGCGGCGGCCTGACCTACGCCGGCCACCGTCGGATCCCGCGGTGCGAGGGCCGCCGGGGTGGTGGGTGCGGTCGACGGGGCGCTCGGGGTGCTGCCGGCGGTGGGGATGGGCCTGGGGTGGGCGCCAGGGCCGGTGGTCGGCGTGGCGGTCGCTGCCCTGGTCGACGGCAACACGGAGGTCGCCGCGGTCTTCGCCGGGGTCCTCGGCGCCGCGACGCGCGTGCCCGGCCCGCTGGAGCGACCGACCCGGTGGGACGTCTTCGCGGGGGTGGGTGCGGGGGTCGCGGCCGGCGTCGTGGTGGCGGGGGCGACGATGGTCCGGCTCGGGGCGGCGTTTCCTACCGAGCCGACCGGGGTGGACCCGACTGCAGTGGAACCGACTGCAGTGGAACCGACGTTGGTGCCGACCCCGGCGGCGGTCACCGGGCCGCTGACCGTGGCCGGGCCGCTGACCGTGGGCGGGCCGGTGCCGGGCGTCGGGGTGGGAGTCGTCGCAATCAGCGCTGACTGCGCTACCCCTTTGACACTCTGCACCCGATAGCCGCCCGCCATCTGCTCGATCTCGGCGAGCAGTTCCGGGTCGACGACGACGGTCGTGGACGACGGTCCCGCGTCGATCTGCGTCAGGGCCGAGAGCACCTTCTCGAGCCGTCCGCCGGCGGAGATCTCGGCGGCCAGCTCGTCATCGAGGAAGACTCCGCCGAGTCCGACGTGCGGCGCGTCGACGATTGGCCAGATCAGATTCAGCGCGGTGGCGGGGTGTTTGCCGGAGTTGACGTCGGCTCCGGCCGGACTGGGCGGGCTGGGAGGCGCGGAGGTGGCAGGCGTGGTGGTGGGCGGGGTGGTCGTGGGCGGGGTGGTGGTGGTGGAGGAAGCGGGCGACGAGGCCGTGGTGGTCGGGGTGGCAGAGCTCGGACCGGGGACCTGACCGGAGACCGGGGCCCCCGACGTCGCCGGCGGCTGGAGTGACACGGCGGTCGTCGGGAAGCCCTGGGTGGGGATGTCGGTGGAGATCACGGCACTCGGGCCCTGGCCGTCGGTGGACGACGACGGAACCCCGCTTCCGGTGCTCCCGGCCAACGTGCTCCCGCTGGCCGTGCTCCCAGATGACGTGCTCCCAGGGGCGCCGGACCCGGAGCCGCCGGACCCGACTGCGCCCGGACCGGTGACGGAGGCCGGGCCGGGCGGGGTCGTCTCGACCGCCGGAGGGACCGAGAGCACCGTGGCGAGCAGGTGGAACTCGCCGACCCGCTCGTACTGCACGCACCCGTTGGTCCCCACGTCTCCGGACACCTTGATCATCAGGGGGTAGACACCCCGGGTGGCGATGATCAGGCCGTCCGCCGAACTGATCGGCACGGTGGCGACGAAACGCACGCTGGTCCCGGCCGACATGCTGATCTCGGTCGAGGAGGTAGCGGTGGGTCCCAGGATCTTCCAGTTCTGTCCCACCACGGCGTCCGGTCGGCCGGGTGAGGCGATCTCCGCCTTGATCGCGGGCAGCGTGGACAGGACCTCGCCACGTTCGAAGACGTAGCGGAGGTCGTAGATCGGGCCGGTCGTGCTGTTGGTGATGGTGCCGGTCACGGTGAGCAGGTTCCCTGACGTCGAACTGACGACGGTCGGGGCGATGCCGTCGATGGTGGCGGTGAGGTCCTTGGAGTAGGGATAGGGGTTGGTCTCGTCGACGGCGGGCGTGCAGGGAGCCGCCTTGGAGTTGCGGGCCACGGCCATGCTGTGCGCCCGGTCGGCAGACGGTCCGGTGATGACCGCACCGGCGCTCTGCACCGACAGCAGGACCGGGCCGACGAGTCCGAAGACCATCGCCAGGAGGATCGCGAGGGGCCGCCCCCCGTGCCGACCGGCTCTCACGCGCTGTCGGCGAGCAACTGAGCTGCGCGTTCGGCGAGCCTCCGCTCGCCCGCGTAGGCCAACCGCACCGGCATCTGGTCCATCGGCACCCAGGCCACCTCGGTCACCTCGACGTCGGCATCGGATAGTTCGCCGGCCACCGCCTCCATCAGGAAGTGGTGCACGCGCTTGTGGATGCGGCGGCCCTCGGCGGTGAACGTGTACTCCACGCTGCCCAGACGAGCGGTGATCCGGCCCGAGATACCCGTCTCCTCCGCCACTTCCCGGACGGCGGCTTCCTCGGTCGTCTCACCAGCTTCGACGTGGCCTTTCGGCAGTGACCAGCGGAGCCGTCCGCGCCGGTCCAACCGCCCGATCAGCGCACCGGCGAACACGCCGCCCTCGGTGCGGACCACCAGGCCGCCTGCGGAGGTTTCATCCGCTCTGCGCCGCCGGGGAGCGCGCGCAGGGATGGGTGCCATGGGCCCGATGCTATCGGCCCGACCCTTCCCGGAGCGCCTCGCCGGACGGCGCCGAGCCCGCTTTCGCTCACCCCGCTCCCCTCACCACCCTCGTCGACCGGTGATCTAAAGCGGGCAAATGGGACAGGATTCGCCCAAACGTCACCGCTCGATCGGGTCATCGCTCGATGCGTAGACTGGTACGTTGTGTCTGCCACCGATCCGCCTGCATCTGGTCTCACCGCATTGCAGCGGGCGGCGGTCACCGAGTTGCTCAGGGTGTTCCCCGTCGCCGACGAACTCGGTCGCCGCTTCGCGAAGGCCGGCCACGAGTTGCATCTGGTCGGTGGATCCGTCCGGGACGCCCTGCTCGGCTGGCTCGGCAACGATCTCGACTTCACCACCGACGCCCGCCCGGAGCAGATTCTGATGCTGGTCAAGGGCTGGGCGGAGTCGACCTGGGACACGGGTATCGCCTTCGGCACGGTCGGAGTGGTGAAGAAGGGGCTCCAGCTCGAGATCACCACGTTTCGCACCGACCAGTACGACGGCGAGTCCCGCAACCCGTCGGTCACCTTCGGCGACTCGCTGGCCGGCGACCTGCTGCGGCGTGACTTCGCCGTGAACGCGCTGGCGGTCTCCCTCCCGGATCACCGGTTCACCGATCCGTTCGGTGGGCTGGCGCAGCTCGCCGAGGGGGTCCTGGACACGCCGGGCACGCCGGAGAAGTCGTTCAACGACGACCCGCTGCGGATGCTCAGGGCCGCCCGGTTCGCCGCCCAGCTGGCCTTCACCCCGGCCGTGCGGGTCGTCGAGGCGATGACGGCGATGGCCACCCAGATCGACCGCATCACCCCCGAACGCATCGCCGCCGAACTGTCCAAGCTGCTGCTGGCGCAGCATCCGCGCCTCGGATTGACCCTGCTGACCCGCACGGGGCTGGCCGCCCGCGTGCTGCCCGAGTTGCCGGCGCTGATGCTCGAACGAGACGAGCACCACCAGCACAAGGACGTCTACGAACACTCGCTGACGGTGCTCGAGCAGGCCATCGCGCTGGAGGAGGACGGGCCCGACCTGACCCTGCGACTGGCCGCTCTCCTCCACGACATCGGGAAGCCGGCCACCCGACGCTTCACCGATGGCGGCGGGGTGAGCTTCCACCACCACGAGGTGGTCGGCAAGAAGCTGGTCCGCAAGCGGATGCGGGAATTGAAGTACCCCAAGGCCTTGACCGAGGACGTCGCCGACCTGACCTTCCTGCACCTGCGTTTTCACGGCTACGGGGACGGGAGGTGGACGGATTCGGCGGTCCGGCGCTATGTCACCGACGCAGGGCCGCTGCTGCCGAGGCTGAACAAACTGGTGCGCGCCGACTGCACGACCCGTAACCGCCGCAGGCAGCAGTCCCTGCAGCGTTCCTACGACGATCTGGAGGCCAGGATCGTCGCCCTTGCCGCTTCGGAGGACCTGGCCAGGGTGCGCCCGGACCTGGACGGCAACGCGATCATGGAGCTGCTCGGAGTCGGGCCCGGTCCGGTGGTCGGCCGGGCCTGGGCCTTCCTCAAGGAACTCAGGCTCGAACACGGGCCCATGGATCGTGATGCGGCCGAGGCCGCGCTGTTCCGCTGGGCGCGCGACGAGGGGCTGCTCGGTGGTGACGGCGCCGGCGGCAGTGATCCGACCTGACGGTGAGCGGGCCTGACGTATCGGGGACGGTGGAACGTCACTCGGGTCATCGTGGCGGGCCCGAGCATCTCGGTCGGCGCCTCGATCAGCGCAGCTGCCGCACCGAGCCGGCCTTCTGGGCGTACATCGCGTCGTCCGCACGGGAGAGCAGGGTCGCCGGGTCCTCCCCGGGCTCGCTGATCGTCACACCCACGCTGATCGAGATCATCAACAGGTGCTCGCCCCATGCGATCGGTTCGGCCACGCAACGGAGCCCGACGGCCAGCAGCCTGAGCCGGTCGGCCTCGCGGTGGGCGTTCGTCGGGCCCGCGTCGTGGTCGTCGAGTCCTCCGACGGCGTGACTCAGCACGAACTCGTCGCCGGACAGTCGTCCCGCCATGCAACCGGGCGGGGCGTGCTGCTCCAGCCGCCGGGCCAGGGTGACCAGCACGTGATCGCCGGCGGCGTGTCCGTGGGTGTCGTTGATCGACTTGAAGTTGTCGATGTCCAGGAACGCCAGCATCACCGTGCGGTGGGAGTCGATCCACTGTGCCACCTGGTCGAGCAGGGTGCCCCGCCGCCGGAGCCCGGTGAGCTCGTCGTGTTCGGCGCGATGCCGCCAGCGATGAGCCTGGGAGAGCACGGGGTTGACCAGATCGATGCAGGCGACGAAGCAGCGGTAACCGCTGATGGTCGCGATTCCGACGTGCAGCCAGCAGGTCAGCTCGCGGCCGTTCCCGGAGATCAGACGCCGGAGGGAGCTGGTCGGCCGACCCGCCGCTTCCGGCGGGATCCTGGCTTCCGAGGCGGAATCGTCCGGCGCCTCGATCCCGCCCGGCACGGTGTCGCCCAGCACGGTGTCGCCCAGCACGGTCTCGTGCAGCACGGTGTCGCCCAGCAGGATCTCGTCCAGTGCGGTGTCGTCCAGCGACGCGGACAGGATGGAGCGGGCGGTGTCCAGAGCGGTCCCCAAGTCCGCCGCCGGCATGAAATCACCGACCGGGCGTCCGCAGATGTCGGCCGAGAGCTCGAGCAGCGTCGTGCAGTCGTCGTTGGCCGACAACAGTCGATACGAAAGCGTGTGGGCGACGGCCGCCATCGGGATCGCCCGCAGGGTGGCCGTGATGGCCTCGAGCTGAGCGGGAGTCGGGAGGTCCGGATCCGGCGCACACGGCGCACCCCGTTGCAGCGGGACGCGCTGCGGCGGGAGGTGAGAGGGGTGGGCCACCTCCTGACCCTAAAGCCGTATGGTCGGCAGATCGTCGACCCCAATAGGTGAAAGCCAGGTCACGCAGGGTGATTCGACGAGGGGGTGACGTCGGCGCAGGGGTGTAAAGCGGTCCTGCCGTGGCCCAGTGGTCACGCCCCGTCGGTATTCCCGGATGGTGACTCACTGCCACCTCTGGACCTCGTTTCCGGGCGTTGATCGACCTGTTCGGGTGAAACACGGTCAGACCTGCGCAATGAGCCCGCATTCCGTTGCTTCTGCGGCGAACCTCTTCAAACATTGGTCTTCTACAACAGGCTTCTGTGCTGCCCGACCCCGATCTCCCGAGCACGAACGAGTGGAGGTGACCGTGACGAAACTGCCGATCTGGAAGCTGGTTTTCGGGCTGGGCCCGCTCGCCATCGCGGGCTACTTCTTCATTCCCGGTGTCGTGGGCAAGGACCTCGCGTATTCGGTCGTCGGAATCGCCTCCACCGTCGTGATGCTGGTCGGCCTGCGGCTGCACCGTCCCGCTGCCCTGCGCGGGTGGCACCTCGTCGTCGGCGCCAACGCCTGTTTCGTCATCGGTGACCTGGTGCAGAACTACTACGACGTGGTGCTGGCCACCGATGCCCCCGTTCCGTCGTTGGCCGACGTCGTCTATCTGGCCGGCTATCCGCTCCTTTTCGTCGGCGTCCATCTGATCTCACGGAACAGCCGTGCCGCCGGTGGCCGTGACACGTGGACGGACGCTGCCGTGGTGTGCGTGGGCGCGTTGGGTCTGACCTGGCACTTCCTGATGGGGCCGACCCTGCGGGCAGCACCGTCCGACGTGAACCCGGTGATCAGCCGCGACCATGACATCCTCGCCAAGTTGGTCACCCTCGCCTATCCGATGATGGATCTGGCCGTCCTGTGCGTGGTGGTCGGTGCCGTACTGCGGGGAACCGCGAGGCTGACGTCGGACCGCCTGCTGGTGGCCGCCGTTGGCGTCATGCTGATCTCCGACTTCGGGTACGACCTGCAGCTGCTGCACGGCGGCTACGGCCCGGCGAGTCCGGTGAATGCCGGCTTCCTGCTGAACTACGTGTTGATGGCCGCAGCGGCCACGCACCCCAGCATCGCCCTCGCCCGCACGGCCCCGGAGCAGCAGGACCCGCAGCGCTGGCGGTGGCTGCCGCTGGTCGCCGGAGCAGCCTTCGTCTCGCCCCTGATCGTGCTGATCGACAGCCTGATCGGGCTGCCGGTGGACCTGCCGATGCTCTCTGCCACCTCGGTCGTGGTGCTCGTGCTCATCGGTCTGCGGGTCACCTGGCTCTTCGGCAGGATCCACCGGCAGAACGAGATGCTCAGCGATCGGGGGCAGTCGCTGCGCTCGGCCCTGGCCGCGCAGCGGGTGCTCGAGGACGACCTCCGTCACCTCGCGCTGCACGACGTCCTCACCGGGCTGGCCAACCGCGGTCTGCTGCACGACCGGGTGGAGCAGGCCATCACCGGGTCGACGCCCAGACGTCCGGTGGCCCTGTGCGTCTGCGATCTCGACAACTTCAAAGGGGTCAACGACAGCCTCGGGCACGACGCGGGTGACGAGCTGCTGGTCGTGGTGGCCAAGCGGCTGACGTCGATGGTGGGCGGGTTGGCGACGGTGGCCCGGCTGGGGGGCGACGAGTTCGCGGTGTTGATGGAGGACGCCGACCAGCCCGAGTCCGTCACCGCCCTGGCCGAGCGGATCCTGTCGGTGCTGCGTCAACCCATCAGGCTGGGCGAGGAGGAGATCACGCTGTCGGTCAGCGTCGGGGTCGCCGTGGCCGGGACGGGGAGCACCGCCGCCCAGTTGCTGAGCGAGGCGGACGCTGCCATGTACGAGGCCAAGGCCATCGGCAAGGACCGGGTCGCCGTCTTCGAGACCGCCATGCGCTCGCGGCTGGTGGAGAAGATGGCACTCATCAACTACTTCCCCGGATCCCTCCGGCGGGAGCAGTTCTACCTGGACTACCAGCCCCAGGTGGACCTGGCCACCGGCGGTCTGGAAGGCTTCGAATGTCTGGTCCGGTGGCGGCACCCGACGCTGGGTCTGGTCAGCCCCCTGAAGTTCATCCCGCTCGCCGAGGAGACCAGGTTCATCATCCCGCTGGGCCGGTGGATCCTGCAGACCGCCTGCGAGCGGGCCGTCTCGTGGCCGGTCCGGACGCCGGATCCACTCACGATCTCGGTGAACATCTCGGGCTGGCAGTTGCAGGATCCCGGATTCGTGGACACCGTCAAGGAAATTCTGGACTCGACGGGTCTGGCCGCCCGGCGGCTGGTCGTCGAGGTCACCGAGACCGTGCTCCTGACGAATCCCACCGGTACCGCCCAGGTGCTCAGCGACCTGAAGTCGCTGGGGATCCGGGTGGCGATCGATGATTTCGGGACCGGCTACTCCTCGCTGAGCCATCTGCGGCAGCTTCCGGTCGACATCATCAAGATCGACAAGTCCTTCATCGATCCGCTCACCGATCCCGAGCGCGAGGGCGAGGCGTTCGTCACCACCATCATCCGGCTCGCCGCCGATCTCGACCTGCTCACCACGGCCGAGGGTATCGAGCACCGATCACAGCGGGATGCATTGCTACGTCTGGGGTGTCAGAGCGGGCAGGGCTACTTGATGTCCGCCCCGCTCGGGGCCGCCGCGACCGATCGCTACATCGCCGCCCACGCCTCGCCGGCCCCGACCGCGTCGCCTCCCGCGTTGCCGGTCGGCGCGCCGGGAGGTGCCCCTGACGTCGAGCGTGTCGAGGTCGCCTCGCTCGGACGCCCCACCCCGTAGGTTCGCGATCCGGTTGATTCGGGGCCGGGCCGGGGTCCCCGTCAGGGGACGCCCGAACCCTCCCGCTCCGCCACCGACGGGCGGGTCAGGAACGTCGACACATCAGGATCCCTGGTCATGGCCCGATAGTCGACGATGCGCCAGGGCAGTGTCGACACCACGCGACCGGCACTGTTGCGGTACCAGTTCGACATCCCGGGATGCGTCCAGAGCATGGAGGCATGCGCGCGGTCGACCCGCTCGTTGTACTCGGCGGCAAGCGGGGCCGGACACTCGAGGGAGCCGATGTCCTGTGCGAGCATCTGGCGTACCAGGGACACGACGTAGTCGACCTGGAACTCGGTGATGGTGATGATGCTGCCGCCGTGGCCAAGAGCCGTGTTGGGACCCAGCAGCAGGAACAGGTTGGGAAAATCCGGGACGGTGATGCCGAGGTGGGCGGTCGCGTCCTCCGGGCCCCACTGTTCCTCGAGGGTCCGGCCCGACCGGCCTCGGATGTGCATCGGGTAGAGGAAGCGCCGGGCCTGGAAACCCGTGCACAGCACGATGATGTCGGCCTCGGTGAATTCGCCGGACGCGGCCCGGACCCCGGTGGGTTCCACCGCTGCGACGGCGGAGCCGACCAGTGCGACCTGCGGCCGCCGGAGCGCGGCGAACCACCCGTTGTCCAGGAGCATGCGTTTGCCGAAGGGCGGGTAGTCCGGGAGCGCCTGCGCCTGGAGGTCCGGGCGTCCTGCGAGCTGCTCGATCAGGTACCGCGTGAAGAATCGGCGGTGTCCGTCGTTGACGGCGTTGACCGAGCGGGTCGGCTCCGGCCAGTCCGGATCGATCTGCAGCGAGGGATGGACCTTGTCGTTGAAGGTCCAGGCGAGCCGCACCCGATACCACTCGCGGTAGTACGGCACCAGGGCCATCAGGAGGTGGACGTCGTCACCGACCGGACGGAAGTAGTCGTCATTCGGGGCGATCCACTGCGGTGACCGCTGGAACACGGTGAGTTGCCCGACCCTGTCGACGATCGCCGGCACGATCTGCATCGCGCTCGCGCCGGTGCCGACGACGACCACCCGCTGGCCGGTGACGTCGAGGTCGGCCGGCCACCGGGCCGAGTGGAAGACTCTGCCCCGGAAGTCTTCCAGCCCCGGAAGGTCCGGAATCCTCGGCCGATTGAGCTGGCCGACCGCACTGACGATCGCATTCGCCCGGAAGCGTTCACCCGCTGTGGTTTCGATCGTCCAGCGTTGGGTTTCGTCGTCCCAGTCGGCGGTCTCGACCTCGGTGGAGAAGCGGATCAGGTCACGCAGCCGGAAGCGGTCGGCCACCTCCTGCAGGTAGGACTGGACCTCGTCACGCTTTCCGAAGTGGGTCGACCAGTCGTGGTGGAAGAACGAGAGCGAATAGAGGTAGCTCGGCGTGTCCACACCTGCTCCCGGGTAGGCGTTCTCGAGCCAGGTCCCGCCGACGTCGGCGTTCTTCTCCAGGACGGTCACCCTCGCCCCGGTGTCGCGTAGCCGGATGGCGGCCGTCATGCCCGAGACGCCCGCGCCGATGACGACGACGTCGAACCGATCGGCGTCTGTCACCGGGCTTGTATCGAGATGTTCTTCCTGGCCCAGGATGTCGGCGATCATCGGTTCGAACTCCGGCGGCACTGGCTCTCCCACCGCCACCGATGCCAGCTGGATCAGCCTGTCGCCCCGCGGCGCCGGCACGGCGGCGGCCCGTCCCGCAGCCGACCGCAGGACGGCATCGAGGGTGGCCGCCCGGATCTGCGCCTGGAGGCCCTCGTCGAGTCCGCCAGACGTGTTGTCGTCCATCCCGCGACCTGCGGTCGGTGCGTAGGGAGCCTCGAGCCATCGCTCGTCGCCGGTCAACTGGAACAGCACCGGTACCAACGTCGGGATGTTCGCGCTGGACAGGGCGGCGGCCAGCCGTTCCGCGTCCATCGACGGCGAGGCTGGTCCGGGAGCGGTCATCGATCCTCCAGTGTGACGGGCACCGGCTGCGTAACAGCGGTTAGGTCACCATAGGCGTCGTCCCCACCAGGCGCCAGCAAAGACTTCGGTGCGCAAAAGCCTCGAGGCCCCGGAAGTCGAGGCCGCCCAGGTCTTGACGAGTGGCGTACGCCACAGCAAAATAGGCCGCACATCACCTAACGACGGATAGGACGGATTGCAGCAATGGAGCTGACCGACGCCATGCGCACCACCGGGACGTGCCGCTACTTCTCCGATCAGGAGGTCCCGGACGACGTGCTGTACCGGGCGTTCGACTCCGCACGGTTCGGCCCACAGGGCGGGAACCGGCAACCGGTCCGCTGGATCGTGGTGCGGGACCCCGGACTCAAGAAGGCCATGGCCGATCTCTACCTGCCGCCGTGGAAGGCCTACTTCGAGGGCATCAGCGGAGGTGACGTCCGGGTCGGGGCGCTCCCGAAGACCGTGACCGCGGCCGACGACTTCGCCGAGCACCTGGCCGAGGTCCCGGCCATCATCGTGCTGTGCGCCGAGGTGTCCGGGCTGCACCCGACGGACACCGGCCTGGACCGTCTCAGCGTGGTCGGCGGGGCGTCGATCTACCCGACCATGCAGAATCTGTGTCTCGCGCTCCGCGAACAGGGGGTGGCGACGGCCGTCACCACCCTGCTGTGCATCGAGGAGGTCAAGATCGCCGAGATGCTCGACATCCCGAAAGGTTTCATCACGGCCGCACACATCGCGGTGGGTTACCCAACGAACTCGTTCCCGACGAAGCTGACCCGCAGCCCGGTGCAGGACATCGTGTCGCTCGATCGCTTCGGGGCGATCATGTTCGACGACGAAGCAGTGGCCAAGGCGACGGCGCCCTCGGACCTGGTCGCGGCAGGATGACCCGGCCGACCGGGCTCTCCCCGCAGCACCGGGCGGCGCTCGGCCGGGCGACACTGGGAGATCAGCTGCGCAGGCACGGAGCCAACCAGCCGGACAAGGTCGCCTTCGTGGTTGCGAACGCCGACGGCTCGCGGCGGTCGATCAGCTACTCGGACCTGGACCGGATGGCCAATCGTGCCGCCCGGATGCTGCTGGGTCTGGGGGTCTCCCGCGGCGATCGGGTGGCTGTGCTGTCGCGCAATCGCATCGAGACGGTCGCGACCTACTACGGCGCACTCAAGATCGGCGCGGTGTTCACCGGCGTCAACCCCCTGTTCGGGCCGGCGGAGATCCGCCAGCAACTGCTGCACGCCGAACCGGGCGTTCTGTGCACGTCCGGTGAATTCGTCAGCACCGTGACGAAGGCCGCCGCCGGGCTGCAGTTGCACCGGGTGAGCTTCGACGGACCGGCATCGGACGAAACCTCCGAAGGCGACGAAACCTCCGGTGGCACAGGCTGGTCGGGATTCGCCGAGCTCACCGCCGCCGTGCCGGACACGGATCCGGAGTCGGCCGTCGACGAGCTCGACGTCGCCATGCTGGTCTACACCAGCGGCACCGAGGCGACGCCGAAGGGCGTGTTGATCCAGCATCGCAACTACCTGATCTCCACCGCGCCCGCGTGGAGCTGGGGACTTCGAACGGGGCCGGACGACGTCTGGCTGTTCGTCATGCCCTTCCACACGATCGCCGGCCTCGGATCGATGACCACCCTGACGATGATGGGCGCCACCCTCGTCCTGCCGGCCACCACCGACCCGGCGGGCTCGCTCGCGATCATCCGGGACGAGAAGGTCACCGTCATCGCCCAGACGCCGACCTTCTATCTCGCCCTGGCCGGTCACCCCGGCTTCGGGGCCGCCACCGTGGGGTCGGTGGTCAGGTGCATGACCTACGGGGGCCAGGTGTCACCACACGCGGTCGGCGCCTGGGCGGCGGCGGCTCCCGACGTCGTCTGGGGTACCTACTGGGGACAGTCGGAGCTGTCCCAGCTCGGGTCGGTCGGATGGTTCCGCACGCTGGCCGACATCCCTGACCAGGACGCCACCTGGATCGGAAAGCCGGTGACCCACCTGGAGATCCAGGTCGTCGGGGACGACGGGCAACCGGCCGAGATCGGGGAGCTGTTGTGCCGCTCCCCTTCGGCGATGCTCGGCTACTACAAGGACCCCGAGCGCACCGAACGGGTCTTCGCCGGTGGCTGGGTGCACACCGGCGACATGGTCCGGCGTGACCGGGAGGGCAACCTGTTCTTCTACGACCGGGTCAAGGACATGGTGAAGACCGGCGGCCTGAATGTGTCGTCGCAGGAGGTCGAGCGCGTACTGCACCAGCATCCCGACGTGCTGCGGGCCGCAGTCGTCGGCCTGCCGGACGAGTACTGGTCCGAGGCCGTGACGGCGTTCGTCATCGCGCAGCCCGGGACCGACGTGCAGGCAATGGATCTCATCGCCTTCTGCCGGGAACACCTGGCCGCCTACAAGGCGCCGAAGGCGGTCCACCTCGTCGACGAGTTCCCGGTCGATGCCCAGGGCAAGATCCTCAAGCGGGAACTGAGGCTGGTGGCGATCCCCGGTCGGGAGCCGGCCCTGGCCCGGAAATCCCCGTGACCCGGCCCGATGTCGGTCCGGAGGGTCCGCATGTGGCGGCCGACCTCGGCGGAGCCCGGGGCTCCTCCCCGGCGGCCCGGGCCGGCCGCGTCACCGCAGACCAGATCGTGGCGACGGCTGCGCGTCTGTTCGCATCCGACGGGTACCACGAGGTGGGCATGCGGGAGATCGCCGACGCCCTGGGCATCCGCGGTGCCAGCCTCTACCACCACTACTCGTCCAAGGAGGAGATCCTCTACGCCATCTGCCTCACGGTCAGCCGCGAGCCCGTCGAGCAGCAACTCACCCTGCTCGACGAGAACGGCACGCCGACAACACGTCTGGCCGCCCTGGTCCGGGCCCACCTGATGCATCTGGTGCAGCGGCAGGTGGAGCACCTGGTGGGCCGCCACGAGATGAACGCCCTGAGCCCGGAGCACCGCGCCGTGATCGACGATCATCGGCGCTACTACCACCGCCGGGTGGCCGACACCATCGCCGCCGGAGTCCGGGCCGGTGAGTTCGAGGTGTCCGACGTCCGGCTCGCCACCTTCGCGCTCCTGGACATGCTGAACGGCACCAGCGCCTGGTACCACCACACCGGCGCCAAGGCTGCCGACGAGATTGCAGATGCCTACGTGGATCTCGCCATCGGCAGCCTGTTGCGGGGACGGACGCCCTGACTTCCCCAGCCGGTGACAGCACCGTCGAGGGTCGGTGCGATCCGCCGTTCCTTCCAGTGCTGGAGGAGTTCCGCCGCAACTTCACCGAGCGCGACGAGGTCGGCGCGTCGCTCGGCGTACAGGTGCACGGCGTCCCGGTGGTCGATCTGTGGGGCGGGCTGGCCGATCAGGCCACCGGCCGGGTCTGGGAACGCGACACCGTCTGCGTGGTGTTCTCCAGCACCAAGGGTGCGCTGGCGCTGCTCGCCCATCTGATGGCTTCGACGGGCGAGCTGGATCTCTCCTGGCCGGTGTCCAGGATCTGGCCCGGATACGCGCAGTCCGGCAAGGCCGGAACGACCATCTCGATGTTGCTCGATCATTCGGCCGGCGTGCCGGTGCTCCGGGAGCCGGTCAAGGACGGTGCGCTCGAGGACTGGGAGTACATGATTGCCCGGATCGAGGCCGAGACACCCTGGTGGAAGCCGGGTTCGGCTCACGGCTACCACCCGCTGACCTTCGGGTACACGGTCGGCGAGGTGCTGCGGCGGGTCGGCGGCATGGACCTCGGCGATGTGCTCCGCACCCGGCTGGCCGAACCGCTGGGGCTGGACTTCTGGCTCGGACTACCGGCGGAGATCGAGCCACGGGTCGCGCCGATCCTGCTGCCGACGTCGCGTCCTGGCCCCAGCCCGTTCGACACCGCGGTGCGACGGGATCGCGGCTCGATCCCGAACCTGTTCGCGTTCAATTCGGGAACGTGGCCACGGGCCGGGTTCAACACCAGGGCCGGCCACCTGGCCCAGATCGGTGCGGCGGGCGGTATCACCAACGGCCGCGGCCTGTCCGGGCTCTACGCGACGGTCGCTGCGCCCCAGGGTGGACCGGTCTCGTGGGACCGGGCCGGCATCGCCCGGATGGCCCGACCGTTCCGTACGGGTCAGGACCGCACTCTTCTGATACCCACCCGGTTCTCGCAGGGGTTCATGCTTCCGGTCGACAACCGGACGCACCACGGTCCGGGCTCCAGCGTGCTGATGGGGTCAGAGGCGTTCGGCCACATCGGGTCCGGTGGTTCCTTCGGATTCGCCGATCCGGCCCACGGGCTCAGCGTCGGCTATGCGATGAACCAGCAGGGTCCCGGACTCCTGGGCAACGAGCGGGGCGAGGCACTGGTCGAGCAGATCTACCGGAGCCTGGGCGCACCCCTGCGCTGAGACCGCGGTCGGCAGGTTCGGAAAACGGAGTCGGGACCGGTATCACCGACGCCCTGCCGCTCTCCTGTCGATCAGATGCCGCGTAAGAGCCGAAATGATCTCCACTGCAGGGATTCCGGGATGTCATGACGCGTGAGCGGCATCGATCGGGTTGTCCGTGTTCAGGATTCGGCGACGGGCCGACTCCGTCCGGGCGGGCCCGACGACTGAAAGGAGCACCATGGCGAGCGAGAACGTCGGTTCGGGCGGAACCCCGCCGAGCGGGTTCGGTCCGGGCGAGGATCAGCGATGGCACGGAAGGGTCGACCATCGCAGCGGACGGCAGGAGGCGCCGCCGCCAGGGTCGGTGGAAATGACGGAATCGGCGAGCAGGGACGGAGAGCATCGAGCGGCGCCTTCGCCGGCCGGGTCCATCTCGTCGGAAACGGTCCAGGATCGGCACCGCCGTCTCGCCTCCCGAGAGTCAGGGGAGTGATTCCGATGCAACTCTGCTTCCAGAACAACTATTCGTCCCCCCTGTCGGTGGCCGTGATGTGGTGGAACCCGGACGGCTGCGGTGACTACGGCAACTGGGGAACCCGAGGTTGGTGGAACCTCAACCCCGGCGAGACCGTGCACACCGATGTCTGGACCGCCAACCGCTACTTCTACTTCTATGCCGAAGCATGGGACGGCGGCGTGTGGAGCGGGCCCTACGGCGCGCAGGTCCCATACGAGTCATTCGACAGTTGCGCCGGAATCGGCAGCACCGCCGATCACGTGGTCGGAATGCGGGAGGTGGATGCCGGCTGGTGGTTCTGGTCCTACGCGACCTACACGGTCGGTCTCAGCTGAGCACGGAGTAGTCGGCGCCCCGATCAGGTCGCCCCGATCAGGTCGCCCCGATCACGACGCCCCGATCAGGACAGGTGGCGGAAGCCTGCGGCCACCAGGCGCTGCCAACCACGGTTGCTGAGGCCTGCCGCAAGGTGGGCCAGTCGGGCGTCGTTGCCGACCAGCACCCGGGGCCGACAGGCCGCGACTCCACGCAGGATGACCTCCGCGGCCCGCGCTGCCGACGTCCGTGCCAGCTTCTCGTCGAACAGTTTCGACCGGCCGGCCGGGTCGTCACCCACATTCACGGTGCCGTTGCGGGCGATGTCGGTGGCGACCCCGCCAGGATGCACGCAGGTCACCCTGACCGGGTGTCGCGCCACCAGCATCTCCATCCGGAGCGATTCGGTGAATCCGCGCACGGCGAACTTCGCTGCGACGTAGGCAGCCTGCGAGGGCATCGGCACCAGCCCGAACAGGCTGGACATGTTCACCAGGTTTCCACGCCCCGAAGCAATCAGCTGGGGCAGGAAAGCCCTGCTACCGTTGACGACTCCCCAGAAATCGACGTCCATCACCCGCTCGAGATCGGCGTGCGACATGCCCAGCACATTGCCGCTGTGCGCCACTCCGGCGTTGTTGATCAGCAGATCGGCGGTACCGAACTCGGCGGCCACCGTGTCGGCGTACTCCTGCATCCCTCGCCGGTCGGTGACGTCCGGGTGGTCCGATCTGACGTCGGCCGCGGTGGCGCGGACCTGACGGACGGTGGTGGCCAGTCCTTCGTCGTCGACGTCCGACAGGGCCAGCCGGGCCCCGCCGGCCGCCAATCGGTGCGCGAGGGCGCGACCGATCCCGGCGCCCGCGCCGGTGATCACGCACGCCCGTCCACGCCACTGTCGCAGACGGCCCGGCACCGGCAGACTCATGTGCGCACAGTAGTGGCAGGTCATGAGCGGCAGGGTCATGCCCGCGCGATGGTGACGGTCGTCGCGGTGTGGTCGTCGATGTCGGGGCCGTTCAGGTGCATGGGCTTGTATCGCCAGGTGGCGTAGAGCTGGAGCTGGTCGGCGAAATGGGGGCTGCGGGGATCGCCGGATTGTCCTAGGGCGACGACGTTCTCGCCGTGGACGACCGGACCGAGAGCGATGATCTGGTTGTAGGTCCCGCGGTTCATGAAAGGGGTCGCGGGGACGGTGCCGGCGCCAAGGGGAACCCAGTCGATGGTGGCGGTGGGTGTCAACCACCGTGCGGTGACGGGGGTGTGTCGGGTAGCGGCGAGCTGGTCCAGGGCAGCGATGAGGCTGCTGGTGACCGCTGCGCCGAGCGGCACGTGGTGCAGGTAGTCGGCGGCCAGCGGGAGCGTGGCCCGACTGCCCTGCAGCAGCCGGAACGTGACGTTGGCGGTCACGTTCTCGTCGGTTCCGCCGGAGCTGTACTCCGGGCCGAGGACCGGGGTGACGTACTGGGTGGTGAAGCTGGTGAACCAGGCGTTGAAGACGGTGACGGCGGGACTGTCGTACCGCCCGTCGGCGTTGGCGTCTGTCCGCTGGTGGTTCCAACTGGTCAACAGGTCCCGGATCGCAGGGAGTCGGGGATCGGCACTCGGTTGCAGGTGCTGCAGCAGCGCCGGCAGGAGCTGCTGGACGACGACATTCGATTCGTCGGCGACGGGGGTTTCGGTGGTTTGCCCGGTGGTGCGGTTGATCATCTCCAGGGTGGTGATCGTCGCGGTGTGGGGCTGGATGCGGCGTACCTGGTCGATCAGGACCTGTCCGCGGTGCACCGGACCCCATTGCCAGAATCCGTCGGTGGAGTTCTCCCAGCCCGGGGCCGGCTTGTTGTTCCAGTTCGCCAGCCAGCCCTGCGCGGGGTCGACGACCAGCGGCATCCGATCGGGGGCGATCAGGCCCTGCCACTCATCGGTGCCATCTCCCGGGTGGGGCAGGAACGGGTTGTCGCCGGCCGGCCGCCGTGGGACCGGACCGACATGCGCAAAGGCGATGTGGCCCTCGTGGTCGGCGTACGTGAGGTTGTAGCTCCCGCCCAGCCCGCGGGCGGCCACCACGAATTCACCGAGACTTCCGGCCCGGTCCAACGCCAGGAAGCCGTGCAGGGAACGGGCGGTGCGTTGCCGGGTGGCGTCGCGCAGCGCGATGGCGGTTCCCCCGGTCATGTCCAGGACCGGTCCGTGAACGTCCTGACACAGATTGACCGATGTCGTCGGTGCACCGGCGATGCGGATGATTTCCACCCGGCAGTCGAACGGGCGCCAGCCTGCATCGAAGAAGTACCGGCCGGGATGCCCGACCGGGTCCAGGATGTCGAGGTAGGCATCCTGGTTGTCATCGCCACCGGAGGTCACCGTCCACGCCCGGCCGTTGGCGACGCCGATCTGCACGCCCGCCGTGCCGGCCAACGCCACCCCGGTCACGTCGTATCCGGCGCCGTGCAGACCGATCTCCATGAACCCCTGGGGGACGCTGTGACCGATCTGCGGGCCGCCCAGCAGCAACGGGAACCCATCGGAGGTCAGTCGCCCTGACAGGGCGATCGCATTGGAATGGCCTACACCCGCCAGACCCAGATGGTCCATCGCGACGGTCGCGGCATCCCTGAGCCGCTGCACCCGGGCCAACGCTGCAGGCAGGGGCCGGCCTGGCATGACCCGCCCGGCGCCGGCCAGAGCAGTGACCGCCCGTGCGGCAGCGACCGAGCTGGTCAGGTCGGCCGCCCGAGCCCGCGGGGCGGGGATCGTGGTGGCGGCGCCGGGATCCTCGAGCCAGTGGGTGTCGGTGAAACCTCGGACGCCCGGACCGCGCCGAGGCGGGTGGTCAAATCCTGCAGCACCGCCGCGTTGTGGAACTCGTCGAATCCTTGGGCGCCGGTCTGCAGGACGCCGAGCATCAACGTGGCCAGCACATCGGTTTCGGTCCACCGCTGCGGTAGTGGGTCGGCCACGCCATATTCCGGAGGGAGGGCCCCGGTGCGTCGAGCGACCGCGATCCAGGCGTTGATACCGGCCACGAAGGCGGTGACCGCCGTCCGGTCCGGTGCGCTCATCGCGTCGAAGGCGGCGCGCAGGGTCGCGGTTCCACCGGTGTACCCGCGGAAGAACTCGTCGCCGGCCACGTTCTGCCCACCGTCGCCGGCCCCGAGCAACTGCGACAACGTGCCGGTGGCCGTACGGCGGACCAGGTCCGACTGGAACAACCGGTCCTGGCCGGTGGCATAGCCGTCACCGAAGAACAACTCCGCGGCGGTCGCGGCGTACACGTGGGGAACGCCGTACTCGTCCCTCAGAATCTTCACTCCGCCGGCCGGATGCACCTGCGCCGACGCGTGCATCGGAGCGCCGACGAGCGCCGTCGCCGCCCCCACCACCGCGGCCAGCAGCAGAGCACCGAGCCGACACGTGAACCGACCGCGACCAGCCATCACTGAACGCCCGATCGCAGCGGCATCCCCGGAAGCCCCCGGCTGGTGGTGGGGGTCTGTTCGAATGGCTTCTCCTGATGCCTTGCCAAAGTAAATAGTGCACTGTGGGAGCTGACGACTCTGGCGAATGGCTTGATTCCGGCGAACTTCCACAGGGCCATGTCCACGGCTGTGCTCCTCGGTTGATCGAACGGGTCAGAATGATGTTCGAATCGAAGGTAGCGGCAATTCGGGACGGCGAGTAGCTAAAGATACTTCACTATCATTAGAATGTCTGATGCACATCTTTGATGCCGGCCAACTGGAGGCCCTCCGGGCCGCAGTGGACGAGGGCACCTTCGACGGGGCCGCCCGACGCCTGCACGTCACCCCTTCAGTCGTCAGTCAGCGCATCAGGTCGCTGGAGACCGTCGCCGGACGTGTCGTCGTGACCCGGACGAAGCCGATCGCCCCGACCGCCGCCGGCGCAGCGTTGCTGCGCCTGGCCCGCCAGATCGCCACCATCACCGCCGAAGTGGTGCAGGAGATCGGGGCGCCCCCTGGTCCGGACACGGGGGTCTCCCTCGGTGTCAACGCCGACAGTCTGGCCACCTGGCTTCTCCCCGCACTGGCCACGGTCACGCCGGCGGTGCTCTTCGAGATCCACTGCCTCGGCGAGGATGCCACCATCGACCTGCTCCGACAGGGCACCGTCATGGCAGCGGTCACCGGCCGTCCCGCGGCGATCCCGGGGTGCTCGGTGGAACCTCTGGGCGACATGAGGTATCGACCGGTCGCGTCGCCGGCCTTCGTCACCAGATGGTTCGGCGACGGCATGACGCCGGCCGCCCTCGCCGCAGCGCCGGTGGTCACCTTCGATCGCACCGATACGCTCCATCGCCGCTTCCTGCGACTGCGCAGCCGGCGAGACATCCACCCACCGACCCACCAGGTCCCCAGCTCCACGGAATTCGTCCAGGCTGTGCGGCTGGGCCTGGGCTGGGGCATGATCCCCGAGCTGCAGGTCGGACTCGACTCGACCGATGACGACCTCACCGTCGTCGACCGGAAGATCGCGGTCGATGTCCCGTTGTACTGGCAGCAATGGCGAATACCGTCCCAGGCTCTGATCAGAATCAGAACGGCGGTCCTGGCCGAAACCCGCACCGCACTCCACCGTCCGGTCCGATGAGCCCGGTCGGATGAGCCCGGTCGGATGACGAATTCGGATCTCGAGCCTCGGCGGCGCCGTCAGGTGCAGGAGGCCGCCTTACGCACGAACCTGCGACACCGCGGCATGCCCCACCCGTAGACCGCCGCGATGACGACGAACACGACCCCGACCAGGATGACCGCGGTCCTGCTCATCCCGTCATCGGGCACCAGCGCCACCCCCAGCACGAAACCACCGACGTAGAAGATGTTGTTGGCGGTGTCGTAGAGAGCGAAGACGCGTCCGATGTGTGCGTCGTCGGCATCGGACTGGACCACGGTGTCGGCGCAGATCTTGGACGACTGGTAGGCGAAGGCGATCGTGAGGGTGGCGATCATGGTCGAGAGCTGGGTGAACTGCAGTCCCGCCCCGACCACCACCACTGCGGCGATCGACATCAGACTCACCATGTATCGGGTCCGGCCGAGCCAGGCGACCATCGGGGCGGTGATTACGGCGCCGAGGAACAGCCCGAACGCGGCGAACCCGAGCACCTCGGTGATCCCGGCCGTCCCGGCCTTGAAGATGCCGTGGTGCTCGGTGAAGTGGTGCCGGAACAGCAGGACGACCACCAGGGTGGCGATCCCGAAGCAGAACCTCACCAGCGTCACGACCGCGATGTTGAGACCGACCGCCGGTCGCTGCACGACGTGCCGGAAGCCGGCCGCGAAGCCCTGCAGGACCGCGAACATCGGCTGCGGCGGCTCGTCCGTCTCGTCCGGACCGAGCGCCATCCGCGGGAATTTCGAGGCGAACATGGCCGAGGCGAGGTAGAAGAAGATCACCGTCGCCGTGACGACGGCGGCCGCGCCGTGGCCCGAACCCAGCACCCCCTTGAGTCCGAGGGCGTAGCCGCCGCCGACCGCGGTGGCCACCGACCCGACCGTGGTCGTCAGCGAGTTGGCGCCGACCAGCGAGTCGGTGGCGACGACGTGTGGCAGCGAGGCCGACAGGCCGGACCCGACGAAGCGCCCGGCCCCGGTGACCAGCAGCGCGACCGCGAACAGGACCAGGGTCGGGATGCCGAAGGCGAGCAGGACCGCCAGCACGCCGATCACCGCCGCACGGAGGAGATTTGCCCAGAGGATCACCTGGCGGCGGCTCCACCGGTCCAGCAGTGCGCCGGCGAACGGCCCGATGATGGAGTAGGGGAGCAACAGCACGGAGACAGCGGCAGCGATCTGGCCGGGGCTCGACCGGGATGTCGGGTCGAACAGCACGAGGCTGGCCAGTGCGCCCTGGAAGGCGCCGTCGCCGAAGGACGAGAGCACCCGGACCGTCATCAGCCGGCGTAGTCCGCGCAGCCGGAGCAACGGCCGCAGTCCGTGGGCCGAAGGTTTCGGCCGGCGGGTGGGAGGCGATGGATCGCCGGAACCGGCGGGACCGATGGACTCGTGGGACGCCCCGGCGAAGGTCGGGTCCGACCCGACCGGCGGTGGCGATGGACGAGTCACCACTGGAACGTTACCCACGCCGGATGAGTACGGCCGGGTCGGTGGCGGGGTTCACCCTTGCGAGGGCCCGGCCGACGGCAGGTTCGCCGCATCGTGGACGGGCGAGGCGGCTCGTCCACGGACACGGTTCGCCAACGGTTTGACGGGTGCCTTTGTCCCGAACCGGTTGCAGGCGGGATGATGAGGCCGATGAGCAACGCCGAGCGACCGGACGAACCAGGATCCGGGGATGAGCCCCGCGGGGTCCCGCGTCGCCGTCCGCCGCGCGAGTACCGCCCGGCCGCCGGCATGCTGCTGGTCGCCACCTCCGAATTGCGCGATCCGCAGTTCCGCCGGACGGTCGTCTACCTGGTCGCCCACGGGGAGGAGGGGTCCGCCGGGCTGGTGCTCAATCGCCGGACCGAGACCGCGGTGCATTCGGTGCTGCCGGCCTGGGCCGGGCACGTGGCCAAGCCGCAGGCCGTGTACTCGGGCGGACCGGTGCAGCCGTCCGGCGCCATGTGTCTGGGCGTCAGCCGCGGTGGATATTACCCCGGCGACGGCTCCGGCCTGGTCCGGGTGGCCGGCCGGGTGGTGCTCGTCGACCTGGACAGCGAGCCGGCCATCGCTGCGGCGACCTTGTCCGGGGTGCGGATCTTCGCCGGCCACGCCGGCTGGGGCGAGGGGCAGTTGGCGACCGAGATCGGCGAGGGAGCCTGGTTCGTGGTACCGGGACGCGATGACGACATCCTGACCGGCCCCATGGTCGACCTCTACTTCCGGGCGCTCAGACGTCAGGGCTTCCCCCTGGCCTGGGAGGCCTACCGCCCCTCGGAGATGGAACGGAACTGACCCCGCTCTGGCTTCGGCGTGGCTCTGGTTCCGGCGTGGCTCTGGCTTCGGCGTGGCTCTGGCTTCGGCGGGGCTCGGGCTTCGGCGTGGATCAACTTCGCAGGCATGGACGAAATTGATGACTTCTGTCCCACTGGTCCCAACGCCGCCACTTTGATCCATGCAGCAGATGTTGAACCATGCCCAACTTGCGTCAGGCGGTCAGGACGAGCGGACCGGACTCGGTGATCGCGACGGTGTGCTCGAAGTGCGCCGCCCGGCTGCCGTCGGCGGTCCGGACGCCCCAGCCGTCCTTGCAGTGCCGGTAGTCGTCCCGTCCGCCGGCCTGCAGCATCGGCTCGATCGCGATGACGAGTCCGGGCTTCAGCTTCAGGCCGCGCCGGGGCTTGCCCTCGTTGGCAACGTGCGGCTCCTGGTGCATCGAGGTGCCGATGCCGTGGCCGCCGTGTCCGGCGAGCAACCCGAATCTGCCGGCGCGGATGACGGAGCCGACCGCAGCGGCGATGTCACCGAGTCGCGCTCCCGGCTGCGCTGCGGCAATTCCGGCCGCCAGCGCCGCTCGGGTGCTGTCCATCAGTCGCTGGTCCGCTGCGCTGGCCGTGCCGACGGCGAAGGTGATCGCCGCGTCGGCACACCAGCCGTCGACCAGCAGCGCCAGATCGACCGACACCAGGTCGCCCTTCTTCAGCCTGGACGCGTCCGGGATCGCATGCACGATGACGTCGTTGACGCTGACGCACAGCACCTTCGGGTACGGCGAGGGGGCCCAGCTGGGGTGGTAGCCGATGTAGGCGGAGACGCCGCCACCGTCGCGGATCATCTGATGGGCCAGGTCGTCCAACTGCGTCAGGCGCACCCCGGGCGCGGCCGCGTCACGGACCGCATCCAGCGTCCGCCGGACCAACGCACCCGCGATGCCGATCGCCTCGATCTGCTGGGTCGTCTTGTACTCGATCATCGTGCGCTGCTCCTGTACGGGTCTTGCCGAATCCCTCCTCGCACTGTAGGCGCGGGCTGCCGATCCACCGGGGGAGCGGATCCACCGCGGGCTGCCTTCCAGGGGCCCGCGCCCCCCGGGGGAGGATCTCCGTACCGCACGACCGTTGCCGCCGTGCCGGCCGAGCTCAGCTGACGGGAGCGGCTGGGGCAATGATGCTGTCGACGTTCCGGACAGGTGTCGTCGGGCCGTCTGATCTTCCCGGCTCCTGAAAGGTTCCGGGGCTCAGCCCTCAGATTCGTCCACGATGTTCATGACGGTGCCCACCGTCAGGACGACGGCGGACGCCAGCGCCAGCACGGCGCGGAAGTGGTTGGCGGTCGTCCAGTCGTGGAGGTACCGCTGCCATGACGCCTCGGCCCCCGGTTCGGACGGTTGCAACAGCGCCAACCGATTGTTGAGTGGGACGTGATAGGCGACGGTCAGCACGATGGTGCTCAGGTAGAGGAGGGCACCGGCCAACGCCCAGGCCGACCCGGAGGCCCGCCAGTCGAGAACCGCCGAGACGCCCACGGAGGCCGAGCTCCCCCGGCGACGACGAGCCCGAAGACGAGCCAGGGCGCCGGGGCAGCGCGGTTGATCGCCTGCATGCTCGAGGCCGCCTTCGGCGTGGCCAACCGCCCGAGCGCCGGCATGACCATGACGGAGAACGTCGCGTAGAAACCGGCCATCACCGCACTGCTCAGGAGTGCTGCCGCCAGGACTGCAGTCCGCAGGTTGTTCATGGGCGCGCCGCGATCGTGTGTGTCGTCATGCGCTCACCTTGACCCGTTGCCGGACCGATTGACAGGGCCGGCCCCTCACGGGGTACGCCTCCCGCCGGGAGGTGCCCGTCCCGCGCTCCGATGTCCTGACGGGTCGATCCCGGTCGACGAGCCGGACCGTCAGGCGGTCCGGGCGTGCAACAGGACCGTCAGGCGGTCTCGGCGTCCACCGGGACCGTCTTGCGGGTCAGGCCGCTGCAACCGCCGGCACCGCAGGCGCAGCCGTCGCACGCCGCGCTCGGCTTCGGCCGCCGGAGGGGGACGGGCAGGGTGCGGGCCGCCCGCTCGCCGAGGACGCCGCCCGCCGTCATCAGTACCAGGACCGCCACGATCGACAGCACGCCGATGACGACGGTGGCCAGCGTCGGCAGGGGCAGGACGAGCACGAGAATGCCGAGCACCAGGGACATCAGGGCCGCACCGCCGACCACCGGGGCGGCCACCTTGTTGGCCAGGGCGAAGGCGTCGTCGCTGCTGGAAGCCGCGATCGAGTGCACACCCAGCCTGCCCTCCCGGCGGAGCGTTCCGGTCCAGCCGCGGGCGGCGGTCACGGACGCCAGCCCGGCGAGAATCAGCAGCAGGGCGGCAACCGGGACGGTGAAAGCGGCGGGGGCAGTGGACACGCTCCCGATGATAATTGACTTCTGCCACCGATGAAGCGGGACAGGTTCGGCAGTCGGGTGCGGCCGGGCGAGTAACATCCGTGGCTATGGCAGGAACGTTGCTCCTTCTCGGGCCGCGCTGACCGATCGGCGTCCGGGCCACCGGAACGGCGGCGGACAGCGCGGCGACCCTCCGCATCCGTTGATGATCTTCTTCGCCACCGAAGGTCACCACGGAACGAGAGGGTTTTTTTGTGCCCGAGGGTGCCCCGGAGGACCGCCGCCGCAGTACAGGAACCTTTTCAGGAAGAGATGGACGCGATGACCAGCGAGCAGACCGGGTCGACCCGGACCGATGATCAGACGACGGAATCGGCCCCGCCCTTCCGCTACAACGCTGCCCTGGCCGCCGACATCGAGGCCCGCTGGCAGGACCGCTGGGCCGCCGAGGGCACGTTCGACGCTCCGAACCCGAGCGGCCCGCTGGCACCCGCCGACCCCGCCTCGATCCCGGACGACAAGCTGTACATCCTGGACATGTTCCCCTACCCCTCCGGCGCCGGTCTGCACGTCGGTCATCCCCTGGGCTACATCGGCACAGACGTACTGGGTCGTTTCCAGCGGATGCGCGGCCGGAACGTGCTGCACACCATCGGATACGACGCCTTCGGGCTGCCGGCCGAGCAGTACGCCGTCCGCACCGGCACACATCCGCGGACGACGACCGAGACGAACGTCGCCCGCTACCGCCAGCAGTTGCGCAGGCTGGGCTTCGGGCACGACCAGCGCCGCAGCATCGCGACCACCGATGTCGAGTTCTACCGTTGGACGCAGTGGATCTTCCTGCAGCTGTTCAACGCCTACTACGACTCCGACGCCCAGCGGGCACGACCGATCGACGACCTGATCGGCGAGTTCGCCTCCGGTCTGCGGCCGACTCCGGACGGCACGGCCTGGGCCGACCTGGGCTCCACCCGGCAGCAGACCATCCTGGCCGATCATCGGTTGGCCTACATCTCGCAGGCGCCGGTGAACTGGTGTCCGGGTCTGGGCACCGTCCTGTCCAACGAGGAGGTGACCGCCGACGGCAAGAGCGAGATCGGCAACTTCCCGGTGTTCCGACGCAGCCTGCGCCAGTGGATGATGCGGATCACCGCCTACGGTGACCGGTTGATCGCGGACCTGGACCGGCTGGACTGGCCGGATTCGGTGAAGGCCATGCAGCGCAACTGGATCGGCCGATCCGTCGGCGCGCGGGTGAGTTTCGAGGTCCTCGGTTCCCCGGATTCACGAATCGAGGTCTACACGACGCGTCCCGATACTCTCTTCGGGGCAACGTATGTCGTGCTCGCGCCCGAGCACCCGCTGGTCGACGCGATTGCCGCCGATCGGTGGCCGGCCGACGTCAGACCGATCTGGACGGCCGGCGCGCAGACCCCGGCCCGGGCGATCGCCGACTACCGGGCGCTGGCGGCGCGCAAGTCCGACCTGGACCGTCAGGAGACGAAGGAGAAGACCGGTGTCTTCACCGGCGCGTACGCCGTCAACCCGGCCAACGGCGCCGCGCTGCCCGTCTTCGTCGCCGACTACGTGCTGATGGGCTACGGCACCGGTGCGATCATGGCCGTGCCGGGGCAGGACACCCGGGACATCGAATTCGCCCATGCCTACGAGCTACCGGTGATCCGGACCGTCCAGGTGCCGGCCGATTTCCCCGAGGACGAGGCCTTCACCGGTAGCGGGCCGGCGATCAACAGTGCCAACAGCGAGATCTCGCTGAACGGGTTGGAGGTCGCCGAGGCCAAGACCAGGATGATCCAATGGCTGGCGGCCCACCGATCCGGCCGCGCCGAGGTCCAGTACCGGTTGCGCGACTGGCTGTTCAGTCGCCAGCGCTACTGGGGTGAACCGTTCCCGATCGTCTACGACGAGGACGACCTGCCGATCGCGCTGCCCGACGACCTGCTGCCGCTGGAGCTGCCCGAGGTGGCGAACTATGCGCCTCAGTCGTTCGACCCCGAGGATGCCGACTCCACCCCCGTTCCGCCGCTGGGCCGCGCCACCGAGTGGGCCACGGTCGAGCTGGACCTGGGACAGGGCGTGAAGACCTACCGGCGCGAGCTGAACGTGATGCCGCAGTGGGCCGGTTCCTGCTGGTACGAGCTGCGGTACCTGGATCCGACCAACGCCAAGGTCTTCGTCGACCCCGAGGTCGAGAAGTACTGGATGGGCAAGGATCCCGCGCGCCCGAACGACACCGGTGGCGTCGACCTGTACGTCGGCGGGGTGGAACACGCAGTGCTGCATCTGCTGTACTCGCGTTTCTGGCACAAGGTGCTGTTCGACCTGGGGCACGTCTCCAGCGAGGAGCCGTTCCGCAAGCTGTTCAACCAGGGCTACATCCAGGCCTACGCCTATGCCGATGCGCGCGGAACCTACGTCCCCGCCGAAGATGTCGTCACCTCGCCGGACGGCGCCTCTTTCACCTACCAGGGCCGGAGCGTCAACCGCGAGTACGGCAAGATGGGCAAGCGCCTGCTGAACGTCGTGACGCCGGAGGAGATGTGCGACCGTTACGGCGCGGACACCTTCCGGATGTACGAGATGGGCATGGGCCCGTTGGACATCTCCCGGCCGTGGCAGACCAGGGACGTCATCGGCTCGCAGCGCTATCTGCAGCGGATGTGGCGGGCGGTGATCTCCGAGGAGACCGGCGCCACCGTCGTCACTGACGACGCACCGGACGAGGAGACCCTGAAACTGTTGCACCGCACCATCGACGGGGTGACGACCGACTACTCCAACATGCTGTACAACACCGCGATCGCCAAGCTGATCGTGCTGACCAACCACTTGACCAAGTCGGCCGCGCCGACCTCGCGGGTGGTGGCCGAGGCCCTGGTGCTGATGACAGCGCCACTGGCCCCGCACATCAGCGAGGAGTTGTGGAGCCGGCTGGGTCACCAGCAGTCGCTGGCCCACGGCCCGTTCCCGGTCGCCGATCCGGCGTTGCTGGTGGCGGAGGAGATCGAGTACCCGATCCAGGTCAAGGGCAAGGTCCGTTCGCGGATCTCGGTCCCGGCCGGGAGTCCGGTCGCCCTGGTCGAGCAACTTGCGCTGGCGGACGAGAAGATCGTCGAACTCCTGGCCGGCGCGGCCCCCCGCAAGGTCGTCGTCGTCCTCGGCAAGATGGTCTCGATCGTCCCCTGACGCCGGGCCCGGCTGGGCTGGGCCGGGGTTCCGCATGGATCAACTTCGCAGGCATGGACGAAAGTGATGACTCCTGTCACTCCAGTCCCAAACGGGCCAAGTTGATCCATGCAGTCCTCTGTCGCCTTTAGAATTCGGTGGTCCGAGCAGAGGAGTCGCGCCGTGCGCATCGCCGTCAGTCAGTTCAGCCCCGGTGACGATCCGGTCGCCAACGCCTCTGCCCTGGTGGAGGCGGCCGCGGCCGCGGCTCGTGACGGTGCGGACCTGCTGCTGGCGCCGGAGGGATCGATCGTGTCCTTCCTGACGGATCCGGCGGCTCCCGGTCGAGCCGCGCAGCCACTGGACGGACCCTTCGTGGCGGCCCTGGCCCAGGCGTCGGCGGACCACGGGATCGTCATTGCCGCAGGCACTTTCGTACCCGACCCCGAGTCGACGCGGGTGCACAACACGCTCGTCGTCGTCGAACACGGCGAGGTGGTCGCGGCCTACCGCAAGATCCATCTCTACGATGCCTTCTCGTTCGTCGAGTCCGACCACGTCGCACCTGGCACCCAGACCCCACCCATCGTCGAGATCAACGGCGTCACAGTCGGTTTCGCCACCTGCTACGACCTACGTTTCCCAGAGGTGTTCCGGGTGCTGCAGACCGGTGGGGCCCAGGTGCTCGCGCTGGCGTCGGCCTGGGTCCGGGGTCCGCTCAAGGAAGAGCACTGGCTGACGCTGCTTCGTGCGCGGGCGATCGAGAACACCTGCTACGTCGTGGCTTCCGACCAGGCTGGGAGGGCCGGCATCGGACGTTCGGCGGCCTTCGATCCCTTCGGCCTCCAGATGTTGGACCTGGGGACGGCCGACCAGGGGTGCGGGATCGTCGACATCAGTCTCGACCGGGTGGCCGAGGTTCGCAGGATTCTCCCGAGCGCACAGCACACGCGCTTCCGGGTGGATCCGGTGCCTCGGGGGCCGATGCCGCTCCCGGACCCGCTGCCCACCGCGGCAACCCGCCCGACCCCGACGCCATTGACGACCCCGACGCCGACCGGATCGCCGTCGAAAGACCTTTACCCCGCCTACCAGGGCGGATGATGAGATACCCCATCGTCCGTCTGCAGGTGCAGACCGAACCATTGAAGACGGGCCGGGCCCCGCTGCGTCGGTACGATCCGTCCGCCATCGAGTCGGTGCACCGGATCGAGGTGGGCCCGCACGGGGTGGTCGGCCTGGCGGAGCGTCTCGGCGGCGTCATCGACGTCCACCACACCGACCACCCCCGCAGCCGCGACCGCAAGGGGCAGGGTGGGGTCAGCATCATCGGCACCGGTGACTACCGGCGGCTCCGGGAGCGCTACGGCGACCACCTGACGGAGGGCATGGCCGGCGAGACCATTCTTATCGACGCGCCGGACGGCTTGGCCGGAGTCGACATGCCGGCCGAGATCACCGTGGTCACTGCGGAAGGCCCGATCATCCTCACGCAGGTGCGGGTCGCCGATCCGTGCGTGGAGTTCAGCCGGTTCTGCCTCGGGCAGGAGCCGTCACCGGTCGTGGACGACGCCGTGAGGCAGGCATTGATCGATCTCGACGACGGCGCGCGCGGTTACCGGGGGGTGGCCACCGGGTTCGGCGTCGTCGGCCTGACGGACTGCGTCGAGATCGGCTGAGTCGTCGACAGCCGGCGCGGCATCGGCGCGTACGGTAGTGGGCTTGACCCGGCGGAACGTCCTCCGCCGTCACCGTTCCCGTCGCCGCGGCTGCGGCGCTACCATCTGCACCTCTCGGGTTTGAGTCGGTCGAAGGCGAGGCACGTCGGATGAACACACCTCGAACGGCCGGTCGTCGGCCGGGCACCCGATGAGTGCCTCCGCACAGGGTCGGCTACCCGGGATGCACGATGTGGCCCGCCGGGCCGGTGTCTCCCACCAGACGGTCTCCAGGGTCCTCAACGGTCTGCCGAATGTGCGACCGGAGACCAGGGAACGCGTGACGGCCGCCATCGCAGAGCTGGGCTACCGTCGCAACAACGCGGCCCGTGCGCTGGTGACGCGACGTTCGTCGATGATCGGTGTGATGACCAGCGGATCCACCCTCTGGGGGCCCAGCAGCGCCCTGATCGCAGTGGAGAGTGCCGCCAGAGCGGCCGGCTACCACGTCAGCCTGGCCGGTCTGGGGAGCCTCGACAACGGTCTGGTGTCAGGCGTTCTCGAATACTTCAGCGATCAGTCCGTGGAAGGCATCATCGTGATCGCACCGGAGGCGGCCCTGGCCCATGCCGCCGACCCGCTGGTCGCCAAGGTCCCCGTCGTGATGGTGGCCGCCGATACCCGGCCGTCCCCCGGCCTGCACATCACCTCGGTCGATCAGGAGGGCGGGGCGCGTCTCGCGGTGCGTCATCTGCTGGACCTGGGCCACCGGTCGATCGTGCACGTCAGCGGGCCGCTGGAATGGTTCGACGCCGCCGCCAGACAGCGAGGATGGCAGAGTGAGATGCAGGCGGCCGCAATCGAGCCGGCCCCGCCGATCCTGGGAGACTGGACCGCCGCCAGCGGTTATGCAGCGGGCGCGACGCTGGCCTCGTCCACGCTGCCGACCGCCGTCTTCGCCGCCAACGATCTCATGGCGCTCGGCCTCGTTCGCGCCCTCCACGATCACGGTATCGCTGTACCACAACAGGTTTCGGTAGTCGGCTTTGACGATATCCCCGGTTCGGCCCATTTCATCCCCGGCCTGACGACGGTGAAACAGGACTTCGCGGCTCTCGGACGCCAGTGCATCGACATCCTGCTGTCGGCCCTGAACGGTGGTGTGGACGACCCAGCTCCGATCGAACCGGAGTTGATCATCCGCGAGAGCACCGCTGCGCCCGTCTCCTGAAGTTTCTCGCCACCACACCTTGACGGGTGGCGTTGTGAACGTTAACAATGACGCACAGCACCGCAATGGACAGCACAGCACCGCAACGGACAGCACCGCAACAGACAGCACTGCACTGCGAGAGAGGCACCAATGACGGTGGATCCCCCACAGGCCCTGGTGATCGGGGTCGACTTCGGCACGTTGTCCGGTCGTGCCGTGGTGGTCAGGGTGTCCGACGGAGCCGAACTCGGGTCGGCGGTCCACCAGTACAGCCATGGCGTCATCGATCGCGACCTGCCGGTCGGTCATCGACAACTCCCGCCGGACTGGGCGTTGCAGGTCCCGTCGGACTACGTCGACGTACTCCGTCGGGCGGTTCCCGCCGCCGTCGAAGCCGCCGGCGTCGACCCGGCCCACATCATCGGCATCGGAACTGATTTCACCGCCTGCACGATGATTCCAGTGACGGCGCAGGGTGTTCCGCTCAACGAACTGAGCCAGTTCGCCGACCGTCCGCACGCCTACGTCAAACTGTGGAAGCACCACGCAACGCAGCCACAGGCCGACCGGATCAACGAGCTCGCGCGGGCCCGCGGCGAGAGTTGGCTCCCGCGTTACGGGGGGCTGATCTCCAGCGAGTGGGAGTTCGCGAAGGGCCTGCAGTTGCTCGAGGAGGACCCCGAGGTCTACCGGGCGACCGAGCACTGGGTCGAGGCGGCCGACTGGATCGTCTGGCAGCTGACCGGCCGTTACGTGCGGAACGCCTGCACGGCCGGCTACAAGGGCATCCGGCAGGACGGTGCTTACCCGTCCACGGAGTTCCTCGCCGCGCTCAACCCGGATTTCGCCGACTTCGTGGACTCGAAGTTGGCGGCCGAGATCGGCCAACTCGGAGCGAGGGCCGGTCAGCTGTCCGCACAGGCTGCGCAGTGGACCGGTCTGACGGTCGGAATCGCTGTAGCCGTAGGTAATGTCGACGCCCACGTGACCGTTTCGGCGGGGAACGCACTCGCCCCGGGCCAGATGGTCGCGATCATGGGCACCTCCACCTGTCATGTGATGAACGGGGTGCAACTGCGCGAGGTTCCCGGCATGTGCGGGGTGGTCGACGGCGGGATCAGCGAGGGTCTCTACGGGTACGAGGCCGGGCAGAGCGGCGTCGGGGACATCTTCGGCCACTTCGTCGGTTCCGGTGTGCCGCAGGACTACTACCTGCGGGCGGAGGCGGCCGGCCAGAGCGTGCACGAACTGCTGACCGAACTCGCTTCGGACCAGGCGGTGGGCGAACACGGCCTGGTCGCGCTCGACTGGCACAGCGGCAACCGTTCGGTGCTGGTAGATCACGAACTGTCCGGCCTGGTCGTCGGTCAGACCCTGGCCACCCGGCCGGAGGATGTCTACCGCGCATTGATCGAGGCGACTGCGTTCGGGGCCAGGACGATCATCGAAGCGTTCGTCTCCTCGGGTGTCCCGGTCACCGAACTGATCGTCTCCGGTGGTCTGATGCGAAACAGGATGCTGATGCAGATCTATGCCGACGTCACCGGTCTGCCGCTGTCGATCATCACCTCGGACCAGGGTCCGGCCCTCGGGTCGGCGATCCATGCGGCGGTCGCGGCCGGTGGACACCCTGACATGGCGACCGCCGCTGCGGCCATGGGTCGCGTGGAACGTGGTGTCTACCAACCGATTCCGGCTAATGGTCGAGCCTACGACGAACTGTTCGCCGAATACACCCTGCTGCACGACTACTTCGGGCGGGGCGGCAACGATGTGATGCACCGGTTGAAAGCCATGCAGCGCCGGGTGCATCGGGACCGGTCGCCGGTGATCCCCCAACTTGCGGGTGCCCGCCGGGACGAGCCGGCGGTGGCTCGATGACGATCGCCGGTGACGTCAGGGCCACCATCGACGGACTGCGAGCCCAACTTGTTGTCCTCCACGCGGAGTTGCCCAGGAACAACCTCGTCGTCTGGACGGCCGGTAACGTCTCGGCGCGCGTTCCGGGACGGGACCTGTTGGTGATCAAGTCTTCCGGGGTCTCCTACGACGAGCTGGACGCCGAGGCGATGGTGGTCACCGACCTGGACGGCAATCTGGTCGAGGGGTCCAGATCGCCGTCGTCGGACACGGCCGCCCACGCCTACGTCTACCGCAACATGCCCGAGGTCGGCGGTGTGGTCCACACCCACTCGACCTACGCCTGCGCCTGGTCGGCGATCGGCCTCCCGGTGCCCTGCGTCCTGACGATGATGGCCGACGAGTTCGGTGGCGAGATCCCGGTCGGCCCGTTCGCGCTGATCGGAGACGACTCGATCGGACGCGGCATCGTCGAGACGTTGCAGCACAGCCGCTCCCGAGCAGTCATCATGAAGAATCACGGTCCGTTCACCATCGGTCGGAACGCCACGGAGGCGGTCAAGGCCGCCGTGATGTGCGAGGAAGTCTGCCGCGCAGTCTTTCTCGCCCGGCAACTCGGTGACCCGCTACCGATCGCCCAGCAGCACATCGACTCGCTCTTCCATCGCTACCAGAACGTCTACGGCCAGGGCTGACCCGTGCCCCGCATGGATCGATCCCCGCATGGATCGATCCCCACTTCGAGTGCGGACCGCCGACCAAGGCTGAAATCGGCCACCCGGTCCCGCCCGTACCCACCATGCAACTGTGATCGCCGCAGTCGCTCCGAGAGAGGCCTCCACCGATGGAACTGCATGATGGCAACAAACAATGTTGGTTCCTGACCGGGAGCCAGGGTCTGTACGGCCCCGAGACGCTCGAGCAGGTGGCCGGTCAGTCACGCCAGATCGCCGCCGAGCTCGATGCCTCGACGGAGTTGGACCTCCCGGTCGTGTGGAAGCCCGTACTGACCGATGCGACTGCCATCCGAGCGGTGATGCTGGCCGCCAACGCCGATCCGGACTGCGTCGGGCTGATCATCTGGATGCACACGTTCTCGCCCGCCAAGATGTGGATCAGCGGATTGGACGCGCTCCGGAAGCCACTGCTGCACCTGCACACCCAGGCGAACGTCGACCTACCCTGGGCCGAGATCGACATGGACTTCATGAATCTGAACCAGGCGGCCCACGGTGACCGGGAGGCCGGCTACATCCAGACCCGGCTGGGTATTGCCCGCAAGACGGTGGCCGGTCACGTCCGGAATCCGAGAGTTGCAGCGAGGGTGGGTGCCTGGCAGCGGGCTGCGGCCGGTGCATCGGCGATCCGCTCGCTGAAACTCGCCCGGTTCGGCGACAACATGCGCGAGGTGGCCGTCACCGAGGGCGACAAGGTCGAAGCGCAACTCCGCTTCGGCGTCTCCGTGAACACCTATGGCGTCAACGATCTCGTCGACAGGGTCGACGCGGTGGCCGATACCGAGGTGAGCGCGCTGGTCGCCGAGTACGCCGACACGTACAAGGTTGCGCCGGAACTGCTCGTGGGGGGACCGCGGCACGAATCGTTGCGGTACGGGGCGCGAATCGAACTGGGCCTCCGGATGTTCCTGACCGAAGGCGGTTTCGGCGCGTTCACCACCAATTTCGAGGATCTCGGTGGTCTGCGCCAGCTGCCGGGTCTGGCGGTCCAGCGTCTGATGGCCGACGGTTACGGGTTCGGCGGCGAGGGCGACTGGAAGACTTCCGTGATGCTGCACACCGTGAAGGCGATGGCCGCTGGTCGAACGGGCGGAACGTCGTTCATGGAGGACTACACCTACGATCTCGGGGCCGAGGTGCCCACCATTCTCGGCGCTCACATGCTCGAGGTCTGCCCCAGCATCGCGTCGGGTACGCCGACCCTGGAGATCCATCCGCTGGGGATCGGCGGCCGGGAGGATCCGGTCCGGCTGGTGTTCGATGCGAGTCCCGGCCCGGCTGTGGTGCTGGGGATCGCCGACATGGGGGAGCGGTTTCGTCTGGTGGCCAACGAGATCACCGTCATCCAGCCTCCTCGGCCGCTGCCGAGATTGCCGGTCGCACGGGCGGTGTGGGAGCCGCAACCCTCGCTGGAGACCTCCGCGGAGTGCTGGCTCGCGGCCGGCGGACCGCACCACACCGTGTTGTCGTCGGCGGTCGGCGTCGAGGAACTGCACGACTTCGCCGAGATGATGGCGACCGAACTTCTGGTGATCGACCCGCGGACCGACACCAGGAGTTTCGGTAACGAACTGAGGTGGAACCAGGCGTATTACCGGCTGGCCAGGGGCTTCTGAGAGGGTGAGTGTGCGGTCAGCAGGCGTTTTCGCCTGCTGACCGCACACTCGCGACCAAAAAAGCGGTCGTCGGAAATGTCCCCGAAAAACAATTTGAGCAATTTGTAGATCTTTGGCTTGACACCGTACTTGTGAGCGTTAACATTACCCGGACAGTGACCGCCGCCACATCACCGCTCACCGCAGGGCGAGCCCGGTGACGACACGGACGACCATTCGGCCGCGCCGATCCTGTTCCGGTGGTGGTCGGATCCGAGTCGCGGCCGAGCTCCGCTCGAGGCCCGAGACCTCATGTCCAGTGGTACATCCCGCAGTCCATCATCGTGACGACAAGGACACCCGAGAATGACGAATCATCACCGTACCGCCCTCATCGCAGCCGCCGGCGCGGCCCTCCTGCTCGCCGGCTGCAGCACCGGTCAGACCACGTCGGCGGCGAGTTCGAGCGCCGGTGCCGGCTCCAGTTCGAGCGCGTCGTCGTCGGCCCCCGGTGTCGCTGCGGTGAGCCCGGCGAGCTCGGCACCCGCCAGCACGCCCGCCGGCACACCGGGCAGCGCATCCGCCAGCGCCCCCGTCAGTGCACCGGGAAGCGCCCCCGTCAGCGCACCCAGCGCGCCGAGCAGCGCCCCCGCGGCCGGCGGCTCGGTGCCGGCTGCGATCCAGGCGGCCGGCGGCACGGCGGTGCTGCCCGGTGCCCTTCCGGCGGGGGTCGAAGCGCAGTACGGCCCTGTCTGCAAGGGATCGGATCTCGGCATCGGCAAGATCGACTTCAAGACCGACACCATCGGCTGGGCGCAGTCCGAGAAGGAGGCCAACCCCTTCCGGATCGCCTCGACCAAGTCCCAGGTGAACCAGGCCAAGAAGCTCGGGGTCAAGCTCCTCACCACCAACGCACAGTCCGACGCGCAGCAGGAGAACACCGATATCAAGGGCATGATCGACAAGGGCGCGAAGGCGATCATCTTCTCCCCGATCAACTCCACCGGCCTCGGGGATGCGATCGCCTACGCCAAGTCCAAGAAGGTCGCGATGATCCCGGTCGATCGCAACATTACCGGGGTCAAGGGATGCCAGTCGGTCGGACCGCAGCTCGGTTCCGATTTCGTCCAGCAGGGCAAGCGGGCCGCGGACGCGATGATCAAGGCGACCGGCGGCAAGGCCAAGCTGGCCATCCTGCTGGGCGCCTCCGGCGTGAACGTCACCGACGACCGCACCGCAGGTTTCAAGGCAGAGCTGAAGGCGCAGAACGCTTCCGGTATCCAGGTCATCTTCGAGCAGACGGCCGACTTCACCCGTGAGAAGGGCAAGTCGGTCACCGAGACCCTGCTGCAGGCCCATCCGGACGTCACGGCCATCTACGCCGAGAACGACGAGATGGGTCTCGGCGCGCTGGCCGCGTTGGACGACAAGGGCATGTCCGGCACCGCCAAGGTCCACATCGTCTCGATCGACGGCACGAAGGGTGCGGTGCAGGCCATCGTGGACGGCAACTTCGACGCAGTGATCGAATCCAACCCCGCGTACGGACCGTCCGCCTTCGCGGCCCTCGATGCGTACGTCAACGGCGCCGGCGCACCGGCGGTCACGATCACCACGGACAACCAGTACGACAAGAGCAACGCCCAGGCCGGCCTCGACAGTGGCGCAGCGTACTGATCCGGCTCGGTATCCACGACGGCGCAGAGCATCTCGCGGCGGTGGGCGGTCACGGCAGTAGGCACTCCAGGGAAGGGTCGGACCAGCAGTGACGACGATGACGACCGAGGACCCGACCCTTTCGGTCCGGGGGGTGAGCAAGGCCTTCGGCGGCGCGGTGGCCCTGCAGGACGTCGACCTGGACCTCTTCCCGGGTCAGGTGCACGCCCTGATCGGTGAGAACGGCGCCGGCAAGTCCACTCTCATCAAGCTGATCACCGGCGTCTACCAGCTGGACAGCGGGGAGGTGCGCCACCGCGGTGAGGTGGTGCACTTCCCCTCCCCGCGGGATGCGCAGCTGCACGGCATCCAGACCATCTACCAGGAGGTGCATCTGGCCCCGCAACTGTCAATCGCCCGCAATGTGTTCCTGGGGCGTGAGCCGTCCAGGTTGGGATCGCTCGACCTGCGCAGGATGAACCGGGAAGCGGCCGAACTGCTGGACAGGTACGGCATCGTCGCCGATGTGAAACGGCCATTAGGTGAACTGGGACTCGGCATCCAGCAGATGGTGGCGGTGGCCAGAGCGGTCTCCGCTGATGCGTCGGTGGTCATCATGGACGAGCCCACCTCCTCCCTGGAACCCCGCGAGGTCGACAAGCTGCTCGAGGTGGTGGGTCTGCTCAAGGCCCAGGGTGTTGCGGTGGTGTACATCTCGCACCGGCTCGACGAGGTCTTCCGCGCCTGCGACAAGATCACCGTGCTGCGTGACGGCAAGCTGGTCTGGACCGGCGCCACCGCCGATACCACGCGCCGCCAACTGATCTCGCGGATGCTCGGCCGGGAGGCCGGTGATCTGGAGGGCGGCCGCCGCACCCAGCTCGGGGGCGCCCGCAGAGTCAACGAGGCACCGCCGGTGCTGACGGCGGGCCACCTGTCCAGACGCTTCGTCCTGGACGACATCTCGCTCGTCGTCCGGCCGGGTGAGGTGGTCGGTCTGGCCGGCCTGCTGGGATCGGGTCGCAGCGAGACGGCCAAGGCCATCTTCGGCGCGCTGCCGTTGGATTCCGGCACGGTGGAGATCGACGGGAAGGCCTTCGCCAGGGCCACTCCGGCCTCCCGGATCAGGGCCGGGATCGCGATGCTGCCGGAGGACCGCAAGATCGAGGGCATCGTCCCGGACCTCTCGATCAGGGACAACATCGGCCTGGCCGCTCTGCCGCAGCTCTCCCGGGGCGGTTTCGTCTCCCGCCGCAAGCAGAACGCGATCGTCGACGTCTTCATGAAGCGCCTGCGCATCAAGGCTTCCAGCGCCGATCAGCGGGTGTCGGAGCTTTCCGGGGGCAACCAGCAGAAGGTGCTGCTGGCCCGTCTGCTCTGTCTCAACCCCAAGGTCCTCCTGCTCGACGAGCCCACCCGGGGCATCGACGTCGGCGCCAAGGCCGAGGTCCAGTCGCTGATCGCCGAGCTGGCCGAGAAGGGCCTCGGGGTGGTGCTGATCTCCTCCGAGCTCGAGGAGGTCGTCGAAGGGTCGGATTCCGTGCTGGTGCTGCGTGACGGTGCCGCCCTCGGCACGCTGTTCGGCGACGAGATCACCGAGGACCACATCATGAACATGATCGCCGGTGCGGCAGCGGAGGAAATCGAAGTGGTGCAGACATGACGGCGACGGTCTCGACCCGATCACCCGAGCAGCCGGAGACGCCCGGCGCGCTGCGAAGCCTGATCCCGGGAGGCGGCTGGGGACAATGGCTCCGGCAACGGGGCGTGTACGTCGCGCTGGCCGTCCTCGTTCTCTACAACGTCCTGTTCACGGCGCACTTCAACAACTGGGACACCCTCCAGTTGCTCTTCGCACAGTTGCCGCCGGTGCTGCTGGTCTCGCTCGGCATGGCTCTGGTGATCGGTACCGGCGGCATCGACCTGTCGGTCGGGGCCACCATGGCCGTCGCCAGCGCGGTGATGGCCAAGTTCGTCGCACCGACCTCGAGCGGGGGTTTCGGTGCAGCGATCTTCCCGGCCATCGTGCTGGGCATCCTGGCCGGTCTGGCCATCGGGATCTTCAACGGCGTCGTCGTCGCCGTCGCGAAGGTGCAGCCGATCGTGGCCACCCTGAGCCTGCTGGTGGCCGGCCGCGGCCTGGCCCTGGTGATCACCGGGGGTGCGCTGATCGAACTGTTCGTGCCCTTCCTGAAGGTCGTCCGCCAGGGCGAACTGTTCGGCATCCCCTACGTGATGTGGGTTGCTGCGATCATCGCGGTGGTCGTGACGGTCCTCGTCCGGAAGACCACCTTCGGCTTCCGGCTGGTGGCCATCGGCGGCAACCTGCGGGCCAGCGTGCTGGCCGGCATCCCGGTGCGCCGCACGCTGATCACCGTCTATGCGATCAGCGGTGTACTCGCGGCCATCGCCGGCGAGATCGCCACCGCCCGGCTGCGGGCCAGCGATCCGTCGTACATCGGCCTGCTGATGGAACTCTCGGCGATCACCGCCGTCGTCGTCGGCGGGACCCCGCTCAACGGTGGACGGGTCCGGATCCTCGGGACGGTGGCCGGCGTGGTGCTGATGCAGCTGCTGCAGACCACCCTGGTCTCGCACAACATCCCCGATTCGGTCTCGCAGATGGTGGAGGCGTTGATCATCATCGCGGCGGTCTACATCCAGCGCACGTCGGGCCCGCGACCCGCCAGGACGGCGAAGGTGGCGAAGACCGGCCGGGTCGCCGGGATCGTCGGGAGCAAGGCATGACCGAACCGACGCTGAAGAAGAGCGATGCACCGGCTCCGCCCGGGTTCGAGACGGTCCACGTCGTTCCCGGGCCGGAGATCGGCGCCGCGGCGCGGCGGCAACGGGCCAGAGCGCTGACCTCGCTGGTGTCCCGCAACGGCGCGGTGGCGGTGCTGATCCTGGTGATGATCATCGGGACGATCACGGTCCCGACGTTCGGTACCGCGGACAATCTCCGGAACACCGCTCTGGCAGCGTCTTTCCTGGCCATCATCGCCGCCGGCATGACGTTCGTGATCATCAGCGGGGGCATCGACCTCTCGGTCGGGTCGGTCTACGCACTGGCCGTCATCCTGTCCGCCGACATGTCGAAATACGGTTCGGCGGCGGCCATCCTGGTCCCGATCGTCGCCTGCGTGGCGGTCGGACTGCTGCAGGGGGTGATCATCGCCAAACTCGGGCTGCCGCCGTTCATCGTCACCCTGGCCGGTCTGACCGGGGTCCGCGGTCTGGTCTTCTTCATCACCAACGAGGGCAACGACCACCCGTCCGTCCCCGGTCAGCAGTTCTTCGAGACCCTCGGCACCGGTAGCTTTCTCACCATCGGCAACCCGGTCTGGATCACCCTGGTCGTCTTCGCGATCGGATGGTGGGCGCTCAACCGCACGGCGTTCGGTCAAGCCGTGCAGGCCGTCGGCGGCAGCGATACCGCGGCCGGTCTGATGGGCCTGCCGGTGGCCAGGGTGAAGATGAGCGTCTACGCGATCAGCGGGCTCACGGTCGGCATTGCCGGGGTGCTGTCGACCGCGCTGTCCGGCGGCGGACAGGAGGCGAGAGTCGGTAACGCCTACGAGTTGTCGGCCATTGCGGCGGTCGTCATCGGAGGAACCCTGCTGGCCGGTGGAGTCGGCTCCATCGTGGGGACCCTCGCCGGCATCACGCTGCTCTACGTCATCCAGAACTTGATCGTCCAGGGCTTCAACCTGAACAGCTATGTGCAGCAGGTGGTCAGCGGGTTCTTCCTGCTGATCGTCGTCGTGCTGCAGGCCCTGCTCTCCCGCCGATCGGCCCGATGATCACGCGAGTGTGCGGTCAGCAGTCGTTTGCGCCTGCTGACCGCACACTCGCCACGCGCAGGGCCGCCCGGATCTGCGCGACCACCTCCTCCGGCTGCCCGGTGAGCTGGGCCCAGGTGAACCGCAGGATGGTCCATCCGTCGATCACGAAGGCGTTCTGACGTCGCCGGTCGTCCTCGAAGACGGCGTGATCGGTGTGGAAGGCGAACCCGTCGAACTCGATGATGAGCCGGAGGCGGTGGAACCGCACGTCAGGTCTCCGGACGGTCCCGCCCGATCGCACGTCCTCGTTCGCCGTCCATCCGGTGATGCCCGCCCCGGTCAGCAGTCGGTGGAGCAACCGTTCGCCCGGGGAGTCGCCGCCGGATGCTGCGGCAGCGATGATCAGCCCGCCAGCCACCGCACCTCGGTGACCGGCCCGGCGCCGATGTGCGGTCTGGACCGCCTGCAGGGTCGTCCACCTCCGGCGGATGGCGAGATCCAACAGGTCCTGCCCCTCCTGCGCCAGCAGTTCGGCGACGGCAAGGGACGTCCGGATGATGGAGATCCCCTGCCAGGTGAAGACGTACTCCAGGCTGATGTTGCGCCGATGGACCAGGACACCTTTCGGCGACCGCCCGGTACGCCGCTGGGGGACGGCGATCTCGACCTGTGGCCCAGGCGTGGGCTGACGGCCCTGCCAGAAGAGCGCGGCCCGGCCCACGATCACCGCGCCGGGACCGGCCCAGAGCGAAGTGGCCCTGACGCTCACGCGCGGCGAGGGCTCGGCAGTCCCGACCAGGTACACCTGGGGCAGGATCCGCCGCCAACGCCCGCGGCGGAGGTGGCCGTCGATCTCGACCCGGGAGACGCCTGCCTGCAAGGCCTGCTCGCGGGTGACCAGCATGTCCTGCCGGCGGAGCCGGGCGTCGAGCGGGCTGGTGGTGTCCACACGACCAGTGCAGCGTCGTGCGGCCGGGCTGTCTCCCCCCACCGCCGGATTGTGGATGGGTCGCCGGTATGGGGACAACGACGCGAGTGTGCGGTCAGCAGTCGTTCTCGCCTGCTGACCGCACACTCGCGGGACCGAAGCTCAGCTGGCGAGCTCGCCCGAGATGAACTTCTCGACGTTGTCGCGGGCCTGGTCGTCCGGGAACTGGATCGGCGGCGACTTCATGAAGTACGAGGAGGCCGAGGTCAGCGGGCCGGCGATACCGCGGTCCTTGGCGATCTTGACGGCCCGCACCGCGTCGATGATGACGCCCGCCGAGTTGGGCGAGTCCCACACCTCGAGCTTGTACTCCAGGGCCAGTGGGACATCGCCGAAGGCCTTGCCCTCGAGCCGGACGTAGGCCCACTTGCGGTCGTCCAGCCAGGCCACGTAGTCGGAGGGTCCGATGTGCACGTTGCGGGCACCGAGATCCCGGTCCACCTGGGACGTCACGGCCTGGGTCTTGGAGATCTTCTTGGACTCCAGGCGATCTCGCTCCAGCATGTTCATGAAGTCCATGTTGCCACCGACGTTCAGCTGCATGGTCCGCTCCAGCAGCACACCGCGGTCCTCGAACAGCTTGGCCAGCACGCGGTGCGTGATGGTCGCGCCGACCTGCGACTTGATGTCGTCCCCGATGATGGGAAGTCCGGCAGCGCGGAACTTCTCGGCCCACTCGGGCGTACCGGCGATGAAGACCGGGAGGGCGTTGACGAAGGCGCACCCCGCGTCGATGGCGCACTGGGCGTAGAACTTGGCGGCGTCCTCGGAACCCACCGGCAGGTAGCAGACGACGACGTCGACCTTCGCGGCCTTCAGCGTCGCGACCACGTCGACCGGTTCGGCATCGGATTCGGAGATCATCTCGCGGTAGTACTTGCCCAGACCGTCCAGGGTGTTGCCGCGCTGCACGATGACGCCGGTGGGCGGGACGTCGGCGATCTTGATGGTGTTGTTCTCCGACGACGCGATCGCCTCGGCCAGATCGAAGCCGACCTTCTTGGCGTCCACGTCGAAGGCTGCGACGAAGTGCAGGTCGGAGACGTGGTAGTCACCGAACTGGACGTGCATCAGCCCGGGGACGCGAGAGGACGGATCGGCGTTGCGGTAGTACTCCACCCCCTGGACCAGTGATGAAGCACAGTTGCCGACGCCGACGACGGCGACGCGGATGGGATGCGTTCCCATGTTGTTTCTCCTTGGGTCAGGTGATCTTGCAGGACTTGTTGCTGTTGCACACCAACGGGTATCAGCCCGGCGGTGCTGTTCCGCGGGTCTCGGACTCGATGAGTCCGTCCAGCCAGCGGACCTCGCGGTCCGTCGATTCCAGGCCGAGCCGGCGCAGTTCGTCGGTGTAGGCGTCCATCCGATCGGCCGCCTTGCCCAGTGCGCTGCGCAGCCCCTCCCGGCGGTTTTCCAGGCGCAGTCGCCGGCTTTCCAGAATGCGCAGCCGCGCCTCCGAGGGGGTGCGGGAGAAGAACGCCAGGTGCACCTCGAAGCCGTCGTCGGACGACGACTGCGGACCGGAGTCGCCGAGCAGCTCGGTCAGGCGCTCCTTGCCGTCGGCCGTCAGGCGGTAGACCACCCGTGAGCGTCGCGAGGTCAGCGGCACCGCATCGGGATCCGGCTCCGGCGGGTCCGAGGTGATCTCACCGGCCGCCTGCAGTCGGCGCAGGGTCGGGTAGAGGGAGCCGTAGGAGAAGACCCGGAGCGACCCGAGGGTGGCACTGAGCTTGCGGCGCAACTCGTAACCGTGCATCGGTGCCTCGGCCAGCAGGCCCAGGATGGCCAGCGAGAAGGCGGACGTGCTGTCCTTGGCCATGTTCACCTCGCTCCGTCCGGTGCTGCCCCGTGCAACGCTGAGACCTGACAAATCAGGTGCTTTGTCAGGTGACAAACAAATGCGTATGTCAGTAAGAGTATCGCTACGATACATCGGCGCCCGACTCGTCACGGCCGGTGTCAGCGGTGGACCACTTCTCTGCCGATCGGTGGTCCCGCCGCCGATCACCGCGCCTTGCAGGTCACCGAGCTGGTCAGACTCCTCCGTCACCCACCCATGGTGAGCCCCAACGGCTCCCGCGTACGCTGGTCGGGTGCGGACACAGCGAGGGTTGGTGGACTACGCATTGCAGCGTCGTGCGCTGCTCGCGGAGGTGATGTCGGGACGAACAGGCGTCACCGAGGTGTGTGACGCGACCCCGTATCTCATCCGCGCAGCGAAGTTCCACGGGGTGCAGACGGACGTGAGTTGCCCGGTCTGTCGCAAGGAACCGTTGACCCACGTCTACTGGGTGTACGGCGACGAGATCAAGCACATGGCCGGGTCGGCCCGCCAGCCTCCGGAACTGGAGAAGATGGCCACGAACTTCGGCGAGTTCTCGGTCTACCAGGTCGAGGTCTGCCGCACCTGCTCGTGGAACCATCTGGTGGCCTCGTTCGTCATGGGCTTCAAGGGCGAGCAGGCACCCCGGCGCCGTCGCGCCGCCAAGTAGTCCACTCCGAGAGATGGGACGAGCCCTGCCCGCAGCGAACTGGTTCGCCAGTGCGGTGGTCTATCAGATCTATCCGCGGAGTTTCGCCGACTCCGACGGCGACGGGATCGGTGATCTCGGCGGCATCATCGGGAAGGTCGACTACCTCGCGGATCTGGGTGTCGACGTGCTCTGGCTGTCGCCTGTCTATCCGTCCCCGCAGGACGACAACGGCTACGACATCAGCGATTACCAGGACATCGACCCGCTCTTCGGTTCGCTGGAGATCTTCGACGAGTTGCTCGAGAAGGTCCACGGGCGTGGCATGAAGCTCGTCATGGACCTGGTGGTCAACCACACCAGCGACGAACACCCCTGGTTCGTCGAATCCCGTTCCAGCACGGACAATCCCCGACGCGACTGGTACTGGTGGCGGCCGGCCCGCCCCGGACCACCGGTGGGACGACCCGGAGCCGAGCCGACCAACTGGACCTCGTTCTTCTCCGGGCCGGCCTGGCAGCTGGACGAGGTCACCGGTGACTACTACCTGCACCTGTTCTCGCGCAGGCAGCCGGATCTCAACTGGGAGAACCCCCGGGTGCGGGAAGCGGTCTACGAGATGATGCGCTGGTGGCTCGACCGTGGCGTCGACGGCTTCCGCATGGACGTCATCAACATGATCTCCAAGACGGTAGGGCCCCACGGGGGCCTGCCCGACGGAGCCGGCCCTCCCGGCGGGGTGATCGGCGCGGAGCACTTCCTCAACGGTCCCCGCGTCCACGAATATCTGCACGAGATGCGGACGGCTGTCTTCCAGGGTCGTGAAGGACGGTTCCTGACGGTGGGCGAGACCCCGGGCGTCACCGTCGATGACGCCCGCCTCTACACCGATCCGGCCAGGGCCGAGGTCGACATGGTCTTCCAGTTCGAGCATGTCGACCTCGACCACGGCGCATCGAAGTGGGAGCACCGCCCGATGAAGTTGACCGACCTGAAGGCGAGCTTCGGGCGATGGCAGGCCGGGCTGGCGGACGTCGGTTGGAACAGCCTGTACTGGAACAACCACGACCAACCCCGCGCCGTCTCCCGATTCGGCGACGACGGCCTCTACCGGGTCCGATCGGCGAAGGCCCTGGCCACCGTGCTGCATCTGCACCGCGGGACTCCGTACGTCTACCAGGGCGAGGAGTTCGGCATGACTAACTTCCCGTTCTCGCGGATCGAGGACTTCCGCGACATCGAATCACTGAACCACTACCGGGAAGCGGTGGCGGCCGGCCGGGAACCGGCCGAGGTGGTGGCGGCGCTGCGTGGACCCAGCCGGGACAACGCCCGCACCCCGGTGCAGTGGGACGACTCGGCGAACGCCGGATTCACCACCGGAACGCCGTGGCTGCCGGTCAATCCGAATTATCTCGAGATCAATGCCGCAGCGGCGCTGGCCGACCCCGACTCGGTGCTCCACCACTATCGGAAGCTGATCGACCTCCGGCACACCGAACCCGCCGTCGCCACCGGCGATTTCACCATGCTGCTGGCTACCGATGAGCAGATCTATGCCTTCACCCGGACGCTGGGCAGCACCGAGATCCTGGTGCTGGGCAACCTTTCCGGTGATCCCGCCGACCCGGGCGACCTGCCGGACTGGCAGGGGGCCCAGCTGCTGCTGAGCAATGTCGGGTCGAGATCGTGGATCCTGCAGCCCTGGGAGGCGCGGGTGCTCCGTCGAATGCTCTGAAACGGCCTGGAAGATGCTGCGCAGCTGAACTCGACGATTCCTGCCCCATCCTTACCGCTCCGGCCGAGTTGATCCGCGCGGGGCCAGTTGATCCGCGCGGTCAGGGGAGCGCCAGCAGGCGGGATCCGTTGTGGTGCAGGACTGATCGGAGCCAGTCGGCGCCGAGATCCAGATCGACCAGGGCCTGGATCTGGGTCGAGTACGGATAGGGGATGTTGGGGAAATCAGAGCCCAGGACGACCCGGTCCTGAGCCGCGTGCAGCCTGGGGATCAATTCGTCGGGGAACGGGGCGAGTGCGTTCAGGTACGGAGTGAAGGCCATCGTGGTATCCAGGTGCACCCGGGGATAGGCCTCCACCAGGTCGAGGAACCCGGCGTACTCGGGGGAGCCCGCGTGCGCGACGACCAGGGTCAGGTTCGGATGACGCGCCAGCACCTCGGATATCGGGCCCGGCCCGGTGAATTCGCCGGGGAACGGGCCACTTCCGCAGTGGCAGACCACCGGGACGCCCGCCTCGGCCAGCAGCCCCCAGACCGGGTCGAGCAACTCGTCGCGGGGGTCGTACGACCCGACCTGCAGGTGTGATTTGAACACACACGCCCCGCGATCCAGGAAGGCGCGGACGTACTCGAGCACGCCCGGTTCCGGGTAGAAGGTGGCCGACGGTACGCAGCCAGGGGTGGCCGCACCGAAGGTCAGCGCCCAGTCGCCGAGCCACGCCGCCATCCCGGCCCGGTGCGGGTAGGCCAACGCGGTGAAGCCGGTGACGCCGAGCGCACGCAGGGTGTCCAGCCGGACGGACTCGTCCGTCCGGTACCGGATGGGCCACTGCATCCCCACGGTCGGCGGGACCCGGTCGAAGTAGTCCCACACCTTGCGCAACACGTTGTCGGGCATGAAGTGCACATGGATGTCGACGAACCCGGGCAACCCGAGGTCGTCGAGGAAGGCAGGCAGTCCGGCGTCGGTCAGCACACCCCGATCCTGCCCATCGCACCCCGATCCTGCCAAGGACGGACGGCCCGGCGCCAAGGACCGGACGATCCCCGTCGGCACCGGCGGTCGGCACCGGCGATCCGGCACCGGCGGTCGGCACCGGCGGTCGGCACCGGCGATCCGGCCCGCGACGCGCCGGGACACGCCCGGCACACCCGGCACACCCGGCACCAGTAGCATCGCGCCGTGGACGAACGCGGGGGACAGCCGGCCGATGACGTGACGGTGGGCGCGGACGCCGGGGGCCGGACGTCGGCCGAGGCCACCGCGGCCGACCCGGTCTTCGCCGACGCCGAGGTCGTCGAGGCCGCCGCCCGGATCCCGGTACCCGGGGACGGGCTCTCCAGGTCCGCGTCCCTGAGCCCGGTCGAACGCGTCATCCCGACGTGGACGGATCCCACCGTCCGCCGCGCGTCGGAGGTGATCGGCGGCCCGCTGGGCCGTCACGCCATCGTGGGTCGGGCTCCCTGGCTGACGCCGCTGCGGGTCTGCCTGCTGATGGCGATCGTGATCCTGATCTTCGGCTGGCTCTTCAAGTCCGCGTGCATCCAGCAGGGCCCGAACGGTGCCGGCGGCGTGACGCTGGACCAGAGCGGCCAGCGGCCGTGGATCACCGGTTGCTACAACGACGTCGTCCCGCTCTACGGGAGCCACAAGCTCGACACGCAGGCGATGCCCTACAAGACCTCCTGGATCGACACCGACGGTACGACCCACTACATGGAGTACCCCGTGATCACCGGGTACTTCATGTGGGGGGTCAGCGAGCTCGGCAAGTACTACGGGAAGTTCGCCGGGAACGTCGGGCTCCCCATCCCGCTGGACGTCGCCGCCTACTTCACCATCGGCGCGATCATCCTGGCGCTGTTCTACCTCTGGGCGGTCGCGTCGACGGCTCGGATCGCCCGCCGACGGGTGTGGGACGTGGCCATCATGTGCCTGTCCCCGCTGCTGATCGTGCACTCCTTCACCAACTGGGACCTGCTGGCCATCGGGATGACGGCGGGTGCGATGGCCGCCTGGGCCAGGGGCCGGCCGGTGCTGGCCGGCGCGCTCATCGGGCTCGGGACCGCAGCGAAGCTCTATCCCGTGCTGCTCCTCGGGCCGCTGTTGCTGCTCGCTCTGAGGTCGGGAAGGTTCCGGGGACCGGTCCGCACGACGATCGCCGCCGCGGTCGTCTGGCTCGTCGTCAACGTGCCGATCATGTATCTCTACCCGACCGGCTGGTACGAGTTCATCAAGCTCAACTCCGAGCGTCCGGCCGAGTACGACTCCTGGTACGCGATCTACACGTCGCTGTCCGGGAGTCACCTGTTCGACACCACCTCCGGCGCCGATTCGCCGACCTTCCTGAACGTCCTGTCGCTGGGTCTGTTCGGCGTCGCCTGCGCACTGATCGCCTGGTTCGCACTGTCGGTCAGGCGTCGCCCGCGGCTGGCGCAGCTGATCTTCCTGGTGGTCGCGGCGTTCCTGCTGACCAACAAGGTGTGGTCGCCGCAGTACAGCCTCTGGTTGCTGCCGTTGGTCGTGCTCGCCCTGCCCCGGTGGCGGCCGGTGCTCGTCTGGCAGTTCGCCGAGGCGGTGGTGTGGATGCTGCTGATGTTCTACTTCGCCGGCGTCGACAACAAGGGTCTGTCGATCTACCCGTTCATCGGCGCGGCGATCGTGCGCGACGTCCTGCTGATCGCGCTGATCGTCAGGGTGATCAGGGAAATCCTGCGGCCGGCCGACGACCTGGTCCGGATGGCCGGGGACGACGATCCGTCCGGTGGTGTCTTCGAGCACGCCCCCGACCGGTTCGTGATCCCGTCGCTGCCGCAGCTGCTACGGGACCGGCGCCGGGCCGGCGACGCGTCCGACGACCGCGCACCGGTGCTGGTCGGAGCAGGACCCGACACCGATTCGCCAGACGCCCCGCAGATCTCGCTGGTCGAGGACGAGGATCGCCGGATCTGACCGGGCCGAGGGTCTTCAGGCCCGATCGACCACCCGCGTGACGAACTTCAGACCGGACCAGACGGCATCGATGGCGGCGACCTTGACGTCGACCCTGCCGTGCGCCAGACCGTGCGCACGGACGCCGCCCTCGGTCAGATCCGTGACGACTCCCGAGCTCTTCTTGGGCCAGCACACCCAGACCGCGCCGGTCGTGGTGTGGGACGCTGCCGCCCGGTCGAAGTTGTCCGTCAGCACCGCCGATGACGGGCAGAACAACATCACCACCCCGTAGGCCCTGGCCGGTGCCCGGTCCGCCGCCGGGGCGAGGGCGCGGAGGTCGAAGCCGAGCGGGTCGCCGAGCACCAGTACGTCGGCGCCGGGCCCGATGCCCAGCTTCTTCGGTAGGGGGGTGCCCGAGTAGCCGGCCGTCATGGAAGAAATTGTGGCAGCCGTGGGCGGCCTTCGCCGGGTCGGATCGTCGGATCAGGCCGATGCGCGCTCTCGCGTCAGGAAGACCAGCACCGCACCGACGACCGTCGCCGTCGTGGTGAAGACCAGCGCATGGTTCCAGCCGGTGGCCAGGGCCCGCTCGGCGGTGCCCCCGCGGGCCGAGGTCGCGACGATCGCGACGATGGTGACCCCGATCGCCGAGCCGACGTACCGCGCGGTGTTGTTCGCTCCGCTGCCCATCCCGGCCCTGGCCGTCGGGACGCTGGCGACCGCTTCCCGCCCGAGCGCCGCGTTGATGACGCCGCTACCGAGGCCGGCGATGATCAGACCCGGAACCCCCTGCAGCACATGTGAACTCGCGCTGAGCCAGCCCATCGACAGCTGGCCCGCGGCGACCACCAGCAAGCCGATGGACAGCTGCAGCCGTCCGGAGATCCGCAGATGCCGGGCGAACAGCGCGGTGACGACGCTGACGGCGGACCAACCCAGCAGGGCCAGCGACGCGATCAGCTCGCTCTCGTGCAGGCTCCGCTGGAGCACCGTGGAGAAGAACGACATCTGTGCGATGACGCCCAGCCCGGTCGCCAGGGCCGCGACGTTGACGGCGACGAATCGCCGGTTGCGAAACAGGGTCGGGTCCAGCATCGGTGCGGCCGAACGGGTTTCGACGACCGCGAATCCGAGGAGCAGGACCAGCCCGCCGACCGCCAGCACCAGGACGTCCGGCCGGGTCAGCCCGGACCGGGCCAGGGTGAGTCCGGCGATGAGCGCCCCGAGACCGGCGGACAGCAGCACCACCCCGGTCCAGTCGATCCGTCGGCGCTCGGCGGCGCGGGACTCGACGAGCAGCTTCGCCCCGGCCGCCGCGAGACCTGTGGCCAGCAGGACCAGCGCGCCGTAGGTGGCACGCCAGCTGATCGTCGGTCCGAGGCCGGCGGCCATCAGTGGTCCGAGGGCGATCCCGCCGCCGAGGGCCGCACCCCAGATGCCGGATGCCTTCGCCCGTGCCGGTCCGGGCGGGAACTGGTGGCTGATCAACGCCAGGCTGCAGGCGATGACGGCCGCCGCCCCGACGCCCTCGAAGACCCGGCCGATGATCAGTTCGACGCCATCGACGGCGGTCGCGCACGGGATGCTGCCCAGGGCCAGGACGACCGCTCCGACCACGAAGACGCGCCGCCGGCCCAGATCGTCGGCCAGCGCCCCGGAGGTCAGCAGGGCGATGGCGAGCCCGAGGCTCATCGAGCTGAGGATCCAGGCCTGCTCCGGCACCCCGGCGTGCAGCCCTCGGGCCGTGTCGGCGAGCGAGGCGATCGGGGTGGTGAAGGCCATCAGCGCGATCAGTGTTCCGGCCGCCGCGACCCACAACGTCCGCCGGGCCTGACGATCAGTCCCTGCCGGGTCCTCGGCCCTCCGGCCGCCCTGCGCGGAGCTGCTGTTCGGGGAGCTGACTGGCTGGGCCGACATGGCTGCCAGTCTGCCCGATGGCGTGCGCGGGGGTGACTCGCGGCAAGCGCATTTGGCCTGGTCGGGCCCGCGCTGATAGCCTGGCAGGGTTGTGTTGCGCCCGCCGACGTCGGCGGGCTCCTTCGTGTTGCGGGTATGTCGGGCCAGTCGGTCGTCGAACCCGGGAACCGAAGGCCGGCAGAACGTCCTCCTGCTGCGGAAAGACCGCGGCCGACGAGTCCATAGGAGGTGCACGTTGAGCGTATCCACCGCTCCACGTCACTATGAATTGCTGCTCATCCTCGATCCCAACCTCGACGAGCGAACTGTCTCGCCGTCGATCGACACCTTCCTGAACGTCATCCGCCAGGGTGGCGGCAGCGTCGAGAACGTCGATATCTGGGGCAAGCGCCGGTTGGCGTTCGAGATCAGGAAGAACCCGGAAGGCATCTACGCCGTCATCAAGGTGACTGCCGCGTCCGCCACCGTCGACGAGCTGGATCGTCAGCTCAACCTCAACGAGTCGGTGCTGCGTACCAAGATCACGCGCACGCCCGAGAAGATCCGCGTCCGCCGTACCCGCAACAGCAAGAAGTAGGCCGGGTCATGGCAGGCGACACCGTCATCACCGTCGTGGGAAACCTGACGGCAGATCCCGAACTGCGGTTCACCGCCAGTGGCGCTGCCGTCGCGAACTTCACCGTCGCGTCGACGCCGCGGACCTTCGACCGTGCTTCCAACGAGTGGAAGGACGGCGAGGCTCTCTTCCTGCGCTGCAACATCTGGCGCCAGGCAGCCGAGAACGTGGCCGAGACCCTCACCCGGGGCGCTCGTGTCATCGTCTCGGGCCGGCTGAAGCAGCGTTCCTTCGAAACGAAGGAAGGCGAGAAGCGCACCGTCATCGAGCTCGAGGTCGACGAGATCGGCCCGTCGCTCCGCTACGCAACGGCCAAGGTGAACCGCGCGAACCGCGGTCCGGAGACCGGCGGCGGCGGAGGTTACGGCGGATCCGGTGGCGGTGGCGGCGGGAATTCCGGCGGGGGCAATTCCGGCGGCGGTTCCGGCAACGCGCGTGCCAGTGCACCGGCCGACGATCCGTGGGGCTCCGCGCCTCCGGCCGGCGGCGGCTACTCGGACGAGCCTCCCTTCTAGCGGTCGGCCGGAGTTCGCTCCGAACGGCTCGACCTCGAACGACAACTCAAAAATCTCAGCACCGGACATCCCGGTCGTTTCCTGGAGAAACAATGCCCAAGCCCCCAGTACGCAAGATCAAGAAGAAGGTCTGCGCCTTCTGCAAGGACAACGCAGCCCCGATCGACTACAAGGACACGAACCTGCTCCGCAAGTTCATCTCCGACCGCGGCAAGATCCGCGCCCGTCGGGTCACCGGCAACTGCACCCAGCACCAGCGCGACGTCGCCACGGCCGTCAAGAACGCCCGTGAAGTCGCCCTGCTGCCGTACACCTCGACCGCTCGATAAGGAAAGGGACCACTCATGAAGCTCATTCTGACCACCGACGTCCCCGGCCTGGGCGCTCCTGGCGACATCGTCGAGGTGCGTGACGGCTACGGCCGCAACTTCCTCCTGCCGCAGAGCAAGGCCATCGTCGCCACCAAGGGCGCCGAGAAGCAGGTCGCCACGATCAAGCGCGCCCAGCTGGCCCGCGAGATCCGCGGCACCGAGCACGCCAACGAGGTGAAGCAGGCACTCGAGAAGCTCACCGTCTCGATCACCGCCCGCACCACCGGCGACGGGACCAAGTTGTTCGGTTCCATCACCACCGTCGACGTCGCCGCGGCCATCAAGGCGGCCGGCGGCCCGTCGGTCGACAAGCGCACCATCGAGACCGGCGGACACATCAAGTCCATCGGCTCTCACCCGGTGTCGGTCAAGCTGCACCCGGGCGTCACCGCGAACGTGGCGCTCGTCGTCAAGGCCGGCTGACCTGTTCTCTGCAGTGCGCGAAGTGGCCCCCGGGATCTCCCGGGGGCCACTTTCGTCCTGTCCTGCCCTCGAGGGCCCTCGTCAGGGGCGTTCGTCGTCAGGATCGATCGACACCAGATCGTCTGGCGCCGTGTTCGGCTCGTCCGCCGGTGTGGCCGCCGCCCAGATGGCCTGACCGATGTGGGTGCGGCCGGCGTGCCAGGCCACGATGTCCAGCGCGCGCAGGCTGGTGATCACCGGGGCCTTCGCCAGTGCGGCCACCTCGTCGAAGAACTCCCGGCCGATGGTCAGATCGTCGATGATCGCCTGGCCCAGCATCGGCAGGAACTCCTGCCAGCTGCGCTTGCGATCCTTGGAGATCGGCGCGCCGTCCGACCCGCGGTAGCAGTAGTCGACGAACCGGTCGTAGAGCGGGATGAAGGCAGGACGCTTGCGGTGCATGACCTTGGCCAGGATGGAGCCGCGGGCGTTCACCGGGAGGTCGTCGGAATCCAGCACGGAGAACAGGTCCCCGAGCCGCTCCAGTTCGGCCGGCCCGGCCTCCACCAGTCGGGCGTCCAGGGGGATGTCCACCAACCAGCGCTCCAGATGCGGACGGATCGCCTCGAGCGCGTAGAAGGTCCGGGAGTTCATCTCCGCGTTCAGCAGGACCGGCGCCACGAAGTCGGCGTCGCTGACCCGCCACGGGCCGCCCTCCGAGCCGAAGGAATCGTAGGCGGGGTAGCCGAAGCGGTCCCGCCGGATGAGATAGCTCCGCGCCGAGTCCAGGGCAAGGCCGTGGTCGATCTCGACCCCGCCGATCCGTAGCGCCTTCACCGTGTCGGTCACTTGTTCCGCTCCTCGTCCACCACAGTCGGGCAACAGTGCTTCCGCTCCTGCGCGCCCCACCCTAGAAGGCGGCCGATCGGCCGCACCCATCAGGTCTCGGAACGCCGACACCGGCCACTGCCGACCGGCCCGCCTGACGGGGGAGGCGAATCGGCCTGACGGCGTCGGTAGAGGGGTCGGACCGTGCCGATGCAGAAATACCCGAAAGAATCTGCCGGACAGGGAATAATTCCGGACCGACAGCTCATCCCCTCCACACATTCGCCCGGTAGTGTCACCGCCAGTGGTTGCGACAACGATCGGCCCCCAGGCACGGTCAGCACCCACGTGGGACGTCTCGGATGGACTGCGGCGGCCTTGGTACGGGCAGCCAGATCGCCCCGTGCCCATGAGCCCGCAAGCGACCGGGGAGCGGTCGAGCCAGATCGCCACCTGACGTCGCTGACTCGAGATCCCCGCTGCATCGATCGCTGATCGGTGTGGCCCTCCCGATCAGCCCCGGTCAGCCCTGGTCGGTCTGCGGAACCCGAACATGCCCTCGTACCTGGATCGACCGCAGCGAACCGACCGCCATCTGCTCCCCGGCGCCGATCCGCACCGACGGGAGACCAGGTAGCCGTAGACCCGAGCCGTTCACACCGAACGGTCAGGCCTTCCTCGAAATGGATCTCAAAGGCGATGACCAGCCCGACCGTGCGCCGCCCCCGCGCCGCCACTGACTTCTCGCAGCTCGTCGACACGATCCAGGCCTCTGGCCTGCTCGAACGACGCTACGGCTACTACGTCTTCAAGATCGGCGGGGTGCTGGCCGCCTTCGTCGGCCTCTGGGTCGGCTTCGCCTTCATCGGCAACTCCTGGGCGCAGCTCGGCATCGCCGCAGTCCTGGGGATCGTGCTGACCCATGTGGCCTTCCTCTCCCACGATGCCGCCCACCGCCAGATCTTCCGCTCGGGGAACGCCAACGAGTGGCTCGCGACCTGGATGGCCGGCCTGGTGGTCGGGATGAGCGCGACGTGGTGGATCCGCAAGCACACCAAGCACCATGCGAATCCGAACCAGATCAACAAGGACCCGGACATCGAGCCGACGGTCGTTGTCTTCTACCCGCAGCCGGACCGTCAGCGCAGCCGCTTCGCCGCGTTCATGATCGCCCGTCAGGGCTGGTGGTTCTTCCCGATCCTGACGGTCGAGGGACTCAACCTGCACGCGCAGTCGATGGTCACGCTGTTCAGCCGTGGGCCGGTCAAGCGCCGCCGCGTCGAACTGACCATGCTGGCCGCCCGCTGGGCCCTCTACCTGACGGCGCTGTTCGTCATCCTCTCGCCGGGTATCGCCGCTGCGTTCCTCGGCGTGCAGCTGGCCGTCTTCGGCGTCTACATGGGCTGCACCTTCGCGCCCAGCCACAAGGGGATGCCGGTGTTGCCGGAGGACGCCAAGATCGACTTCTTCCGTCGTCAGGTGCTGACCTCGCGCAACATCACCGGCTCCCAGTTCATGACGTTCCTGATGGGCGGCCTGAACTACCAGGTGGAGCACCACCTGTTCCCGAGCATGCCCCGCCCGAACCTGCGCTACGCCAGGGCGTTCGTCAAGCCGTTCTGCGAGGAACGATCGGTGCCGTACACGGAGACCTCGCTGTGGAAGGCCTACCGGATCGTCGTCCGGTACCTGAACAAGGTCGGCCTGTCCGCGCGGGACCCGTTCCAGTGCCCGATGGTGGCCGGATTCCGCCCGCGCGGCTGATTCGAGCCGGGGTTCGAACGCGGGAGCGGGAAAAGCTTGAGACCGCAGTAGTTCGGTGCCTGACTACAGGCACCGAACTACTGCGGTCTTTGCATTTCCCGGTGCGGCCGTCCAGAGACCGGTGTCACTGGATGCCGGCGGCGACGAGCGAGCCGAACCATGCCGTCGATTCGCGATCCCCGGTCAGCTCCGGTGCCTCCCGCCTGCCCCACAGCCAGGCGTCGAGGTGGGCGGCGGTCCCGGAGGCGAGGAAGGCAGGTTCGGATGTCGACAGTGCCCCGTGCATCTCGAGAGTGGGTTCGTCGTAGGTCTTCCCGGTGTGTGGGCTGGTCCCGGAGAACCGGCCAAGATTGCAATCCCAGCATCTCCCGGTGTCGGTCGCGAGCACCCGGCCGAGGCCGCCGGACGGGGTGAAGGTGGCCCAGGCCGGATAGCCCCCGAACATGACGTGCAGCGCTTCGTCGACACCGTCGGCGGCCAGCAACGGTTCGAGCGGCGTCACCTGCCCGATCGTCAGTTCGGCGTCCAGGCGATGGATGAGCGCCTCGTGCGCCTGCCTCCGCCGAATGAAGCCCACCGACTGGTCATCCGCCCAGGTCCAGACCCGTTCGGCATCATCAGCCGAGGCCAGCGTGTCGAGCAATCCCTCGGTGGCCCGCCGGAATCCGTCGAGCAACTCGCTGTACGGGGCGTCGGGCCGCTCTGCTTCCCCGGCGTCATCGGGTTGCTGGGTCCGCTCACCCACGATCCTGGCCCAGAACAGCTGCACCTGCGTCAGGTGCCAGAGCAGGTCCGCCGCGTTCCAGCCCGGGCACGACGGCACCGGCGCGGCCGGGTCGGCCGCCTGGAGGCACTCCGAGAACCGGTCGGACTCGCGCCGGACATCGGCCGTGTAGTCGAGGCTGGGCATGGGGGCCAACCTAGCGAAGTTCGCCGGGTTCGTCGCCCAACGCGCGCAGCCTGGCCAGCCGCTGGGGCTCGTCCAGCCACGGGTCGTCCGCCAGCAGGGCGGCGGCCCTGGCGAAGTGGGGTCTGGCCTCGACCGGACGACCGAGAGCGAGCAGCAACTCCGCCAACTCCTCGTCGACGTAGCCGTCGGACTCCCCGGCAGCCAGCCGCTGCTGGATCGCCAGGGCCTCGTCGTAACGCTCCAACGACCGCAGCGCACGCCCGACGGCCCAGTCGGCCACCCGTTGCTGCTCGGCAGAACCGTTGGCGTGGTAGGCCCCTCGTGCTGATTCGAACTGGGTGAGGGCGCCGGCGAAATCGCCGCGATCGTGCAGGGTCCAGCCGAAGTTGTTGCACAGCGACCCGATCCACCTCCGGACGCGCGGATCGGTCGTCGTCTCGGTGACCGACAGGGCGGCACGAGTCCACTCCTCGCTCCGTTCACCGTCGGCGATCGCCAGCATGTGGAAGGCGTCCACCAGAAGGAACCCGTCGTCGGCCCGACGGGACGCCTCGACCGCGGCGAGAAAGTGCGGGATCGCCTTCAGGGAGCGGCCGTTGGAGTTCTCGACGCGTCCGCGTTCCAGTTCCAGCCGCGCCCTGACCTGGGCATCGTCGGGTGCGGCCGCCACAGCAGCGTCCAGCTCGGCCGCCACGACGTCCAGTTCCGCGAGTGCTTGCGCCTCCAGTCGCAGCAGGGCCAGCGCCCGGGCCAACTGGGTACGAAGTTCGGCGTGGGCGGTCGAGCCGACCGGGAGCTCGGCCAGAGCCGCGCGGAAACGCCCGGCCGAGGCGGCCGGATCGACGAAGTCCCACCACTGGTCCAGGAGTGCTCCGTCGAGCCTGGCGTCGACCCAGGGCCGGTCGGCGGCTGAGCTGTTCATGGCGCTCATGGTTCCATGCATGACCTCGTGGGGCGGCCGGTGCATGTGGCCGCGGGTGCCGGTGATGGTCAGCGGGCTCGCACTCGATCTGGTCGTCGGATCGGCGCAGCAACTGGATCGCGACGGGGTTCAGCGCAACAGCAGCAACACGATGATGATCCCCCAGACGACGCCGAGCACCAGACCGAGCCTCTTCCGTCTCCGCACCGCGGAGGTCTCGACGGCACTGCGCGCACCGGGGTAGCGCTGGTCGAACTCCCTGCGGGTCAACGGTTCAGGGATCCGGTCCACTGTGCGGACGCCGATCGTCCGCAGCAGGCCGACCCAGTCCTGCTGGTTCCACGGCCGGCCCGCGAGGCTGAAGATCGCTCTGCCCTCACGGTTCAGGACCACCATCAGCGGATCGTGGAATCCGAGGCCCTGCTTGGAGTTCTCGACGATCACGGCTGATCCGATGTCCCGCAGGGCGACCCTGACGGGGGACCGGATGCCGACGACGACCAGCTCCTTCCGGCCGACCTCGACCCGTACGCGGCCGGAACTGGTGGCCCGGAGCAGGACGACGAGCAACGACAGCACGCCGGCGACCACGAGCAGCCCGATCAATCGCGGACGGACGTGAGCGGGCACGACCAGCAGGCCCACGCCGCCGACGAGCAGTACGAAGAGCAGCCCGACCGCCAGTCGACGGGTCGTCGAGCTCAGCCGGATCCAGTCGATCCCACGAGCGGGTGCGATCGTCAGTCTGACGTCGGCGGGGGGAGTCACGGACGCAGCGTACGAGATGAACGCTGCTGCACGGCTACCGGTCAGCGGGCAAGAACCTTCAGCCGAGGAATTCGGTGAGGACGTCGACGACCATCTGGTGGTCGTCGGCCTGCGGGAGCCCGGAGACGGCGACGGAACCGACCGGCCCGACCCCCTGGACGGTGATCGGGAAGGCGCCGCCGTGGGCCGCGTAGTGGGTGGGGTCCAGCAGGGTTGCCTCCCCGAATGTCCGCCCGGACAGCGCGAGGCGCCGCCCGAACAGGTAGGAGGACACTCCGAAGCGCCGGACCAGTCGGCACTTGCGCTCGATCCAGGCGTCGTTGTCGGCGTTCGAACCGGCCAGCGCCGCGTGGAAGAGCTGCTGCTCACCACGGCGGATGTCGATGGCAACGGGCGCCCGGTCGGCCTCCGCACGGGCGACCAGGGCGCATCCGAGGCGCCAGGCATCCGCAGTGGTGAAGGTGCGGAAGACCAGTCGGGTCTCCTGCTCCTCGATCTGCGCCACCAGCTCGGCCAAGTCCTTCGTCTTGTCTCCCATGGTCGTCGATGATGCCCTGTCGGTGGTCGGGAGCAGAATCAGGCCATGACGAGCTCGGGGGCGACGGGCAACCCCAACGGGGACTTCGCACTCGATGGGGTGGACACGCCTGTCGGGAGGGTGACGGTCGCCGTCAGTTCGACCGGCCTCTGCGGGGTCGGCTGGGGCGACCGTGCTCCCGTTTCCGGCCGGCTGCCGACGGTCGTGGACCACCGCCGGACTGCACCCGCGGTGGCCCAACTCGACGCGTACTTCCGCGGCGAGCTCCGGCAGTTCGACCTTCCCCTGGATCTGGGAGGGGTGACGGGGTCGACGCTGATCGTGCTGCAGATGCCTCTAGACACCGTGCCGTACGGATCGTCGGTGACGTACGGGGAGCTGGCCCATCGCAGCAACACCGGCGTGCCGGCCAGAGGGATCGGTTCGATCATGGGCGCGAATCCGATCCCGATCGTGGTGCCGTGCCATCGGGTGCTCGCGCAGAACGGGCTGGGCGGATACAGCGGTGGTCATCCGGGCGAGGGGCTCAGGACCAAGCGATGGCTCCTCACGCTGGAGGGCGTACTGCAGCCGACACTCGATTGGCCCAGACCCCTGTGACCGGCTGTGGCGTAAGGACGAACGAGCCTCCCCGGTGCACCATAGCCAGCTGTGCAATCACCCGGGTCCGACCCCGTTGCCGAGGATCACGGTCGGATAACAAAAAGGTGTACGAGAGGTTGACCCGCCCGTTCTACGACACGCCGAAGCGAAACGCCGAAACGTTACCCACAGATTCTATCCACAGGTGATCCAGGCCACAGATGGTCCCTGAGCTGCGGCGATGGGCTCGCCACCCAGAGATTTCCCCAGGCTGTGCACATTCATCCCCAGCGTTCGACCTGCACAGACACAGTTTCTTCCCCAACCCATCCCCGTGCCGTTCAGTGGGTGTCCACAGCACGCATTTGGTGGCACGGGTCGAGACGCTTAACGTCCCAGTGCGCTCTGGATCCCGGGCCGCGGACCGCCTCGATCCCGGGCTGTCGGTGGTCCCGGGTAGACAGACGCAGGAGCGATTTCCGCCGTGGTCGTGGGTGCTGCAGAGGGGTGAGCGGTCCGCCTCGTCCGGCCTACCGGGCGTCGTCGGATCGGCGGTCGGCGGCACGAATGCGGTACCGGCTGGTCGCGGTGGTCGGGGGTTCGCGGGCCCAGGTGTTTCGAGGTAGTCAGGTGTTTCGAGGTTGTCGGGTGTTTCGAGGTAGTCAGGTGTTTCGAGGTAGTCAGGTATGGAGGCGGTAACCAGATGGCGGTGATCGACGACCGTTGGGCAGGGGCGTCGCAGGCGGACCCGCCGAGGCAGTTCGACCGGCAACCACCGCAGGATCTGGCGGCCGAGCAATCGGTGCTGGGCGGCATGCTGCTGAGCAAGGACGCCATCGCCGACGTCGTCGAGGAGCTCAGCACCGTCGATTTCTACAAGCCGGCGCACGCGACCGTCTACGAGGTGATCCTCGACCTCTACGCACGGGGCGAACCTGCCGACGTGGTGACGGTCGCCGCGGAACTCGACAAGGCCGGGACCCTGTCCCGGATCGGCGGGGCGGTCTACCTGCACACGCTGACCAGCGCAGTGCCCACCGCCGCCAACGCCGCGTTCTACGCGCAGATCGTGGCCGAGAAGGCCGTGCTGCGCCGTCTGGTCGAGGCCGGTACCCGGATCGTCCAGCTCGGCTACGGCGGCAACGAGGGCCAGGTCGGCGGCGGTGAGGTCGACGAGATCGTGGACCGCGCCCAGGCCGAGATCTACGAGGTCACCGAACGCCGCACCACCGAGGACTACGTGATCCTCGAGGAGCTGCTGCAGCCGACGATGGACGAGATGGATGCCATCGCGAGCCGCGGCGGGATGTCCAACGGCGTGCCAACGGGTTTCGCCGATCTCGATGCGCTGACGAACGGCTTCCACCCCGGTCAGATGATCATCATGGCGGCGAGGCCCGGCGTCGGGAAGTCAACTCTCGCATTGGACGTCGCCCGGAACGCGTCGGTGAAGCACCGGCTGACGTCGGTGATCTTCTCGCTGGAGATGTCCAAGACGGAGATCACCATGCGTCTGTTGTCGGCCGAGGCGCAGATCCGGCTGTCGCAGATGCGCGCCGGAACGATGAGCGAGCAGGACTGGCAGAAGATCGTCCGGCGGATGAGCGAGATCTCCGACGCCCCGCTGTTCATAGACGACTCGCCGAACATGACGATGATGGAGATCCGGGCCAAGGCGCGGCGGCTCAAGCAGCGCAACGACCTGAAGCTGATCGTGCTCGACTACCTGCAGCTGATGTCCTCGGGCAAGAAGGTCGAGTCGCGGCAGCAGGAAGTCTCGGAGTTCTCCCGCCAGATGAAGTTGTTGGCCAAGGAGCTCGAGGTGCCCGTCATCGCGATCTCCCAGCTGAACCGTGGGCCGGAGCAACGCACCGACAAGCGACCGATGCTCTCCGATCTCCGAGAGTCCGGTTCATTGGAGCAGGACGCCGACATGGTGATCCTTATCCATCGACCGGATGCGTTCGAGGCCGACGATCCCCGCGCCGGCGAAGCGGACCTGATCATCGCCAAGCACAGAAATGGCCCCACCACGACGATCTCGGTCGCCCACCAGCTGCACTACTCGCGCTTCACCGACCTGGCGGCGCAGTAGGGGGACGACGGCGAGCGGCATCGTCCATCCGGGAGCGATGGGGGCAGCGGTAGGTCGTCCGCTGCGATGGTGGAACCGGGTCCGTCGCCGATCGTTTGTGCCGATTTCCCACCCGCGCTCCACCCCGGGTGGACACGGGACACGCGACGCCAGCCGGGGCACGGCGGTCAGCCTCGACGCGAATCCCGACCTGTCTGCTGCGCACATGGCGACGTGGTCGCACGTTCGACGGGATTACCCGGACCCGTAGTGGCCAATCGTCGATAGCGAAGGTCTGAGTCCCCGACTACGGGGGACGCTCGCCTTCGGTATCGGTGGTTTCGACATCATCGCCGCTGAAGCCATCGCCCTGGCCAGAGCGGGATCGCTCTCCGGGTTCCGATTGCGCCCGCTGGTGGCCGTCTCAGCGGCCGCGTCCTCGACATCGTCAACGATAGGGACTGAACTCTGGGCTTTCCCTCGGGATCTCCGGGGCCCACCGGTGGCCACGGTCTGCGCTCCGCGCAACGCCCTACGGTGGCCAGCACGTGCCAGTGCGAATCGACACCACCACCACCCCTTGCCACCACCACTTCTTGCCACCACCACCCCTTGCCACCACCACCACCCTTGCCACCACCACCGCCCTTGCCACCACCACCGCCCTTGCCACCACCACCACCCGTACGGCCATCACCGCAGAGGAGTTCGCATGGTCACCACCGCCTGGTCGTTGGACGAGCTGGTCCGGATCGGTCGGGCCGAGGAGCTGGAGATCGCCGCTGAGCGTGCCGACGGGACGCCGCGGCGTTGGGCGCCGATCTGGGTCGTCCGCGTGGGCGAGCAGGTGTACGTGCGGACCTGGTATCGGCGGGATACCGGCTGGTTCGGGCACGTCCTCGAATCCCGAAAGGCACGAATCCGCGTCCCGGGCCTCGAGGCCCGGGTCGCTGTCGAAGACGTGGGCGCGGACTCCGGCGGTCGGCGTACACACGTCGATGCGGCCTACCGCGCCAAGTACGGACGATACGGGGCCTCGGTCGACCGCATGATTGCACCCGACGCGGTGGCCACGACCCTGCAGCTCACCCGAGACCAGCCGGCACCATCAGCGGAGCCGTGCCCCGGGTGAGACGAACTGTCCAGCAGCACGAGTACCTCCACCGATCTGGGTCCGTCACCGGGGCCAGGGCGGCGAAACCCGAGGTGGTTCCTCCGCGCCTACGATCGTGAAATGACAAGTGCACAGGCAACGATGTCCCTCTCGGTGCGCGGGGAGGCCCAACGCACGACCGCTCCGGACGAGGCCCGGGTGCTGTCGACCCTCAGTGCCACCGCTGGTTCCAAGAACGCGGCGATGACGGAAGTGCGGACCGCGCTGCCCGGCATCCTGGCGGACCTCGCGCAGTTGGGCGGTGAGGCACTGACCGCGCAGACCATCCGCGCGCCCCTGACCTGGTCGACGCAGTCGATGCGGACGCAGGAGGAACATGCCCACGACAAGACCACCGGCGTGCACGGGCCCACGGGTCGCCACCAATCCTCGGTGACCCTGCTGGTCACCGTTCGCGACTTCTCCTTGCTCGCCGGCGTTGCGGCGGCGGTGATCAGCCGTGATTCGGTGGAGGTTCATTCGGTGTCCTGGTCGGTCGACGAGGACAACGCCGAATGGGCACTGGTCCGGGCCGATGCCATCCGTGCTGCGCTGCTCAAGGGACACGACTACGCCGCCGCCCTCGGCGGATCAGTCGTCAGGGTCGAACATGTCGCAGATGCCGGACTGCTGGGCGGCGACAGTTCGGGTCCGATGCGGATACCGGTCCGCGCATTTGCCATGGGAGCGAGCGGGTTCGGTGGTGACGACCTGTCCCTGGACCCACCGCCCCAGGTTCTGAGCGCCACGATCGAAGCACGTTTCATTTCTTCGGTCGGCGCGCTACCTGTTCGATAGTGCACTTTTGACTCGAGTCTGATCGGGAAGGACAGAACGGCGTGGACGCCCGCTCTCCAAGGCTCGCCACCGCGAGCGCCTGACCGAGGTCGCGTCCGGCTAGCGCTGAGCTGCCGGGCGAGCATGGCTCGTACGGCTCCCCCACGGGGGCGGCCAGAAATGGAGATCACGCCCACGGGAGGGGGCCGCGCCCACGGGCCAGCAGACTTGCGCGCAACTGCCGGCTGCCCGTGGTGTTGAGCCCGCAGAATGCAAAGGCGTTCGCCGGTTCCTGAGCTGCGGTGACCGGGGCGCGGTTGCTGTCGAACACCAGGAGCTGCACTGTCAGGTCGCCGCCCGCGGTGATGTCCGGCAGCCGTGTCAGCTGTGCGATGACCTGCCGGCACGTCCTCTCCAGCTCGGCCCGGCTGACGTGCCGTTCCCCGGTGTAGGCATAGCCGAAGAGCTCGCCCTGATGCAGCTCGGTGCAGTCGATGTTCTGGTTCTGGACCGGGTCGGCGACGAGCAGGCAGGTACCCAGCTCATCGCGATGGGCGCCGGTGAGCATGGCGCCCCGCAGTGACGACACGTAGGACGCCGGCGGATCGATCATTCCGTGGCTGCCGGGCTGTGGGTAGGTGACGCAGGCGAGCCAGTGCTGCCCCGCAGCCCGTTGCCGCACCGAGGGTGCCGAGCCTGCCGCGCCGAGCGCCGCAGTGGGGTTCCAGAAGGTGAAGAAGTCTGCCTGATACCCGCGACCGCTCACCGGTAGTCCGATGTACCGCAATGCGGCCGGCTGACAAGTCTCCATGTTCGGGTCGACGATGCTTCCGCTCCCGTCCGCGTTCGTCGTCACCACGGGCCTGGCTGGATCGGCGATGATCGCCACCACCTCCCCGTACCGGGTGGCCACGCAGCTTCCGATCTGCAACGTGGGGTACGGGAGCGAAATGTTGCTTGTCGGGGCCGGCGTGGCGTCCTGCAGAGTCCAGGGCGAGCTCCCGGGATCCAGACCACAATCGCCTATTGCTGGGGCGCCGGCCACCGGGACGGCCACGGCCGTTCCACGGACGGCCTTGGGGCTCAGGTGGGACACCACGGCCATCACCATCAGGGTGACGCCGATCACGAGCACGCCCAGCATCCGAGGTCGGTGCACGATCGCCACCACCGATCCGGCTGGTCCGACGTTCCGGGCGGCCGGGAGCGGCCGGTCCCTGGGAGGATCCGCCTCCGTCGTGACCGTGGGATTCGACCCTACCGCCGGTCGTTCCGGCGAAATGATCGGTGCGTCGGCAGCGTCACCTGACAGTCGCTGCCCCCACGTCCTGATGAGTTGACGCCTGGACGAATCACCGTCTCGTCGAGTTCCGGACGGGTGTCGGGTTCGGCGTCAGCAGTCGTCAGGAGCCAGCATCCACACGGAGACCCCGCCGTCCACCAGATCCGCCCGTCGGCCGGTCAGTGCGCCGGCCAGATCGATGAGGCGGGGGGCCTCATCGACGCTGCGGACGACGATGATCGCCTGCAACCCGAGCGTGCACAGGGCCTGGTGGCCGGCCTTGACGACGGTCCCGGCGGGCCGGTTCCAGACGGTCTGACGCGTGTCGTCGGCCAGTTGCACCAGCAAGGCACCGGGGGCATTCGCAGCTGGGCTCCCGTTGGGCCGCAACGCATATCCGCCGGGTTGACGGAAGCGGAAGTCGGCCTGCTGCTGGTAGAACATGGTACGGGCGTCACCGGCCGGCAGTAGTAGGACCGGCGTGCCGGCCGGCAGCAGTGCGCGCTCCTGCACCGATCCGAAGAACGTCGCCGGCGCCGGGAGTCGATAGCTGCCGACGGCCGTGGGCAGCAGGGTCAGCAGCGCAGCCACCATGCCGACAACCGCTGTGCCGGAGGCGATACGGTGAATGCCGGCCGTCCGGCCGGTGACGGTCAGCAGCTGGTCGCCCCAGCGGGCCACCAGCCAGGCGATCGCCAGGAACGAGGCGAAGGCGAACCGGCCGGGGAGCACGGATTCCAGGGCCGGCAGTCGGCCCAGCAGCCGCCAGGGGAGCCAGCTCCCGCCGATCCCGTTCGTGCCGAAGGTGAACAGCACCATGACCAGCAGGGTTCCGGATGCGATGCGCACCAATCGATCTCGGCCGATCGTCAGTAGAATGCCGATCAGCAGGACGGCCAGCACCGCCCAGCCGAGGTAGACGCCGTCCTCTGCCACACCGAGGAACGACCGATGTCCGGGATCCGCCACGATCAGCAACCGGCTGGATCCGAACACGTAGTCGCCCGGCACGGCCCGGAACCGGTCGGTGGGGACGGTCAGCGCCGGCGACAGGAGCAACTGCGAGACCAACAACGGGGATGCCGCGACGATGGTGACTCCCACCGCCAGCAGCACCCAGCGCCAACTGGTGGCAATCGCCGCACGAGTCAGCACCGGGAGGACCCACAGCGCGAGCAGCAGGGCGACGACCATGCCGATCACCGTGATCAGCACCAGTTCCTCGCTGATCCCCAGCGCCGCCGCCGTCACCAGCCCGAGGTACAGGGCGCTGCGCCTCTGGGAACGCGGCCGCCGCCACAGCAGGTCCTCGCCGAGCATCAGCATGACGGGCAGCAGGGCGCAGAAGACCAGGTTCAGGTGTCCCAGCAGGTGTCCGCCCATGAACGGGTCGAAGCCCAGCAGCAGGCCGCCGGCCACCGCCGGTGCCGGGTGCTGCACATGACGGCGCAGCCACCAGAAGCCGGTCAGGGCGGTCAGGGCGGGGGCGAGCGTCATCAGGACGGCGAAACCCAGTGGTGCGCCCTGGGTCAGGGTGATCGGGGCGGCCAGGACGCCGAGGGTCGGGGCCAGGGTGTTCCAGGCCAGCGACACCCCGCCCGGATAGAGCAAGGCATCCGAGGTGAACGGACTGTGCCCGTGCAGCAGCTGCCAGTACCACATCATCTGCATCGGGTCGTTGGTGTGCTGGAAGCTCCCGAGCGTGCTGCCGACCGGATCGGCCCAGAGGTCCCGATACATCAGCAGAGCTCCCGCCAACGCCAGGCCGAAGACGATCCAGGAAGGGGCTTTTCGGGGAGGGCGGCCGGACCGGGCGCGCGACGGGCCGACGGCATCCCTTCGGCCGCGGGCACGTTTCAGGGCCGCGTCCCGGGATGCCACCTGCCCAGTCAACCACGGGCCGCGCGTCGGATCCGTGCGTCAGCGATGCGCGGCGCAGCAGGGCGTCGGGTTCGGGGTCTCGAACGGTACCCAGGTGCCGCCGATGGCCGGCTGCACGTGCAGGACGAGTTCACCGCCCTGCCACCGGGGTCGGACGAAATCGCGCGTCACCAGCAGGGCGTCCGCCCCGGGGGAATCGCCGCCGAGTGCGTCGATGCGGTCGATGGTCGTCGCCAGCACCTGGCGCAAAGCCACCGTCCCGGTGAGGGACTCGCTCCCGGGGAACTGCACCGCCCGCCCGCTGGTGCGGTCCCGATGGGCCGCTGCGGCGGCCGACGCCGACACCTGGAGAGCGGGCAGCCCCACCCGACTGTCGCCCAACGCGACCGATCCCTGGGCGCCGTCCTCGACGGCGAGCAGGTCCGCGAGCATCTCCAGCAGCCTGCCCGGCGTCAGCCCGGTGAGCATCAAGATCGACATGCTGACATGAGGTGTCGCGAACACCGTCGCGCGATGAGTCGCCGTCGTCAGGTCCAGCGCGCCGGCCGCCCGCACCGCCATCGCGACCTGCGCCAGGTGGTGCTCGGCGGCGCGCTCGCTGGGGGCCATCACGTCCAGGCCGGCGACCAGACGGATCAGCGGCACCTGCCCGTCCGTCGTCGGGCCCGCGGCAGTCATCGAGTCGGCAGTCATCGAGGCGGAGGTGATCGAGTCGGCAGCTGTCATGTCGTCAACGACGGTCATCGAGTCGGCAGCACCCACATCGGGTTCGTGTAGAACCAGAGGTCCTGCCACGGATCCGCGTCGCCGACCACGTCCATCTTCGGGCCGGCGGGATCCACGGCCGCGCCCTTCAGCCCCACGGCAAGTCGATTGCCGTCGGAACCACGGAGCCGGACGTAGAACCCGTCGTCGAGGCGGCCGAGGGCGTAGGTCAGGACGATCGTCCTGGTCTGACCGCTGACGTCGTAGGACCTGACCACCCTGGTGCCGGGCGCGCTCATCGTGTCCCGATCCTTGGCTGCGCCGGTGATCGCGCCGCGGATCACATCGACCTGCGCCAGTGTCGGCAGGAACTGCGACCAGTTGGGCACTCGTGCGGTGTCGATGCGGATCTGCAGGGTGACCGGGGTTCCGCGGCGGGCGTGCAGGACCCCGCCGAGCGGGACCTCGTCACCGCCCGCGCGAAGTCGGACATCCAGAGCGTCGATCAGGCCGCCGTGATCGACCCACACCCGCCCGGCCCGCAGCCCGTGCATCACGCCGGCATACGAGTAGTCGGCGGACCCGACGTGCGTGCGGCTGTAGTAGCCCGGCCAGAAGTCGCCGTTCCCCAGTTGCGGCGCGGTGATGTGGACCGGGTCGTTGAAATGACCGTTGTTGACGAAATCGCTACCCGGCCCGCGCTGCGACGTGTCCGAGTAGATCTGGTGGCTGTCGGAGTTGGCGCTGATCCACCACGCCTTGCCCTCGGCGAGGAGGCTGTCCCAGAGGCCACCGACGGTGGCCGTCATCCAGTCGAAACCGCCGAAGGTGCGGTAGCTCTCGAGCGGATAGCCCGGGAAGCTGGCCACCGGGTCAGGGCTGTTGTCGTAGTAGCCGCGGCCGGAGCCGGGCCCGTTCGGCGTGGCGATGCCGGCCGCCTGATGGCCCGGCGCGCCTTCCATTCCGATCGCGATCTTGGGGGCGGCGTCCCGCCATCCACGGATCTCGTGCGGAGAGTCGATGCCCTTGCGGGCCGGGTGGTTGGCGAGCATCAGCGCATCCGAGACGCGTTGGGAGGCCACCGAGTCGGACAGGAAGTGCAGTCCGGCGACGGCCAGGGCCTCGTTGGTCGGGGTGTTGGCGGTGGCCGCCTTCACCACGCCGTCGTAGCCGTTCTCGAAGGCCTTGAGGACGGACACCTCGTTGCGGCCGGGGTGGACGAACACGGTGCCGTGCTCGGCCGCCGGGATGTTCCACTCCAGACCCTGGAACACCAGGGTGCCGGGCACGTCCCGCCGTGCGGCAAGGATGTCGGGGTTGACCTTCTCGACGCCGATCTTGGCGTGCTGGGCCGATCCGTGATCGGTAATCACCATCCAGCCCAGTCCGTACGCATGGGCGTGACGGACGTGGTCGATCACCCGGTACTGGCCGTCGGGCGAGTACTGGGTGTGGATGTGGTGGTCGCCGGCCAGCCACCGGTAGCCGCCCTTCGGCACGCCGGTGGGCGCCCCCGCCGCGGTGGTGGCCGCAGCGGCCGTGCCGGTGTTGACGGTCGTGACGAGCACGCTCGCCGCGGCGCCCGCGCCGAGGACACCAGCGGCCCGGAAGAACTTCCGCCGGCCGAGCTCGTCGGGGCGAAGCTCGGAGTCGTCGATGCTCAGATCCGCGGCGGGCCGCAGGACGGCCGGCTCGCCACCGTCGTGACGGTGCCCGTCGGTGTGCTCGTGGGAGTGCTCGTGGACCTGTGCGCCGTGACTGTGCTGCATGCCGACCTCATATCTGGATACCGAACCCCGGTGATGTGGTTGAAGCTCAACACCGGTAGGTAAACCATTGGTAAATGCCACCCCAACTTCTGTCGACCGATGGCCGAATCAGGGGCGCGACCTTCGTGGCATCGCCGCACCGGAGTCCGCTAGGTAGCGCGCAAGAGCTGAGCAGTGCTGCTGGTCTCAGAACGGCGGTGCCGATTGTCCTGGCGCCGGTGGGTCCGTCGCTCCGTCGAGCGGTGTCCGCGGCGGGATCAGTTGGACCGCCGGGTTTGTCGCCCGTCGGCCGAGCGGTGTGGTCCAGGTCTTGGACAGATCTGCATTGATCACCAGTTTCCAACCACCACCGTCCTTGCTGCGATGGTGATGGGTGCACGGAGGCGTCATGTTGTCGCTGCACGTTCGCCCGCCCTTCGAGAACGGCACTGCATGATCGATCTGCCCTCGTCGGGCTGTCACCGAGCAGCCCACCATCGGACACTCCTGATCGCGGGCGATGACGAAGTCCTTCAGGCTGTCCGGCGGTATGTAGCGGGTCCGGCCGAGGTCGAGCAGGGTGCCGGACAACGGATCGCACACCAATCTCTGCCAGACCCCGTCCGCCGCGATCCGAAGGCCCTGGCTCGGCGCGACCGGGCCGAATCCGACGACCTCGCAGACGCCGCGTGACGCTGCCGACGCGCCCGCCGATTCGGCGCGTGCACCGGCTGATTCGGAGGGTGCACCGGCTGATTCGGAGGGTGCACCGGCTGATTCGGAGGGTGCACCGGCTGATTCGGAGGGTGCACCGGCCGCCGCACCGGTCTGTGTCGCAGCGGCCCGAGCGTCGGCAGCGGCCCGAGCGCCGGCACCGAAGAGCACGTCGTGCGGAATCAGCACCTGGACGTGCGCCTTGCGGCCGTGTTGCTCGGGCAGCAACAACTCGTCCCAGCCGCCGTGGTCCAGGATCGCGTGGAAGATGTCGGTGAAGACATCGGTCCGCCGCTGATCGAACGTCCGATCGTCGCCCGGGGTGCGGGCTGCACCGGCCAACCCGGTCAGCGCTTCCCAGACCGGGGCGAGATCCTGGATCGGCGCGTGGATCTTCAGCCAACCCATCCCGTCCACATCGCCCCACCGACTGATGCTCCGAGCGGACCTGGCCTCTCGGTGACGCCGGTCGGCACCGTCCGGATCCAACCTGATCACCTCCCGGCACACCGACCTCCGGACCGACTCCCGCGATCGGCACCGCACCGTCGGCAGCACCTCGTTCTCGATCTGCGCAGCCAACTGCGGGTCGGTGACGACGGCAGTCGCACCGACCATCACGGCAGCGATCTCACCGGTGATCCGCCCGGCCCGCAACGCATCCAGAGTTCCGGGCAGCTTCGACGCCAGGGTGAACGCCGTCGAGAGCACCGTCCCGGCGGACGATTCCGACACCCCCAACGCCAGCGCCACCTCGCACGCGAGGAACTCCTGGTTCGCCGGGTACTCCCGCGCGAGCTCCGAGGCGTCGGCGAACTGCTCACCCTGGAGGGCGCAGATCAACCGGTGCCTGACCGCCATCGAATCCAACCGCAACTGCGCGCGAAGCGACCCCGTTCCCGACGGCAGTCCGGCGCCGAACGGCGCATCGCAGACCTCCGGACGATGTTCCAGCAGACCCGCGAGTTCTGCGCCGGGAGCATGATCGGCCAGGTACCGGACCCGGTTCGTCCAGTACCCCCAATCGATCAGGACCTCGGCATCACGCACCCCGCCCGTCGGTCCCCAGCCCAGGCGATCCGCCGTCGCTGCATCGGCCTCCGATCTATCCGGCACGCCGAACTCGCGACGCACCCGCTCGGAGCGCCCCGGACGTCCGGGCACCACCAGTTCCGGCCTCACCGAGCCGGTCGACGACGGGACGCCATCGCGACGACGACGACCCCCGCGTCCCGGCCCGGTCACCGGACGGAACCTTGCCGAGGCGGCCCGATCCCGCACCGAAGTGCCGTCCCCGGGCAACAACACCCGACCCGGCACGGTCGGCGCCGACCCGCCCCTTCGCAACAACGCCACGCGCTCCCCGAACGCCACCCCTGACTCGAACATAGGTACCGGGTAGCTGCTTGAGTAAAGTTCAGAACGGGACGTCCACTGCTGCAACAGGATTGCGCAGTTCAGCGAGCGGGTGTGGGTCTGTGTTCACGGCCTGCTGCAACAGTCGGTAGAACAAAAGCCCGCGACTCTTCGAGGTGCGTCGGTTGAACCGGAATGTGTATTCGTCCAGGTAGTAGGCCAGGTGCTCCTGGGAGACCGCGTAATGCAGGGTGCCGGTCAGCCAGCGTTTGAGCAGCGAGGCGACCATGTGGACGCCGGGGAGGTTGATGTGGGCGGGCTCGGCGCTGTCGGTCCCGACGAACGCGACGTGCTCGTAGCCGGCCGCGGTCAGCTTCTTCAGGTAGTTGGCGCCATCGGTTCTGACCGTTGATCCTTTGGCGATGACGCGGTCGGCGAAGCCGAGCATGCTGACCGATCGGGCTGTCTCGGCCAGCTCGATGCGGACCCTGCCCAGCTTGCGGCCGGGGATCGATTCCACTGCGATCATCGCCGCGGTGTGGTCCTTCACGCCGCCTGCGCGGCCGCGAGACTCGTTGCCGATGAACACTTCATCTAACTCCACCACACCGGAGAGCAACTCCCGCTCGGGGCGGACCATCGCCCGGCGTAGCTTCTGCAGCCACGCCCACGCTGTTTCGTAGGATCCGAAACCCAGCACCCGCTGCAGACCTTGCGCGGACATCCCGTTCTTCTGCGAGGTGATGAACCAGATCGCCGCGAACCACGTCGACAGCGGCGTCCGGAGCCGGTGGAAGATCGTGCCGGCGGTCACCGACGTCTGCCGGCCACACCTGGTGCACATCCATTTCGCCTTCGCCGTACGCCAACCGCCGGGCGCCCCGCACACCGGACACACAAACCCCTGGGGCCACCGCAGACGCTCCAGATACGCCAGACACGACGAGTCATCCGGGAACCACTCCAGCAACTCCTGAAAGGTCCGGGGGTAATCGACACCACCGACCGGGTAGGCACACACTGGCTCTGACATGGCCAAATACAACTTGACTCAAGCAGCTACCCAGTACATAGGTACGATTATATCGTGTTATCGAACTCCTGTCCAGCCCTGCATCATCAGAATCGACCACATTCTGAGGCAAGATGTGTTGTCCAGCAATGTGTCTCATACCAATTGAGAAGAAGACACGCAAGGGAACGAATGTGCCGGAACCGAGCCCCGTCGAGATCCAGCGTCCCCTCCCGGCCGAGGCGCCGGTCAGCGCGCCGGCCCTGCGCCTCCGTCAGGAACACGTCGTTCGCGATGCCCGGCCGGCAGGCCACGATGGGTCACCCATAGGGTCACGGCCTGCGTGACGGCCCGCCTGACGGCGGCGTTACCCAGACGTTACGGCCGCTGAGTGGGCTGTGCTTCATGCGCTACCCCCGAACGATTCTCGCCTCGTTGGCCGCCGGTGCGATGGCCCTGACCGCGGCCTGCTCGTCGACCTCGGGCTCGTCCCAGCCGCCCGTCCTGCCGTCCGCCGTCGTGGCTGCCGCGGCGGCTGTGGCTGCCTCGACGGCTCCCCACGCGCCGCCCGCCGCACTGACCACGTCGCCCGGGGCGTCCACCCCGACGCCCATCGATCCCTGCAAGAAGCTGACCATCGCGGACGTGCAGCCGTACTTCACCGTGCCGGTGGCCACCGAGATGCCCTCGCCGCTGTCCAGCGGCACCATGCTCGGCTGCGAATGGGCGGCCGCCGGTGGTGGTGGCCTGTCGACCACCCTCGACATGCTGGTCATCGTCGGGCAGGACGCCCAGGACCGCTGGGATCTGGCGAACGCGACCGGGCATCCGGAGAAGCTCTCGGGCATCGGTGCGGAGTCCGAGCACCTGGCCCGTCAGACCGACATGTGGGCGATGACGGGCTCAGGCGCCGAGGCCGTCTGGTGCGGCGTCACCACGGGGGGCTGGAGGGAACTCGCCGGGCACCGGGAACTTGCCGATCCGGCGAACATTCCCGACGACGTCGCCACCCGTATCGCCGGCCAGTACGGATTGCTCTGCAACAAGATCTTCGGCAGCGGCAACACCACTCCGACCATGACGGCGCCGGCTCCGACCGGGTCCGCCGCGGCCGTCACGGCCCCCGGACCGACCGCCGCCGCGGCGGCCGCGGGCGGCGTGATGACCGGCACCGACGTGCCGGTGCCGCAGGGAATGGACTGCAGTGGTACCAAGACCGCCAAGAACACGACCGGAGGGCTGGAATGCGATCAGCAGGTGCCTGATCCCGATGCCGCCTACAACTTCTTCCTCCAGGCGCTCCCGAAGGCCGGCTACGTCATCAACACCAAGCGCTACGTGAAGACCGACAGCGGCCGGGTACTGGCGAACATCAGTTTCAGTGGTGGCAAGCTCCCCGGGTTCAACGTCGTGAACATCGACGCCAAGGATGTCGACATCACGTTGCAGCTGAACTGATCTGGCCATGCGCCGATCAGACGACCTCGTGCATCCGGGCGGTGGCGATGTCGAAGATGAACCCGCGCACGTCGTCGCGGTGGGGGATCCACCTGCACTCGCGGACGCGCCGGAGGGACGCGCGCATCGTCGCCTGCAGGTCGGTGATCCCGGGAACGTTCCAGGTGGGTGTCTCGCCGGACTCGGCTTCGAGTTCGGCCCGGAACTTCACGTCGTCGAACCCCTGCATGCCGCACTGGGTGTGGTGGATGAGGACCACCTCGCGGGTGCCGAGCGCGCGTTGGCTCAGGGCGAGCGATCGCAGCATGTCCTCGGTCGGCAGACCGCCGGCGTTCCGCATCAGGTGGGCGTCCCCGATGTCCAGGCCCAGTGCGCCGAACAGGTCCATCCGCGAATCCATGCAGGCGATCACGGCGAGCGCCAGTTTGGGTCGCAAGGGTCGTGGTCCGGGGAAGGTCGCGACGTAGTTCTCGTTCGCGTGCAGGAGGTGGTCGATGGCCGACATGTCCCCAAGTCAACCAGAACCGGAAAGCGACCCTGTTTCCGGCCGGTAACACCGCCCCTGTGGCGCGTCGGGAGAAGCATCGGAGCCACCGTCAGCATCGGAGACACCGTCAGCAGATCGGAGACGCCGTCAGCAGATCGGTCACGCCGTCAGCAGATCGGAGACGCCGTCAGCAGATCGGTCACGCCGTCAGAACATCGGGGCCACGGCCGGTAGGTCACCGGCTCCGGAGCGGTCGATGATGTGCTGGCGGAACAGTTCGGCGGACGGGAGCGTCTTGCGTTCGCTCGACCAGCCGAGGCCGATCTCCCTGGCTGCGCCGGCGTCGGTGATCTGCAGGTGGTGCACGACTCCGGTCAGTGCCTCCGGCGATCCGAGGTGCAGCGCGGGGACGACGGCCACGCCGAGTCCGGCGGTGACGAAACCCCGCAGCGTGGGGATGTCCTCGCCCTCGAAGGCGACGGCCGGCTCGAAACCCGCCTGTTCGCATAGTTCCTCGGTCTGGTGACGCAGCAAGGACGGTCGGCGGAGCATGAGGAACGGTTCCCTGCTGACCTCGGAGAGCCGGACGTGCCGACGGGTGGCCAGCTCGTGTTCCTGGGGGACGGCGAGCCACAGGGGCTCCGTCAGCAGGGGATGCCACGTCACGGTGCGGTCGGTCGGCCGCACCGTGGTGATCTCCAGGTCGAGCCGCGTGTCCTGCAGCACAGCCGTCGTCTGGTTGTCCCTGACCTGCTGCAGCTCGAAGCGGACATCGGCGTGGGTGCGCCGGAAGCTGCCGACGAGATTGGGGACGAGCCAGGTCCCCAGGGAGAGTTGCGAAGCGAGTGCCACGATCCCCGTCTCGGGGTCGATCAGCTGATCGACGGCGGCCAGCCCGTCGTCCAGCTGGTGGAGCAGAGCGTCGACGTGACGCTTGAAAGCCGCTCCCGCGGAGGTCATCCGGAGGTTTCGTCCGGTCCGGCGGAGCAGTTGGGTGCCGACGTCGGCCTCCAGTCGCGACAGGGCGCGGGACACGCCGGACTGCGTGATGAACTCGATCTCGCTGACCTCGGTCATCGTCACGCCGTCGGCGATCTGCTGGAACCAACGCAGGGCATCCGTGTCCATACCTGCCACTGTAGGGCTAAACCATGACTGTGGAGCAAGGGTGACCAGCTAGATTGTCATTGGACGCATGGGTGCTGCTCCGGCACGATGGAGCCATGACCACCACAAGCCATGTCAGCGTTCCCCAGCAGACTGCGCAGACCGCCCCGGCTGCACGCAGTGCGAGCCTCTGGGCCACCGTCCGGGACGTCTACCGCGAACGTCGCGCCGCCCGCGCCTACTTCCAGCGCATCGAGCGGGAGCTCGCCACCTACACCACGCCATCCGACCTGGCCGAGCTGGACGCGATGATCGAGCGTTCGGACATCGGCGCCGACACCGTCTACACTAAGATGATCGAGCGAATCCGGTTGCGCGCAGCCTGAGCGCGGACGCCACCGAGACGTCCTGAGCACCAACATGAATCCGATCATCGACCTGGACGCCCTGCGCCTCAAGCTGCGGAGCGCCGACCTGACCCCGGCTCGCCGCCAGGCGTTGCAGCTTGAACTGGCCGAGCACACCACTCCGGCCGACCGGGCCGAGCTCGACGCCCTGCTGCGCCGTCTACCGGCCGCCGAGACGGCGGAGATCCGCGACCTGCTGTTCCGCTGAGATTTCCTGCGCGCCCCGAACCGTTCCGCCCCGCCTGAGCGACCTCCAGACGCCCGTGAGCACCCCTGGCCGCCGGGAATTCAGCCCGACTCGTCCGGAAGATGTCTGGCGAGCAATTCCGCCAGGTGGATGGGCCTGACGCCGGCCAGCTGGTCGGCCTGCGTCCGACACGAGAAGCCGTCCGCCAGCACGAGTGCGGTCTCGGCCCTGTCCCGCAGTGCCGGCAGGAGTGCGTTCTCCGCCACCGCCAGCGACATGTCGTAGTGACCGGCCTCCATACCGAAATTCCCGGCCAGGCCGCAGCAACCGGCAATCCCGGTGACGTCCGCGCCCGACCGTTCCAGCAGCCGGCGATCGGTCGCGAACCCCATCACCGCGTGATGGTGGCAGTGCGGCTGCACCAGGACCTCCGTGCCGGACAGGTCCGGCGGCCGCCAGCCCGCCGTTTCGGTCAACACCTCGGCCAGCGTCTTGGTCGCCGCCGACACCACCGCGGTCCGCGGGTCGTCCGGCAGCAGGTCCTTCAGGTCCGATCTCAGCACCGCCGTGCACGAGGGCTCCAGGCCGACGATCGGGATACCTTGTGCAGCAAAGGGTCCCAGGATGTCGAGCAGTTGTAGCAGGCGCCGGCGGGCACCGGTCAACTGACCTGTGGTGATCCAGGTCAGACCACAGCAGGCCTTGCGCTGCGGCACGATCACCCGATAGCCCGCTGCGGTCAGCACAGTCGCAGCGGCGCGCCCGACCCCCGGGTCCAGCCCGTCGGTGAACGAGTCGGCCCACAGCAACACCGGGCCGCGCCATGCCTCGTCCCGTGCGGCAGTAGGGCTGAACACGTTGCGGCGTTGTAGTTCTCGCCGCCACCAGCGAGTGAAGCCGACCGGCGCGAACCGTGGGATCTGCCGTCGAGGATCCATCCCGCCGGCCCTCAGCACGATCTGCGCCAACGGCGCAGACCTCAACGCGCCGTTGACCATCGCCGGTCCGAGCCGGGGAATCCGGTCGAGCCCCGACAGCCACCGCGGGAGCCAGCCCAGGCTGTAGTGGCTGATCGGACGCAGCCGCCTCCGGTAGCGCCGGTGCAGCACCTCGGCCTTGTACTTCGCCATGTCGACCCCCGCGGGGCAGTCGCTCGCACAGGCCTTGCACGACAGGCAGAGGTCCAGCGACTCGTGCACCTCCCGGCTCGCGAAGTCGGGGATCAGTTCACCGTTGGTCAGCTCCTGCAGCACCCTGGCCCGTCCCCGGGTGACGTCCTTCTCGTCGCGGGAGGCCAGGTAGCTCGGGCACATGAACCCGCCGGCCGCGGTGTCGTCCGCCCGGCACTTGCCGACACCGACGCAGCGGTGCACCGCCTTGGTGAAGTCGCCGTCGTCTGCCCCGAAACTGAATCCCCCCTGCGCCGTCAGCGATCTCGCGTGCGGCCGGCGCAGATCCGCATCCAGTGGGCGAGGTCGCACCAGGACTCCGGGATTGAGCAGATCAGCGGGGTCGAACAAGGCCTTCACCGCCGCGAACAGGTCGATCACCTCGGGTGAGTACATGATCGGTAGCAGTTCGCCGCGTGCGCGTCCGTCGCCGTGCTCGCCGGAGCACGAACCGCCGTGTGCCACCACCAGGTGCGCAGCATCGAAGACGAACTGCCGCAACCTTTCTGGATGATCCTCCAGCGGTAGGTCGATGCGGACGTGGATGCAGCCGTCGCCGAAATGGCCGTAGGGCAGACCGGTGACCCCGTAGGACTCCATCAACGATTCGAATGCGCGCAGGTAGCCGCCGAGATTGGCCGGCGGCACCGCCGCGTCCTCCCAGCCCGGCCACGCCTGTCGGCCCTGCGCGGTCCGCCCGGCCAGCCCGGCGCCGTCCTCACGGATGCGCCAGATCGCGGTCGCCGCCGGACCGGGCGCGAAGACCATTGAATCCTCCGCTGCCGAGTCCCTGATCATCGATCGCGCGGAAGCCGTTGCCGCAGCGATGCTGTCGCCACTCATCTCGACCATCAACCAGCCACCACCGCGCGGCAGATCGGGGACCGACGACGGCCCCCGGCTCCGCCGGACGACGTCGACCAGCCGTGCGTCCATCCCCTCGATCGCCGCCGGATGATGGGCCAGCAGCGCGGGGACCGCGTCGGCGGCAGCCACCATGTCGCGGTAGCCCAGCACCACCAGCATCCGTGCCGGGCTGATCGGGACCAGTCGCAGGGTGGCGTCGATCGTCGTTGCGAGCGTGCCCTCGGTACCCACCAGGGCCCTCGCGAGATTGCGGCCGCGCTCCGGCAGGAGGTGTTCCAGCGAGTACCCGGACACCTGGCGGGGGAAGCGCCCCAACTCCGTCCGGATCACCTCGAGGTGGGCGTCCACGAGAACATCGAGGCCGGGAACCTGTTCTGCTGCATGACTTCTCGACGAGCCAGGGCCGGCCTTGATCTCCCGGCCGGAGCCGTCGATGACGGTCAGGGCCTCGACGTTGTCCGCCGTGCGTCCGTAGGCAAGGGCGTGGGGTCCGCAGGCATTGTTGCCGATCATCCCGCCGAGGGTGGCCCTGGTCTGCGTGGACGGATCCGGCCCGAAGCGCAGGCCGAGCGGGGCCAGTTGCTCCTGCAGGTCCGACAGGATGACCCCGGGCTCGACGAGTGCGGTGCGGCCGACCGTGTCGATGTCCAGGATCCGGTTCAGGTGACGGGCGAAATCGATGACGATGCCGGTACCGACGGCATTGCCGGCCACCGAGGTGCCACCGCCGCGGGACGTGACCGGGACGGCGGTCTCCCGGCTGACCGCGAGGGTGGCCAGTACGTCATCGATGTCGACCGGTTCCACCACCACCTGCGGGACGACGCGATAGTTGCCGGCATCGCTGGAGTACTCGGCCCGCCGCCGTCGACCATCGGAGACCGCTCCGCGCAGTTCCGTCCGCAGACGCGCTGCGAGATCCGCCGTCATGTCGTGGCCCCTCCGTCATCCTCACGGTACCCAAGGGTTCTTCGACTTCGGTCCCTCCACGGTGGTCAGACCCCGTCGGAGGGACCCGATCGGAGTGCTGAGGTGGACCGGGGACCGTTGCTAGGCGGAGCGGTGCGCCCCCTGCTGGGCCCGGACGTGCTCCCCGAGGTGTCGGCGCAGCCGACCGAGGCCGTCCCGGATCCGGGATTTCACCGTCGGCAGCGGAATGCCCAGCAACTCGGACACCTCCTGGTAGCTGTGCCCCCCGAAGAAGGCCAGCAGCAGGGCCTGCCGCTGCTTGGCGGTCAGCACTCCGAGGGCCTCGCGGACGACGGTGCTGTCGAGCCGGTCGACGACGAGTTCCGGTGTCGGGACGGAGGATTCGACGGCGCTCACCGCGTAGTGCTGGTCCCGCCGGCGGGTGGCTTCGGCAGACCGGATGCGGTCGATGGCCCGCGACCGGGCGATTCCCAGAATCCAGGCGCCGCCGTCACCGCGGCCGCGGTCGAACCGCCCGGCTCCGAGCCAGACCGCCAGAAATACCTCCTGGGTGACTTCCTCGGCCATCGCGATGTCCCTCATCAGCAACCTGACGAGCCGGGAGACCGGCGTGACGAACTGTCCGTACAACTCGTCGAACGCGGTGCGATCGCCCTGGGCGACCGATTCCAGCAGCAGATCGACGGACAGCCGGCAACCGTTCACCGCCCGGGATGGGCTGACCCGCTGCTCGGCGGACCCGACCTCGTACAACTCGCGGGCAGAATCCTGGGTGCCGGCGCGCATCCCCGATGATTGGCTCACGCAGGGGTGTTCGTGGCCTTCTCCGTCCTGGATGGGGCCCCGATTCCGCGGCCGTCACCGATCGCCCGTCCGCCGACCCTTCCGATGCCGCAGACCACTCGGATGCCGGGATTTCGGATCGGGAAGCCATCGAATCGGAAGAGATCGGTGCCCGCCTGTCGCCGTGGACGGCCCGCTATCAACCCTGCTCTCACCCGAGAGAGGGACGGCCGGTGAACCAGCTGTGGGATAGCGTGAGCTGATGGAGTTCTGGCTGGCGCCGCCGCCCGGATCAGGCCAGTGAGCAGCTGATGGATGCGGTGGACGACGGCTTGCTCGGCGGGGCCGGGCGGATGCCAGGGGTGCCGTTCGAGGACCTCGTGGCACTCGTCGCACAGCGATTCCAGACCAAGACCGCCGCCGTCTGCAGGGTCGGGCCGGACCGCAGCCGCCTGAGATCGGCGATGGGTAACGGCGCTGCCGGGTACGTGGTGGACGGCGGCTTCTGCGAGACCGTGGCCGACACCCGGTCGACGCTGATCGTTCCGGATGCGCTGCTCAGCGACCGGTTTGCGAACAATCCCGCCGTCACCGGCATCGATCGGCTCCGCTTCTTCGTCGGGGTCCCGTTGCTCTCGAAGGACGGCGCGGTGCTGGGCGTCCTGTCCACCTGGGACACCCGCCCCCGCGAACCGAGCTCCGACGACATCCTGGCCCTCGAGCAGTTCGGCCGGCACGCCAGCACCATGATCGAACTCCACGGGGTGGCCGTCGAGCTGGAGCGCGAACGGGAGGTGCTGACCACCACCGGCTATCTGCTGGAGATGATCGTCGCGGGCGCCGAACTCCCGAGCGTGCTCGAAGCTCTCGCGACCGCCACCGAGGCGGCCATCGACGGCACCCGGTGCTCCATCCACCTGCTCGACGGCATGGTCCTGAGGCAGGGGGCGAGCCCGAGCCTTCCCGAGGCCTACCGGCTCGCCATCGACGGCGCCGAGATCGGCCCGTTGGTCGGCTCCTGCGGTACCGCCGCCTACACCGGCCGGACCGTGATCGTCCCCGACATCGAGTTCGATCCGCGCTGGAAGGACTGGTGGCATCTGGCCGTGCCGTTCGGGCTGCGCGCCTGCTGGTCCGTGCCGATCGTCGGGACCAGCGGAGTGGTGCTCGGTACGTTCGCGCTCTACTACGACGAGGTCAGGGTTCCGGGGACGGACGAGCTGGATCGGCTGGCCCGGTGGGTCAACCTGGCCGAGGTGGCCATCTCCCGGGCCAGGGACATCACTGCGCTGCGGACGGCGGCGACGCTGGACTCGTTGACCTCCCTGGTGAACCGGTCCGAGGTCACCGGGCGGATCCGGGCGGCCGTGGCGATGACGGGCCGCCGCGCCGCGGTGCTGTTCCTGGACCTCGATCAGTTCAAGTTCGTCAACGACACCCTCGGTCACGCGGCCGGTGACGAGTTCCTCCGGGTGGTGGCGGACCGGCTGACCGACTGCGCCGGCGCCCAGGACACGGTGGCCAGGTTCGGCGGCGACGAGTTCCTGGTGCTCCGACCGCACTGCGAGGGGCTGAGCGAGGTGGAAGCCCTGGCGCGCAGGATGATCACGGCCCTGCACCGTCCGATGACGATCGCCGGCCGTTCACTCTCGCTGTCGGCCAGCGTGGGGATCGCCCTGCAGCGGCCCGAGCATCGTCCGGACGGTCCGTCCGACCTGGTCAGCGACGCCGATCTGGCGATGTACGCGGCGAAGCGGACCGGGCGCAACTCGGTGGCGGTGTTCACCCCCGCCCTGCGTGCCGAGGCGGCCGCCCGCCTCAGCCTGGAGGCCGATCTGAACGTCGCGCTCGTCAACGGTGAGCTGGAATGCGCCTACCAGCCGACCATCGCGATGGACTCCGGCCGGATCCTGGACGTCGAGGCGTTGCTGCGGTGGAACTCCCCGACACGAGGGTCGGTGCCGCCTTTGGATTTTATCTCGGTGGCCGAGGCCAGTGGCCTGATCGGCGATTTCGGGAAGTTCGTACTGCAGCGCTCGTGTCGTCAGATGGTGGCCTGGCGGTCGGCGGCCGGATGGCAGGACGTGGTGATGTGGGTCAACGTTTCCGCACGGCAGTTGCTCGATCCGGGATTCGCCGACCTGGTCGATCGTGTCCTGGTCGAAAGTGGTCTGCCGGCCGAGAATCTCGGCCTGGAGGTCACCGAGAGCACCTTCATCGAGGACTCCGACATGGCCAGGACCACCCTGCTGCAGGTACGCACCCAGGGGGTGCACGTCGCCATCGACGATTTCGGCACGGGCTACTCCTCACTCGCCCAACTGGAGTACCTGCCGGTGGACGTGCTCAAGATCGACCGCCGGTTCACGGCCGAGATCGCCACCAGTGGAACGGGTGCCGGACTGGTCTCGGCGATTCTCACGCTGGCCGCGACGATGGGGCTGCGGGTGGTCGCCGAGGGCGTCGAGACGGTGGTGCAGCGACAGTTGCTCCTGCAGCTGGGATGCCGGTCCGGGCAGGGCTACCTCTGGTCCAGACCTCTACCGCCGGAAGCATTCACCGACTCGCTCTGGCAGTTCACCCACCGAGGGCAGACCGGTCCCCACGACGGTCAGATCAGGCCGTACGGGCCGTGGTAGCCGGGGCCGGGCAGTGGTAGCCGGTGCCGGTCAGTGGTACACCGTCAGCTGTCGGCGGTCGATCGACAGGTCGACCTCGCTCACCGGGTCGGTGACCTCGCCGTCGTGAGCGGTCGCGAGAGGGCCGGACAGCGCGGTGATCCGGAGTCTCGGCTTCTCCAGCACCACGAACACCCGGCTGCGCTCGATCAGGCCGAGGACGGAGAGGACGACGGCCTGGGTCCTGGCCAGCGCGCGGTCGGCGCGGAGGTACTGGACATCCAGCACGCCGGTGGCCAGGTCCTCGCGCCAGGCCGGCGCCAGGCCACGGGGTCGGTAGATGCCGTTGCCGATGAAGACCACCCAGGTCGGCACCACCCGGCCGTCGATGTCCAGGTCCATCGGGCCCTGGTGGCGAAGGGTCCGGTACAGCGCGTAACCGGCGGCCGGCCACTTCCCGATCCGCTTGCTGAGCCGGTCACGCCGCCGCACCAGATCGGGGTACCCACCGATGCTGGCCGTGTTGAGGAAGACCTGACCGTTGATCATGGCCACGTCGACCTGCCGGGCCGTGCCGGCCACGACGGCCGCGGCCATCTGCTCCGCGTCGGAGATCCCCATCGCCTTGGCGAAGTGGTTCAGCGTGCCGTACGGGAACACCGCAAGGGGCAGGTCCTCGGCGTGCGCCAACTGTGCGACCGAGGCCACCGTTCCGTCGCCGCCGGCCACCCCGAGGGCGCTGGTGTCGGAACCCAGTAGGTCCGAGAGGTCTTCGTTCTCCGGGTCCCAGACCGCGATCCTGGCCTGCGGCAACATCTTCGACAGCGGTTCCTGGGCGCCGTCGCTGGTTCCGGACGCCTGGTTGACCACGATCGTGAGGCCGAGGCCGGCGGGCAGCGCCGGTGCATCACCCGGGGCCATGGCCGCTGCGCCGTGCGGGCGCACCGGCCACAGGCGGCTACCGGCCACCGCGATCGCGGCCCCGATGGCCGTTCCCACGATCGCGTCGGACTTGTAGTGCACGCCGACGTGCACCCGTGAGTAGGCCACGGCGGCGGCCAACGGGCCGAGGACGGTGGCCGACAGGGGCAGTTCCAGGGCGGCGCCGGTGGCGAAGGCGGCCGCTGACGCCGAATGTCCGCTGGGGAAGGACGAGGTCCACGGGACCTTCCCGATCCGCCGGGCCAGTTGGGTGCGATCCGGGTCCGGCCGGCGGCGTCCGACCAGCGGTTTCACCACACTGTTGGCCACGAAGCTGCTCAGCGCCAGTGATGCGGCCCCGCGGAGGGCGGCGCGGCGGGCGCGACCACCGGCGAGCACACCGACCGCGGCGATGCCGAACCACAGCACCCCGTGGTCGGCCGCGGTGGTCAGTCCCCGCAGGCCGGCGTCGATCGACGGGGGCATCGGCACCGCCGCGGGGACGATGGCCGGCGGGGGAGCCTGATCTGTCGATCGCATGGCTCCACCCTATCGGTCGGGGCCGCACCGGCGGGCCGGACCATCACCACGGCCAACGGGGTCGGGGATGCTCTGCAGCGCAACAGGTCCGGCGGCCGAGCACTGGAGTCGGCGCCGACGTCAGGAGGTCACCGTGTCGCCCTCACGGACCGCGCCCCGACGGGCGCCACCGCCCCGACGGTCGCACGCGGGGACGGGTCGCCCGGCGGGACCGCGGGCATGCCGCCGGGGTAGGCGCGGAGCATCTGGAAGGCACGATCGAACTCGACGGGCCGGGACCAGAGGTAGCCCTGCGCGTGGGAGCATCCCGCCTCCACCAGCCAGGCGGCCTGCTCGGCGTGCTCGACACCTTCGGCGACGGTGTCCAGGTTCATGGTGCGGCTCATCGCGATAATGGCCTTCGTGACCGACGCGGCCTGCCCGCTCTGCGCCACACCGTCGATGAACGACTTGTCGACCTTGAGGATGTCCAGGGGCAGCCGGTTGAGGTAGGACAGCGAGCTGTAGCCGGTGCCGAAGTCGTCGACGGCGATCCGGACGCCGAGCTCCTGGAGACTTCTCAGACGATCGATGACGTTGTCCAGATCCTGGACGACCACGCTCTCGGTGATCTCCAGGATGAGCCGATCGGGTGGCAGGCCACTCGCGACGAGCACCGTCCTCACCTCGTCGAGGAATCCCTCGTCGCCCAACTGACCGGCGGCGACGTTGACCGACATGGTCGGGGCGGTGCCTTCGGTCTGCATGACGGCGGCCGCGCGGCAGGCCTCGGCCAGCACCCAGCCGCCCAGTCTGCCGATCAGCCCCGACTGCTCGGCCAGCGAGATGAAGCGCACCGGTGGTAGCAACCCGTGCACCGGATGCTGCCAGCGCACCAGCGCCTCGAAGCCGACGAGCAGGTCGGTCTTCAGGTCCACCGTCGGCTGGTAGTGCAGGACGAGTTCGCCGTTCTTGAGGGCACTGACGAGGTCGTCGCGCAGTTCCAGTCGTTGCAGCGACTCGGTGTGCAGGTGTGGCTCGTAGAAGGCCACACCATCTTTGCCCCTGTCCTTCGCCAGGTACATCGCGACATCGGCGTTGCGGAGCACCTCCTCGCCGCTGCTCTGACCCGGGATTCCGGGCGCGACGCCGATGCTGGCCCCGACGCTCAGGTGCTCGCCGCTCACCAGGAAGGGCGTGGCGAAGGCTTCCTGCAGACGGCGGGCGATCAGGTCGGCACGGATCGGATCGGTTCGCTCGAGCAGGATGGCGAACTCGTCGCCGCCGAGCCGGGCAGCGGTGTCCTGGGCACGGACGGTGGCCAGGATCCGCCGGCTGACCTCGATCAGGACGAGGTCATCGACCCGGTGACCGAGCCGGTCGTTGATGTTCTTGAAATCGTCCAGATCGCAGAACAGCAGGGCCAGCGCGGCGCCGTTGTCGGCCCGGGCGGTGAGAGCGTGGTCCAGACGGTCGGTCAGCAGTCGGCGGTTGTGCAGGCCGGTGAGTGGATCGTGGAAGGCGTGCTCGGTGAGTTGCGCCTCCATCTCGACCCGGTCGGAGATGTCCCGGACCGTCACGACCAGGCCACCGATGGCCTCCGAGTGCGTCATGTTGGCCACCGTGCCCTCGACGTGGCGGATCAGTCCGTCCGAGCGCAGCAGCCGCACCCGCAGATCCGCCTCCTGGCCGGTCCCCGGCTCGGTGAATTGACGGGCGAACAACCCGCGGTCCTCCGGGTGCACCAGGTCCGTCCAGTTGCTCTGCAGCAGATCGGCCGGATCGACGCCCAGGAGTGAGCGCGCCGACGGGCTGATGAAGCTGATGGTGCAATCGGCGGAGCACACGGCGAAGAGATCGGACGAGCGTTGGATGAGTTCGGCCAGACGTTGGTCCGATCGAATTCCGACCTTCTGCTCGGTGAGGATATCCTGGAACCGGCGATGCCTGGCCACCAGCCGACGGAACCAGGCCATCCAGCCCAGCGAGGCCGCGATGAGCAGTGCTGCGAAGGTGACATCGGCCTCGAAACCCATGTTCTGCTGTGATTGCTCGAGCGAGCCCGCGACCTGGGTGACCGAGACGCGGGCATCGGCCACGGCGAGCGCCCCGTTCCGAACGCTGGAGGTGAGTCTCTGCTGTGCCCTCTGGATCTGGGCGACCAGCGCGCCGTCGGTGTGCAGCCCGGCGAGCGTGTCCGACAGGCGCCCGAGAACGATCTGTGCGGTGGCCGCGTCGTCGTTCGCCGCGAACAGCGCACCGGACGCCCTGGCCACCACCAGCTGCTGGGCGCGGACGCCGTCCCAGTGGTGGTACACGAAGGTGAGCAGGAAGAACTCGAGCGTGATGACGACGATGGTCCCGACGGTCGTCAGCACGAGATGCCGTCGCGAGGAAGCCTCGGGACCCTGCACCGACGAACCCTGCACCGACGAACCCTGCACCGACGAACCCTGCACCGACGAACCCCGCATCGACTGACCCCCAGGGTTTACTCCGGTCTCCGGGCCGCCACCATTTCCGGCCGGTCGTTCGAAGATAACTTCCGCGCCTTCGTTTGAAATCGGCTTACACCGTTGTTCACCCGAATGTGCAAGGTACCGCGCCCCGGAATTACAGCACTTTCCCCGGATTGAAGATGTTCAGCGGATCCAACGCATGCTTCACAGCTTTTTGCATCAGCAGCGACCCTGGATCCAGTTCCCGCAGCAGGCCGGACCTCTTGAGCAGCCCGACACCGTGTTCGCCGGTGACGGTGCCCCCGAAGCCCAACGCGGCGTCGATCAGTTCCTCGAAGGCGAGCTGCGCCCGGGCGCGCGCCGCGTCGTCGCCGACCGGCGTCAGGATCAGCGGGTGCAGGTTGCCGTCGCCCGCGTGCGCGATGGTGGACATCGTCAGGTCGTGTTCGGACGCGATGGCCTCGATCCGGGCGAGCATCTCGGGAAGCTTCGAACGCGGGACGCAGATGTCCTCGGTCAGTACCGATCCCAGGCGCTCCAGGGCCGGATACGCCAGCCGTCGGGCTTCGAAGAGCGCCTCGGCCTCGACCGCGTCGGTGGACCGGGTCGCCCACATGGCCCCGGCGTCGTCGAAGGCCTGCGCCATCGCGTCGGCTTCGAGATCACCTGCTGCGCTAGGGGTGTCGATCCGGGCCAGGAGCAGCCCGGCGGCGTCGGCCTCGATGCCCAGGTGCTTCCAGTCCTCCACCGCGCGCAGGCAGGTGCGGTCCAGCAGTTCCAGGGCCGAGGGTTCGAGGCCGCGACTGATCGCCAGCGCGACCGCCCGCCCCGCCGCCACCAGCCCGGAGAACGCGCCGACCACCGTCCTGGGTGCGCCGGACCGAGCCGGGCGCAGTCGCAGGGTGATCTCGGTGATGATGCCCAGCGTGCCCTCCGATCCGACCATCAGGCTCGTCAGGTCGTAGCCCGCGACGCCCTTGTTGGTGCGGCGTCCCAGTCGCACGGCGTTGCCATAGCCGGCCGGACCTCCGACCACGGCGCGCAGGCCGAGTACGTAGTCCCGGGTGACGCCGTACTTCAGGCAGCACAGACCGCCGGCGTTGGTGGCCACGTTGCCGCCGATCGTCGACCAGGGCGCGCTGGCCGGATCGGGCGGGTACCAGAGCCCGTGCTCGGCGACGGCGGCCTTCAGGTCGTCGTTGACGATGCCCGGCTGGACCATGCAGGTCAGGTTGTCCGTGTCGATCTCGAGGATCTCGGTCATCCGGGAGACGTCGACGATCAAGCACCCGTCCACGGCGTTGGCTCCTCCGGACAGGCCGGTGCCGGCACCGCGCGGGACCACCGGCAGGGCGAGGTCCGCAGCGATCCGGACGGCGATCCGGACGTCGGACTCGGTCCGTGCGCGCACCGCGACGGCCGGCGTACCCACCACCGCCCACTGTGCCTCGTCATGCGACATGCTTTGCAGCACAGCAGGATCGATCACGATCCGGTCGGCGGGGAGCTCGCGGCCCAGCGCCTCGACCAGGGTGGGGACGGTGGTCGCCGTCGACGACTGCGGTGTCATGCCACGATGCTACGACCGGGCGGAGCCCATGACGGCTCAGTACCCGCTGAAGTAGTCCTTGGCGATGCTCCTGGCCTTCAGCGACCTGGCCGCCCGGCTGATGGTGTCGACCAGACCGGGTGGGCCGGAGATGTAGACGCGCCGCCTGGCGATGTCCGGCACCACAGAGGCCAGGACGTCACCGGTCAGCCGGGGGGCCGTGACGGACTCGAACCCGGCCGGGAAGCCGGCCGCCTGCTGCTTGGTCACCACCACCGTTCGGACCCCGGCGGCGGCCAGCTCCTCCTGGTAGCCGACCTCCTCGGCGTCGCCGGCGACGTAGACGAGCACGACGTCACGGTCGTGCCCCGGCGGAAGTGCCCCGAGCTGGCTGATGAACGGGGTGATACCGATGCCACCGGCCACCAGCAGGAGCGGGGTGTCCTGCTTCTTCGGCAGGATGAAGTCTCCAGAGACACCGGTGGCGCGGACCGTGCTGCCGATGGGGAGTTCGTGCATGGCGCGTTTGAAGCTGCTGGATCTCTCCGCGACCTTGATCCCGATCTTCACCGGCGCGGGGCCGCCCTCCGGTGACTTCACCGCCGGTGCGGAGGCGATGCTGAACGACCGCCGGCTGCCCCGCGAGTCCGATCCCTTGTGCGGCAGCGCAAGTTCCAGGTACTGCCCGGGGGTGAAGCTGAGCGGTGTGGCCGGCGCGAACACGTACTCCATCGAACTGGGGGTCAGGCGTCGCCTGGCTGTGAGCACGAGTTCGATGCCCCGGCGCTGGCCGAATCCGAAGGCCACGGCATTGCCGATGATCAGCGCGGTCTCGGGGCCGACGGAGTAGGAGCCGATCGTGATCGGGACGGAGAACAGCACCGCCACGATGGCCGCGACGGACAGCTGCTGCCAGCGGGCCGGGGGGAGGGTCAGCGGCTCGGTCAGCATGAAGCCGGCGAAGAAGATCAACGGCGTCTGGCCGAAGGCGAAGGTCAGCGCGGTGCCGAAGCCGGCGCCGCCGGACAGGCTGCGGCTCAACAGGATCGCAGCCCCGATGACGATGAACACCGCGCCGAGCGGCAGGCGCCTCGTCCGGTAGAGCACCAGCAGGACCAGGATCGCGGTGAACGGCAGCAGCACCGGCGTGCCGATCCACCAGTAGGCCAGGTAGAAGTGGAGGACGGCCAGCCAGACCGCGCCGACTGCGGCGGGGTTGAAGATGTGCCGCCCGCGCACCGCCAGCAGGTACTTGGAGGCCGAGGCGAAGACGGCGGCGATGGCGACCTGACCGAGGGTGGTGACGTCGGTGGTCGGGGAGAGGATGAAGAACAGCAGCAGGGCGGTGATGATCGAGGACTCGCTGTGGGCGGTCGCCCGGAACAGGAGGGCGAAGACCCGGCCGCCGACGAAGGTCACCACCAGCAGGGTGAGCAGGGTCGCCAGCAGCTGTTGCGGGGTGTAGCTGATCTTCTTCGCCGCGCTGAAGGCGAAGGAGATCACGGTGAGTGCGGCCAGGCAGATGGTGACGAACCGGTACATGGTCACCCGCCCGATGGCGTTGTCCAGTGCAGTCTTCATGTGAAGAGCTCCCCGTCGAAATTTTTCGAGTACTCGACGCCGCCGGTGGCGAGCATCCTGACGTAGCTGAATTCGAAGTGCCTTGAGAGCACTGATGGGTCGGTGAAGAACAGTGCGGTGGCCAGGCCGTCGGCCACCATCGTGCGGTCGGCGACCACCCAGGTGGCCAGCACCTCGGTGGTCGGTTCCCCGGTGGCGGGATCGATGACGTGGTGCAGGCCCGCGCCCCAGGTCCGCCGGTTGACCGCCGAACCGCAGAGCGAGGCGTTGCAGAGGTTCGCCACACCGATCACCTGACCGGCGGCGCCCGGATGCTCCAAGCCGACCCGGCACAGCATCGGGCCGACGTGGGCGATGTCCCCGCTCGCGTCGATCAGGTACTCGTCATAGCCGCTCTCGGTGAGCTCACCGGCCAGAAGGTCGACCAGGTAACCCTTTCCGGCTGCACCCAGGTCCAGGAGCACCGGCTCGCCCGCCGTCAGCAGCGACCCCTGCACCGTCAGAACGTCCTCCCACCGGGGCACCGAGACCTGTCCGGGGCGACGCTCCAACGAGTAGTCGGCGTCGTAGCCGAGGTGCTCGAGCGCGCGCCCGACGAGCGGGCTCACCCGGCCGCCGGTGATGTCGTAGAGCTCGCGGTAGAAGGCGAGGAGTACGGCTGCGCTGTCCGGGAACTCATGGCTACCGCCGGTTCTCGCGAACCTGCTGACGTCGGAATCCGGGCGGAACCGGGAGTACGCCAGATCGAATTCCTCGACGGTCCGCTGCAGACGCGCCAGGCTCACGGTGGTCAGCCCCGGGCTGCTGGTGATCGTCCAATTCGTGCCGATGGCCTGGAACTCGTGCGGCCGCGTCGTCACGTCTTGGCCTGGGACTCGATCTGCTTGAGCGCATCGTTGAAACCCATGCTGGTCAGCGAGGATCCGGACACCGCGCCGAGGGAGATCGCGTCGATGTCCTTGCCGATCACCTGTCCGGAGTAGCCGGATTGGAACGCCTGCTGGAACGAGTGGCTCAGGCCGGCTCCGCCGAGCAGGTTCAGGTCGGACTTCACCACCTTGTCCGCGGCGAGAGTGATGGTCACGCCGAGCTTTTCGGTACCACCCGGGCTGTTGTAGCTCCCGGTGGCGGTGTACTGGCCGTTCTTGTACTTCAGGGCCGCAGCGGCGGTGGTGGGGGCGGGCGCCCTGCTCGGGGCCGTGGTCCTGACGGGCGCCTGCGCGACGGGTGCGGGCGGGATGATCGCCGGCTTGGTCGGTACGGACGAGGTGGGTGCGGGCGCGGCACGTGCGGACGAGGCCGGTGCGGGCGGACTGGGTGCGGGTGTCGCCTGGACCGATAGCGGGGCCGGGGCGGATGCCGACAGTGGCGCAGCGGACGAGGGGTCGGCGCCCGAGCCGGCGCCTGCCGAAGATGCGGGTGACGCCGCCGAGGGTGAGATCGCTGCGGGTGAGGGTGATGCGGGTGCGGGTGATGCGATGGCGATGTTGGCCGCGGCCTGCTCGGCGGCCAGGGTGGTGTTGTGGTGCGAAGTGGCGGCGACGACTCCACCGGTCGACGCACCGACGATGGCCAGTCCGGCCAGCATGGCCATCAGGTACCCGGTTCGATCGGTGCGCATCGGCTGCTCCTTTTTCTCGACAAGGAGTACGAGGCCGAACGCGTTTCGGATTGCTCCGGGTGGTCCGTCCGGCTCGGTGCGCGGTGCGCAGCCCGTCCCGCAACAGCCCGGCCGACGGGCGCCTGAACAGCGGCGACCGCCACGGTGTCCTGCGGGCCCGATCGCAGCGGCCGGCAGTGGCCGCCGGTTCCGCGCGGACTACTCGTGGCGGGGTGTGCCTGGCCCGAGAGGGTTCTCGCGCTTCAGCCGAGTCCACCCGCGATCACCTTGGCGGTGGCCTTCTTGGCCACCGTCAGTGGATTGGGCAGGGTGGCGGCGTCGGTGCCGGTCGCGACCAGGAAGGTGTAGCCGATGGAGGTCGAACCGCTGTGCACCGCGACCAGGACACCGGAGGCACCGGCGATGGTGACCTCCCAGGCGACTGCCTTGCTGCCGCCGACGCTGGCCGTGACGTCGTGCGGCGCGCCGATGGTGACGGGGGTGCCGGCGATCGAGCCCTTGCTGCAGTTGAGCCCGGCGACGGTGGTGTCGAAAGCTTTGATGGAGGTCGCGGCGTCCAGGTCGAGCCGCAACGACTCCTGGAACTGCACGCTGTCGCCCTTGGCTGCGATGAGTTCGGCGCGCAGTGCGTTGGGGTACAGCGCCGAAGCCGAGGAACCGCCGCAGGGGAGCTTCTGGTTGGTGTCCTGGGCCACCGGCGGGCTCTTGGTGAAACCGGTCCCCACCTCGGGCGCGGTGAGCAGCGCGGCGTTCATCGCGGACAGCGCCTTGACGGCGTTCGCGTCGGTGGTGTTCACCGTGGCAACCGGGAGTTCGCCACTGGAAGCCGGCGAGGAGGCGGGCTCGGACGCCGGCGCCGGTGATGCCGACGTGGCCGGGCCGGATGCCGGTGCGGACGCCGGTGTGGTCGACCCCGGCGCGGAGGAAAGCGGCGCGGACTGGGCTGGGGAGGATGCCGGTCCGGAGGAGACCGGCGCCGTGGACGCCGGTGCGGAGGAGACCGGCGCCGACGCCACCGGCGCGGCCGATGTCGAAGCGGGCACCGCCACCGGAGTGGACTTGGAACACCCGGTGATCAACAACGTCAGCGCGACGCCGGCCGGTAGCACGGCCGCTCGGAAACTCCTGGTGCGCCGGTACATCCGGATTGCGGACATCCTGCCTCCCCTACCGTCCCTGGGGCCGGCGTAGTCATCGGTGCGGTGTGATCGGTGCCGTGGCTCCAGGGCGAATGCAGCAACTGCAAGGCGCTTCTTCCCGGGGAGGTTACACGATTGATCGGCCTGGACCCGCGATGTTTCCAGGACGCCGAATGGCTCCGGTAGCAGCGTCGATCGCCTCGTTCCCGGGCAATCCGCATTCGTCGATGAATTCGATCGTCAGGTCTGGATCGCCTGCGATCGATGAATGTGGCCCCGCAGCGTATTTCGGAGCCGGGCGCACGGCGTGGGAGTGTGGCCCGATGACGGACCGGATCGACGTCGAGCACGCCGCGCGCTGGGCGGAACTCGACTCCCTGCTGCCCGGCCAGGTCGAGGCGGGTCGGCTGGACCCCACCGAATCCGGCCTGCAGGGCGAAGACCGGCTGCTGACGGTCGATCTCGGCGGAACGACGGCGCGTGGGCTGGCCCGCTTCCATCAGCTGGATCCAGATGGTCAGGAGGCACTGTGGGGTCCGCTGCGTCAGTATTCGCTGACACCGCAACTCGCCGGGCCCGATCGCATCGCCGCGTTCCGAGAACTGCTGGATCGATGGCTCGCAAGCCTGCGGAGCACCCCGGGTGATTGGAAATCGTCGGCCACCGTGACCATCCCCAGCCGTGATCCGGACTACCGGATTCCGTTGCTGGAGTTCGGGTTCGCACCGATGATGGTACTGGCGGCGAGGAGACTCCGGGCCTCGACGCCGCCGGGCCGCCCGGGAGTACTCGTCAGGCCGGCACAGTCCGCCGATCTCGATCTGTTGACCGACCTGGCGGTCCGACTCCAGGAGTTCGACGTGGCGAGCGGGATGGTGACGTCGCGGCCGTCGGCCCGTCGCACCCTCAACAGCAAGCTGGCGGACCACCTCGCCCGTCAGCCCGGTTGGAGCTGGATCGCCGAGGTCGACGGTCTGCCTGCCGGATTCGTCTACGTCCAGCCACCCTCCGAGGCGGCGTGGATCTCGCCGATGAGTGCTGCCGGCGGCGCGGCCGCCTATCTGGCCGAGATGTACGTCAGACCGGAGGTGCGGGCCGCCGGCATCGGGGCCGCGCTGGTCGCTGCGGCGCACCGCGCGCTGGATGCCAGCGGTGTGCCCTTGACGCTCCTGCACCACGCGGTGCCGAACCCGTTGTCCTCGCCCTTCTGGGCACGGATGGGCTATCGGCCCCTCTGGACCTCGTGGCAGCGACGTCCGGCGGCCGGCCCGCCGCCCTGAACCCGGGTGCCGTGAGTGACGCCGGCGGGCCATTCGGCGGTGCAACGCGGCCGAACGGGGATTCGGGCCTTACGCTGAGAGGGTCACCAGCGGGATCTCGCACGTGACGCCGATCCGGACGGGCGGTGGATGTTGGCGATGAACCAGGACCGGTACCGGGGTCTGCTCGACGACCTGCGTGCCGAGGGCGAGGAGCTGACGTCGACGCTGTTCGCCATGACCGACCTCCAGTGGTCGTCGGACACGCCCGCCGCCGGCTGGACCATCCACGATCAGCTCGAACACCTCGCCTTCTTCGACGACATGGCGTTGATGGCCCAGACCAGCCCGCCCGACTTCATCGAACGGGCCGAGGTGGTGATGGCCGTCGGTCCGACCTGGATCGACCAGATCAGCTTCGACCGCAGAGGCTCGTCGCCCGCCGAGCTCCTGCTGCGGTTCGATCGCTCGCGGACGGCCCTGACGGCGGCCTTCGGGGAGGCCGATCCGGCTCGCCGGTCACCGTGGTTCGGCCCGACGATGAGTGCGGCGTCCGCGGCGAGCGCGCGGCTGATGGAGACATGGGCCCACAGCCAGGACGTGCACGATGCGCTCGGCATCCTGCGGCGGCCCAGCGAGCGCATCCGGCACGTCTGCCACCTCGGGGTGCTGACGCGTGGCTTCTCCTTCGGCATCCACGGTCTGGAGCAACCGACGTGCGATGTGCGCATCGAGCTGGTCTCGCCGGCCGGGAAGGTGTGGACGTGGGGCGGGGAGGCGGCGCTCGACCGGATCACCGGCGACGCCTGGGACTTCGCACTGGTGGTCACCCAGCGGCGGGCTCTGGCCGACACCAGCCTCCAGGCGACCGCCGGCCCGGCCGCCCAGTGGCTCTGCATCGCCCAGGCTTTCGCCGGTGACCCGCCCCCGCAACGATCGGGTGTAAGGGCTGAATGACACTGCTCACCCGGCGTAGACCGTCTCGATCCGGCAGGTTCACCCTTCTGAGCGATCAAACTCACCCCAAACGGTGATTTCCGTTTCGGCGGACGATTGACGTGGCACAGCGGTAAACATCTGTGTCCATCGGATGGATGTTACGCCGGGATTTCCGCTCCATTGGAGTGATCGACAACGGTGAGTTATTTCGATGGGCGAAACATGGTTCTTTCTTGGGAATTCTTGTCAAAATGTCGCGTGACGTAGTCACCGTCCTGCAGTCCCCTTTCCGAGCAGCCTCGAACAGGGCTCAGCGTCCACCGGTCACGTAGATACCGCAGATGAACTCGGGTATTCACCTCTGGTATCCACCGGCGTTCCAGCCACTCGAATGGTGTTGCCTTTGCCCATCAAAAGCAACGCGGAGTTCCGATTCTCGCCACGGTCACCCACAGACGGGTGGCTCCGGTGCCTCCCGAAAGGTGTCACATGTCCGACTAGCACTCAGTCCCGCGCCCCCGTCGTCGATTTGCCCCACTCCTGATCGTCGCCGGCCTGGCCAGCGCCGTCGTGCTGTCCTCTCGATGACGAACACGTTGTCCGCCTTCACCGCGGCCATCACCTACTCGAACGACACGGCTGCATCCGGCACCGTCGTCCTGCAGGAGATCAACACGGCGACCGGCAACACGACCTGCAACAGCACGGACACCACCCCGGCGGCCACGGCGGGCGTCAACACCAACACCTTCACCTGCTCGACCATCAACAAGTACGGCGGCCTGACGAAGATGGTGCCGGGTTCCTCGGTCGTCACCAATCTGACCTTCGGCAACACCGGCTCGGCACCCGCAGCGACATTCACCCTGGCAGCGAACGCCTGCACGCAGAGCACCAACGGCGCACTGAACGGCAACGCCACCGATTTCTGTGCAAAATTGAATGTTCTGGTGGTCTCCGGCGGGACGACCATCTACAACGGAACGGCAGCGGCATTCAGCGGGGCCACGACGCCCACTCCGTTCACCCTCCCGTTGCCGGCCCCGGGAGCGACCATCCCGATCACCATCACCGTCACGCTCGCCACCACCGCCGGCAACACCTACCAGGGACTGGCCGCGTCACAGCCCCTGGTCTGGTCGCTCAGCACCTGATCGGGAAGCGCTGGCACTGAAGCGCCGGCCGTGACGCGTTCGCAATGAAGCAATGGCACTGAAGCATTCGCAATGAAGAGGAAAGGGACGTCGTGACGCAAGATCCTCGCCTCGCGACCGCTGTGTCCCTGGAGGAACTGCTGGACGGTGCCGCGTACAGCGGCACCGCCCGACGGAGGGCCGGTTGGCTGCTCCGGATCGTCGGTGTGGCAGTACTTCTCGTCGTCCTGGCGGCGGCGGGGTGGTGGATGGCGGGCGGTCGCTGGATGATCGTCGCCACCCCGTCCATGGGTCGGGCCGCTCCGGTGGGGACCCTGGTGTTCACCGAGCACGTCACCGCTGCGCAGGTGAGGGTCGGTGACATCGTCAGCTTCCGATCCCCCCTGGCTCCGGCCGAGATCTACACCCACCGCGTCGTTTCCATCGATGCCTCCGGAGCGCTGCGCACCCGGGGCGACATCAACGGTGCGCAGGACCCGGCGGGGCTCGGGTCCGGGGATCTCGTCGGCAGGGTCGTCGCCCGGTGGTGGGGCTTCGGCTGGTTGATCAGGGGCCTGCCGTTCCTGGCGGTGACCGGGCTGGTGTTGTGGTTCACCACCTCTCGCTACCTCCGGGCGCTGTGGCGGCGTCCGCTCCGCGTGTTCGGCTCGTCGTTCCTGATCGCAGTCGCGGCCTATCTGCTCAAACCGTTCGTCGACATGGTGAAGGTGGCCAGCACCGCAATGGCCAACGGAACCGACGTGACCCTGGTGTCGACCGGCCTGCTCCCGATCCGGGTGCGCGCGAGCGGCGGCAATTTCGTCGATCTGGTCGACGGGCAGGTCGGCGCGGTCACGGCGACCGGTGATCCCGGTCCGCACGGCTACCAGTTCACCTCCTCGGTCCATCTCTCCCCCGGCTGGTGGATCGCCCTGATCCTGATCTGGCTGACCCCCCTCGCGGTATCGCTGATCTTCGGTCCGTCGGAGGAGCTGCGACCGCGCGACGACGACCCGGCCGGTCCCGGCAGCACCTCCGGCCCAGCGTCTTCCACCTCCCCGGCAGAATCTTCGACCTCCCCGGCACCATCGATCGCGGCCACGCGCGGAGCTTGGGTAGCCGCCGCTGCACCGGAGCCGGCACCGGCCGTCTTGCGCGCCGGGTCCCAGAGCCGTGGGCGGCACCGGGCCAAGAAGCCCACCCGGCCCCGGCTCCCCGGACGCCCCGCGGTGCAGCGTCGATCGGGTCAGCGTCGATCCGGTTACCGGCGGTGGGTCACCGGCTTCTCGGTGCTCGCCATCACCCTCGGCGCCTTCATCCCGTCCACCCAGAGTGCCTTCGCCGCGAAGATCACGAACTCCGTCGACACCGCCGCTTCCGCAACCTATTTCACCTGCGCGTCGGCGGCGACGGCCACCTCGGCCAACGGCGGCTACTTCGCCTATCCACTGAACGAGACGACCTTCACCACCGCCGCAGACGCCTCCGGCAACACGACCCTGCGACCGGGGACCTACACCGGCACCGCGACGGGCAGTTTCACCTCCTCCGCGTCGGCGCCGTGCCCGCGAGACCTGCCCAGCCGCGCGGTCACCGTGGCCGGCGGCGTTGCCGGCCTGGGAAACGCCTACGTGGCCGGCAGCGGAACCGCGGCGTCGGACCCGGAGGTGTTCACCATCGAGATCTGGTTCAGGACCAACACCGCCGGTGGTCGGCTGATCGGCTTCGGCAGCGCCCAGACCGGCCTGTCGACCTCCTACGACCGGCAGATCTACATGTCCGGCAACGGTCAGCTGAACTTCGGTGTGTATCCCAATGCCGTCAAGGTGGTGACCAGTCCCGTCGTCAGCACGGCGAACTATGCGGACAACGCCTGGCACCAGGTGGTGGCGACCCTCTCGTCCGCCGGCATGGCCCTGTACGTGGACGGATCCCTGGTCGCGAGCGACACCACGACGAAGGGTGCGCAGGTCGGCAGCGGCTTCTGGCGGGTCGGCTGGGACAACCTCAACACCTGGCCGAACGCGACGACCAACTACAACTTCAACGGCACCCTCGCGTGGGCCTCGGTCTACGCCACCGCCTTCACGCTCGCCCAGGTCCAGTCGCACTACCGCGCCGGCATCCTGTGAGCCAACTCAGCTGCGGTAGTGCGTCAGGACGGCGGTCGAGAGACGGGGCCACACCTTCGCGGCCCACGGCCCGAAGGCGGTGTCGCACAGGCTGACACAGGCCAGGCCGGCGTCCGGATCGACCCAGAGGAAGCTACCGGACTGACCGAAGTGGCCGAAGGTCGCCGGACTGTTGTGCGGGCTGGTCCAGTGCGGGCTCTTGTGTCCGCGGATCTCACATCCGAGGCCCCAGTCGCAGGGCGTCTGACGGCCGAACCCCGGCACGATGCCGACCAGGCCTGGAAATACGAGAGTGCTGGCCTGGCCGATGATCTCCGGACCGATGACGGTCGGCGTCAGGAACTCCGCCGCCAGGTCGATGAGATCATCCAGCGGCCCGACCCCGGCGCTGGCCGGCGACCCGGCCACCACGGTCCGGTGCAGACCCAGCGGTCCCAGTACCCGGCCGGCCAGCTCGTCGGCGAACGGCCCGCCGGCCTGGACGGCGAGATGTGCAGCGACGACCTCGAACCCGTAGTTCGAGTAGAGCCGCCGGGTGCCCGGCGGGGCGACCGGCTCACCCGCCTCGGTCCGCAGGCCGGCTGCGTGCGACAGCAGATGGGCCACCGTCGCGCCGGGTGGTCCGGCCGGCTCCGTCAACTCGATGGTGCCGTCCGCGCAGGCGTCCAGCACGGTGAGCGCCGTCAGCAGCTTGGTGACGGACTTCCACTCGAAAAGCTCTGACCCGCCGCCGGTCTCGAACTGGTCGAGCACCCCGTCGGGTCCGATCACCGCAACGGCGGCACGCCCGACCGGCCAGTCGGCGATTTCGGCCTGCAGATCCATGTATGTCCTTCTCGAGTCCGCCAGAACCTCGGACGTCCTGCAAAGTGATGGCTATCGCCATCACTTTGCAGGACGCTACCGCCCTGGACGCGCCGCCGACGAGCGGAGCGCGCGCCAGCCGTAGCAGGCCTGCCAGACCCCGCCGGCGGCGATGCGGTCGAGCACCAGGCGTTGCAGGCTGGTGTCGCGGGGCAATCGATCCAGGTCGACCTGCCCGCGGATGCGGAAGACGAAGTAGAGGGCGTCGCCCTGACGTGGTTCGTCCGGCCCGTACCGCTCGAACGACTGCTGGAACAGTGCCATGTTGCTGCCCGGCAGGTGTTGCGACAGGTAGGGATCGAGCAGCCAGGAGTAGCAGACCGTCAGGTCGACCGGTTGGCCGGGGAAGTGTTCCGGGAAGAACGCTGCTGCCTGCCGGAAGGCGTCGTCGACCGATGGCGGCAGCAGTGATCCGATGGGCGGGATGTGGACGTCGAGCACCCAGTCGCCGGTGTCGGCGCCCGCCGGTCGAGGCTCGTCGGCCGTCAGCGGTCGGAGCAGGAAGTGCAGCCGGCCCAACTGGAACAGTCCGCCACCGCAGTGGAACGTCAGCCAGCTCCAGGTCTCCAGTCCGAACACCCCGTAGGTGGTCCGGTGCAGCCGGAACTGACGCCCGAAGTCGGCCAGCGTCGCCGCGGTGATGGCGGGATCGACGGATCGACCGGCGTGCCAGGCGGCCAGCTCCGGTGCGAACAACAGCAGCGCGCAGATCCAGACCTCCTGTGCCGGTTGGCCTTGCGGCGGTGACACCGGGAAGGTGCCGAGGCGTTGACGCAGCACTCCCAGGGCGGCGCGCACCTCGGGGGAATGCGCGGCGGCCATCAGCATCTCCGCCTGCAGCCGGTCGGCCGGATCGAGATCCAGCAGGGCGGCGAGGTCGTCGGAGATGGCCGGCGCGACCGGCACGGGAGAGGGGGCGGAGTCGGTCATGACGATGATTCTGCCCCGCGCACGCCCGCATCTCTTCTGCCCCGCACAGTCCGGTGCAGGGACTCAGGAGTCGGAGGTGGGGCTCGTTCGCTGGGAAGGGACGAAGGTCTGCCCGCGGCCGGTGTGCTCGCCGGACGTCAGTGAGGTCCAGTCGATCGCCTCCGGCCGCTCGGCCGACCGGATCTGGTTGCGGCCGCCGATCTTGCCGCCGGCCAACGCTGCGTCCGCGCGCCGCAACAGCAGCGTGTGGCCGTAGCCGAGCACCTCGCTGCTGGCCACACCGATGGTGCAGGTGACCGGTCCGGCCGTCGTCCGGTGCCCTTCGAGACTGATGATCTCGTGACTGGTCCCGGCGATGCGCCGGCGGATCCGCTCGGCCAGCACCATCGCCTCGGCCCGGCTGAGTCCGATCGTGGTCACGACGAACTCCTCGCCGCCAAAGCGGCCGACCAGGTCGTCGGGACCCAGTTCCGCCAGGATGTCGGCGGCCACCGCGGCCAGGATCACGTCGCCCGCCAGGTGGCCGTAGGTGTCGTTGACGGCCTTGAAGTGATCGATGTCGATGATCAGCAGGGCCGCCGGCCGCCGGCGGATCGCACTGTCGTTCAGCGCATGACGGGAGAGCTCCTCCCATCGGCCGGCGTTGGGCAGTCCGGTCTTGGCGTCGGTACGGGCCTGGCTGGTGAGCTCGGGCCAGCGCAGCGCGAACACCGCCAGCACCATCGGGGCGACGCCGGCCAGCCCGGCGAGCGGGTGTCCGGACATGGCCACGGTGATCAGACAGCCGGTCAGCGCCGCGCAGGTCTCGATCGCGGCCCAGTGGAAGTCCGCGAAGCTGGTCCGCGCCGGCTCGGGCTGGACCAGGCGGGTCCCCACCACCGCGACGACTGCGGTGACGGCCAGGACCAGGGGCATCCCGAGCAGCACCGCGGCCCGGGGGGTGTTCGTCGTCAGGACGGCCAGGTAGATGAGCCCGCAGCCGACCAGATTGTTCGTCGCGACCAGCAATCGCAGGCGCATGGGTAGGCCGGTCGCGGACAGCGTCACGGCGAGCGACAGCCCGATCAGAATCGAGAAGACCTGTGGCGGGGCCAGCAGAACGGCCGGAACCAGCCAGACGGTGTGCACATTCCAGGGTTGGGCGGCCGTCCGGACGGGGGTCCCGGACTGGTGTCCGGCGACGATGCCGGCCACGGCCACGGCGCTCAGCACCGCGAGCACCCGCCACCGGTCGGCGATCCCGGGGGTTGCGCAGAGCGCGACGGCGAGAGCGATCGGGAGCGCGGCGACGAGGTAGGGCAGGACGATGCGCCTGGCGGCGGAAGCCGAACCTGGCCGCACGATGACCTGCTCTCGCTGATGCCGACGATCGCGGATGGAGTGATATCAGTGTGGCCAGAATTGACTCTCCGCAGCAATCGAATGGGAGGTAGCCAACCATTTCGGGGACAGCTGTTCATCACTTCGGGTGAAATGGGCGCAGTGGAACCGTATTCCCATCACCAGACGTGATCACTCCGCGGTGGGCGGGTGCAACCGCGTGACGGCGCCGCTGCCGTCGTTGGGCCGTTTGCGGTACCTGAACGCATCAGGAGGCAGTCGACGGTGGGGAGGATGACGGCGCGAGCGGTCCGGTCGGCCGCCGGGTGGGCAGTCGGCGGGCCAGCAACCAGGCTCCGGCGATCGGGAGGGCCGCGGCCAGCGCGGCGATCCGCACCCCGAGGGCCAGCGAGGACTCCGTCGCCTGACGGACCCCGGCCACGCTGCCAGGGGGGAGGGACGCCAGCAGTCTCGCCGAATCGGCCGGGCTGGCCGCGATCGTCGAGGCCAACATGCTGCGAGCCGCGGCCGGGAGCTCCGGCACCGTGGTCGCGAGGTGCCCGGCGAGGGTGGCGCCGAGCACGCCGGACAGGATCGCCGTCAGGGCAGCGACGCCGACGGCGGAGCCCAGCTGCCGCGCGGTGCTGGACAGGCCACTGGCCTGCCCGGTGCGCCCGAACGGGATCTCCAGCAGGGTCGCGCCGGTGAGCTGGCTGATCGCGAACCCCACCCCGGTGCCGTAGACGAGCAGGGGCAGGGCCATCCAGAGCACCGACGCACCCGGGGAGAGGGCGATGCTCAGCAGCAACAGGCCGAGCACCTCGAGCCCGAGTCCCAGCAGGACCCAGGTGCGTGCCGGCACCCCCTTGCGGCCGGCCGTCAGGGGCGCGGAGATGAACGAACCGAGCGCGGTCGGCAGCACCACCAGCTGAGCGTGCAGGGGCGAGAGTCCCCGGCCGACCTGCAGGTACAGCGGCAGCAGGAACAGGATGCCGAACTCACCCAGCGCCACCACCATGATGGCCAGGCTGCCGCTGGCGAACGAGGGAATCCCGAACAGCGACAGGTCGACCAGGGTGGACCGCCCTGCCTGTCCGCGGCGGCGTTCGACCTGCACGAAGACGGCCAGCAGCAGCACACCCAGCACCAGCGTGGTGAACCCGAGGCTGATCGGCGCCGCACTGCTCCACGTCAGGAAACCGACCGAGATCTGCTGGACGGGGGCGAACCAGCCGCCGCGCGGGGCCTCGACCAGCCCGAAGATCAGACCGGCCAGCCCCAGCAGCAGGAGCAGCTGCCCGAGGGGATCGGCGCCCTGTCCGGAGGGTCGGCCCCCTCCCGAGGGTTGGCCCGGGATGGACGGGATGGTCCGGAGCACGCCCGCGATGACGATCGCACCCAGCGGCAGGTTGATGAGGAATGCCGCCTGCCAACCGAAGTCGTCGACCAGAGCGGAACCGAGCAGGGGGCCGAGCGCGGCCGCACTGCCGATCGTCGCGCCGTAGACGGCGAAGGCCGTCATCAGCGCCGGTCCTCGGTAGAGGGACTGGAGCATGCCCTGGACGGTGGGCAGCAACGCGGCCGCGGCCGCCCCCTGGGCCAGCCGGCCGATGATCAGGACGCTTCCGTTCGGGGCGAGGGCGCAGACCAGACTGGTGGCGGCGAACGCGACGACGCCGATCAGCAGCATCCGGCGCTGGCCGAGCCGGTCGGCGACGCGGCCGAAGCTGATCAGCAACGACGCGAGGGTCAGCCCGTACCCGGACACCACCCACTCGCCGGCCGACAGCGACAGGCCGATGTCCGCGCTGATCGACGGGAGGGCGACGTTGACGATCGTCGCGTCGATGATCGCCAGGGCGGTCGCCATGCCGAGGAACACCAGCGCAAAACGCGAGGTGGGTTTGTCGATGGTCGTCATCTGCGCTCCTTAGTTTCACTGGTGACTAGATAATCTAGCGACACGACCGATAGCATTGCACCGTGTCCACACCTGCGCAACCCTCCCGCTGGGGTTCTGAGCCGGCCTGGGCACTGAGGCAGGTCCAGCAGGCCTCGGCCGAGGCGAATCAGGAGTTGGCCCGCCGCCTCGGGGTGGGGCTCACCGACGTGGCGGCGCTGGGGCATCTGGTGGCCGCCGACCCACCACTCGGGCCCGTCGAGTTGGGGAACCGGCTCGGCATCCGCAGTGCGAGTGCGACGACGCTGGTCGATCGTCTGGAGGAATCCGGGCATGTGCGGCGGTCCGCCCACCCGCAGGACCGGCGCCGGGTCGCGCTGGTCGTCAGCGAGGAATCAGTCCAGCGGACGCGCGAGGCCCTGGCCCCCCTGCTGGCCGATATCGACGCTGCCGCAGCACGTCTGACGCCGGCGGAGGCCGCTGCAGTCAGTCGCTTCCTGCTCGAGGCCGCTGGTGCGATGCATCGGTACGCCCGAGGGGATCCGCGGGCCTGATCACGTCCCGCGCGTCAGGTCCCGTGCCTGAAGGCGGCGCTCACCGCGTTGGCCGCGCGTCGTCCGGACACGAGAGCGCCCTGGATGGAAGCGGTGTCGCGGTGGTCGCCGGCGACGAACAGACCATTGCCCAGTGCCAACGGCTGCCGGTGCACCAGCGGCGGCCGTTGGTGGGGCAGCGCCTCGGTGATGTCGTGTCGCACCAGCAACTCCCAGTCGCCCGTGGCGACCCCGTAGATCCGGTGCAGATGTTCGCGGACGTGCTTCTCGTCGACGTCGTTCGGCCACAGGATGGTGGCCTGCACCAGATGTCGGCCCTCGGGGGCATAGCTGGGTGCGGCGTGGGACATGACGGCCGTGTTGACGACCGGCCCGGCTCCGGGACCTCGGCCGTCCACCAGCAGCAGGTTGAGCTCGGTCGGTGCCGTACGGACCGAGAACCAGTACGTCGTCAAGCCTTTCATCCTCGGTGAGACGATCGGAAGGAGTCCGGAGGCCGCCGACGGGTCGGTCGCGATCACCACCGCACGTGCGCTGGTCTCACCCTGGTCCGTGCGCACCACGGGTCCCTGCACGCCCTCGCGGAGCCCGATGGCGCGGACCCCGAGACGGGGTGGCGCCTGCAGGCCGGCGGCCAGCTGTTCCGGCAGGGCCGTCATGCCACCGGCCGGTACGCCGGGGCTTCCGAGCAGGAAGCTCCGCAGGAGCAGCCGGGTGAAGTTGGCGGAGGTCACCCCGGTGGAATCGGCCAGCACGCCCGTCAGGAAGGGATCGAGGATCTCGCGCCGCAGCCGGCCGGTGACCATGGCCGCGTCCAGCGACTCGGCCAGCGTGGTGTCGTCCGCTTCGACCAGCCGCCGCACGCTGCCCAGTGCCGGGGCTGCCCAGCGGGCCAGCCGCGCCAACTCCAGCGGGTTCAGATACCCGCTGGAAAGCGTCCTGCCCAGGAACCGGGGCGCGCGGAGCGGGTCCGCAACCACCCGGAGACCGTCCGGCCCGGACACGGCGACCCCCGCGTCGAAGGTGCGCAGGTCCAGGGCCTTCAGGTCGACATATCGCCTGACGGCCGGGTAGGCCGGGTTCAGCAGCTGGAATCCTCGATCGCACCGGTGGCCGTCGATCACATCGGTGCGGACCCGGCCGCCGACGGCGTCGGACGCCTCGATCAGATCGACCCCGAAACCGCGGCTCTCCAGCGTGCTCGCGCACAGCAGACCCGCCAGGCCGGCACCGATGACGACGACGTCACTCCTGCTCCCCGCACCATTTTCCGGCATGCCCACATGGTGGCATGCAGCCCTTCCGGTGGTGGTTTTGTGCCGTTCCCGGTGCCGGCCGCCGGTTTCTGCAGAACCACCCATCTGCGAGCACAGGGGTCTCCAGCTGGGAAAACAGACCATACCAACCTGGGTTGGCCCGCCGGTCGACCCGGATCTGACCGAGATCACGCATGCACCCCGGCAGAATGAGCCCTGACGATCAGGGGCCAGGGCAGGAGGTATCGCGGAATGAGCGAGGCACACGACGGGCGTCCGTGCCCGGCCTGCGGACGGTTCGTGAACACCCAGTACTGCCCGCACTGCGGCGCCAAGGTCATCTTCACCGGTCCTCTGGCGCTCCCGTTCGAGGACGCCCCGACCATCCCGTCGTTACCGGTCGTCGCGCGGGCCGAGGGTCCGGCTGCCGCCACGCCCGAGATGTTCCCGACCGAGATGGTCCCGACGGCCGGAGGAATCGGGGCGGCCGGGCAACCACAGGCGTGGTCCCAGGCGCCCGACCCCTCCGCCGGACCGCAGACCGGGCTCTTCCCCGGCTGGACCGGGATGTATCCGGCGGTCGCCGGCGAGGGTGGGGTCGGCGCACTCGCGCCTCGTCGGGAGCGCCGCCGGAAGGCGATCTATGCCGTGCTGGGCATCGCCGCGGTGACGATGGTGGTGCTGGTGGCAGCGCTGCTGATCACTCCACACCTGGGGAAATCCGGCAATACCGCCGAGAAGGACGGGCAGCCCGTCGCGGTGAGCACGGCCGGCCAGAGCCCGGCCACTTCGGCCTCCAGCTCACCGGTGGGCAGTGCGGCGTCCTCGGCGCCGGTGATCCCGGTCGTGACGCCGCCGGCCAAGACGACGGTCACCGTGACGGCCGGGTCGGCCGTCGGTGCACCGAAGACGACGGCTGCGCCCAGGACGACGGCTGCGCCCAGGACGACGGCTGCGCCCAGGACGACGGCTGCGCCGAAGACGACACCGAAACCCACGCCCGCCGCGAATCCCCTCGGCGTGCCGCAGCAGGAGATCGCCTGCAGCTCTGGATTTGTCGTCCAGTTGGCGTCAGAACTCGACGCCGCGGCGTTCGCGGCCCACGTGGCCAGGCTGAAGGCGGCCGGGCAGCTCCCGGCCGGATCGCTGGCCGCGGACTCGACGAAGTCCTGCCAGATCTTCACGAGCCAGTCCAACACGCTGGTGCTCTACGCGGGCCCGTACGCCGGGCCGTACGACGGCTGTCCCGCGCGCCTGGCCGGCCCCGCGGACGCGTTCATCAAGGGCGGCAACCCCGGGAGCGCGCAGCAGTACATCTCGTGCCTGTGCCCGGTGGCAGTGGGACGCGTGCCGCAGTACTCGCAGGTGGGGCAGCAGGGGGTGTGGATCGGCGAGGCGCAGCGTGTGCTGGGCAACAAGCTGAACATCAGCGTCGCCGACCTGTCGAACCAGTGGGGGATCTTCACCCCGGGCACCAAGGCCGCCGTCCAGCAGTTCCAGAAGACGGTCAACCTCCCCGCCGACGGCAATCTCGACCACCGCACCTGGAAGGCCCTGCAGTCCGCTGGATGCTGACGCGCCGGGCGGCCGTGTGGGTGTCCGTAGTGTGTGGGTGTCCGTAGGGGGTGTGGGGCGGGGCGTCGGCGGGGCCCGTTCAGTCCAGTCGGAAGACGGGGAATTCGCAGGCGGGGTGGGCGATCTCGTCCTGGGCCTGGATGAGCTGGATCTCCCTGGCGCCGACCTCGGCGGTGCGGCGCAGGATCGCGTAGACGGACGACGCGACCCTGGCCAGGGCGGTCTGGATGCCGGACCGCAGGTGCGCCAGGAACAGTGCGGCCGTGACGTCGCCGGCGCCGTTGACCGAGATCGGAAGCCGCGGCGTGCGAACGAGGAAGGCGCCGGTGGGATCGACCGCCAGCATGGCGATCTCGCCCAACCCGGCTGCAGTGTCCGGTCCAGCTGGGGTGTCCGGCCCGGCTGCGGTGTCCGGCCCGGGCCCTCCCACCGCTCCATTCACCGAGGTGACCAACACGGTGGACGGCCCCATCGCTCGCACCCGTTGCACGGCAGCCAGAAGCCCGGGCAGGTCAGCGATCTCGTCGAGCGTCACGCCGGCCAGGTAGGCAAGCTCGAAGACGTTGGGGGTGACCACATCTGCGACGGGGACGACGCGGTCGCGGATCAGTTCCGGTACCCCGGGCAGGACGAACATCCCGCGGTCGACGTCGCCCATCACCGGGTCGCAGCAGTAGACGACGTCCCGATTTAGCCTGCGAATCCGCGCCACCGTGTCCAGCACCACCTCGGCGACGCCGGGTGAGCCCTGGTACCCGGTCAGCACCGCATCCACCGTTCCGAGCAGGCCGAGGTCGTCGATGCCTTTGATGACGTCGGAGACCACCGCCGAGTCGAGCACCTGTCCGCGCCACGACCCATAGCCGGTGTGGTTGGAGAAGTGGACCGTCAGGACGGGCCAGACGTCGTGCCCGAGTCGTTGCAGCGGGAAGGTCGCGGCGCTGTTGCCGACGTGCCCGTAGGCGACGGAGGACTGGATGGACAGGATGCGCATGGTTGTCCACCCTAGGGACTGCGGAACCTCGATCCCCGCCGTGGCCCGCCGGGACGACGCCCCCGGGGAAGCATGAGACGATGGTCACGGGTCATTCGGTCTGCCGTTCCGGACCGGGTACGGGGGCACCTGCTAAGCGCGGGGATTCCTGACGAGGCTGTGCCGGCCGGCCCGACCTGATCAGTTCGAAGGAGAACCTCATGGTTGCACCCACCGCTTCGCATGTCTTCGACGAGTTCCTGCGCGACGAGCCGTCACCGGCGCCGCATCCCGCCCTGGTGATGCCTGCGGCCCAGCTCGCCGGTCGGATCCAGCACACCCTGGTCGGACAGGCGATCACCGAACGTGAAGTGCGAGAACACGTCCGGGAGACCCTGGCCAACGGGTTCGATGCGGCCATCGTGCCGGCCTCCTGGGTCTGGGCGGCCAAGGACGAGATGCGCGGTACCGCAGGCCGGGTGGGGTCGTTCATCGACTACCCGCACGGGAACGGCACCACGGCCGGCCGGGTCGCCGAGGCCAAGGCCCTGGTCGATGCCGGGGTCGACGAACTCGACTCCACGGTGAACATCGGGTATCTGCTCTCCAGTCGCTACGAGGAGTTCGCGGCCGACATCAGGGCGGTCGTCGAGGCCGCCTCGCCGATCGGCGTCAAGGTGATGCTCGAGCTACCGCTGCTGAACGCTCGCCAGCGCGAGCGCTGCGTGCAGGCCGCCATCGACGCCGGGGTGGCATTCGTCAAGAACGCGTCGCGGGGGGCGGTCGGGATCGCTGATCCATCGACGATCTCGTACCTGCGCGGCGCAGTGCCGGATTCGGTCGGCGTCAAGGCTGCCGGCGGTATCAAGACCATCGAACAGGTCCGCGCCGTCCTGGTCGCCGGAGCGGATCTGGTCGGCACCTCCTCGGGCGTCCGGATCGTGACGGGCGGGGGCCCGGTCCGAGGCTCGCTGTACTCGTACTGACCGCTTGGGCCGACCGCTCGTACCGACCGCTCGTACCGACCACTCGCACTGACCGCTCGTACTGACCTCAGGGCATTCCCCGGGTTGCGGCGTCGGCGGGGCTGTGTGCATCGACCGGAATGAGATCCGCAAACTGGGCTCCGTTCGTGCAGGTTCTCATTCCGCTCGATGACGATGACGATGACGATGACGATGACGATGACGATGACGATGACGATGACGATGACGATGACGGCGCCGCGATGACGATGACGATGACGGCGCCGCGATGACGATGACGGCGCCGCGATGACGCATGGCTGCGGCGCGTGCGCGACGCGTGACAGGTCCTCCCCGACCGAACCGGTTCAGTGCGTCCTATCGGCGGCCCGGGGGAACTTTATTTGCCTGTCTGTCACCTGATGTCCATTTCGGCGTCATCGCAGGTGCCGGGGCAAGTTGGTCGGCCAATGTTTCCGAATCGTAACCAATTCGGATGGGCAGTGACCTAAAGGTGACCTCCGGAGCGCTTGACAAGGGGTGATCAGGGTCCATAAATTGTTGGACGGCTGACCTTGCTCGTGGCGTACGTCACGGTATGGTCCCCGACACCTCGGCGTTTCCGCCCGGGTGGCCGAAAAGCGAAGGACACCGATGTCTGAGTGGTTTGAAGATCTGCGCCGTTGGTCCGGCACCTGTGCCGCCCGTTGGTCGGGCGCTGATCATGACCCCTGCTCCAGGCCCCACGTGTCCATGGCCCCATCGGCATCGGTGCATCACCCGGCGGCACGCACATACGCCCGCCGGGCCTGAGAGAGTTTCCGCCGCCGTTCTTCCGGCACCAGCAATTCCGTCCCACAGTCCCGGTCGCCCTCGGCCGTCGACTGAGTCCACGCTTCAGGTCGCCTGGCCTGCGGTGCTCCAAAAGAGAGGAAAGTACATGCGGCTCAAGACATCCGCTGCTCTCGGCCTGATGATGGTCGGGACGCTCGTGGTTGCAGCATGTGGTAGTTCCAGTTCCACCGCCACCTCCGCCAGTTCGGCCGGCTCGGCCAGCTCCGCCAGTTCCGCCGCCAGTTCCGCCGCCAGTTCCGCGGCCGTCGCCCCCGCATCGGGCTCCTCCTCTGCCCAGACGTCGGGTGCCGCCTCGTCCGCGATGGCGCCGACCAGCGCGAGCGGGCCCGTCAAGGGCAAGGTCGGCATCATCCTTCCCGACACGAAGTCTTCCGCTCGTTGGGCCTCTTTCGACGCTCCGCTGCTCAAGAAGGCGTTCGACTCCGCCGGTATCGCCTCGGACATCCAGAACGCCCAGGGCAGTGCCACCCAGATGGCGACCATCGCCGACCAGATGCTGGCCAGCGGCGTGACCGTCCTGGCCATCGTCAACCTGGACAGCGCGTCCGGTGCGGCCATCGAGGCCAAGGCGGCCAAGTCCGGCGTCAAGACCCTCGACTACGACCGTCTGACCCTGGGCGGCAGTGCCTCCGCCTACGTCTCCTTCGACAACACCAAGGTCGGCGAGCTGCAGGGCCAGGGCCTGGCGACCTGCATGGGCGCCGGCGCCAAGAACATCATCTACTTGAACGGTTCGCCGACGGACAACAACGCGACCCTGTTCTCGGCCGGCGCGCACTCCGTGCTGGACAAGATCACCAGCTACAAGAAGGTCGGCGAGCAGGCGGTCAAGGACTGGGACAACCAGGTGGCCGCCACCGATTTCGAGCAGCTGTTCACCGCCGCCGGCGGTAAGGTCGACGGCGTTCTCGCCGCCAACGACGGTCTCGGCAACGCCGCGATCTCCATCCTGAAGAAGAACAAGCTGACCATCCCGGTCACCGGTCAGGATGCCACCGCCCAGGGCCTGCAGAACATCCTGGACGGCACCCAGTGCATGACGGTCTACAAGGCCGTCGACAAGGAAGCGGCCGGACTCGCCTCCGCCGCCGTCGCGCTGGCCAAGGGCGGAACCCCGGCCACCACCGGCACCGTCACCGACAGCACCACCAAGAAGGTCATCCCGGCCGTGCTGCTGGCGCCGGAAGCCATCACCAAGACCAACATCAAGACCGTCCTCGCGGGTGGCCTCGTGACCTACAAGGATCTGTGCACGGCGGCCTACGTGGCCAAGTGCGCTGCTGCTGGAATCACCTCCTGATCGCAGTGATCTGAACCGACCGGGCGGTGGCGCAGAGATTCTGTGTCACCGCCCGGTTCTGCGTCGGGGGCGACCACTCCCGGGCAGAGCAACCTCCAGCAGATGCTCCGCCGCCAGACTCTGCGAGACCACTTCGAACGACAGATCAACCGAGACCAGAGACGAGATGCCGATGACCCAGACGCAGACGCCCATCCTCGACCTGCGGGGGGTGAACAAGAGTTTCGGCGCCGTCCAGGTTCTGCACGATGTCAACCTGTCGCTGTACCGCGGCCAGGTGACCGCGCTGGTCGGGGACAACGGTGCCGGGAAGTCGACGCTGGTCAAATGCGTCGCCGGGATCAACTCGATCGACTCTGGCCAGTACCTGTTCGAGGGCAACGAAGTCAGCGTCAGCGGCCCGCGTGACGCCGCCGCGCTCGGCATCGAGATCGTCTACCAAGATCTCGCGCTCTGCGACAACTTGGACATCGTGCAGAACATGTTCCTCGGCCGCGAACCCAAGTCCGGCCTCGTCCTGGACGAGGCGACCATGGAGAAGCGGGCCAAGGAAACCCTCGCGTCCCTGTCGGTACGGACCATTTCCTCTGTCCGCCAACTGGTGTCCAGTCTCTCCGGCGGGCAACGGCAGTCGGTGGCCATCGCCAAGTCGGTCCTGTGGAACTCCAAGGTGGTCATGCTCGACGAGCCGACCGCAGCCCTGGGCGTCGCCCAGACCCGCCAGGTGCTCGATCTGGTCAGGCGGCTGGCCGACAACGGTCTGGCCGTCATGCTCATCAGCCACAACATGAATGACGTCAAAGAGGTCGCCGACCGCATCACCCCGCTGTATCTGGGCCGGGTTGCTGCCGATGTCGCGGCCAAGGACGTCACCACCGGTCAGATCATCGAACTGATCACCACCGGGCGGACCGGCGACATCGGTCTGCCCCGCGCGGTGGCGGAGGTCTCGGCATGACAACTCCCAAGTTGAGCAAGGGTCCGAAGTCGGATGACGAAGCGAGTCTCGAGGCGAGGACGTCGTTCTCGGGCGACAACGCCGGGCCGACGAACCTGAGCGGGTACTTCCACGCCTACGTCGACAAGGTGCGCGGCGGTGACGTCGGCGCGTTGCCGGCCGCCCTGGGTCTCGTCGTCCTCATCGCCGTCTTCTGGGCCGCCAAGCCCACCGACTTCATGACGGTCTACAACCTGGGCAACCTGCTGCAGCAGAGCGGCTCGATCTGCGTGCTGGCCATGGGCATCGGGTTCGTCCTGCTGCTGGGCCACATCGACCTGTCGGCCGGAGTGATCGGCGGTGTGGCCGCGGGTGTGATGGCGCAGTTGTTGGTGCTGCACAGCTGGTCCTGGTACTGGGCGGTCCTGGCCGCCCTGGTCGTCGGCGTGCTGATGGGTCTGCTCACGGGGTGGCTCGTCACCGTCGTCGGCATCCCCAGCTTCGTGGTGACGCTGGCCTTCTTCCTCGCGTGGCAGGGCCTGCTGCTGGTGGTGATGGGCCAGAGCGGAACCGTCTCCGTCGGAGATTCGGTCATCGTCGCCATCGACGGCGGCAACATGCCGGTGACGGTCGGCTGGATCGTGGTGATCCTGTCCATCGTGGCCTATGCGGGCATCAACCTGATCGTCTGGCAGCGCCGGACGGCGCATCACCTGATCACCACACCGCTCGTCGTGGTCGTCATCCGCATCGTGGTGATCGCCGTCGTCCTGGTGGCCGCCACCATCGCCCTGTCGACCAATCGCGGCCTCAACAACGCCGATCTCGCCGGGATCCCGTGGATCGCGCCGATCGTCGGTGTGTTGCTGGTGGTGCTGACCTTCGTCCAGCACCGGACCGCCTTCGGGCGCTACGTCTACGCGGTCGGCGGCAACGCGGAAGCGGCTCGCCGGGCCGGTATCCGGGTCGGTCGGATCACCATCTACTGCTTCGTGCTCAGCTCGGCGATGGCCGCGTTCTCGGGCATCATCGACAGCTCGCGCATCGGGTCGGTGTCGTCCAGTTCCGGTGGCGGCAACGTGCTGTTGTTCGCGGTCGCGGCGGCCGTCATCGGCGGCACCTCGCTGTTCGGTGGCAAGGGCAAGGCCAAGGACGCGATCCTCGGCGGTCTGGTGATCGGCATCATCAACAACGGTCTCGGGCTGCTCGGTGTCGAGACGAAGATCAACTACATCATCACCGGCATCGTGCTGCTGCTCGCAGCCAGCGTCGACGCCCTGTCGCGCCGCCGGCGGGCCGGGTCCGCCCGCTAGCGCCGGGGTTCCGACCTCGTCGTCGACGACAACAGTGGCCCGGCGGCCTTGCTGCCGGGCCACTGTCACCTGTACCGAAACCTGACGCACGTCCGAATCTGACGGGCGTGCCGCAGACCTGACGAACGTCCCGCGACCTGACGCACCCCGAACGGAGGCCGACATGCGCACCATCTCGGCCACCGGCGACGCCGGTTCGCCTGCCGATCAGGCGACCGTCCGCCGGCTCAACCTCGGTCTGCTGATGCGCAGTCTGGCCGCCGGCGGGCCCCGGTCCAGGGCCAGGCTCGCCGAGGACACCGGGCTGAACAAAGCCACCGTGTCCAGCCTGGTCACCGAACTGGTCGACCGCGGACTGGTCATCGAGGGCATCATCCAGCGCCACGGCGTCGGGCGACCCGGACGGACCATCGAGGTCAACACCGGCGTGGTCCGGTGCATCGGGCTGGAGCTGAACGTCGACTACCTGGCCGGCGTGATCACCGACCTCACCGGCAGAGTGCTTGCTCGGCACCGGCTCTCGTTGCCCATGCTCGAGCTGGGACCGGCCAGGGCGATGGGCCAGGTCGCCGATCTGGCCGCCAAGCTCGTCACCGACTGCGGCGCAACGCCCGACCAGGTCGAGACGCTGCACCTCTCACTTCCCGGCCTGATCGACATCGACGCGGGAGTGCTGGCATACGGGCCGAACCTGCACTGGCGTCAGGTCGATGTGGTGCACACGCTGATGGGCCGGCTCGGCTGGTCCGGCGCGCGCATCGCGGTCGACAACGACGCCAACCTCGGCGCGATGGCAGAGTACGCCTCCGGTCCGTCCGCCGGATCCTCGAATCTGCTGTACCTGGTCGGTGAGATCGGAGTCGGGGCCGGCATGATCATAGACGGTCGGATCATCCGCGGCGCAACGGGTTTCGCCGGCGAGGTTGGGCACATGCCGATCGGTGACCCGACGGTCCTGTGCGCCTGCGGACGCCGCGGTTGCTGGGAGACCGCCGTCGGGATGAACGCCGTCATCGACGCCGTCTCGATCAAGGGTGACGGCCTGCGCGAGTGCGACATGGCCTCCCGGCTGGCCGAGATCATCCGGCGGGCCGAGGCCGGGGACGCGCGAACCTTGAAGGCGCTCGCCGAGACCGGCCGGGTACTGGGAGTCGGCGCGTCGGTGCTGGCCAACCTGCTCGACCCGGAGGTGATCATCTTCGGTGGCCACTTCGCCGCGCTGCAGCGGTACATCGAGGAGGCGGTGACGGCCGAGATGCGGTCCCGCGTGCTCGGCGGCGCCGTGATGGCCTGCCGGCTCGAGTTCTCCACCCTCGGCTTCGAGGCCCCCGCACTGGGCGCCGCGCATGCCGGGATCGACACCCTGATCAACGACCCGACGCTGGTCGTGGTGTCGGGTTAGCGGTGGCCCGGACCGGGTGGGCGGGGGTCGTACCGGTGCCTGGTGTCCGGAGTGTGAATCGTGACGAGTGAAAGGATGGGCGCGTGAGCGAAACTCTTGTGGCAGGGATCGACTCCTCGACGCAGTCGACCAAGGTGCTGCTGGTGCGGGCGTCGGACGGGGTGGTCGTCGACGAGGCGTCCGCGCCGCACCCGAACGGCACCTCCGTCCATCCTGATGCGTGGTGGGAAGCCCTGCAGCAGGCCGGTTCCAGGTTGCTGGAGCGTGCGTCGGCGATCGGCGTCGGCGGTCAGCAGCACGGCATGGTCGCACTCGACGCGGCCGGCGAGGTGGTCCGTCCGGCGCTGCTCTGGAACGATCTGCGCTCGGCTCCCCAGATCGACACCGTGGTCAGGCATCTCGGTGGCCCGCAGGCCTGCGCCGACGAGATCGGGTCGGTGCCCGCCGCGTCGTTCACCATCACCAAGCTTCGTTGGATGGCCGAGCACGAGCCGGCGAACGCCGAGCGGACCGCGGCGGTGCTGCTCCCGCACGACTGGCTGACCTGGAAACTCTCCGGAAAGTCGGAGATGACGACCGATCACGGGGACGCCTCCGGCACCGGCTACTACTCGCCGGCCCGACGGGATTGGATCCCCTCGCTCGCCGCCTGGGCCCTCGGCCGCGAGACGGCACCGACGCTGCCCCGGCTGGTCGCTCCCGGTGCGGTCGCGAGCCACACTCCGAACGGTGTCCCGCTCTCGGCCGGTACCGGCGACAACATGGCCGCCGCACTGGGTCTGGCGATCGGTCCCGGTGATGTGGTGGTCTCGATCGGAACCTCTGGCACCGCCTTCTGCATCGCCGACTCGGCATGCGCGGACCCGACCGGATCGGTCTCCGGCTTCGCGGATGCCACCGGCCACTACCTGCGGTTGGTCTGCACCATCAACGCATCCCGGATCCTGAGCGTGGTCGGCGGCCTGCTCGGCGTCGATCACCACGAGTTCGCCACGCTGGCGATGGCCGGTGACGTCGGCGCGGGTGGACTGGCCCTGCTGCCCTACCTGGACGGCGAGCGCACCCCGAACCGGCCGTCCGCGACGGGGGTCTTCGCCGGGCTCACCTCCGGTGTCACCAGGGAGAACTTCGCCCGCGCCGCGGTCGAGGCGTTGCTGTGCTCGCTGGCCGACGCGGTCGATGCACTGGACGTCAAGCCGACCAGGGTGTTGATGATCGGCGGCGGCTCGCGCAACCCCGCGGTGCAGCAGTTGGCGCCCGGCGTGTTCGGCCAGTCGGTCCAGGTCCTCGAGCCGGGGGAGTACGTCGCCCTCGGCGCCGCCCGTCAGGCTGCGTGGGCATTGTCCGGCGCGTCGGAGCCGCCCGTCTGGGCCGCGGCCCCGTTCGTCGAACTGACGGGTGAGCCGACGCCCGTCGTCCGGGCGCAGTACGACGCGCTGCGTGACGCCACCGTCAATTGGTGAGCCTCGCGATGGTATGACCGCCGCGGGCCGGTATGACCCCTGCGGGCTGGTATGACCTGAGCCCGCGACGGTACGACCCCCGCAGGCTGGTATGACCTCCGGGGTCGGCGCGGTACGACCCCCGGAGGCTGGTATGACCGCCGCGGGCTGGTACGACCCCCGGGGTCGGCGTATTACGATCGAGCGTCCTACGAGGGGCCGGGCGGTCATACCAGCGGTCGAGCGGTGACCTGGCCAGCGGTCGAGCGGTGACCTGGACAGCCGTCGAGCGGTGACCTGTCGCTAGGCCCCGGACGGCGCACAGGCGTAGAGATTCTGGCCGGTCAGGTGATTCTTGGGTCCCGAGTAGGTCGAGACCGGGACGAGGGTGCAGTGGGCCTGCACCCAGTCGCGCAACTTCAGGACGTGGTAGCCCTCGAATTTGGCATAGCCGCCTCCGTCGACCTTGAGGCCGCCGGCGTTGAAGCTGTCCGCGTTGCTGATGGCGTGCAGCAGCGCGAACCTGAGTGTCCCGTTCGCGACCATGGTGGCCAGCTGGTCGACGGTCGGGGTGTCGATGTACCCGCTGAATCCGCCGAACGGGACGACCGGAAGCCCGCTGATCTCGATGTACGGCTCGGCGGTCCCCCACAGGTCGGTGGCCATCATCGGACCGTCCACTCCGGGATGAGCGCGGACGTAGCGGACGAGGTCGTTCTGGACCCGGTAGAGCGCCGGGTCCGGGTACAGGTGGAAGGGCGGATCGAATCCGTAGGAGTGGTCGGTCGCGTTGTTCGACGCCGAACCCACCACGGCCGCCTGGGGACGCGGACCCGCGTAGGGGTCGCCCTCGCTGACATCCGACTTCGTCATCACGAATCCGGTCCAGACGCTCGGGACCAGGGCGATCGCAACGATCCCGAGCGCGACCGCGACGACAGATCTGCGCTGCGGGGCCACCTGCAGCCCCGGCCGGGGAACGCTGAGCAGCGCTACCGCCGCTACCCCGACCACTGCCACCGCGGGCAGGATCCAGCCCGGAGCCTGCCCGTTGAGCAGCAGCAGCGCGACCGCCCACAAGGTCTGGATCCCGACGAGGGCCGGCAGCACCGAGCGGGCGGCGCGGGAACTCGACGATCGCATCGCGACCGCCTGCGTCAGGCCGCCGGCGGCCAGTAGGGCGACCTGGAGTCCGATCGCGGCCAGATAGGCGGTGTGCGGGATCCGGATGATCGTCAGGAAGGTGGCGGCGGTGGCGAGCCAGATCACCAACGCCAGCACGGTGGCCGCTGCCGGGTCGAGAGGCCCCCGGTGCCCGCGCTCCTCGCGCGGCCCGGCGGGCTCACCGACCCGCCGCCGCCGAAGTCGGAGTCCCCGGAGTCGGATTCGCCGTAGTCGCTCCACCAGAGGCCAGAGACCCAGCAGGATTCCGGCCAGGGCCAGCGGGTAGAACCAGCCGATCTGGGGGAGGAAATAGGTGTCGACGAGTTTGGCCTTGGAACCCTCGGCCACGAACGCCGGATCGACCGCGGGGGCTTTCGGGGCGGCTTTGGGCGCGGCCCCGGCGCTGGGTTCGCCGGCCGGTGCCGGGGTGCTGTCGATGACGAACGCGGCGGGCACGTCCTGGAGCTTGGAGTCCCGGACCTGAGGCGGTGCAGGAGGTACCGGCGGTGCCGCGTCGCCGACGGCCCAGGGGATCAGGTTGGGGATGATCCGGTTGAAACCGTTGTAGCCGAACACCATCGTGTAGCCGTTGTTGTTGGTGCTGCCGTCGATGTAGGGGCGGTCGGCGGCCGGGACCAGCATGATGGCGGTGATCCAGGACAGCGACAGGACCACCGTCAGGCCGATCAGCAGCAGTGACCGCCGGAGGCGCTGCGCCAATGGGTGCGGCGCACCCAGCAGGTAGGCGATGACGACGGCCGGCAGGATGAACCAGGCCTGCATCATCTTGGCCTGGAAGCCGATCGCGATCCAGAGGGCGGTGAAGATCAGCGGCCGCAGCCGTCCGTTGAGCATGCCGGCCTGCCAGCTGAGCAGGGCGAGCGTCAGGCTCATGGTGAGCAGGCAGTCCTCGGAACCGCGCCCGAACATCGCGACCAGCAGGGGTGTGGTGGTGACCGCACCGGCGGCCAGCAGCCCGCAGGCGGGTCCCTTCCAGCGGGCCCCGATCACGTAGGCGGCGACGACGGTGACGACGCCCTCGATCACCTGGGGCAGGTTGATCGACCACGGGTGGAATCCGAACAGTCGCGCCGAGAGGGCCTGTGGGACAAGGAAGCCCGACAGCTTGTCCAGGGTGACGGTGGCCGCCGGGTCGAAGCTGCCGAAGAAGAACGCCCGCCAGCTCTGCGACATGCTGCGGGCCGCGCTGGAGTAGAAGCCCGGGTAGCCGCGATGGCCGAAGTTCCAGCTGGAGATCACAGCGGCCAGGAGGGCGATCGCCGCCACCGCGGCCGGCACCCGCCAGCTACGCCCGCGGAAGGCCGAGGCGCCCAGCCATTCCTCGCCCGGGGCTCGCCCGTACCAGTCGAGAACCCGTCGCCGGACGGTCGGCGCCGACAGAACTGGTTCGACGGCAGTGGACACCGGACACTCTCCTGACCGCAGCCGCGCACCGCCTGGCCGGTGCACCGGTCGGATGCAGATTACGGGCGATCATGTGGGTGCGCTGTGAGCCCGGTCGGCGCACACGTCCAGTCGGTCGCACGGTCCGGTCAGTCGAAGCGGGCGCCTTGCGCGGGGCTGACGGTCCGCAGCACCGGCAGGGTCAGCGCGCGGGCCTGGAAGGCGTCGGTCGCCGCCCGGCCCACCGTCTCGATGGCGTCCAGCGGCACCAGCGCGATGACGGATCCGCCGAAGCCGCCGCCGGTCATCCTGGCTCCGAGCGCGCCGGCCGCCAGCGCCGCTTCGACGGCGACGTCCAGCTCCAGGCACGACACCTCGAAGTCATCTCGCAGCGAGAGGTGGGAGGCCGTCATGTCCGGTCCGATGGCTGACGCGCCCGATCCACGGAGCTCGGCGACCACGTTCTCCACCCGCCGGTTCTCGGTGACGATGTGCCGGACCCGGCGCCGCAGGACGTCATCATCCAGCCTGGCCATGGCCTCGTCGAGATCATCGAACTCGATGTCCCGCAACGAGTTCAGCCCCAGCTGGGCCGCGGCCTGCTCGCAGGAGGCCCTGCGTGCGGCGTATTCACCGTCGGCCAGGGCGTGGTGCGCCCTGGTATCGATCAGCAGGATGGCCAGGCCATCGGCCGACGGGTCGAACGGGATGTTCTCGGTGGTGTCGTGCCCGATGTCGAAGAACAGCACGCTGCCCTCCCGGCAGGTGGCGGACGCCATCTGATCCATCAGGCCGCACGGCATCCCGACGAAGTCGTTCTCGGCCCGCTGGGACAGGCGCGCGATGTCGGCGAGTGGTAGGTCATGCCCGTACAAGGTCGACATCGCCAGTCCCACCGCACATTCCAGCGCAGCAGATGACGAGAGTCCAGCGCCGACCGGAACATTGGAGTCGATGGCCAGGTCGATGCCGCCGAGTGAGTGTCCGGCGTCGACCAGGGCCCAGTAGACCCCGAACACATAGCCGGCCCAGCCGAGATCCTCGCCGCCGGGGAGGATGTCGGCGACCTTGAGGGTGCGGATCTCCTCCGGACGTTGCGCGGAGACGACCCGGACCAGGCCGTCCTCGTTGCGGGCGGCGGCCACATGGGTGCGGGCGTCGATGGCGAAGGGGAGCACCAGGCCGTTGTTGTAGTCGGTGTGCTCGCCGATCAGGTTGACGCGGCCGGGCGCAGAGAATTCAGCGAATTCACCGCTACCGAACGTCGAGGTGAAGAGCTCGGCTGCGGGGCTCATCTGGGCTTGCGCTGCGCGATCGGGGAGTTGCTGAACTCCCAGGCGTCTGCGACCATCCGCCCCAGGTCGAGCCGCGGTTCCCAGCCCAGTCGTTCCTTGGCGCGCGCCGCCGAGGCGACCAGACGCGTCGGGTCCCCGGGACGCCGCGGTCCGGCCACCGTCGGCATCTCGAGCCCGGTGACGCGCTCCACCTCGGCGATCACCTGACGGACGCTGAAACCGTTGCCGTTGCCCAGGTTGCAGATCAGGTGTTCGCCGGTGTGCGCGGCCGTCAGGGCCAGGACGTGGGCCCGCGCGAGGTCCTCGACGTGCACGTAGTCGCGGATCGGCGTGCCGTCCGGGGTCGGCCAGTCGTCACCGTAGATGTTCAGCTTGTCGCGACGGCCGGCGACGGCGTCCAGGGCGATCGGGATCAGGTGGGTCTCGGTGGTGTGCCGCTCGCCCGCGCCGAAAGCTGCTCCGGCCACGTTGAAGTAGCGGAGCGAGACGGAGGCCAGTTCGGTGGCGGCGCACTCGTTGGTGATCATCATGTCGACGGCGAGCTTGGTGGCGCCGTAGGTGCTGGTCGGCCTCGTGGGCGAATCCTCGGTGATCGGGAAGATCTCGGGTTCACCGTAGACGGCGGCGGTGGAGGAGAACACCAGCCGGGGGACGTGGTGCTCGGTGATCGCATCCAGCAGGGCGCGGGAGCCGATGACGTTGGTGTGCCAGTAGATCGACGGTTTCAGCACCGACTCGCCGACCAGCGACTTGGCGGCGAAGTGCAGGACGGCATCGAACCCGGCACCGGCGAGGACCTCCGAGGCCGTCGTGATGTCGGCCTGGATGTGGTGCACCCCTTCGGGAATGGAGTCGGCGTGCCCGGTGGAGCAGTTGTCCAGCACGACCACCTCGTGGTCGTCCTGGAGCAACAGCCGGGTGACCACCGATCCGATGTAGCCGGCCCCGCCGACGACGAGCGTTTTCATCCTCTGACTGCCTTTCGATGGTGCGTGCGGAAGTGAGTGGCCGGACACTGGAGATTGGCGGACAGTGGTCAGTGGCCGGACAGTGGTGAGTTGCCGGACAGCGGTGAGTTGCCGGACCGGGGGGCCGGTGCGATCGCGGCGACCTGCACATCCCGGAGTCGCTGAGCCGCTACTTCCGGGGGGATGTCGTTGACGAAGGCGCCCATCGCCGACTCCGAGCCGGCCAGGTACTTGAGCTTGCCCACCTCCCGACGGATGGTGAAGATCTGCAGGTGCAGCCAGAAGTCCTCGCGCCCTTGGTGAACAGGCGCCTGGTGCCACGCGGAGATGGCGGGCAGGCTGTCGTCGAAGACGCCCTCCATGCGGCGCAGCACCTCGAGGTAGATCGGCGGAAGCGCACGCTTCTGGTCCTCGCCCAGTTCGGTCAGGTCGGCCACCCGCTCCCGGGGGAAGAGTTGCACCTCGATCGGCCAGCGGCCGGCGAACGGGACGAACGCGACCCAGTGCTCGTTGTGCGCGACGATGCGGGATCCATCCGCCAGTTCGGCGTCGATCAGGTCGCCGAACAGGTTGCGGCCGTTCGCCTCCCGATACTCCCCGACCTGCCGCAGCATCGCCGCGGTATGCGGGGTGACGAAGGGGTAGCCGTAGATCTGGCCGTGCGGGTGGGCCAGGGTGACGCCGATTTCCTTGCCGCGGTTCTCGAAGCAGAACACCTGCTCGACCCCCTCCTGCGCGGACAGGTGTGCGGTCCGGTCGATCCACGCGTCGATGACGGTGCCGACCCTGGCCGGGCTCAGGTGCGAGAAGCTCTGGTGGTGGTCCGAGGTGAAGCAGACCACCTCGCAGCGGCCGTTTCCCGGAACGGTGGTGAACAGGCCCGCCGGTTCGGCGGCGGCACCGGCGCCGGCGAACGACGGGAAGCGGTTCTCGAACACCACGACGTCGTAGCCGGCAGAGGGGATCTCGCTGGCGTTGCCGGGTGTCGACGGGCACAGCGGGCACTGGTCGGCCGGCGGGTGGTAGATGCGGGTCTGCCGGTGCCCGGCGATGCCGACCCATTCACCGGTGAGCCGGTCGTACCGCGCCGTCGAGGTCGACTCGACCTTCGGGAGGTCCCGTGGATCGTCCAGAACGCGGACAGCGTCAGGTGTCTCGTCGAAGTAGATGATCTCGCGATCATCGGCCAACCGGGCGGAAGTGCGGTAGGTCATGGGTGGCGGTCCGGATTCCTGTTGGTGTGCGGGTCGAGGCGGGCGGTATCGGATCGAGCTGGGTCGTCATGATCTGGATCGTCGTGGGCCGGATCGTCGTGGGCCGGATCGTCGGACCTGATGATGATGACCTCCCCCACCTGGTCGGCCAGCACGGCGGCGGCGTGCGGGTCGAGGCGGTCGTCGGTGATCAGCGTGCTGACCGCGCGAAGGGGGGCGATCTGGGCGAGACCGACGACGCCCCACTTCGTGTGGTCGGCCACGACGACGAGGCGCCGGGCGGACTCGACCAGCGCGCGGTTGGTCTCGGCCTCCATCAGGTTGGGGGTGGTGAGGCCCGCGTGTTCGTCGAGGCCGTGCACCCCCATGATCACCATGTCCACCCGGAGCGACCGGATCGCCTGCACCGCAATGGGTCCGACGAGTCCGTCGGAGGGGGTCCGCAGACCGCCGGTGAGCACCACCGTCAGGTCGGGGCGTTGCTGGTGGTTGAGCACCTCGGCCACCTTGAGGGAGTTGGTGACGACGGTGAGGTCGGCGACGTTCGCGAGGTGGCGGGCCAGGGTCCAGGTGGTGGTGCCGGCGGTGATCGCGATGGCCATCCCCGGACGGACCAGGGTGGCGGCGCGCTCGGCGATCGCTTCCTTCTCCGGCAGCTCTCGGACGCTCTTGGCCTCGAAGTCGGGCTCGATGGCGGCAGCGGTCTCGACCGCGGTCGCGCCGCCGTGCACCTTGGCCAGAAGTCCCTTGCGGGCCAGGATCTCCAGGTCACGGCGCACCGTCATGTCCGAGACACCCAGGATCGCCGTGAGATCGGACACCCGTACACCGCCGGACCGTCGGACCTCGTCCAGAATACGAGCCTGACGGACTTGGGCGAGCACGAGTTCCCTTCTGGGGCTGGGCGTGGGTCGGCGTGGGCCCTGCGGCTGAGAGGTGGTTCGCAGGGCCTGTTCAGTTCAGTTGGTCTGTGTTGATTCTGAGGTTGCAATCCGACAATGTCAACCATGGCTCTGTTGCCTGTGTGAGTTTCTGTGCGAACTGTGGGAATCCGGGCGGTTGCCGGCTGTCGGATCTACGGTCCCTGTGACTCGGAAAATCCTGCGCAACCCGCGCCCGCCCGGCCCATCCGACCGCTCTCCCTACCGCGCCGGGTCGAAACTCGCCGGAATCTCCGGCGCGGAGGGGTCTCCGAGGATGTGCCGGGCGATGACGGACCCGCAGTAGGGGCCGAGGGTGAGTCCGCTCGGGCCCATGCCGGTGGCCAGGTACAGGCCGTCGACGTCGGGGGCACGACCGAGAAAGGGGCGGCCGTCAGGGCTGGCCGGACGGAACCCGACCCGCGGCCCGATCCACTGCGCGTCCCTCAGCGAAGGGACCAGCGACATCCCCTCGGCGAGCACCTGCGCCATCCCGCCGGCCGTCGGCTGACCGTCGGTGACGGTATCGAAGTCGGCGCCCGCCTCCCTGGTGGCACCGATCACCACGACATCGCCCGGGAACGTCAGCAGGTAGTGCCCGGCGCAGGTGTCCAGGATCGGAAGGTCCGACAGCCCCGGCATCCGCAGGTGCAGCAGTTGTCCGCGGTGAGGGAGCACCGGGGCCCGCGCGGTCAACGCTCCCGCCCAGGCTCCGGCGGCGACCAGTACCGCGTCGGCCTCGATCAGGCCGTGTTGCGTCCGCACCCCGATGACGGCGCCGCCCTCGGTCACCAGTTCGGCGGTCCCGACAACCCGCTTGGCCCCGGCGGTCTCGGCCAGCTGCCGCAGCGCGTCCCGCATCGCGGCGCCGTCGACGCGCGCGATCTCCGGCCTCATCAGGCCGCCGTGATTGGCCCCGATCGCCGGGTATCGATCCCGGATCTGCTGACTGGTCAGCAACTCCGGCTGCCCGACGGCACGGGTCCCGAACCGGTCGACCAGTTCGATCGACCGCTCGTACTCGGCGTGGAGCTGCGCGACGTCGTCGTCGGTCAGCGCTAGGGTCAGCTGCCCGGCCCGACCGTACGAGACCTCCAGACCGCGCGCCGAGCAGAGCAGGTCGAGTTCGAGGTAGTGGCGGGCGGCGTCGATCCGGAAGCGCGCCGTCTCGAGGTCCGAGGGCTTCGAGCTGACGGCCGCGATGATGCCGGCCCCCGCTGCGGTCGCGCCGCCCGGCCGGTGGTCGTCGACGACCGTGACGCCGGCGCCCCCGACGGCCAGCCGATGCGCCGCGCTCGCCCCGACGATGCCCGCCCCGATCACCACCACCTCTTTCATGGGGCTGACCTTTTCATGCGCCCGCGGACGTCCGACCGCCCGGAGTCACCCACACCGGTCGACAGGAGACAGCCGACCACAGGAGACAGTCGACCGACAGGAGAGAATAGAGCACGTGTCCATCTCCGATCAGGTCGTCCCCGGTACCGCGGAATTCGCCGACGGCTTGAGCGCCGCTGATGTGGATCGCGCGGCCCAGCGGATTGCCGGCGTCATCACCCGGACCCCGCTCGAGCGCTGCGAACGGTTGTCGCAGGCCACCGGTACGCAGGTCTACCTCAAGCGGGAGGACCTGCAGGTGGTCCGCTCGTACAAGCTGCGCGGCGCCTACAACCTGATGTCGCAGCTCACCGTCGACGAGCGTGCGGCCGGTGTGGTGTGTGCCAGTGCCGGCAACCACGCGCAGGGGGTGGCGTTCGCGTGCCGGTCGCTGGGAGTCAGTGGCACCATCTATCTGCCGCGCACCACTCCGCGGCAGAAGCGTGACCGGATCCGGGTGCACGGCGGCGACCAGGTCGAGTTGATCCTGGTCGGAGACACTTTTGACGACGCGGCCGAGGCGGCCCGGGTGCACGCCCGGGACACCGGCGCCGTCATGGTGCCGCCGTTCGACGACGCGCGGACGGTGGCCGGTCAGGGCACGATTGCGGCGGAGATCATTGCCGAGCTGGGCCGGGAGCCCGATGTGATCGTGGTGCCGGTCGGCGGAGGGGGTCTGGTCGCCGGCCTGACGGTGTATCTGCGGGAGCGCGCTCCGGGTGTGCGGATCGAGGCGGTGGAGCCGGTAGGCGCGGCGTCGTTGACGGCAGCGCTGCGGGCCGGCGAGCCGGTGCGGCTGGCGACGCTGGATCCGTTCGTCGACGGGGCTGCGGTGCGGCGGATCGGTGACGTGCCCTTTTCGGTGGTGTCCGGGAGCGGCGTCTCGGTGACGAGTGTGGATCCCGGTGCGATCTGTACGGAGATGCTGTCGCTCTATCAGAACGAGGGCATCATCTCCGAGCCGGCTGGTGCGCTGTCGGTGGCGGCCTTGCCGTTGCTGGAGCTGACGCCGGGGTCGACGGTCGTGTGCCTGATCTCCGGCAGCAACAACGACGTGTCCCGGTACGGGGAGATCGTGGAGCGGTCGCTGGTGCATTCCGGGTTGAAGCACTACTTCCTGGTCGACTTCCCGCAGGAGCCGGGCGCACTGCGCCGGTTCCTGGACGAGGTGCTCGGCCCGGATGACGACATCACGCTGTTCGAGTACGTGAAGCGCAACAACCGGGAGACCGGTCCGGCGCTGGTCGGGATCGAGCTCGGGTCGGCGGAGGGGCTCGTTGGGCTGCTGGAGCGCATGGCGGGGACGCCGATGGAGTCCGAGCGCATCGAACCCGGGAGTGCGGCGTACCGGTTCCTGATGTAGGGGGCGGACGCGGGTGAGCTCGAGCATTCGACCGTCGTTGGTCGTCCCGGGAGCGGCCTGGCAATTTTGGAGAGGCGAAGTCACTGTGCGAGGTTCGACAGGTCGGGAAGGAAACCATGTCCGGCAGCATCGATCGCATCGTCGAGCGTCAGATCCGCGAGGTGCAGGAGCGTGGCGTGTTCGACAACCTGCCCGGCGCGGGCAAGCCTCTCGCCGACCTGGGCGGCCCCAAGGACGAGAACTGGTGGCTCCGGCAGTACATGCAGCGCGAGGGGCTGGACGGTGTCGCGTTCCTGCCGCCGGCCCTTGCGCTCCGCAAGGAAGCGGAGGACATCCAGGTCACCGCGGCCGAGCTAAGCACCGAGGCCCAGGTCCGAGAGATGGTCACCCACTTGAACGACCGCATCCTCGACGCGCTGAGGAAGCCGTCCGAGGGACCGTCGATGACGTTGATGCAGCTGGACGTAGTGGCGGTGCTCACCAGCTGGCGCGCAGCGCGCAAACAGACGCCAGGAGAACGTCAGGAGCTAGAACAGCCGCAGCGCTGCAAGCGTTCTCGCTTGCGGCGCCTGTTCAGCGTACCGACTGAATGGGACCCGGAGCGTCAGGCCTGAATGGGCTTGACCACGGCCATGACCTGCGCCTTCGTGCGGTGCTCCTCGATCGGCGACGGGAAGGGGTCCCCGCCGATCAGGGTCGCCAGCACCGACGCGTGGCGGGATTCGACACCGGCGACGGCAGCGCCGGCCGCGAGGACGTCGGGATGCTGGATGAGCGGGACCTGGCCCTGGTAGGCGGAGACGCCGAGCTCTTCCAGCGTCGAGGCGTTCCTCAGCAGGCCGTCACGGGTGAGCCAGCTGTTGGCCGGGTAGTTGAACTTCGGCCGCGTGATGGGCGTGCCGCCCAGCGTCTTGATCGCTCCGGTGAAAGCGGCGACATGCGACTTCTCGTGGTCGGAGATGGTGGTGACCAGCTCCAGGTCCCGACCCTTGAGCAGGTTGCGGGACAGGCCGGTGAGGTAGAAGTCCAGCTCCAGGTATTCCAGCACCAGCGCGTAGTTGAGGATGTCGATGTCGCCGCCGGTCTTGGCCGCAGCGAGGATTTCCTGCGCGTCAGCGGCAGTGGGTGCTTCCAGCAGGCCACCGGTGACCAGGCTCGCGCCCACGCCGACCAGGCCGGCCCACTTCAGGAAGGAACGACGGTCGTGCCCGGTCTGGAATTCCAGCACCGGACGCCCGCCGAGGAAAGTCTCTTCAGTCATCACAAACCCGCCCATCAACTGTTCACGAGATTCTTGGTCGTCCGGGGGATTCGGCCCCGAGCACGAGCCGGATGGGCGAGATGATGTTTCGTCACCCGTCCGGCGGATCGGTCGGCCCGCAGTGAGAACAGCGGGTAGTCGGAGCCGCGCGTCAGCGGGAGCGGGTGGTCCTGGGCGTCGGCAGGGTGAGGCTGGCAGCGGGGCCGGTCGAGAAGATCAACACCTCGCTGGTCGAGGAGGGAGTGCTCGGCCGCCTGGGCGTCTTCGGTGTCGGCACCGGGGCCGGAGTCGGGGTGGGCGTCGGTAGGACGGGCGTGGACGATGTCGCAGGGCCCGAAGAGACCCCGATCTGGCCCGATGACACCGGTCCAGACCCCGACACCGTTCCAGACCCAGCCCCGGAGCCCGGCGCGGAAGTTGGAGCGGCCGCACGGGTGGCGGTACCGGCCACGGCGGTGACGGACTGCGCGAGCGAGCAGTCGTCGAGGGGGACCGGCGTCTGGTGCGAGGCCTGCACCTGCATCACCTGGCCGTCCCGGGCCAATGCGAACACCGAGCACGACAGGGTCCCGAACCGGGCGATGAACGAGTCGGTCGAGTACTGCGGAGCGGTCGTCAGGACGACGTTGCCGGCGGCGACGATGGCCGCCCGGAACTCCGGGAGCGTCTGCCCGGCGCTGGTCGCGGACGCGGGCGGGTGGTTGATGGAGACCCGCACGGCCTGGGTCGACCCGGTCGTCACGACGTATTCGCAGTGGTCGGTGCCGTTGCCGACGGCGGCGGTGAACCCCATCGCCGTCAGAGAGTTGATCTCGGCGGCCGAGGGGCACGTGAAGACCGTCGCGCCGATCGCGGCCGAGGACACGGCCGACCCCGCGGCGCCGCTGCCCGCCGGCTCCGCGGAGGCCAGGACGGTCGACTTGCCGGAACCGGACGCGCTGGTGCAGGCCGTACCGGCGACAGCCACGATCACGCCGATTGCCAACCACCATGGCGTCCAGCGGTGCATCGTCAGCCTCCCGGAAAGGTGCGCACACGTGAGCGTCGCAGGTGCGCAAGCGCTGCAGAGGTCTCGTTGTGTCGACCGCACCATCGCCGATTCTGCCAGACGGGTGAGGGGCGGTCGTGATGGTCAACGGGCATGTTCCCGTTGGATTCGCCTTGCGAACACTGTCAGGTGGTCAATGCACAATTGCTCAGAGTGACGAATGGGTCAGGTTGCGCGCTGTGATGATCACCCTATTGGGCTATAGATCGCTCAAATTCTAGTCGCAGCGACCAGATCTTCAGTACGCTGCGTCAGGGAAGCACTGACGATCACCGCTGAGTATCGCGTGAAGTCGTCGCCGGTGCCCCTGGGACAGGGTGGTCCCGGTCGATAGCCATCTCGCGCCGGTCGGCCTCCGAACCCCGTCGACCGTGAAATGGATGGAACGCGATGCTGAGCGAAGTAGGTGAACGCGTGGACACACCGGTCGCCCCGCCTCGTTCGGGATTGAAGAAGGTCATCGGGATCAGTGCCTCGCTGGTCGGCACGCAGGCCCTCACCAGCATCCTCGGGCTCGGCTTCTGGACGCTCGCGGCCCGCAGCTTCGTCACCTCCGACGTCGGTGTCGCCGGGGCCGCGGTGGCGATGATGCTGCTGCTCAGCTCGCTCGGCTCGCTCGGACTCGGCACCCTGCTGATCGCACGCCTGCCGCTCACCGACCAGGGCGACCGCCGGGTCCTGGTCCGCACGTCGCTCCTGACGGCCGGTGGCACCAGCGCCGTGCTCGCCATCATCGTCCCGCTCGTCGCGGTGCACGTCTTCGGCGCCACCAACCTCCGCCCGCTGGTCGCCACCCCGCTGACCACCCTCGGCTTCGCGGCCGGCACCGCCCTGATGGCCGTCGTGCTGGTGCTGGACCAGGCGGTATTGACCATCGGCGTCGGCATCCTGCAGTTCGAGCGCAACGTGCTGGCCAGCGTGGTCAAGATCGGCGCCCTGGTCGTCTTCCACCAGGCCGGCTTCAGCGGCGGTATGACGATCTTCCTGGCCTGGGCGGTCGGCACGCTGGTCTCGCTGCCGCTGGTCTCGCTGCGCACCCGCGGCGGATGGGGTCTGCAGACCCAGCGGCGGCTGGCCGATCCCAAGGCCCTGAAGGGCCTCGGCCGGATGGCGGCCAGCCACCATGCCCTGAACACCACCCTGCAGGCCGCGCTGCAGATCCTGCCGATCATGGTCACCGTCCTGCTCTCGGCCAGGGAGAACGCCTACTTCAACACGGCGATCATGGTGTCCGGCTTCGTCTTCGCTCTGCCCTACGCCATCGCGATCAGCCTGTTCGCCTCCGCCAGCGGGAGCGAGCGGGAGGTGCTCAGCCGCATCCGACTGACCCTGCCGTTCAGCCTGGCCGTCAGCGTGCTGGCCAACCTGGCGATGTACCCGCTGGCCGGCTTCGTGCTCAGCCTGTTCGGTCAGTCGTACGCCAGCGAGGGCGTCAACATCCTGCGGGCGCTGGTGCTGGCCGGTATCCCGTTCGTCATCAAGGACCACTTCATCGCGCTGCGCCGGGTGCAGGGGCGCACCACCGAGGCCGTCTACCTGCTGGGCGGTTTCCTGGTCGTTGAACTGGTGGCGGCTGCGGTCGGCGCGCACCTCGGTGGCACCATCGGCCTGTGCCTGGGCTGGGTGGCCGTGCTCTTCGTCGAGGCCGTGGTGCTGGCGGTGCCGCTCTACCAGGGGTGGCGCCGCTACCGCCGGGAGATCGCCCTCGACCCGGAGGCACTTCCGGTCGACTCGGCTCCCGAACTGGCCATGGCCATCCCGGAGTTGGCTCTGTCCGTACCGCAACCGGCCGATTTCTCGCCCCGCCAGGAAGAATCCCTGATCGGCAGACTGCAGGTCATCGAGCGTGGCGATAGTGTCGCCACGATGACGGTGCCGGAACCACCACGCGCGCCGACCGCGGCCGTCCTCACGGCGGATCCGCACCGACACGGCGTCCCACGCGCGGAGCGTCCGCCGGCCACGGAGAAGGTGCACCGCGGGATCCTCGGACCGTCGAACCTGGCCGGTCCCGCCTTGGTGGTGATGTCCCTGGGTGTGGTGCTGATGGCGATCGCCGCCAACGCCGGTCGCTCCGGTTCGGTCGCGGGTTGGACGCAGGCCGCCTGGGCCGTCGGTCTCGTGATGATCTTCCTGCCGGCCTGCTTCCGCATCGTGCTCCGCGGGACCCCGCACGTCGAGCGGATGATCCTCGCGGTGGCCATGCCGATGATCCTGCAGGTCAGCAGGCTGGTGCTGAACCCGACCCAGTTCGCCTTCCACGACGAGCTGATTCACGGGAACACCCTGCGGCAGATCGACCAGACGTCGCGCCTGTTCACCGAGAACCCGCTGCTGCCGGTCTCCGGTTACTACCCGGGCCTGGAGGTCGTCACCGACGCGATCCAGCGCCTGACCGGTCTGACGCCGTTCGTGTCGAGCACGATCACCCTGCTGCTGGCCCGGATGATCATCTCGCTGGCGATCATCGCCGTGGTCGGGCTGGTGACCGGGTCGCGCCGGGCGGGCGCCGTCGGTGCGGTGGTCTACGTCCTGAACCCGCAGGAGCTGTTCTTCAACTCCCAGTACTCCTACCAGACGCTCGCCCTGCCGCTGGCGATCTTCTCGGTCTACCTGTTCGCCGTCCGTCGCCGCGGCAGCAGGACGGCCCTCGTCCTGCCGATCGCCGCCACCGCGATGACGACGTTCACCCACCACCTGACGGCGATCCTGCTGGTCGCCGCCTTCGCCGTCTGGCTGATCGTCGACGTCATCGTCGGGCGCTTCGACCGGCGTCGTCCCGCGACCGAGGACCCGAGGGCCCCGCAGTCCAGGGTGGACCGTCGCCGTCTGATCACCAGCCTGCACGACCGGGGCGGCCTGATCTGGATGACGGCGTCCGGTGCGGTGCTGTCGCTGGTGGCGGCACTCAACCCGGGCAGTCCGCTGCGGACCTACCTGCAGTCGATCGTCGGCAGCTCGACCTCCGACGTCACCAGCCTGACCGAGGGCAAGCAGACGAAGGCACTTTTCGCGGATTCGGCCGGCACCGGACCGGCCCGCTGGGAGCAGGCACTCCTGCTGTCGGCGGTGCTGCTCGGCGGCCTGGCCATGTTCGTCGTGCTCCGCTTCCTGTGGAGCCGCCGACGTCGTCCGCAGGCCCTCGCCGTGATCGTCGGCTTCCTGGCACTGCTCTACCCCGTCATCCCGGGCGGTCACCTGACGGCGGCCACCGCCGAGGTCGGCGACCGGGCCTCCGGTTTCGTGTTCATCGGGTTGGCCGTCGTGATGGGCTGGTGGCTCTGGCGGTCGCACTGGCGCCTGCGTTCGTTGATGGCGATCGTGGTCGCGGGCCTGGTCATGTTCTACGGCAACATCGTGCTCGGAGCAGGTCCGACGTCCGGCCAACTGCCGGGGCCGTACCAGATCTCGGCCGACGCGCGCAGTGTCGACGCCGCCAACATCGCTGCGGCGCAATGGCTTTCGGCCGGTGTGCGGCCGGACAGCGTGATCTACGGCGACCGCACCTCCGGTGGCCTCGCCGCCGAGCTCGGCGGTCAGTTCACCATCCTGCACGTGTCCAGCAACATCGACGCCTCCCGGCTGCTGCTGGATCCGGCCTACACCGACAAGGACGTCGCGCTGATCAAGCGGGCCAGGATGGACTACCTGATCGTGGACACCAGGCTCTCCACCGGCCTGCCGCACCAGCAGTACTACATCGAGAGCGGCGAGTTCGGCGGCGGCCAGCGGTCCGGCCCGGTACCGGCTGCGGCACTGGCCAAATTCGCCTCGGTGCCCGGTGTCCAGCGCGTCTACGACAACGGCGCGCTGGTGATCTACGACGTGAGGGGACTGCGCGGATGAGCACCACCTCGACGGACCGGAAGCCGGACGACCGGGCCCCGGCCGCGGATCAGCCGGCCCGCAGTGCTTCCTCCGCATGGTTCCGCGACATCGGCTGGCGGATGGCGCTGGCCGTGGCCGCCGCCATCGTCGCCGCGCTGTCCGCCCCGACCTGGCTGAGCACCCTGCTGACGGTCGCCGCATCGGTCGTCGTGGTCGAGCGTGTTGTCCGTCTCCGCCGTCGCGGCATGCTGGACGCCGCACTGGTCGGCAGCGGCATGCTCGTCGTGGTCCTGGGCCTGCTGGGCCTGCTGCTGAACTACGTGCCGGGCGGCATCGGCCGCACCAGCTGGTCGATCGGCGCCGTGCTGCTGGCCATCCTGCTCCTGACGATCGTCGGTCTCGGCGAGGACGTGCCCCCGAGTCCGTTCCGGCCGCTGTGGAGCCGCTCGAGTCTGCCCACGGCGATCTGGGGCGTGGCCGCGGCCGCGATCCTGGTCTTCGCGATCGTCATCTCGACGCAGTCCTTCCAGCGCACCCACGTCGCCCCACTGGATCTCGCGAGCACGCCGGTGCGGGACGGGGTCGCGACGTTGACCGTCTCCTCCGGGTCGGAGCAGGGTCCGTTCGAGGTCGACCTGGTCACCTCGACCAGCCGGGTCGTGCTGGCCAAGAACGTCACCGTCTCGGCCGGAGTGTCCAGCGCCCTGGTGATCGCGGTGCCGGCCAGGACGCGCGCGTTGGTGCAACTGGTCCAGCCCGGTACCACCGTCGTACTGCGTCAGCTGATCTTCGACACCACCGCGACCGCCTCCGCCGTTCCGTCGACGGGCGCCACCGGATGACGCGGCACCGCGTGCCCGACCCGGCTGCGACTCGGCCGATCCGGGTGCTGCAGGTCGTCCAGCGCTTCTATCCCGAACTCGGCGGCCTGGAAACCCATGTGGCCGAGGTGACCTCGCGTCTGCGGGAGATGCCGGACATCGAGATCACCATCCTGACCACGGATCGCAGTGGCGAGCTGCCGAAAGAGGATGTGATCAACGGGGTCCGGGTGATCCGGCGCCGCTCGTGGCCGCGCGAGAAGGACTACTACTTCTCGCCCGGTCTGGTGAAGGTGATCCGCTCCGGCGGCTGGGACGTCGTGCACCTGCAGGGTGGCCAGACCTTCGTGCCACTGGTCGGCATGCTGGCCGCGCTGTCGGCACGGATCCCGTACGTGCTGACCTTCCACACCGGCGGTTACTCCACCGCCGGCCGCTCGGTGATGGGCTGGGTACGGACCAGGGCGTTGGCGCCGTTGCTGTCCCGGTCGGCGAAACTGGTGGCGGTCAGCCGGTTCGAGAAGAAGAGCTTCTCGGCGGACACCGGGATCGATCCCGACCACTTCACCGTCATCAACAACGGCGGAGCGCTGCCGCCGGTACCGGCCGGTGTGCTGCCGCAGCCCGGGACCATCGTCTCCAGCGGGCGACTGGAGAAGTACAAGGGGCACCACCGCGCGATCGAGGCGCTCCCGATCATCCGGCGCGCGGTGCCGGGCGCCCGCCTCACGATCCTCGGCGGCGGGCCCTACGAGAGCGAACTGCGCGCCCTGGCCGCAACTCTCGGAGTCAGCGACGAGGTCACCATCAGACATCTGCCGCCGACCGAGCGCGCCCAGATGGCCTCCATCCTGGCCGGCTCGAGCGTGATGGCGGCGCTGTCCAGCTACGAGGCCCACCCGGTCGGCATCATGGAGGCACTGGCCCTCGGGCTCCCGGTGCTCGGCTGCGACGTCGCCGGCATCGGCGACCTGGTCGAGGACGGGCTGGTCCGCGGCATCGACGTGGCGGCCGGTCCGGCCGAGGTCGCGGCGGCCCTGGTCGACATGCTGACCCAGAACGCCGACGGAAAGCCGCGCGCGGCAGCTGGTTTCGAACTGCCGACCTGGGAGGGCTGCGCCGCGGCGCTGGCCGACGTTTACCGCGAGCTGGCTCCGGCGCGCGCGCCCGGGCGACCGCTGCGGATCGCGCAGATCATCACCACGCTGACCACCGGCGGGGCCGAGAAACAACTCGAGTCGCTGATCGGGCACAGCGGCAACGCCCACCGCACCATCGCGCTGTACGGCGGCGGCACCATCGCCGACCGGATGACGGCGGCCGGCGCGGAGGTCGACGTGCTCGGCATGGACGGACTCGGCAAGCTCACCGCGATTCCCCGCCTGGCGCTGCGGCTGCGGCAGATGCGCCCGGACGCGGTCCACGTCCACCTGCTGTCCGCACAGCTGTGGGGCATCCCGGCGGCGCGGCTGGCCGGCGTGCGCACGATCATCTCCAGCGAGCACTCGCTGATGGAGACCAGCATGGAGATGCGGCCGCTGACGCCCACGCTGCGCCGGATCTACCGGTCGCTGGAATCCATGGTGACCAGAACCGTTGCGGTGTCGGCGACCACGAAGACGCGGCTGCTGCGCTGGGGCGTCGCGCCCGACCGGATCAGCGTCATCGACAACGGCATCGACTTCGACGAATTGGCGTTCGCGGACGACGACCGTCAGGCGCGGCGCGCCGAATTCGGGGTGGGGCCGGGCACGGTGCTGATCGGCGCGGTCGGCCGGCTCGATCCGGTCAAGCGCTTCCCGCAGTTGCTCGAGGCACTGGCTCCCACCCTGGAACACGGTTTCCGGGAACTGTTGCTGGTCGGCGACGGACCGTTGCGCGGTCCCCTGGCGGCCCGCGCCGCCGAACTCGGCGTGGCCGACTGCGTGCACCTGACGGGGCCCCGCCCCGACGTGCCGGCCCTGCTGGCCGCGATGGACGTGATGGTCAGCCCGTGCCGTGACGAGACGTTCGGCATGGCCGTGCTCGAGGGCCTGGGGGCCGGACTCCCGGTGGTCTACGCCCAGTGCCCCGCGCTGGACGAACTCGGCGAGCAGCCGGCCTGGGCGGTCCAGCTGGCCGCCGCCGACTCTGGGGTGTCCGAGGCACAGAGCATCCGGCTGTGCGTCGAGCAGGTCCTTGACCTCCGGGCCTCTGGTCGATTCCCGTTGCCGGCCAACATCTCCGACGCCTACGGGATCGACCGGACGGCGGCCTCCTTCGACCGGCTCTACCACGACCTGGTCACCGGGACCGCGCTGCCTGTCGTCGTGGGTGCCGGGAACGACCGATGAACGCCTCGGGCTCACAGGATGCGGAGTCGTATCCCTCGACCGGGAAGTGTTCGCTCACCGAACGCGGACCCTGGTGGCCCGAGTTCCTCGAGGATCTCGGGCGCTACCGCGCCCACCACGGCGGCTCCACGATCAAGCCGCTGCTCCTGGAGCAGGGGCTCTGGGCTCTCCTGCAATATCGGTGGGCCTCGGGGATCCACCGTCGGGGCAGCACCGGCCCGGCCGGCGTCGTGCTCGGGCTGGTGGCGGTGCTCACCCAGAAGATCACCGAGATCGTGACGGGCATCAGCCTTCCGGCCGAGG